>JAFXCD010000044.1 GCA_017521605.1 Lachnospiraceae bacterium | reverse complement strand
GAGCAAAGGACTGAAAATCCTTGTGTCGCTGGTTCGATTCCGGCTCTGGGCATTTCTATTTTGAAATTGAGAAAGTGCATAAGCGCTTTCTTTTTTTGTTGAAAAATGCTATTCTATTTTTAATATATCGATGAATGGGGGAATAACAAATGTTAACATGTTGTATTTGTAATAAGAAAATAGGCCGTAAAGAAGAGGGACACATGTTTTCACACAAACATAATCAATTGTTTTTGTGTGAGAAATGTCATTCTGCAAAAGAAAAATTACAAGTAAATACGGAAGGTAAGATAGAAGAAATTCAAAAAAATCGTAAATATTTCGAAGAGTTATTGTATATAGGAATAGTACATGTGTCTGCTAAGGAACCACTACAGAATCTCTTAAAAGAAGCTGAAAATGCTGAGAAAGAAAGTATTCAATATCGGTTTAGGAATAAAAATCTTTTAAGCACAACAGGGAATAGTTTTGAGGGATATTATATTGCAGAATATTTTGATGTAATTAATACGGAATTAGTTCTCAATATAGGAATGTTTAGCGAGTTAGGTGGAGAAATCTGTGATATTTCCGGAAAAGCCAATAATATTGTGGCGCAAAAGATAAGCGATGCTAAGGAAGAGGCACTTGAATTATTAAAAAATCGGGCTACAGAAAAGGGTGGGAACGGACTGCTGGGAGTACGTTTTGATGTGATAAATTTGATTGAAAATATGTTAGTGATTTCTGCTAGTGGAACTGCAGTGCGAATACACAAAAAAGAACATTCCAGTTCCATAAATAGTATATAGATAATATACTTATTTCGGGTCTTATTTTTTATAAATTGACAAAATGCAATTAATTGGTTATTATAATTGTATAGACAAATGGGATTGTGACGGAGGTATTATATGAAAAATGCCAAGAATATGCAAGTAAAGGATCGACTTAAAAGAAGCTTTATTATGGTAGTATCGATTGCCAATATAGCAGCTATAATAGCTGTAATATTAATATTGGTCATAGATGCACGTTATAGTAAGGCATTGGAGTTAAATGGTTTTATACAAGGAGATTTGGGTGAGTATAGTGCCTATTTGAACAAGGATGGAGCTCTTGCCCGGGATATTATAATGCTAACTGATACAACAGAACTGAATCAGGCGCAGCAGGATCTTAAGGTCACAGATGAAAAAATAGCCTACTATTTTTATGAGTTTGAACATAAGCTTGAGACAAAAGAGGAAAAAGAATTAACAGCTTTAATAAATGAGAAATATCCTAAATATATTGCAGCACGTGACAAAGCCATTGCATCAGGTATGAAGAATCATAATGAAGAAGCGTTGCAACAATTCCGTAAAGAGGCAGCTCCTATTTTACAAGAAGTAATGGATGCAGCTGATAAGCTTATCGCTATGAATAGGGAAATGGGTGATAAAGTCTCTGGCCAATTAATGCTTTTTAGTATTATGATGGTAGTTGTAGTCTTTTTGGTAGTTGTTATAGCACTGGTAATTGCCATGCGTCTTGCATCCAGCACAGCAAAAGATATCCATACTTCAGTAGAAAAGATACAAAAAGCCACAAAAAAACTTGCAAAAGGCGAATTGGATGTACGCGTACAAATAGATACAGGCGATGAGTTCGAAGATATGGCGAATTCATTTAACGAGGCAGTGGACAATCTGCATTTATACATAGATACTATCAAATTTGGTTTGACAGAAGTGGGTGCAGGTAATTTTGCGGTAAAACCTCCTATTGAATTTGTTGGAGATTTCGTGGCACTGAAGGATGCAATAGTACATATTACTCAGGCATTAAGCAGTACAATGCGAGAAATCAATGATGGTTCTGAGCAGGTGGCTTTAGGTTCTGAGCAGTTGGCAGAAAATGCCCAAATGTTGGCTGAAGGGGCTACTACGCAGGCGGCAGCAATTGAGGAATTAACGGCTACCATTGAGAATGTTACCAGTCAGGCAGAGTTTAGTGCAAAACAGGCAGAGGAAGCTTCACGAAGTGCACAGAATTTTGCAACTTTAGCAGAACAGTCCAGCCAGGATTTGAAGCTTTTAACGGAAGCTATGAATCGTATTACAGAGACATCAAAGAAAATTGAAAATATTATTTCTGAAATTGAAGACATTGCATCCCAAACAAATTTATTGTCTCTAAACGCATCTATTGAAGCTGCACGAGCAGGGGAAAGTGGTCGTGGTTTCGCGGTAGTAGCAGACCAGATTGGTAAATTGGCGGCAGATAGTGCACAGTCAGCAGTTAATACTAATAGTCTGATTGCAGAATCACTACAGGAAATTAATGAAGGAAACGCTATTACAGCTAAAACAGTGGCTGCTTTACAGGAACTTATTGAAGGTATCCGTGCATTGTCAGAAGCAGCTCAGCAAAGCAGAGAGCTTTCAGCAGAGCAGGCAGTTACCATGGAGCAGGTACAGCAGGGTATTGTGCAGATTGCAGATGTTGTACAGAATAACTCGGCATCTGCAGAAGAAACATCTGCTACCAGTGAAGAGCTTTCTGCACAGTCACAGAATTTGAAGGCTATGGTGGAGCAGTTTCAGTTACTGGAAGAGTAAATCAAAGAATAAAGATTATCCTGCCCTAAGCAATATTCCCTGTACGAACCCACTCTCGTTTCGTATAAGGTATATCGCTTGGGGCAGGATTTTTTTGTTTTACAAATCTAAGGTTTCCATCTCATCCAATATTTCACTCATTACATCTAAAGCATCCTGAATAGGCTGAGGGCTTTCCAGATTTACACCTGCTATTTTTAATAACTCAACAGGTGATTTTGTGCATCCACCAGATAGAAATTCTTTGTATGCCTTTACCGCCGGCTCCCCATTTTTCAAAATATTACGTGCTATGGCAACGGCACTTGCAAAGCCGGTAGCATATTGATAAACATAGAAATTGTAGTAGAAATGGGGAATTCGAGCCCATTCTACAGCAATTTCTTTGTCAGATACCATATCCGGACCATAGTATTTACAGTTCAAATCATAGTAAATCTTGCTCAATACGTCTGCAGTCAGACTTTCCCCAGTTTCTGCAAGACGATTCGTTTCCTGTTCATATTCCGCGAACATAGTCTGGCGGTAAACGGTACCCTTGAAACTATCTAAATAGTGATTAAGAAGGTAAGCACGTTCCTTTTGATCTGTAGTGTTTGCCAGCAGATATTCCATCAGCAGAATTTCGTTACAGGTGGAAGCAACTTCTGCTACAAAAATTTTGTATTCTGCATAGATAAAAGGTTGTGCATTGTTTGATAAATAAGAATGCATTGCGTGTCCCATTTCATGGGCCAGGGTAAACATATTGTCAAGAGTATCATTATAGTTTAACAGTACATAGGGATGAGTATCATAGGTATCAGAAGAATAAGCTCCACTGCGTTTTCCAACATTCTCATACACATCAATCCAGCGATTGTTAAATCCTGCTTCAACAACTTTCACATACTCTTCACCAAGAGGAGCCAGAGCCTTTAGGACGGTAGCTTTTGCTTCTTCATAGGACACTTTTCTGGCAGAATCCGGTATCATAGGTGTATAAATATCATACATGTGCAGTTCGTTGACACCCAAGAGTTTTTTTCGTAAGGATACGTAGCGATGCATCTTGTCCAGATTAGAGTTTACAGTTTGAATCAAGTTATAATAAACGGTTGGTGATACATTGTTGGCATCCACAGCAGCTTCCAAGGTTGATACGTATTTACGCATTTTTGCACTGAAAATTTGTTTTTTCACCTGACCGCTGTAAAGGCTTGCCAAAGTATTTTTGTACTGATCATAGGTTGCATATAATTTCTCAAAAGCCTCCTTTCTGACACGCCTGTCAGATGATTCCTCCAAAGCAATAAAGCGGCCATGAGAAATTCGTACTGTATCTCCATTTTCGTCCTGCATTTCCGGAAAGATTAAGTCAGAATTAGTGAAAATGGAGTAAGTTTGGGAAGGAGTACGACCCATCTCGCCGGTCATAGCCATAACCTTTTCCAGTTCTGCGGATAGACGATGGGGTTTAAGGCGTTGAATTTCATTAATCATCTTATGATAAAGCTCCAGACCGGGCTCTTTCTTATAAAACTGCTCCAAAGTAGCAGTATCTGCTTCCAGAATCTCCGGTTCAATAAAGGATAAGGTACTACTTATATTGGAAATAATGCCATGCAGTTTTTGATTCATAGCCTGGTGTGTGGCATCAGAGGTATCCTGATCACTTAAGCGGCTGGCATAATTCATAGCCTTGTAGGCAATGCGTTCAATCTCTGCATTCTGTTCCAAAGTAGTCAACAGATTGCCGGCGGATTCGCATACATGTCCCTCCATTTTTGCCAGTTTTTCCGTCATAATCTGTATTTTTTCCACATCATTTTCCCATGCGGGAATATCTGTATACATATCTGCCAAATTCCAAGTAAATTCTACAGGCACTTCACTACGTTTGCATAATTCTTTTGCCATATCCGAACCTCCTATTCTCTCATGTAAGTACAGTATACTCTCTAATCATATCGCGGTCAAAGGGATTTTATGCAAAGAGTTTTGTGTAAGGATGTTGACGAATGTAAATAACAAATTTATAATGAATTTAAGGACATAAATATGACAGGTAGGAAGTTTTATTGATAGATACACGCAGATTGGAAAACAGTCTGCGTGTTTTTTATCTATGGTAAGCATTTGGCTAATTTTCTTAAAACAAATTGAAAAAAAAGGACATATGGTCTACAATAGGGATATGCTTTAGTAAGGGGTGTATTATGAGGGATGAACAAGCCGTAAACAAAGAGAGAGAAAAGCAGCTTCGTAGACAGATCCGGGAAGCCGGAGCGGATATACTGGAGTCAATCGAATTTCAGAAGACCAGGGAGCATATCCAGCATGGTACAGTGACAGTCCATGCCCATTGTATCAATGTAGCAAAGCATAGCTTAATGCTGGCGGACAAGTTGAAGATACGTACCAAACGCAGGGAGTTGATTCGTGGAGCGTTGCTTCATGATTACTTCTTGTATGACTGGCACGATAAGGATCATATCAATCCGTTTAAGCTTCATGGATTCTTTCATCCCGGAAGGGCCCTGAAGAATGCCACCAGGGATTTTGAATTGACGGACCGGGAAAAGGATATTATTCGTAAGCATATGTGGCCTATGACTATTATCCCGCCTATGTACAGGGAAGCCTGGATTGTTACCGTCGCAGACAAGTGGGTATCCTTGTTGGAGACATTGCGGATACAGAAGTGAGCAAATTATAAAGGAAGAAAAAATTGGGAATACTACTGGACAGATTAACTGAATATAGTCAAAGTGATTTCTATCCCTATCATATGCCGGGGCATAAGAGAAATACAGCCGGAGATTTACCTGTAGACTGGACAAGTCGTGATATCACGGAAATAGAGGGATTTGATAATCTGCATGATGCAGATACTGTTTTAAAAGAACTACAGGAAAAAGCGGCCAGAGCTTATGGCGCAGAGGAAAGCTTTTATCTGGTGAATGGAAGTACCTGTGGCATCTTAAGTGCTATTAGTGTTGCAGTTCCTTTTGGCGGAGAACTTCTGATAGCCAGAAATTGTCATAAATCCATATATCATGCAGCGTATCTTCGACAGCTGAAATTACATTATATATATCCGGAGATTTCAAAAGATTACGATATTTGTGAAGCAGTGACTCCTATGCAGGTACAAGATGCCTTGGAGGCACATCCGGGAGTATCAGCAGTGTTAATTGTTTCTCCTACTTATGAAGGTCGTATTGCAAATGTGAAAGCTATTGCCAAAATAGTTCATGAAAAAGGCATTCCCTTAATAGTGGATGAGGCTCACGGAGCACATTTGGGATTTACATCCGGATTTGCCATAAACAGTGCCCGAATGGGTGTAGATTTGGTGATTAATAGTGTGCATAAGACCCTGCCGGCTATGACCCAGACGGCACTTTTGCATGTGAATGGGGAACTTGTTGACAGACAGACATTAAAGCGCTTTTTAAGGATTTATCAAACCAGTAGTCCATCCTATGTATTGATGAGTAGCATTGAAGAAGCTGTGGAGATGGCAATGGAAGATAATGCATTTTCGGACATGGAAGTCCGTTGGGAAAAACTTCTGACAGATTTGTCAGGATTGCGAAACTTGAAAATTTTGCCTAATTGTATGGAGGAATGTAGAAATAAGCAGCAGGATATAGGAAAATTGATTATTTCTACGAAAGAAACAGAATTGTCGGGGCCCCAACTTTATGATATGCTGTTATCAGAGTATCACTTGCAGCCGGAAATGGTGTGTGAAAGCTATGTACTTTGCATGTTTACTATCGGGGATACAGAGGAAGGTTATGACAGGCTGACAAAAGCTTTACTTGCCATTGATGCAAAGTTACAGGGTGGACAAAAGCATAGTGTCAGCAAGATGCCAATACCGGAAATAGAAGTCCCTTTATATGTGGCTTGGGAACAGGAACAGGGGGAAGTGCCGTTAACAGAAGCTGAGGGACGTCCGGCTGGAGAATTTATAAACCTGTACCCACCGGGGACGCCGATTCTGGTGCCGGGAGAAAGGTTTACCAAAGAAACCATTACCTATTTAGAGGTATGCATGGCAGAAGGGTTGCAGGTACAGGGGCTTAGTAAGTATGGTAATGTAAGGGTGTTACAATAATATATAGGAAAGAGGTATCACAAGAGAGAGGGTGATACCGGAGGAGAGATTTATGAGAAAAACTAAAATTATTTGTACCATTGGACCTTCCAGTGAAGGAGAAGAGAAATTAAAAGAGTTAATGTTGGCAGGAATGAATGTAGCCCGCTTTAACTTTTCCCACGGAACCCATGAGGAGCAAAGGGGTAAGTATGAAAGATTTGTAAAGGTACGCGACGAGTTAAATCTACCTGTAGCAGCTTTGATTGATACTAAGGGACCGGAAATTCGTTTGCGCGATTTTGAAGGCGGTAAGGTGGAGCTGGTGGCAGGACAGACCTTTGTACTGACTACAGAGGATATCATTGGAACTGCCGAAAAGGCGGCTATTTCCTACAAAAATCTGAAGGATGATATTTCTGTAGGTACCACCATTTTGATTGATGATGGTTTGATAGAGATGACGGTTGAAGATATCAAGGGAGAGGAAATTATTTGCCATGTGGTAAATGGTGGCTATGTATCTAATCATAAGGGCGTGAATGTACCCGGTGCCGTACTTTCTATGCCTTATATCAGTGATGTGGACAGAGCAGATATTGAATTTGGTTGTGAGTTGGGCTTTGATTTTCTGGCAGCTTCCTTTGCCAGAACCAAAGAGGATATATTAGAGGTGCGTAAGATTCTGGAGGAAAAGAACAGCTCCATGAAAATTATTGCCAAGATTGAAAATATGCAGGGCATAGATAATGTGGAGGAAATTTTAAGTGTAGCAGACGGTATTATGGTAGCCCGTGGTGACATGGGTGTGGAAGTACCTTTGGAAGAGGTGCCGGTACTGCAGAAGCGTCTGATTAAGATGGCAGTAGCACAGGGTAAGCATGTTATAACTGCTACTCAGATGTTGGAGTCCATGATTAAGAATCCCAGACCCACCAGAGCTGAGGCAACGGATATTGCCAATGCCATTTATGATGGTACTACAGCCATTATGCTTTCTGGGGAGACGGCAGCAGGTGCTTATCCTTTAGAGGCAGTGCGTACCATGGCCCGCATTGCAGAAGCGGCAGAAAAGGATATTGATTATCGTGGCAGAATGTACCGTTACGGAATGGATAATCATACAGATACCACTACCGCAATTTCTTTTGCAACCTGTAGTATTGCTATGGATTTAAAAGCAGCAGCCATTATCACTGTTACTCTTTCTGGTTTTACGGCAGAAATGGTAGCCAGATATAAGCCGGCATGTGAGATTATCGGTTGTAGTACGGAGCCTCAGGTGTTACGTCAGATGAACCTTTTATATGGTGTAAAGCCTTTGGAAATTGATAAAGAGTATTCTGCAGATGTGCTTTTTGTACATGCAGCAGAGGAAGCTAAGAAAGCAGGTTATGTAAACAGTGGAGACATCGTGGTAATCACAGCAGGATTACCTTTGGGTGTAGCCGGAAGAACCAATATGATAAGAGTACTTGAGGTAAGATAAAGTATGGGAAAAATCGTCTGCCTGATGGGTAAAAGCTCCACAGGGAAGGATACAATTTATAAAAGGCTGTTGGACCGGAAGGATTTAGGGCTGAAACGTATTGTGCCTTACACCACCCGCCCCATGAGAGAAGGAGAGCAGGAAGGTGTAGAGTATTACTTCACGGATGAAGCAGGCTTCCAAAAGCTGAGGGAAGAGGGCAAAATTATTGAAGATAGGGTCTATAACACGGTGCATGGGCTGTGGCGGTATTTTACGGTGGCAGATGCTTCTTTGGATTTGAGCCAAAACAGCTATTGTATTATAGGTACTTTGGAAGCTTATGTGCAGATTCGGAAATATTTCGGGGAAGAGCAGGTACTGCCGGTTTTGATTGAGCTGGATGATGGAGAGCGTTTGCAACGTGCTTTGGGGCGTGAGAGGAAGCAGGAGCATCCCCGTTATGAAGAAATGTGTCGCAGATTCCTTGCAGACAGTAAGGATTTCAGTCCGGAAAAGATTAAAGAAGCAGGTAATCCTAAGAGTTTTTACAATGGATCTTTGGAAGCCTGCCTAAGAAATATAGTTGCTTATATTCAGGATAATGCATAAGCTTTGAATTGCCGATATAGTAAGTATAAGCACTGACAGAAAGGAGATAGTGTGTCATGGACATGAAAATCAACACCATACAGCAGGCAGCACCTGTGGAACACACTGCCCAGGTCAGTCAGGGAGATACTACCTTTAAGTTTACCTTGGTCAGTCATATTGAGGAAGCAGAGCTGCAAAACAAACTACAAGGACTGATGCAGGCTATCACTGAAGAGGGTGATAAGCTGGCAAAGCGTAAGGATTTGCGGGATATGAAGCACTACAGGGGACTGGTAAAGGAATTCCTGAATGAAATTGTCAGCCGTTCCCACGAGTTTTCCAGAGAGAATTTCCTGGACCGCAGAGGTCGTCACAGAGTGTACGGTATCGTTCGTCTTGTGGATGAAAATCTTGACGCTCTGGCCCGGGAACTGATGAAGGATGAGAAGGACAATCTGGCGATACTCTCCAAAATAGGAGAAATCCGCGGATTGCTGTTAGATATATTTACTTGATACGGAGGATGAAATATGGCAGGATTTCAGGATATCATAGGGCAGGAGCAGATTAAGGAGCATTTACAGAATGCACTGGCCACAGGAAAAATTTCACATGCATATATTATAAATGGTGAAAAATCCTCCGGTAAGGAGTTCATTGCCAAGATTTTTGCTATGGCTTTGCAGTGCGAGCAGGAAGGCATAGAACCTTGTAATAAGTGTCGTTCCTGTAAGCAGACCCTGTCCAAAAATCAGCCGGACATCATCTATGTGAGCCATGAGAAGCCTAATGCTATCAGTGTGGATGATATTCGTGCCCAGGTAAATAATGATGTAGCTATCAAACCGTATAGTAGCAAATATAAGGTATATATTATCAATGAAGCGGAGAAGATGACACCTCAGGCTCAGAATGCTATTTTAAAGACCTTGGAGGAGCCACCGGAGTATGCTGTCATACTGTTGCTGGTATCCAATATGAACAGCCTGTTACCCACTATTTTAAGCCGCTGTGTGACCTTAAACATGAAGCCTGTAAGAGACGAATTGATACGTAAGTTTTTGATGGAGGAGCTACAGGTTCCGGATTATAAGGCCAATGTTTGTATAGGATTTGCCAGAGGTAATGTGGGTAAAGCAAAGCTTTTAGCTTCTTCCGAGGAGTTTGAAAATATTAAGTCGGAAGCCCTTTCTCTGATGAAATACATTAAAGATATGGAAATGCAGGAAATTGTGGCAGCCATTAAAAAGATCAATGAATATAAGCTGGAGATACAAGATTACTTTGACATCATAGCCATTTGGTATCGCGATGTACTGCTTTTTAAAGCTACCATGGATGCTAACCAGCTGATTTTCAGGGATGAAGTTCAGACTCTGCGAAAGATTGCGGCAAGATGTAGCTATGAAGGTATAGAGAGAGTGATACAGGCATTATCCACTGCCAAGAAGCGTATGGAAGCCAACGTAAATTTTGATTTACTTATGGAATTATTACTTCTGGAGATTCAGGAGAATGGGTAAAGTGTAATGATATAACAAATTGAGTTTGGATATAGTTCTTTAAATTATTGTAGGCGGGAAATTTTCCAATGTCATTAAGTTAAGATGACATTGAAAAATCTCCCGCCGTTTTATTTGTAAAAACACCCAAAGCCAGTAGGGATTTGGGTGTATAAAGGATTACTACTTTGCAATAAATAAATGATAATTACCGCTATTCATATTAGCAATATCCAGATATAGAGAACCTTCGTCTTCTAAATAGAATCCCATATAGGGTGTTTCGTAGGGTGATTCAATGGAGTTTTTGCCATCTATGATGCAGGCTTCATTATTAAGGGAAAAACAGACAAAATTAGATTCATCATACTCATCGTTTTTGTCAAAGACGCCGGCTAATTTCTCTTCTGTTACACCGTATTGGATTAATGTGGTTGTAATGTAAGTTACAGCATCCTTACCAACATGAAAAACATAGGTTCCTTCGTAATAACTGTCTGTAAGATCATCAGCGGAACGATAATAACGGAAGGTGCCATCCTGTTGGAAAACAAGAAGTGAACCGTCCTGTGTACCTTGCCAATTGTAGCCGGTAAGAGTGGGAGTTTCATCTTTTAGTTGCATTTCCTTTTCCTCCTTTATATCAGAGGTATCTTCTACAGCAGAGCTTTCTGTGGTATCAGATTCCTCTTTGAATTCTGCAACATCGGAAGAGTCTTCAGATTGCTTTGTATCGTTTTCTGATATGTCATTGTCAGAGGCTTTTTGGGAACAAGCAACTAAAAACAATGCACATAGTGAACATATGATAAATAAAAGGTATTTGCTTTTCAATTTCATTTCCTCCTATTATAAAAAATACAGAAATTATGTTACTATACATGGTGAATTATGTCAATGAAATTATCGTGGTACCATAACTTTCCCTTTTCAGAATACCAAATCTATGGTATACTACAATGGATTGCAATGAAATTTTGTGGTAATAGATTGGAGAAGTAAATGATTAAGGTTGTGGGAGTACGTTTTCGTACAGCAGGAAAAATATATTTTTTTGATCCCTTAGAATTTGAAATTAAGCGAGGCGATCATGTAATTGTAGAAACTGCCCGTGGTATTGAGTTTGGTACGGCAGTCAGCGATGTGAAGGAAGTAGAGGAGGAGAAGGTGATTCAGCCTCTCAAGCCGGTGCTTCGTATTGCGAACCAAAGAGATATTGAGCAGGAAGCAGCCAATAAGCAGAAGGAGAAAGAGGCTTATAAGGTTTGTCTGGAGAAGATTCAGAAACACGGTTTGGAGATGAAGCTGATTGATGCAGAGTATACCTTTGATAACAATAAGGTGCTGTTTTACTTTACAGCAGATGGTCGTATTGACTTTCGTGAGCTGGTAAAGGATTTGGCAGCTGTATTTAAGACCCGTATTGAGCTGCGTCAGATTGGTGTTCGTGATGAGACCAAGATTGTGGGTGGTATTGGTATTTGTGGAAGACCACTTTGTTGTCATACCCATCTGTCTGATTTTATACCGGTATCCATCAAGATGGCTAAGGAACAGAACCTGTCCCTGAATCCTACCAAGATTTCCGGTGTATGTGGCAGACTTATGTGCTGTCTGAAGCATGAAGAGGAGACTTATGAAGAACTGAATCGTAAGCTGCCAAGTATCGGGGATTATGTAACGACAGATGATGGTTTAAAGGGTGAGGTGCAGAGTGTGAATGTACTTCGCCAGCTGGTAAAGGTAGTTGTGGATGTAAATGATGAAAAGGAAATCCGCGAGTACGAGGCCAGTAAGTTGCGCTTTAAGAAGCGTCATGGTAAAAAAGACAAAATGGAGCTGTCCAAGGAAGAAATGCGTGAATTGGAGCGCTTAGAAAAACAGGAAGGAAAATCAAAACTCGATGACAATTAATCTGAAGGAAAATGAACGTTTGGATGAATTGCAGCGAAATGGGTATCAGATTATTCAGAATCCTGAAAAGTTTTGTTTCGGCATGGATGCAGTGCTTTTGTCAGGCTTTGCCAAGGCAAAGAAGGGCGATGTGGTTTTGGACATGGGAACGGGAACCGGTATCATACCAATTCTTATGGAAGCCAAGACGGAAGCCTCACATTTGACCGGCCTGGAAATCCAGGAGGAAAGTGCGGATATGGCAAGGCGCAGTGTGGTGTTGAACGGACTTTCTGAAAAAATTGATATTGTAACAGGCGATATTAAGGAAGCAGACAGGATATTTAAGTCTGCTTCTTTTGATATTATTACCTGCAATCCACCCTATATGATTGGTCAGCATGGACTGACCAACCCGGATGCCCCCAAGGCTATTGCGCGCCATGAGGTGCTTTGTACTCTGGCAGATGTGATTTCGCAAGCGGCGAAACTTTTAAAGCCGGGAGGACATTTTTTTATGGTGCACAGACCCTTTCGTCTGGCGGAGATTATGACTACATTGGTACAGCATAAGCTGGAGCCCAAGCGTATGCAACTGGTGTATCCTTATGTGGACAAGGAACCCAACATGGTGCTCATAGAAGCCACCCGTGGAGGAAAGAGCCGCATGACCGTGGAGAAGCCATTGATTGTCTACAAGGAGCCAGGGGTATACATGCCTGAAATTTATGATATTTACGGGTACTAAGATGCTGATATGATTTTGTCTCATTTGCTTATTGGTATCTCCAAAATGTACCTTAGGGAATTGGAAACATAACATCCTACCGCAGGGCGCTCTCGCTTCGTCCAAAACGTAACGCCACTAGGCTCGAAAAGACCTCGCCAAGGGGCAACGTTTTGCAAGACCTGCTTGTAGGAAATTATGTTCTCAATTCCCTATGCAGTCTATAAATTAGTAAAACGAAGCAAATTGAAACAAATTTTCAAAAAAACCTTGACTGTAAACCTTGTTTATACCTTACAGTATGCTCAAAATCATGAATACAGGAGGAATTAGTTATGACAATTAAAGAGATTGAGCAGTACTTGGAGGTGCCCAGAGCTACCGTACGCTTTTATGAAAAGGAAGGGTTAATCAATCCTCAGCGAGGCGAGAACGGTTATCGGGAGTACAGTGAAGAAGATGTAATGCGACTTCGTAAAATTATTATTTTTCGAAAATTAGGAATGTCCATTACGGATATTGAAGATGTGTTGGATGGAGTCAAGCCGTTATCGGAGGCGGTGACTGAAAACATTGTAAATTTGGAAAAGCAGATTGAGGAACTGAAAGGTGCTCTTTTGGTATGTAGGAGGCTTCAGGAGGAGCAAGAAGAAATCGAGACCTTTGAAGCAGATAAGTACTGGAATGTAATAGAAGAAGAGGAAAAGAAGGGCAATCGTTTTCTGGATATTGCCAAGGATATGGTGCATTATGAAAAGGGTATTCTGCTGGAGTTTTTTAATATAGCTGACTGCGAAGGGAATTTGTCAGTAGGAATCGGCCAGATGTTTCTGAATGTATTGGCATGTCTGATAGTATATGTAGTTGTGCGTTGTCTGCTGTACCAAGATTGGTCGCTGCAGAGTGTACTGGACGGAGTATGGGGATTAGTATTTATTCTTGTATTAGAATTGTTGGTGGGTATTCCTGTATTCTTAGTGGGCAGGAAGCGTCCGGAAGTGTTGCAAATGAGAAATAAAATAATGTTTTGGTCATTTGAGGCTTTGTTTGTGTTATGTATTTTGTTGATTGCACTGTCCAGAAGATTTGGGTGGTAATGCCAAAGGGATAGCTATTTGTGAATGACCGGAGAAAGGAATTTTTATGGCAGGAAAATTGTATTTGTGTGCAACTCCCATCGGGAATCTGGGAGATATGACGCCACGAGTGGTAGAGACTTTGAATATAGTGGATGTGATAGCAGCAGAGGATACCCGAAACAGTATTAAGTTGCTGAATCACTTTGATATACATACCCCCATGACCAGTTATCATGAATATAACAAGGTGGAAAAGGCCTACCAGCTTATCGGACAGATGCAGAATGGGCAGAATATTGCCCTGATTACGGATGCAGGAACCCCTGCCATTTCAGACCCGGGCGAGGTGCTGGTGAAAATGTGTCACGAGCAGGGGATTACCGTGACTTCTCTGCCCGGACCAGCAGCTTGCATTACCGCTCTGACTTTGTCGGGCTTAAGTACCAGAAGATTTTGTTTTGAGGGATTTTTGCCGGCAGATAAAAAGGAAAAGGCAGCAGTATTGAAGGAACTGCAAAATGAAAGCCGCACCATGATTTTGTATGAGGCACCCCATCATCTGGTGCGTACCTTAGAGGAGCTTTATGAAGCCTTGGGAGAGCGAAAGATTACCCTTTGCAGGGAGTTAACCAAGAAGTTTGAGACCATATTCCCTACCACCTTGGAACAGGCTCTGGAATATTATAAAACAGAGGAGCCTCGCGGAGAATATGTGCTGGTGTTGGAAGGCAAGAGCCTGGAAGAAAAACGTCAGGAGGAGATTTCTTCCTGGGAGAATATGAGCATTGAGGAGCATATGGCTTACTATGAGAAGCAAGGCATGGATGAAAAGTCTGCCATGAAGCAGGTAGCCAAGGACAGAGGGGTAGGAAAGAGAGAGATTTATCAGCATTTACATGTGGAATGATAAGGATGGATAAAGTACAATATTCCCTATCAGAAGGAGGCCGATATTGTAAGCCACAATGGGAGGAAAACAAAATGATAGGTTCATTAGTTATATTCTTTGCAGTCATGTGGATTATGACAGGAGATTTGCGAATAAACAATAGAAAACGATATTTGTTTGAGTATGCGCAGACAGAAACAGTTACATTGATTAAATATGATGGATGGACAGTGAGACTGTTTGGGATTCTGACAATAGTGTCGGCATTTGCATTTTTGACGTCTGTTGTAATTGCAGAATACGTGGATCCGGTAGCAGGGCTGTTTTTGGCAATGTTTGGATGTCTGTTTCTCATTCTATTGGCATATTGGTTAAGTGGGAAATGCTATTTATATCGTTTAGAAAAGTATGGTTATGAAATCCCCTGGCGTAGTAGAGACTATGGATTTATTTTAGAAAAGGTACCCCGGACAGAGGTGATTTTGGAACAGAAGCCCTATAATCGTAGGAGTAAAGTCTTTTTTATAATTTATGGATATATATGGTTATGTTTGCTGACGATAAATGTGTGGTTTTGCTGTAACTGGAGTTTTTTTGATGGTATAGGCTTCTTCTTTGGAGTATTGCTGATAATCGATCTATATTGGTTGTTTATGGCTTTTAAGCATCGTAAGCAGATGTGTAATGAAGAATATAAAGAAGATGTAGAAATAGATAAATACAGAAAAGACAGAATCAGTTTGGAAAAAGCGATATTTGTTTTGTTGGTAATGGGATTGATATTTTGGGGAATAAAAGCCACAGAATTCAATTATGTGGAGTATATTTATCGTGCTCGGGTAGAAGCAGATCGTCACAAGGTGGAGGAAATGCACTCAACTATGGAGCAGGCATATAGGGAATTGATGGGGATGGATGCAACTTCACAGCAGGGAGATGCAGATAGTTCTGCATCGGAGGAAACGATTGGTGATTGGGAAATTAGCAGGCAACAGCTTACGAAAGGTGTGGATATCACCAACTGGGGTATACCTCAGGATGCGTATCAGGAAAAATTGGCAGAATATCTTGGAATTTCAGATTTTGGAGAGTTAAAGGACGATTTCCGTTCGGTGAAGGGAGAAGCGATATTGGTTGCCCAACTGGAGGAAGGACGACTTATTTTGCATTTGGTTAATGTTATTAAGGAAGTGAATGGTCCTATTATTGAGGAATCAGAAAAAGTATTAATCAAGGAGTAGGAAAACAGAAAGGACTATTTTGAGACCATGGAGGGAATACAACAGTGAGTGAGAGAAAACTTACAAAGGCAGAGGAGCGCAGAAAAAGAACATTTGAGTTGTTGGAAGTACAGATGCAGGAAAAAGGATATCAAAAAGTAGAACTAAAATTGGATGCATTAAAAGCAAATCTGTTGGGTGTGGCTGTTGCTTTACCATTTATAGTGATTGAAATAGTAATCTATGTGATTTTATACGGGAATCCCTTTATGCAAAATCATAATGAATTGCTATTTTTTGTAGCCATGTTTGTGGGTATTGTAGTGCATGAACTGATTCATGGTATTACTTGGGCTTCTTTTGCTGAAAAAGGGTGGAAATCCATAGAGTTTGGTATTATATGGAAGTATGCGACTCCGTATTGTACCTGTAATGAACCAATGAAGAAAAGACCCATGTTATTGGCGGCCATTATGCCTACCATTGTGTTGGGCTTGCTGCCGGCAGTATCGGCAATAGTGTTTGCACAAAGCTTTTTATTATTGTTTAGCATAATAATGATTATTGGCGGCGGAGGGGATATGCTGATTATTGGGAATATTTTAAAGTATCATTCCAAGGCGGGGGAATTGTTATATCTGGACCACCCTTATGAGGTTGGAACCATTGTTTTTGAGAAGAATAATGCTTGAGTTAAGGTGTGTAGGGTAAAATAAAAGGAAGCAACAGTATGAGCAATAGCTTGAATTTAGATAAAAAATGTCTGGAGGTAGCCCAAAAACAATTTTGTCTGGATGTGGGACTACCTTGGGAGGAATATAAAAAGAATAGAGAAAAACGTGTGCTGATTCAGAAGGCAGTGTATGTGCCGGGGACTATGGATGTGGTTGGAGACGGTACTCGAAATTATGCTGAGAGAACGTCGTTCTTTCGGGCAATCATATGCTTAGGACAATTGCTTATCTGCTGTGATGAAAGAATCTATGACTGGGTTGTAGAGCAGTATAGCCATTATAAGCCGGAATGGTTTTGTGATTATAAAAATCTGAGGAAATTAGATGAGAAGTTAAAGGAGTATGGACAGGAGATTTATGACACTCATGTCTATTTTTTGCCGGAAGAAGGTAATGTGTCAGAGGATGAAGATAATAGTTTTGAGGCAAGCAACATCTATGATAAAGCGGCAAAAGGCAGTGTAGATGCTCAGGAATTAATCTGGTATGAGCAGGAGGAAATTCTGAAGTTTAAGGAGAATAATCGCTTTACCAGTGCTATCAGCTTTTGGGAAGAACATCCGGATATGTTGGCAGTAACTGTTATGCGAGATGAGCAAAAAACAGTGCAATTGAGCGATGGTGACAAGGAACGCAAGGACTTCGACCAAAGCCACATGTGTGGTATGGCTGGAGTCAGCAGGGACGGTAAGTATCTGTGGCAAATCGGTATCAATGTGGACACGGATTATGCGGGTCAGGGTTTGGGACACAGATTGGTGAGAGCTATGAAGGAGGAAGTGTTACGCAGAGGAAAAGTACCTTTCTATGGAACAGGTGAATCCCATATCCTATCCCAGACAGTAGGATTGAAAGCTGGATTTGTACCGGCTTGGACAGAGGTTTCCGTGAGGGAGATACCTAAGTAATCTCAAGGGAAGCGGAAAGCTGCTTTTGACAGATGAGCAGAGGATGGATTTTTAGGAAGGAAAAGTAGGATAAATGAACAGGATTGAATTGGTACGTCAGCAGGTGGATGAAATATTGCTCAGTATGCTTGATACAGAAGAACGCAGATGTGCTTATGTACATTTATATGGAGTGGCGCAAGTCTGTGCATTACTTGCTAAGAAGCGTGAAGAAAATACAGAGATGGCGGTAATTGCCGGAATGTTGCATGATATTTATTCTTATGCGAAAATGGATTCTACTGACCATGCCCACAAAGGGGCTGTCATGGCAAGGGAAATATTGGAGAACCTTAAGATTTTTTCTGAAGAAGAGATAGAAAATATTTGTACAGCCATTTATCGTCATAGTGATAAAGCAATTACACATGCTGCATTGGATGAGATATTAAAGGATGCGGATGTATTGCAACATGTAATGTATAACCCGCTATTTGAGGTGAAGCAAACCGAGCAGGCAAGATATGAGAAGTTGGCAAGCGAGTTAAGGATATAAAAGCGAAGAATAAATGTGGTTGGTGTTTGAATCATAAAGGAGGAAAATAAAGTGTACAATATAACTTTAGTAGAGCCCACGGAAGACTACTCAGATGATATCTGGGCCTTTCGGCAGGAAGTGTTTGAATATGATGCAGAGAATGAGGATCAGTTTGCAGGTTGCCTTTCCTTGGATACTTGTACTACTGCTGAAGAGTGGATTGCTATTTGCAGACTTCGAAAGAAGGAGGAAACCTGTGAGCAGACCGGGACCGAAGTGCCCTCCCATATGTTTTTGGCAGTGCGACAGACAGACATGCGAATCGTAGGGATTATTGATTTGCGACATCATATTAATCACCCCATATTGGGGACTTGGGGAGGACATAGTGGTTATACTGTACGGCCTTCGGAAAGAGGGAAAGGCTATGCCAAGGAAATGCTAAGACTTAATCTGCAAAAAGCAAAGAACTTGGGGATAAAACAGTTTCTGGCCACTTGTAATGTGGATAATATAGCCAGTGAAAAAACCATATTGGCAAATGGTGGTATTTTTGAAAAAATTATAGATGTGGACGGAAGTCAAATGAAACGTTATTGGATAGAGATTAATTAAATTAGGAGGTAATTATGGCAGCGACAAGTTGTGATTCTTGTGCGAATTATGTATATGATGAGGATTATGATTGCTATTGTTGTATGGTAAATCTGGATGAGGATGAGATGTATCGATTCCTTTCCGGCAGTCAATGGGAATGTCCTTATTATAGTGCTGATGATGAGTACGCAGTAGTAAGACATCAGATGTAAGGCGAGCAAGCAAAAAGGAAGCGACTGCGAAGCAGGCATTTTCTTTTGTGAAGCCTTATCAATTCATAAAATATTAATTTCCGGACAGACTATTCTTAGTCTGTTCTTTTATATTATGGACATCTCATTGAAACAAAAAAAGCATGGAGTACAACATGGTAAAATATATCAAACAAATAAGTATAATTTTGGGAATATGCCTGATGGCTGAACTGCTGGAGTATTACATTTCGCTACCAATAGCAGCCAGTATCTATGGGCTGATACTGATGTTGTTGGCTCTGACGACTAAACTTTTACCTTTGGAAGAGGTACAGGATACAGCAGATTTTTTATTAAGCAATATTGCACTGTTATTTATTCCTCCTACTGTAGGAATGATGAATGGTGTAGAGATTATGAAGCAGATGGCTCTTCCTCTTTTGGTGATTTGTATTGTTACCACATTGTTAATAATGGGGGTGACAGGGTTAGTTAGTCAGATGATTTTGAGGAAAGGAAAAAAGGAAGAAGCATGAAGGAGTTGTTTAAGGAATCTGCATATTTTGGTATGGTGCTGACTCTTGTCTGCTATGAAATCGGGCTTGCAGTGAAGCGGAAAGTTAAATTTCCTTTGGCCAATCCATTATTGGTAGGAGCAGTCCTTATCATAGGTATTTTGGTAGCATTAGATATAGAATACAAGACTTATCAGGAAAGTGTTCGTCCTATAAGTTTTTTACTGACACCGGCAACAGTCTGTCTGGCTATTCCGCTATATCGCCAACTGGTGTTGCTAAAAAAGTACCCCTTGGCTATAGTGGGAGGAGTACTATCCGGTGTATTGACTGCAATGGTTAGTATTTATATTCTAAGTTTGCTTTTTGGTCTTACTCATGAGCAATATGTGTCTATTCTGCCAAAATCCATTACTACTGCTATCGGTATGGGCGTTTCGGAGAAAATAGGTGGAGTAGTGGCATTAACGGTGATATCCATTAGTATAAGCGGAATCTCCGGTACCATACTGGCAGATATGTGGTTGAGATTACTTAAGATCCGAGAACCAATTGCTATAGGATTGGCACTGGGAACGGCAGCTCATGCATTAGGGGCAGCTAAAGCCATGGAAAAGGGAGAAATTGAAGGAGCCATGAGTAGCCTGTCCATTGTAGTAACAGGAATTCTTTCAGTGATAGCAATATCCTTCTTTGTTCCACTGATATAGTGGAGTGGTTCCTTCACTGGGCTCTTTTCCCATGTATGAATCCTGATGCATTCACACATACTAATTGGGGTGAGCGATTCCCACCACAAATGGAAATGGAGGTATGGTTATGAGCAATATTTCAGAATTGGAATTACAAAATTTACGCCACTTAATTGGTGGCTTTGAGACCACACATTGTAAGCTTCAGGAGTATGCAGCAGAGGCACAGGATCCCCAGATTAAGCAATTTTTTGATAAAGGGGCTAAATCCGCTATGGAAAACAAGCAGCAGCTGATGAAGTTTTTAGGTTAAGGAGGTGGTTTGTATGAGGATGCAGGAAAAGACAATGGTAGCCGATACTTTGGCAGGTATCAATGGTGAATTGGGACGTTATGGTGCTATTATAGCACAGACAGAAAATAAGGAATTAAAGCAAACTTTGAAACAATTCCGTACTGCCTGTGAACAGAGCCAGGAGGAGCTGTATCAGATTGCACGTGAGAAGTCATATTATGTGCCAGCCGCAAAGGCTAGTGAAGAAGCAGTGGCTCATGTAAAGAGTTTGTTTAGCACATCGTCATTATAAAAGATTTTAAGAAAAGGGCTTGCCCAATCGGACAAGCCCTTTAACATAATCCATTATTCAGATAAGGTGTATCCGCTGGCTTCTAAGCCGTCACAAGTTTGTTTGTAAGAAATGAACTTGGCGGTTTCAGCAGAACCAGAGGTAATGGAGATATATCCTGCATCTGCTAATTCCTTCAAATCAGCATCTTCCAAATAGATAATCATCTCAAAACGATAAGAATCACCATCTAAACCATTAATAACTTCTACAGATTCAGGAGCATTTTCACCGATGGAGCTATAAGTCGCATCATATACTTCTGCATAGAGGGCAATTTCATCCTCGGAAAAATCGGAGAGGTCAATAACAGTAGACTCAATTAATATAGCAACTATATCACCATCAGCAAGAATAGTCTGCTTATCAGTAATAGTAAGACCACTGGCTTCCATTTCTGTTTCATAAACAGTACATATTTCATAATCAGAGGGGTCTACATCAAATACAGGGTCATTCCATACAACAGAATCGTCGGTAGGATCTACTTCAGGATCGTCGGTAGGATCTACTTCAGGATCATCGGTAGGTTCCACTTCAGGCTCTTCGGTGGGTTCCGGAGTAGGTTCCGGAGTAGGTTCCGGAGTAGGTTCCGGAGTAGGTTCTTCAGTAGGTTCCGGAGTAGGCTCTTCGGTAGGTTCCGGAGTAGCTTCCTCATCTTCATCTTCATCTTCCTTTTCTTCTTCGTCCTCGTCTTCATCAGCAAAGGCCTCAGTAGACTCCTTTGCATCACGATTACCCTTATAGTTGTCGCTCATTAAGTACCAGATAACAATTCCTAATGCTATAACAAGTAATAAGAGAATTACAATTACAATGATAGGTCCCTTACTTTTCTTTTGGGGTGCCTGTGCAACAGGAGTTGGAGCTACAACAGGTTCTTGAGCTACCGGAGTGTCCGTAGTCGCAGTTAATTTTGCACCACATTCAGGACAGAATGCTACATTGTCTGCAATTTGTTTTCCGCAATTGTTACAAAACATATTAATTTCTCCTTTGTAGATTGTAAGTATTGAATATTATGAAAAAGACCCGTCCGAAAAAGAACAGGTCCTTCAGTCTAGTAAATTATAATAAATAATTACTGTGCAGTATAGCCTGCTTTTTCAAGTCCTTCGCAAGTCTGCTTGAAAGAAATGAAAATAGCCTTTTCAGCATCACCGGATGTAGCATATACGAAACCACCGTCAATTAATTCTTTAATATCGCCATTTGCAATGTCGATATCTAAAGTGAAACGATAAACATCTCCGTCTAAACCATATTCCATCTTTACACTGTCAGGAGCGCCATCCTTCATAGCACCATAGGTTTCATCGTAAGTTGCTGCTGCAAGTTCTTTTTCTTCATCTGTGAAATCAGCGAAAGAAATTTCGGTAATTTCTTCCATTCTAACTACCTTGTCACCCTTAGCGGTAATAATCTGGGTATCGGTAATGGTCATTCCCATCATATCCTGTTCCATTTTGTAGGTAGCCTTCTGTTCTTTACCACAACCAGCTAATGCAAGTACTAAAGTCATGCAAAGTAAAAGTTTTACAAGTTTCTTCATGATTGTCCTCCTCATAATTGGATTGATTAAATTTACAAAGCATATTTTAATGTAGTAAATTGCAAAAGTCAAGATGCTATTTGCATAATTTTAAGAAATTTGTCAACGATTTTTTGAATAAAGTGTATAGATTATGCATAAAAACAATAATAATGGTTATGTTGGTGGGAAATACTATGTTAAATTATCTGTGGGCAAGCATGATATTAGTTGGTATTGTATATGCTGTACTTACAGGCAATGTTGGTGCTATTACGGATGCTGCGTTGGATAGTGCAGGAGAAGGTATATCACTTTGTATTACCATGGCAGGGGTCATGGGACTATGGATGGGTTTGATGGAGATTGCACAGGAATCTGGTATGGTAGAAAAAATGACTAAGGGAATCAAGCCGTTTTTGCGACTTTTATTTCCCCGAGTACCGGAGGGGCATAAATCTCTGGAATATATTGCGACGAATATGATTGCCAATGTGCTGGGACTTGGTTGGGCCTGCACACCGGCAGGTATCAAAGCGATGGAGGAATTGGCGAATCTGGAGAAGGAACGGGGAAATCCGGAATATTGTAAAATAAACGCAGAGGGGATACGTACTGCCAGTAATGAGATGTGTATCTTTATAATTGTAAATATATCATCCTTACAACTGCTACCTATTAACATCATAGCTTACAGAAGTCAGTATGGTAGCGTGAATCCTGCAGCGATAGTGGGACCGGCGATTTTAGCTACGATAGTAAGTGCTTTGGTGGGAATCCTATATTGTCTGGTAAAGAATGTAACTATACGTAGAAACGGTTGACGGATTTTAGGGATTTCAGTAAAATAAGAATAGTTGCTTATTATATATAGTATGGGAAAGTGACAAAACAGAGAATATATTTGGAGAGGCAATATGAAAAGAGAAAGTTTAGGAAGTCGTTTAGGATTTATCCTTCTGAGTGCCGGTTGTGCAATCGGAATTGGTAATGTGTGGAAGTTCCCTTATATGGCCGGCCAGTATGGTGGTGGTGCTTTTGTACTGGTGTACCTGTTTTTTTTGGCGATTATGGGAATTCCAGTTATGACCATGGAGTTTGCTATGGGTCGTGCCAGCCGTAAGAGTCCTGTGTGCATGTATCAACAGTTGGAGAAAAAGGGACAGAAGTGGCATTTCCACGGTTATGCAGCTATGCTTGGTAATTACATACTGATGATGTTTTATACCAGTGTAACAGCCTGGATGTTACAGTACTTTGTAAAGACTGCAACAGGTGCGTTTGTAGGTAAGGATGTAGCCGGTGTGGAAGGTGTGTTCAATGCTATGATGGGGAATGCGCCAACTATGATTCTGTATATGGGTATTGTGGTAGTAGTTGGTTTTAGCGTATGTGCCATTGGTTTACAAAAGGGTTTGGAAAGAATTACCAAGTTTATGATGCTGGCTCTTTTGGGTATCATGATTGTGCTGGCCATTAATAGTATGTTTATGGAAGGTGGCGGGGAAGGACTTAAGTTTTATCTGTTACCGGACTTTGGAAAAATGGCAGATATCGGTGTCGCGAATGTAATTGTAGGTGCCATGAATCAAGCCTTCTTTACCTTGAGTCTTGGTATCGGCTCCATGGCTATTTTTGGTAGTTATATAAACAAAGACCGTAGTCTTTTGGGTGAGGCAGTGAATGTTGGTGTTCTGGATACCGGTGTGGCATTGTGCTCTGGTTTGATTATTTTCCCTGCATGTTTTGCTTATGGAGTAGAGGTTAGTAGTGGACCGCCATTGATTTTCATCACCCTGCCTAATATTTTCAACAATATCTCCATGGGTAGATTTTGGGGAAGCTTGTTCTTTGTATTTATGTCCTTTGCAGCATTGTCCACCATATTTGCGGTGTTTGAGAATATTATTTCCTGTACCATGGATTTAAGTGGTTGGAGTAGAAAGAAGGCTTGTTTTGTAAATGGTATAGCCATGTTTATCCTGTCCATTCCCTGTATTCTGGGCTTTAGTGTATGGCAGGATGTAAAGATTGCAGGCAAGGGCATTATGGATATGGAAGATTTTGTTGTAAGTAATCTATTACTGCCCATCGGTTCCCTATTGTTTGTGCTGTTTTGTACCACCCGTTATGGCTGGGGCTGGGAGAAATTCCTGGCAGAGGCTAATGAAGGTAAGGGCCTGAAGGTGGCAAAGTGGATGCGTCCATACATGACTTTTGTACTTCCGGTTATAATATTAGTGTTATTAATCGTAGGTCTGTATAAAGAGTGAAAAATTGTGAGAGGGTGCTGAACAGCATCCTCTTGTTATAAAGAGAGACTAGATTAGTGTGAAAAATCAAAGATTTTTCACTTTTCATTTGAGCAGTAACACAAGCGTTGCTTGTGTTATGTATGGGGATTAGTATGAAAAGAATCATTTATTTAGACAATGCGGCGACTACCAAAATTCATCTGGAGGTGTTGGAGGAGATGTTGCCCTATTTGCAAGAAAATTATGGCAATCCTGCGGCTATTTATTCTCTGGCAGGACAGTCTGCCAAGGGTGTGGCAAAAGCCAGGGATCAGGTGGCCAGGCTTATCAACGCCCGAAGAGAGGAGATTTATTTTACCGGTGGAGGAAGTGAGTCTGACAACTGGGCGATCAAGGCAGTGGCTGAAAGCTTTGCCCACAAGGGAAAGCATATTATCACCACAAAAATAGAGCACCATGCAGTGCTCCATAGCTGCGAATATCTGGAAAAAAGAGGCTTTCGGGTGACCTATGTGGATGTGGATGCGGAAGGTTTTGTAAGCCCGGAGAAGATTAGAGAGTCTATCCGTCAGGATACCATATTGATTTCTGTGATGGCTGCCAACAATGAAATTGGTACGATTCAACCTATAGCAGAAATTAGTAGGATTGCCCATGAGAAGGGGATTTTGTTCCATGTGGATGGGGTACAGGCTGTTGGTCATATTCCTATGGATGTAGAGGAAATGGAGATTGATTTGCTCAGTATCAGTGCGCACAAGCTTCATGGACCCAAGGGCATAGGTGCACTGTATATCCGTAAGAATGTGAAGCTGTCTTCTTTTCTCCACGGTGGTGCACAGGAGAGACACCGACGAGCAGGAACCCATAATGTACCGGCTATCGTAGGATTCGGTAAGGCTGCAGAGATGGTTGGGGAGAATATGGCAGAAAAGATGGATAAGGTAACATTGCTCAGGGAGTATTTGATTGACCGTGTACTGACGGAAATACCTCACGTCAGACTGAATGGCAGCAGAGAGAAACGTTTGCCGGGTAATGCCAGCTTCTGTTTTTCTTTTATCGAGGGCGAAAGCTTATTGATTCTTCTGGACCAAAGGGGTATCTGTGGCTCTGGTGGTTCTGCATGTACAACCGGTGCAGTAGACCCTTCTCATGTGCTTATGGCCATTGGTGTGCCCCCGGAGGTGGCAAAGGGTGTGGTACGTTTAACCCTTTCGGAGTATACCACTAAGGAGGAAGTGGATTTGACAGTAGAGGCTCTGAAGGAGAATCTGGAGAGATTGCGCAACATGTCCGTGGAGTACGAGCAGTATTTGAAGAGGATGAAGAAGTAGGTAGACAGAAAGCTTTTGGTGAAAGGGTGGAAAATATGGTATTATTAGTAGTGGATACGCAAGAACAAATAACGAATTCCGGGTTATATCATTTTTATGAGTTTGAAAATGCTGTGAAAACATTATTGGATACTGCCAGAGAAACAAAAGTGGAAGTCATTTATGTAAGGCATGACGATGGTCCGGGGAAAGAACTGACAAAGGGAACACCGGGATTTGAAATATATGAAGGTTTTATTCCAAAACAGGGAGAAAGAATGTAAAAGATAGAATCTCCTTATTTGGACCTAACGACCAATTAAGGAGATTCTGACAGTCTGTTTATTTAAATGAGGTACTACTATTCAGCACCAATGTGCTGTACAGGAACAGTACATCCTGGTCTTTAAATTTGATGAAACCGCCCAACATGCCGGAGTTTATATAGCGGATATCTACCAGGGTTACCTTGCTATAGCCGGTAGCTAACAAAGGAACCACAGAACTGCCAAAGGAATCACGGAATACAATAAGCTCTTTGGAGGTCAGCGCATTAGGGTTTTCAATAGTAACCAAAGCACTGTTGCCGCAAAGGTACAATTCATAAGGATCCTTGGAGGTGACTTTGCTCAGGTCATACATAGGAGTAACTACCGGCATACCGGTGTCAAAATTGGTGACTATGCAGCTTTCCAAAATAGGATTGGTCAGATACTTGATTCTGTCCGGCTTCATGGGGAGAGCCAGCTGACCATAATATACACCGTAGAAATCCTCCGGGACTTCCTTAGTCTCATATTCTGTGGAAATAGGTACACCCATACCGCTTGCCAGAGTTTGTGCTACAAAAAGGAGATTTTCCTGCTTCCAGTGGGTATCTGTGTAATAATAATCCTTCAGATTCAGGCAGTCAAACAAATCAAGATACTGCATATAAGGGAGCTGCTCCATCAAAGAAGAAACCATCTGAGAATAATCCATGGTTAATCTACCAGTATCTTCACCTGCAAAGAAATTCTTATCGGGTACAATGGATAGGAAAATATCCGTATCAGTACCTTGTAAATATTTCTCATAAATGCTTTGGAATTTCTTGGCTGCATTATCAATCATAGGCTGAGACAAAGGATATTCTGCTTTTATCACATAACCATCCTCTACATACAAATCATTGATTTCCTTTTCACGAAACAAATACAAGGTGGAGAAGCTTTTAACTCCTCGAAAGGTATCCCGCAAAGGGAACTGATCCAGGGTATAGGTTTCAAAATCCTTCATAAAGCGGCCGGTTAAAATGGTTTCTTTACTAAGTTGGGGAAATTTGGCAAGTACACGTCGTTCACTGTCAGAATACTCCTTGGCGGGTTTGAACCAGCAAACCAGAGAGAGAATCAACAATATTCCTGCCATAAGGAAGACCATGATTTTATTTTTGGTGTTTTCGTTCATTAGTCAGCCCTCCTAGAATCTAAAGTATAAAAATGGATTGAAAGAACCATCCACCAGATAAGCGGTTACCAGCAACAGCAGTATCAATGGGAATAACAATTCTGCCACGCCCATCAAGCCGGAAACCAGAGGCTTTTTGGAAGCCTTAAGCTTTGTTACAGCCAGCTTGGGTAAAGGCGTACTGCCTAAGACGGAAAAAGCTAAGATAAAGCAAAAGCTTTTAAAATAATACACAAATTCCCCGGAAACCAAGGGATAATTGCCTGCACTAAACATGGCACTCAGGTAGCTTCCTGCCTCACGGATATCCGTAGCATTAAACAGTACAAAGCCAAACATAACAATCAGCATTACATAAATATGGCGCCAGAAAGAAGGCTTGTCCAGGAATTTTCCCAGAAACAGCTTCTCTATCACTAAAAATGCTGCATACAGTAAACCCCAGAGAATAAAGTTCCAGGAAGCTCCATGCCAGAAACCGGTAAGCATCCACACCACCAGGATATTAATAAACCAGCGGGGCTTGGACACCCGGTTTCCGCCCAGAGGGATATACACATAGTCCCTGAACCAGGAACCCAAGGACATATGCCAGCGCCGCCAGAATTCTGTGATGCTCTTGGAAATATAGGGGTAGTTAAAGTTTTCAATAAAGTCAAATCCAAAGATTTTACCCAGACCGATAGCCATATCGCTATAGCCGGAGAAGTCAAAGTATATATGCAAGGTAAAGCTGATGGCATAGAGCCAGAAGAACAACACGGATTTGTCCGGGGAGGCTCTGAAAATATCACAAAGCTCACCTAAAAGATTGGCCAATAATATCTTTTTTGAAAGACCAATCATAAAGCGGCGGATGCCATAAGCACATTTTTCAAAGGAATGGGTACGCTGTTCTAACTGAGCGGCAATATCTCTGTAGCGTACAATAGGTCCTGCTATCAGTTGGGGAAACATGGCGATATAGGTTCCAAAATTAATAATATTTTTTTGGACCGGTACAGTGCCGCGATATACATCTACCAGATAACTGAGTAGTTGGAAGGTATAAAAGCTGATTCCGATGGGCAAGGCGATTTTCAGTAGAGGGATGGACAGCCCTGTCACCACATTCAGATTGGTAATAAAGAAGTCCACATATTTAAAATAGCCCAGCATTGCAACACCACTAATCAGAGACAGAATAAAAAACACCTTAGAAAGGCCTTTCCCACGAAAGGCCTCTATAAGGCGTCCAAATACATATCCTGCCACAATGGCAATGCTCATAATGATTACATATCTTGGCTCTCCCCAACCGTAGAAAAACAGGCTGGAAAGCAGTAATACTAAGTTTTTCAGTTTATTTGGCACTACAAAATAAAGGAGCAGTACCGCAGGCAAAAAATAGTATAAAAAGGGGATACTGGAAAATAACATTTTACACCTCAGCATATCACAAGTGCTGCTTGTGATATTGTTTAAACAGAAAGTGAAAAAACAAGGATTTTTCACATGTTACCTCATTTTGCAATCAATGGTCTGTGTCCTGACGGACTTTTAATTACTGCTCTAAGGTGAGAGGGCTCATAAGGAAGAATACTTTGTTGCCGTTTGCTTCCACAATAGTTTCGTCAGCAGCAACACAAATCTGCCAACGGGGATTTGCGTTGTCCTTCAAGCCGGTCATAAATGCATCTGCATCAGCACCTTCAGGAAGTTCGAAAATATAGCCGACAAAAGCGATGGAACCCATCATGGGACCAAACATGGCACCCTTGTCAAAGCCGGTGACTTCGTAGTTATCAAAGCCTGACAATAATCCAGGTTCTACTTCCATAGCACCACCCATGAATAAAATCTTTTCATTTGTAATCAAGGTTTCAGCCATGGTGTATGCATCGGTAGAAGCATCCATTGCCATAAACTCTGCCAGTAAGGTTTGACCAAGAGATTCGCCACTTACTTCACCCTGGTTACCATCTTCCTGAGGAGCATCGGTTGCTTCGGGAGCTTCTGTTACTTCAGGAACCTCAGTTGCTTCGGGAGCTTCAGTTGCTACAGGTGCTTCGGTAGGATTGGGGGTAGCTTCGGGTGCCTGCTCTTCCTTGTTGCCGCAAGCGGTCATGGAAAATGCTAAGGTAAGTGCCAATACAGTTAATACTAATTTTTTCATAATGTTTCTCCTTAAATCTTTATTGTTTTTCGCAGCGGATAGAAAAGCTGCCTTCGTTAACATGGTACTGAAGAGGAACATAATAGGTCCCGTCTTCGGCCTGAAGGAATAATTCGAACAAGGTATCTTCATAAGGAACAGCCACTGTCCATTCAAGGGTCCCGTCCGGTGTAACAGCGACTTTTTCCTGAGTAGAAATAACCTCAACACTTTGGTTTAGGGAAAGTGTCACAGTGTAGGTGGCAGGCTCCAGAGAAACGGTCCGAATACGGGCATTGTTATCACTTGGCTGAAGGCCATAGGAAAGTGCCATATATTCGGAAGTCACTGGGACATCATCTACTTGAATAAGCAGAGGTTCCTTTGGATTCAGGGCAAATACACCGATGAACAATAGCAGACAAGCTGCCAGAGGGACCAGACGTAAGGTGGCTTTTTGCCAGGAAAAGCTGACCTTTGTTTCCTGTTTGGTACAAGCCTCCAAAACTTTTTGCTTGAGTTCGACAGGCGCTTTTATTTGATTGTAACTTTGCACTTGAGTGTGCTCAAACATAGGTTAGTCCTCCGTTAATTTTTCTTCCAGCATCTTGCGGGCACGGGACAGGCGCATTTTTACTGCAGATTGTCCCAGTCGTAGGGTGCCTGCTATCTCTTCCACTGAAAAGCCTTCCAAATAATGTAGAATCACTACAATACGGAATTTTTCCGGTAGGTAGGATAAGATTTCCATCAGATGGAGTGCTTCTTCATTCTGAACACTGGTCTGTGCAACCAAATCTTCTATCTCATGAAGTGGTGTGTAGGAACGGATATTGCGTCGTCGCAGGTGGTCATGGCATTGGTTCACGGCTACCCGGATAAACCAGGCTTTTTCGTGAGCCTTGTCCACAAACCGGGGGGGCTTGGCAAAGTATTTACAAAACACCTCCTGCACCACATCTTCCGCATCCTCACGATTCTGCATATGGGACAGTGAAAGATGATAAAGCATGTCAGCGTACTTATCATATGCAATTGTTACTAGTGTATTCCTAGAATCGATACTGCTCAATTTGATTCCTTTCTGATAACAAAACGCATGGAAAATGCATTCGGTCACATTTTATATAAAAATTTTTAAAATATATGCATTCATGCAAGCGTGACACACAGCTATTGAAGATTTGCACGTATTTTAATAGTGATACAGATAGAATACTACAAAAACTTATGATTATCAATTATGAGAGTATGGAAAAAGGACATACAGTATTGTACTCACACAAATTCCGACAGTATCAAATATGAGTAAAGGAATAATGGTGCTTTTGAAGTCATAAAGTAATAAAGATAGAATATGGCAGGTGTACAATGGAATTGTTGACAGGAATTTCAAATTTGCTGGTTCCTATGCTGATTTTTTATATAGTAGGCTATGGACTGGTATCTAAGGTCAAGGTATATGAAAGTTTTTTGAAAGGTGCGGGAGAAGGAATAAAAGTAGCAGTAGAAATGGTACCCACTCTGATAGGACTTCTGGTAGCGGTGGGCGTGTTGCGTGCTTCCGGTTTTTTAGACTTCCTGTCTTCGCTTTTTGGGCAGTTTATGGAGCCCTTGGGCATACCCTCGCCGGTGGTACCATTAATATTGTTAAAATTATTTTCCGGCTCAGCGGCAACAGGACTTACACTGGACCTGTTTCGCACCTACGGACCGGACTCCTCCATAGGAATTATGGCCTCCATTCTAATGAGTTGTTCAGAGACCATCTTTTATACCATCAGTGTATATTTCCTGGCTGCCAAGGTAACCAAAACACGCTTTACTTTACAAGGTGCATTGTTTACGGTGATTGCTGACATCGTTCTAAGTGTTTGGATCACAGGGATGATGGGGTAGGGGACGGTTCGATGGTATCTACACATATCCCAGTGTTTTCAATATAAATAAGGCCACTGTTAGTGAGATACTGCTAAAAAGGGTGGTTGATACTACAGCGCTGGAGGTAAGGACTCCGTCGTGTCCCATATTTCTGGCCATGATGTAACAGCTGGGTGTGGTGGGTGCGCCTAACATTACCAGCAGGGCAATTAACATTTCATTACGGAAGCCTAAGAGTATGGCTAAGGGCAAAAACAATAGTGGAAACATTACCAGCTTTACAAAGGTGGTTACTAATGTAGGCTTTACCAGCTTGACAGCCTTGCGTCCTTCAAAGCCGGAACCCAATGCAAGGAGAGCCATGGGACTAGCCAGTACTGCAATATTATTTACGGTTTTGTCCAGAATAATCGGTAAATCCAATCGACAGACACTAGCCAACATACCAGCCCAAATGCCTAGGAGGATAGGATTGGTCAAAATCCCCAGTATAGATTTTTTCAGAGCAGTACGATTCATTCCTTTAGCTTCCGGACCGGTAAGGGATAAAATTAATACAGCAGCTATATTATAAAGAGGCACTGTACCGATAATCATAAGCGGTGCCATACCAGAGTTACCGTAAATGCTTTGAATAAAGGCAATACCCAGTACTGCCGCAGAGCTGCGATAGGAGGCCTGTACAAATTCACCCACAATGCGTTTATTTTTAAGACAAAGCACTGCCAGGAACCAGATGACTAAAATACAAAAAAGTGTCACCAGAAAACAAAACAGTACATACTTGGTATCCCAGACCAGTAAAAAGTCGGATTGGAACAAGTCACGGAATACCAGAATCGGTAAAGTAACATTATAATTAAATTTATTCAAAGTTTTTATAAATGGTTCATCCACCATCTTTATCTGCTTTAGGACATAGCCCAGAATCATCATTAAAAAAATAGGAATAGTAGCATTCAAACTAAAAAACAATTCTTCCATAATAGTCTCCATGTTTATCCGTAATCTGATTTCCAGCCTTAGTGTATCACAAGTATTGAAACTGTAAAATACCCTATGTTAAAATAGAGAAAGAAAATGATGGAAGGAAAGTACCATTATGTATGAGGATATATACTTAATAATTTTATTAATAGGTGTTTTGATACTGTGCCTGGTGGGACTGTTGGTGTTGAAGTATGCCAAAAGGAAGTATCCCGGCGACATTGACCTTATGGAGGGCCATGATTTTGAATATTTCTGTGCGGATTTGCTTTGTAAGAAGGGATTTCAGGAGGTGGAGGTAACCAAGGGAAGTGGGGATTATGGTATCGATATTCTGGCTCAAAAAGATGGAGTTACTTATGGCATACAATGCAAATGCTATACCACACCTGTGGGTGTAAAGGCGGTACAGGAGGCTTATGCAGGAAGGGACTATTATGATTGTATGGTAGGTGTAGTGCTTACCAATCAATATTTTACTACTCCGGCAGTAGAAGTGGCCAAAAAGCTGAAAATCATGCTTTGGGACAGAGGGTATTTGGAGAGCATGATGGATGAAGAAGAGTAATTGACTTGGAATCTTCCAAATAGTCTGAAAAATCACACATAAAAGCATTTTTTTCAATGTATTTACTGGAAAAAAACAGTAAAGTATGATATAATTACACAAGAAATTGAGACACCAAGGAGGGAACACCTATGATGGATTTTAAGATTACAGAGTTTTGTCCTGAGCATATTTATGAGAAACAGGAAGGTGTAGAGTATGGTAAGGTAGAGCTTAGAACTTATTTTTCCACAACTACCAATTCAGAAAGAAAGGTAAATGTGTTGTTACCGGCAAAGTATGATCCGGCAAAGAAATATCCTGTTATTTATTTGCAGCATGGTATTTTCGGTGACGAAAATGCTTTACTTTATAATGAAAATGTAAATATGGTAGAGCTAATCGGTAATATGATGGCAGAGGGATTGATGAAAGAAGCGGTGGTAGTATTCCCCAGCATGTATGTAACTTCTGATCCCAATATGAAGCCGGCTTTCGATGCGGAGGCAGTAAAGCCCTATGATAATTTTATCTTTGACTTAACAGCAGATTTAATGCCTTTTATCCGTGAGATCTACTCTATATATGATGACAGGGATCATCAGGCGATTGGCGGATTCTCTCTGGGTGGCAGACAGACCCTGTTCGTTGGTTTAAGCAGACCGGATTTGTTTAAGTATGTAGGTGCTGTAGCACCGGCACCGGGGGTTGTACCGGCCAAGGACTGGGCAATGGAGCATCCCGGCCAGATGAAGGAAGAAGAGGTAACCTTTGAAGGCAGAGGTTATGAACCGGAGGTATTACTTATTTGCTGTGGTACCAAGGACGGTTCCGTAGGGAAGTTCCCGGAAGAGTACCATAAGCTCTTTGAAAAGAATGGTGTAAAACACAGATGGTATGAAATTACTGATGCCGAGCACAATTTTGTAGCAATCAGAAGTTTCTTGTATAATTATTTACAGATGATTTTTTAACAGTTCAGAGCCATGCAGATTACCTCACTTCCTATTCGATACAGGAGTTTTTTCCAGTACCGCTCCCAAAGTCCGATAATCAGCCGGCCCTTTCTGCAAGAAGAATTCATGGAAGGCATAGTCAGTGTAGGATGTGCCCCAAAGAACACGGGCGTCCTCCTGTAAGGCCAGTATTTCCAAATAGCCCAGATAGTACTTCAGGTAATTGGCAGGTTCCTCTACGATATATTCGTAGATGGCAGCAGTGGACTGGGGTGAGCTGATACCGAAGCTGCAGAGCATATCATGAACCTGATTGTAGGAAGCATTATCATGATGAATCATAAGATCCAGTAAAGAGTAAAGGCATAGCTGCAAACTGCGGTTATGCTTTTCTATTTGGATGTATTCTGCCTGAGGAGAACAACCTTGTTCCTTCATTAGGTCGGAAGCACAATCATAGGATAGGAACTCTACATATAAGGCCCAGCCTTCCAGATAACCACCATACCAGAGGAGCTGGCGAACCAGCCCGGTGTCCTGTGTAGCCAGACGCTTATTGCTATAAACGGTTTGATACATATGTCCGGGGTACCCTTCATGAGCCAGAGTTGTAAAAAGCTCCAGCCCCTCAGGGGAGTTCTTCTGATTGATGTAGATTACGTTGTTTTCAGTGTCATCCAGGGGTGGTGTCAGGTAAAAAGCCGGTGCACAGTATTCCTCCAGGCTGGGGGATACATTTTTAACTTTTACTTTTGGAATGTTGTCTTCGTTAGTAGCCACAGAAGGAAACAGTGCACCCATTCGCTCTGTTAGTTTTTGCAACATTTCCCCGGCATTTTCATAGGGGAAGCATTCAGTAACCGTGGTCTCTGCATTGACAAGGGCGGGCTCCGCATATTGGGACAATAAAGAGATTAAAGTGTCATATTCCAAATCCAGTTGTTTCTGAAGCAAAGCTTTGATGTCTTCTATGGAGCGATAGCTACCGGTTTCCGAAACCAGCAAAGCCTTGTAATATTCTTGCCCTTGTGGGTGGGCTGCCAGCCCCTGCAAGGGGATTTTTTCATTCTTTAATAAAGTAAGTCCATCACCCAGCATTTGGTAAGCAGGAAGCAAGACTGTGGAAAGAAGACGATTATTTTGTTCCATGTAACTTTCAGCTTCATTGGCAGTCAGTAAACCTTCCTTTTGCAACACTTCTAAGCGTTCCCTAAAGGTACTCTGCAAAAAGTGTGTATTTGCTTCCAAATCTCCTTTTGTGACAATGGTGTCACATTGGGCGATTACTTTATCAACAGAGGCACAGGACATAAAAAGACCTTCAGCAGCTTTTTCCTGTTCAAAGGTTAATAGTCCTCCAAAGTACTCATCGGTTTGGTCCAGTAGTTTTAAATAGTCCTCCACATCCTGCTTGGAGCGCAAGGTATACTCTGCCAGCAGAATAGGAAGCTGGGACTGCATGCCGGAGCCTGGCGACAAGGGCTCCGAATAATAAGGGAATTGGTTTAGCGTTTGTGTATTTTCCAGATATGTAAGTAGTAGGGTACGCGTGTAGTTCTCCACCGGTGAAAGACGGTAAGGGTCAAGGTCCTTAAAAAGGGCAATTAGATTTTCAAGGGCGTGCCTGCTTTCCTGATGATTGCTATTAGCATAGCCGGGCAGTATGGCATCATAATTTGTAATGCCGAAGTCCTCAGGATGAGCGATGGTGTAATGCATATTTAAGGTATTGGCCAGCATTTCCTCACGGAAAAACCGGGAGGTAGCCTGCCTGAAGCGGCGGGAGTCATTATGAGTGGTGAGGAATCCTGCCAGCAGTACTAGCACGCCGCTTAAGAGCAGGAGGCTGATCAGAAGTTTCTTTTTGGGGTGGGTTAGGTTACATTTCATAGATTCATTACCTGAAAAGGGATTAGAATACTATATGAAAAAGCCAGTCACTTTATGACGACTGGCTTGGTTATTGGGGATTTTGTTTATTCCTCTTCTTCAAAGGAGAAGAGCTCTTCCACAGGGACCCCGAAAACTTTTGCGATATCCATGGCTACCTTCAGGGAAGGATTGTACTGCCCCTTCTCAATGCGGATAATAGTCTCACGCCTTACATCAACCAGTTCGGCCAGAGTATCCTGCTTCATATTAAACTTTGCGCGGTATTCTTTGATTTTTGTTTTCATAGTAGGCATAATGATCACTTCCTAATCTAATTGAAATTTTTCTTAAATGATAAAGGTGGTGTTGGTAATTAATTCACCAAATAAAAGTATAACAATTGCAAGAGAAATATTATCGAAAAAATCTGTAAAAATAGGTTCGAAATTCTTAATGGTGCAGATGCCAATTATAATTACTAACAAGGAAATATATTTTGCTATATATCCCGCTTTATATCTATGAAGATCAGACAGCTCATCTGTTTTCTCAGTAGAGTTAATAAATTTAAGCCTATAAATGCTCATAAATATTAGAAATAATATTATAAGCAGACGAAATAAATTGCGTATGGTGACATTAGTGGGGTTATAGTCTTGAATATCAAAGTGATTGGCCCGGTAGATGCGTTCTACAAAACCACCTACTAGTATAATGATTATAAAAAGGTCAACTGCACAACTTAATAAGGCATTTTTAACTTGGGAATGTTTTTTTGTTTTTGTTTTAGTAGTTTCTTGGTTCATAATGCTCCTCCTGTTAAATTAAGGTTAGTAATTTTTCATGTTTACATGTTTCATGTCATATGCACAAGTGACATATTTGTATCCCTATGTGATTAATTTATCACATTTCAGCAGAGGTGTCAATAGAAAAGTTACATATAAATCACATTTTGTTCATATTGACAAAAACACTTATCAGTTATATGATAATTCTATCAGAGTAATCTAGAAATACGTGCATTCAGCACATTCGCGGCAGATCAGCCATTTTACTCAAAATTATCTTAAATGGCGGAGCTGTAGCATTTTTAAATTTCCCTAATTTAGGTCTGCCATGTTACAAAGGAGGATGAACATGGGAAGAATCAATGAATTGGTGTGTGATTGTCTGGGGCGCCCGGAATATTACGCAGATTTTTGGAATGGGACGCAGTTTAAGGGGATACCTCGGATACAAAGTCGGTACTTAAGACGGCATGACACGGAGTATCATAAAAGTCAGCATAAGCCTACTCCAAAGTCAGGCATCCAGAGAGATTTGGTAATGGAGTATCAGGAAAGCAATGCTTTTGTACTTGGGGTGGAAGTCATGGAAAATCAGGACTATACCATCCCGGTACGTGTTATGGACTATAATGCGCAGGAGCTGCAACGCCAGATTAAGGATGTACGTGCAAAGAATGAAGCAGAGAAAAAAGATGAACAGATGGCGTTGGGGACAGGTGGAGAATTTCTTTATGGTGTAAAGAAAGAAGATGTGTTTCTGCCGGTACATACCATTGTATTATATTGTGGAATGCAGGATTATGATGGGGTAGAAAGTGTCTTAGGAATGACAAATTATCAAACCTTGGAACCGGATCTACAGGCTCTGTTTACGGACTATCCAATACAAGTATATCAGTTGAAGGATTTGCAGGAGGAACACTATCAGACCGGCTTGCGGGAAATTATTGCGATTTTTAAGCGAAGTAAAGATAGAGATGCAGTGAAGGAATACTATTTAGAACATAAGGAGCGTTTTCAAAGTATGGATGAATTGTCCATTGATACTTTGGGAGTACTAATTGGTAAAAGTAAGTTAAAGAGGTTTAAACAGGAGAATGGAGGAGTGGATATGTGTAAAGCATTTGAAGATGAAAGAGAAGAAGGAAGAGAAGAAGGGATTAGGGTTGGGAGAGAAGAAGGTTTAAGACAGTCAATTTGCAATTTGATGACGAATCTGAAATTAACCTCCAGACAAGCAATGGAAGCACTGGGGATTCCACAGAGTGAGTGGAAAAAGTATGAACAGGTATAGGTAGTAGAAAAAAAGCGGGCGGATGGATATTTTTCCATCCGTCTTTTGTTGACTCTATCTTCATAAAACGTTATACTTAAATCTAGTAGGAAAAATTTCCCGAGTACAGAAAAGTAAGAATAATAAAATTTGCAGAAATATAGAAAAGGAGAAACTGAAATGAACGCAAAAGAACTTATTGTAAATGGTAAAGCGGCACTTGGTATTGAGTTTGGCTCTACCAGAATCAAGGCAGTATTAATTGGGGAGAATCACGAAACATTGGCACTGGGTACCCATGACTGGGAGAACCGTCTGGTAGATGGTATCTGGACCTATACTTTGGAGGATATCTGGGGTGGTTTGCAGGATTGTTATGCAAGCCTGGCAGCAGATGTAAAGGCAAAATATGATGTGGAGATTACCAAGCTTTCCGCAATCGGTTTTTCTGCTATGATGCATGGTTATCTGGCATTTGATAAGGATGATAATTTACTGGTACCTTTCCGTACCTGGAGAAACACCATCACCGCACAGTCCAGTGCAATCTTAACGGAGAAACTTGGCTTCAATATTCCTCAGAGATGGAGTATTTCCCACTTATATCAGGCAGTACTGAACAAGGAAGAGCATGTAAAGGATGTAGCATTCTTTACTACCCTGGCAGGATATATTCATTACAAATTGACCGGTGAGAAGGTGCTTGGTGTAGGCGATGCATCCGGTATGTTCCCTATTGATGCTACTACTTGTGATTACAATCAGAAGATGGTTGCACAGTTTGACGAGCTCATGGCTGCAGAAGGCTTTGGCTGGAAACTGGCAGATATTCTTCCTAAGAGTTTGAATGCAGGTGAGGCAGCAGGTACTCTTACAGCGGAAGGTGCTAAATTGTTGGATGTTTCCGGTAAGCTGGAAGCGGGTATTCCGCTTTGCCCTCCTGAAGGTGATGCAGGTACCGGGATGGTAGCTACCAATGCAGTAGCTGTAGGAACCGGTAATGTTTCCGCAGGTACTTCCATCTTCTCTATGATTGTAACTAAGGAAGATTTGAAGGGTGTGCATGAAGAAATCGATATGGTAACCACTCCCGACGGCAAGCCCGTTGCGATGGTACATTGTAACAACTGTACTTCTGACTTAAATGCATGGGTAAATCTGTTCAAGGAATTTGCAGATACCTTTGGAATGAGCGTAGATATGAACGATTTGTACGGAACTCTTTACCGTAAGGCTTTAGAAGGCGACGCTGATTGCGGCGGACTGGTTTCCTTCAACTACTTCTCGGGCGAGCCTGTAACCGGCTTTGCAGAAGGACGTCCTATGTTTGTTCGTAAGCCGGATGCCAAGTTTAATCTGGCGAACTTTATGAGAACTCATATTTTGTCCTCTCTGGCAACCATTAAGATCGGTAATGATATCCTGATTAAGGAAGAAGGCGTAACCGTAGACTGCATCATGGGTCACGGTGGATTATTCAAGACTCCTGTGGTTGGTCAGAAGCTTTTGGCAGCAGCTTTGAATACCTCCGTAACCGTAATGGATACTGCAAGTGAAGGCGGTCCTTGGGGTATGGCGGTATTGGCAGCTTATATGGCAAACAAGGCTGAGGACGAATCCTTAAGTGCTTACTTAAATGACAAGGTATTTGCCGGACAGACCGGTACTACCTTAGCTCCCGATGCGGCAGATGTGGCAGGCTTTGATGCTTTCGTAGAAAGCTATAAGGCTTGCTTCGCAGCAGAGCACGGCGCAGTGGATAATTGGAAATAAAAATAGAACAAAGTTTTATAAATGAGTTGAAGGGCAATTCGAAAAGAATTGTCCTTCTCACTATAAGAAATGGGATGGAGGAGTATTTATGATTAGGCAAGCCGGAAAAGCGGATGCTTTTGAATTGGCAAGGCTGGCTATTCAAATGTGGGAAGACAACGAAATAGAGGAACTGGAGGAGCACTTTGAAGACTTGGTGGTCGATGAAGAGGCCACCTGTTTTTTGAAATATGTGGGTGAGGTAGCAGTGGGTTTTGCCCAGTGCCAGCTTCGGCATGATTATGTAGAGGGCACGGAAAGCTCTCCGGTGGGATATCTGGAAGGCATATTGGTGGAGGAAGCTTTCCGCCATAAGGGATATGCCAAAGAACTTCTGCGAGAATGTGAAAAGTGGGCTAAGAGTAAGGGGTGTACCGAGTTTGCCAGTGATTGTGAGCTGGAGAATGAAGAAAGCCTGCGCTTTCATATGGCCATGCAGTTTGAGGAAGCGAACAGAGTGATATGTTTTAGGAAGAGTATTTAAGGTAAGTGGGTAGGAGAAACGATAACAAGGGAGGCTCAAGATGGGTATTATTGATATCATAAAAAACAGACATAGTTATAGAGGGAAATTCAAGTCTACACCGGTGCCAAGGGAAGACTTAATCACCATCATGGAAGCGGGCCTGGCGGCACCTTCCGGCTGTAATAAACAAACCACCAGCCTGATTGCGGTAGATAACCCGGAAGTACTGAAAAAGGTTCATGCAGTTATTGACCCGCCGGTGGGAGAGACTGCCCCTGCCATTATTTGTGTTCTGACTCGGAGAATCTGTGCCTACAGGGACAAATGTTTCGCAGTGCAGGACTATGCGGCAGCCATTGAAAATATGCTACTTGCCATCGTGGAACTGGGCTATCAGAGCTGCTGGTACGAGGGACATATTACGGACGAGGACAGAATCGGTTATCAGATGGCACAGGTACTGAACGTGCCGGATGAGTATGAGCTGGTGTGCTTCCTGCCTGTGGGGATTGCGGAAGAGGAACCAGTAGGACCGAAGAAGCAGGACTTTGAGCAGCGAGCTTGGTTCAATGGATTTGGGGAGAGGTAAAAAATGCAGCCTATAGTAAGCGAGCAGGTAGAGCTGGTGCAGGTATTGTTGTATCTGGCGGGTAGACAGGAAAGAGTCATACAGCATATAAACAATAAGGGGTATTGTGAAGCTATTTCAGCATATTTTCATCCTTTCAAAAATAATAGGGCGGTTTTACTGACAAGGCAGCTTATTGATACTCATAGCTTCATCCACATACGACCGCTGCAAGCTATTTTATCCTTGGAGGAGATCGCGGCGAAAAGGGACCATGAATTGTTCGAATGGGCAATTGCTGTGAAGGAATTTATCGCCGATACGGACTTCCATGCTTTTTATAGAAGTCAGGAAGGTTATTATAATTGGGTATTGAAACATCTGAAGCAATGTGATTTTGATGTCTGGATTACTTACATAGAACGGTATTTCCAGCAGAAGCCTGAAGAGTTTAAGTTGATTATCTGCCCCATAGCGGGGAATTATGGCTTTAACCTGGGGGCGACAGTTTATACCGTCAGGTGTATGCCCTATTATGATGAGGAGCAAAATCCCAGCTGGACATTTGATTTCTTTGCGAAAGGGGTTGCCCATGAATATGCACATTGCTTTGTGAACCCGGTAGTGGAGGGGAATAAGGATTTGCTGGGTGATTTGAACGTATTTTTTGAGAGCCATACCAATATGTCCAATGCTTATAATGTGGATTATGCAGTGATGAATGAATATTGGGTGCGGGCTTTTACCATACGCTTTGTGGAGGAAAATCAGCAATTGTTTCCTGAGTTTGATATAGAAGAGGAATACCGACGCCAAAAGGAAAGTTTTATCTATATTGAACGATTTGTGGAGCTGCTAAAGGAATTTGAGCAGACGAAAATGAACTTTGAGGAATTTTATCTGCAGGTGATGAAGGGCAAGAGATTGATGATGTAGTGACTTGGTCATCTGAAAAATGAGGGAGAAAATTATGAGAATAAGACCATACCGGAAGAAAGATTTTGAAGTGATATCCAAGTGGATAACAGAGGAACGTGCCCATGCTTTATGGTGCGCCAATCTGATACCCTTTCCGCTGGAAAAGAAAGGCTTTGATGAATTGTTGGCAGAGGCGGAGGAACGCTTTGGGGATAGTCCTTTTGTAGCTACTACCGAAGAGGGCAAGGTGGTTGGATTCTTTTGCTTTTCAGTAAACATAAGTACAAATGAAGGTATGTTTAAATTTGTGGTCATTGACAATTCTGAGCGTAACAAGGGATATGGCTGTGAGATGCTTAAGCTGGCTGTGAAATATGCCTTTGAAATTGCGAAGGCGGACGCAGTACAGCTGAATGTATTTCCGGAAAATCCGTGTGCGAAGAAGTGCTATGAAAAGGTGGGTTTTCAGGAGAGAACAATGACAAAAGGGGCTTTTCGGTATAAAGAGGAAGCTTGGGGAAGATGTAATATGGTGATTCGGAGATAGTGTTAATAATATGTCTGGTTTGGAGGGGAAAATGAAAAAAGCAATCTCTGTCTTATGGACAATTTTTATAATATATATTATTGTTCTCTTCATATCTGTTTTTACTGCAGGTAGTGCCGGGGAGACATGGAGAGTGTTCTCGATTGTGATGCCAATAGGCGGCATCTCATTCGGGGGAGCCATCGTTTTATGGGCATTGGATGATTGGCGTTCGAGGAAGAGGTAGTTACGATAGATTATGAGAAACGTGGAGGGACAAGTATGATGAAAGCCTTAGTAATCAATTGCAGTCCGGTCAGAAACGGTGCAACGGCAGAAATAGTGACAATAGTGTCGGAATGCTTGAAGAAGTATAAAGTGAAAAGCATTTGCATTGATGATTATAAGTTTGGTTTTTGCGTAGGGTGTCGGACCTGCCATACAACTGCCAAATGTATCCAGCAGGATGATGTGGACAAGATGATGGCAGAGTACGAGTGGGCGGATATCATTGTATCCGTGGCACCTTCTTATTGGGCGGATGTGCCCGGGCAGTTCAAAGCCTTTATCGACAGATGTACTCCATGGTGTAATACCCACGAGCCTCATGCTACTATAAGCGGTGGAAAGAAGGGCTATGTCATAGCATTGCGTACCGGTCCCAGTATGAGGGAGTGTGAACGTATCATTGAAAGTATCGAGCATTTTTATGGACATTTAGAGATAGAGTGTTGTGGACAGCTGGGGTTGTGTTCCATTGAGTTTAAAGAAGCGGTGGAGGCTAGGAAGGACGAGATTGTGGAGTTTTGTGGGAGGATATAGTTGTAGCTTATGGGTAACCCTACACATGGAGGTAGTAAAATGGAACTCTGGGACGCATATAAAGCAGATGGTACACTAGCCGGTTTTGACCTGGTTCGTGGAGAAAAGATTCCGGCCGGATATTTTCATATGGTTTGTGAAGCAGTGATTCAGCATGCGGATGGAGACTATCTTTTGATGCAGCGTAGCTTTGAGAAGGAGATTTCTCCCGGTGCATGGGAGATTGGTGCCGGTGGGAGTGCTTTAAAAGGTGAGAATAAGCTGGAAGTAGTGTTTCGGGAAGTAAAGGAAGAGACCGGTATTGATAGTGGGGAGTTTGAAGAAATCTATCGGCTGGTTCAGGAAAAGCAACAGTCCATTTATTATGGGTATCTATTGAAAACAGACTATCCAAAGGATGCCATCAAACTACAGGAAGGCGAAACCATAGATTATAAATGGCTCATGAAAGAGGAGTTCATAGAGTTTTTTGATACCAATCAAGCAGCACCAACCTTGACGGAGAGGTTGAGGGAGTTCGTGGATACGATTAGGAGTGTGGAATGAATAAATTATCTTATATTTTGGAGAATATTAACGATTTTAAATGGTCAGATGCCTTATTCTTACCGGAAGAGGAAGTATGGGAACTGGAAACAGAGGGTCTGATTTGGGATCCGGATGATGTAGAAGATGAGAGCGATGAGGTTCCTAAAGCAGCGATGGATTTAGGTTTAATATATGCCCTAAGTATACAGGATATACAAGATATTATTTATAATGCAAAGCAACAGAAAGAAAATGCTTCAGCAGATGATTTGCTGGAAGCATATCTGTATTATTATGATAACGATGCTTATATTGAATGGTAGAATATAAGCTGGGAAGAAGCGTCCAAGAAAAGATGAACGAAGGATGCAGCAGATGCAGAAATATTTTGGGTTAAAGTGATAGGAGTGTATACTATGGAATTTATGGGTAAAAAATTAGAGGATATTATTGTGACACTTCCATATAAAGATGGGACAAGTCTGGAATGTGGAGTGTATTCTTATTTTGAGGTGAATAACAGGAAGTATTTTGCATTACTTCCGTTGAAAGGGGAAAAGAAACTGGATTTTTCTCATAGTTACATGCTTTATGAGGTGGAGGAAGACGAGGAGAATAATCCTATTGTTTTGTATATAGAGGATGATTTGGAATACGCAATTGCAGCACAATATTTCTCGGATCAGTTGGAGAAGAAGTAAATAGGATAGACGAGGAGAGATGAGAATATGATGGATTTTCAAAATGGAAGAATAAACCTGGCAGAGGATTTATGCATAGGTCCTGATTACTCATTTGATGATTTTAAGAAAACGCCCTATTACAATCAGCAGGATGGTATTCGGGTGATATATTTAGAGGGTGAAAAAGTTATTGATGGGATAAACTATGCAGTGAGCCTGATGTTTATGTGTGAGAAAATATATTTGATATCATTGCTTTGTTGTAACGAAACATTTACTCATAAAACGGAAAGGGAAAGAAAAAAACTTCATGATGAAATTTTAAAGAAATATGGTATTACGAATCGAAAAGAATTTACATGGGGTACGGTATCGTCCGATTATAATCCCAAAGGAGATATTAGTAGCATTCACATTACATATAAACATAGATGAAGTAAAATTTGACTAAGTAACGAAAAGATATTACAAGAGTAAAAGGAGTACCATGGAAAAGAAAATATACGAAATCCTGGGAATTAAATATTATAGGAAGTTTGTTCTGTTTTGTAAGTCGAAGTTTAATAAGTTTACAAAAACGCAAGATAATGATAATTATTTTTTGCGAGGTTATTCCAAGGAAGATATTATCTATTTAAAGGAACAGTTTGTGAAGAATTTTAAAATACATATAGGGGGGACGGTGATAGGTTTATTTTTGTTGATAATATTCCTGTTGGAAAATCCTATAAGCGCACTTAAGGTGGGATTTGCCCTATTTGTCTTTTTACTGAATGGGTACGACAGTATGTTACAGAGATATAATTTGTTAAGAATCAATAAAATTATTATGATGTATTGGTTTAAACGTGACCCCCAAAATAAGGGAGAGCTTGAGGAAAGTGCATTTACGAAGCATGGATTTAGGAAAATTAAAAAAGCAAATAAGAAGATTAATGTGAGAATAAATGAAAGTGTATATCAATTTGATTACGAAACCAATAAAGTATATGAAATCCCAAGCGAAAATGTAAAATTTGCAATATGTGTCAGCAATATCAAGCAAGTGCTTTTTATAAATAAAGATTTTATGATCAGGGATGATACTACCAGTCCTTATAGAACCTTTTATGAAGGTTTGATGAAAGAACCCTTCAAGTTTTGTTATCCTTTTAACGAGAAGGTGATTATAGAGGAAAAAAAGGGAGAAAGGTTAGAATTTACTATTGTGAAAACTTAGGGTGAAGGTGGATATCACAGCAGAAATGAATATAGATACCATATAGGGGACTTGAGTTTCAGGAAAAAAGTGATTATTTTGTGGGAAGTGAGTGTTAGTTATGAAAGGTAAAGAAGCCATAATCTTTATTGGCATACAAGCAAGCGGAAAAACCAGTTATTATCATCAGTACTTAAGCGTGTATGAACATGTGAATTTGGATAGGCTGCACACAAGGAATAAAGAGAATTTGTTATTACAAGAATGTATACAGGATGAAAAATCCTTTGTGGTAGATAATACAAATCCAACAGTACAGGATAGAGAAAGATACATCCGATTGGCAAGGGACAAAGGGTATTCGGTGCATGGATATTATTTTCAATCGGCGATTACAGATTGTATGGAGCGTAATAGTCAAAGAGAAGGAAAGGCACGAGTACCGGACAAGGCATTGGCCTGTATGCATAGTAAACTGGAACTTCCAAAACTTGAAGAAGGATTTGATAAATTGTATTATGTAAGGATAGAGGATGGAAGATTTGTGACAGAAGAATGGAAAGATAAATAATATTGGAAGGTGTAGATGTAGTATGAAATTTGATGATTTTGATAAAGAAATGCGGGTGTATGAAGAATCACTTGACCAGTATATTTTGCCGGACATGTATCTGGTGGCGAGATTAGACGGACGTTCTTTTACAAGGCTTACTAAGGAGGTGTGTCAGTTTGAGGCTCCATTTGATGTTAGATTCAGAGATTTGATGACAGATACAGTAAAAACGCTGATGAATGCCGGTTTTCGAATTGTATATGGTTATACGGAAAGTGATGAAATCTCTTTGCTGTTTCATCCGGATGATAACACGTTTGGAAGAAAGGTGCGTAAGATAAATACTACTCTTGCAGGAGAAGCGAGCGCGGCTTTTTCGCTTGCATTAGGCCGTGTGGCAACATTTGATTGTCGTGTGGTACCATTGCCAAACAGGAGTAGAGTTGCAGATTATTTTCAGTGGCGCCAGGAAGATTCTCATAGGAATTCTCTAAATGCACACTGTTACTGGGCGCTCCGCAAAGAGGGACAATCTCAGAATGTAGCCACTTCAGAATTAGAGAGTAAGAGTGTTTCGTATAAAAATGAACTCCTGTTTCAAAAGGGTATCAATTATAATGAGCTGCCATCATGGCAAAAACGGGGTATGGGAATTTATTTTACAAATGTTGATAAAGAGGGATTTAATCCAATTACTAATGAAACAGTCATCACTAAGCGAAGAGAAATTATTGTAGATTATGAACTTCCAATTGGAGAGGCCTATAGAGAATTTGTATTGAACTTTTTGCGTGAAGAATAGTTTAATGATTGTATAGGTTGTGGTGAGGGAGCAAGATTGTATGAATGAAAAATATACGAAAGCATATATAGTTGAGTTGTTGGAGAAGGCCAAAAAGGTTGATTCTGAATATAAAGTTTTTGGTTCCAGAAAACACAAATATCAGTTAAATCCTCCCGTATCTATGGATGAGGTATTGAAATTGGAGGCAGATTTTAATATAAAACTACCGGACGATTATGTGTATTTTTTGACACAAGTTGGAAATGGTGGAGCCGGTCCGCATTATGGGTTGTATTCATTAAATGAGCTCAGACAGAGACAGTATTGCAAAAAACAGGATAATGAATTGGAGCCGGTGATTGATGACAAGCTCTCCAAGGAAATGTGGAATGAATTAATGGAACAAATGGATACGGATGATGATTTGTATGATGAGATTGAACAACATATTAATACAGGTCTTTTTATTATTGGAACGCAAGGATGTACTTATGACAATCTTTTGATGTGCAGAGGTAGTGAGACCGGAAAAATAGTATATATTGATTGGAATTTGGAGAGTGATTATCCCCCCTTTTTAACAAAGATGTCTTTCTTGGAGTGGTATACAGGTTTCTTTGAGGATATAGTAGCAGGATATAGTGTACAATCTTATGGATATAGCAAAAGAGGTACACAACAGGAATTACAAGAAGATTATAGGAAATCAGTTCTTTTGACGGACAAATTAAATAATTTACAAGGATTCATGCGTTTTGATAAACTAAATGCGGAAACAATAGATTTTTTGTACAACACACAGGATGCAGAGACAGACAGTGCCAGATTGTCTGTATTGTTAAAATTTAAAACGGACTTAGGGATGAAACTGTTCGATAAATTTATTGAAGGTGGAAATATTTCTGCAGCAGTCTCAAATATACGTAGAATTCCGAAAGAAATACAAAAAAAGTATTACAAAAGAGCTATAGAAATTCTTTACGAAGATAATGCTTGTGATAAAAAAACACTATTATATTTTATTGGGGATCAAGAGTGCAGAAAAGCATCAGATATTATAGGATTTGCAAAAACATCAGTTGAGGATAGTGAATTGCAATCCACTGCGATTTATGTGCTGGGAGGATGTGCAGATGCTATGGAGTATGAGAATTGTTTTATTGCGTGGATGAAAGGAGAAAATTATAGAATAGCTCATACCGCATTGCAGGCAGCAATATCCACGAATCATCGTAGTTATGCACTGATGGAAACTTTTCGATGGATGGAAGAAAAATATAAGACGGATAGTGTAATGCGTAGCAATTTAAGAAAAGTATTGTAATATTATAACGACGATTTATGCGAAGGTTGTATTTTCCTCTGAAATGATATTGAATGGAAAAGATTAGTATTAGAATATTGGCAAGATTGTTGTATATGGGTAGGATATATGAATAGAGAACAAAATAAAAAACATGAACGGGAGGATTTTTTCATAGCAGAGCAAATGAAGCTGGCCACGCAGATTGATTTGACAAACCATGTGGATATTTCATGTTTAAAATATGTTGCAGGAGTGGATTTGGCTTACTGGAAGGAAGACTCAACAGAATATGCTGTATGTTGCATAGTGGTATTTGATTATCTGACTAAAGAAATCGTAGAAAAGAAGCACTGTATGGGTAAAATTGAGGTACCGTACATTCCAGGGTGTCTGGCTTTTCGAGAGGTCGATTTGGTGTTAGAGACTGTTCGGTTGTTAGAGCATTCTGTAGAATTATATGTATTTGATGGAAACGGATATCTTCATCCGCGTCACATGGGGCTGGCAACTCATGCAGGAATTTTGTTGGGAGTGCCAACAATTGGTGTGGCAAAGTCTTATTATAAGGTGGAGAATGTAGATTACATAGAACCGGAAAATCAGGTATTTGCTTACGAGGATATTGTAATTAATGGTGAGGTATACGGCAGGGTGTTGCGAACCCATAAAAATGTGCGCCCCATATTTTTGTCTGTGGGCAATCTGATAGATATGGAGACGGCTATGGAGGTGACGAAGTATTTTGTGACCAAGGAGAGTCATATTCCCATGCCTACAAGATGTGCGGATATTATGACTCATGAGATGAGAAAGAGTTGTCAAACTAAAATGGCAGAGTAAGTATTTTGAGGAAAAGTTATGAATAGAATTGCAATTCAAAAGGTTTGTAAAAGTGATAAATGGTCTGATTTTGAATGGTTCATTGATGGAGTTCGTTTGAGTGAGCATTTAAAACAAAACAAGATGAAAGAATTGCCTGCAAATACGGAACCGTTTGATGATTTATGTCCGGCATGGACGAAGAGGCTTAATTATTTTGGAGATGTAAGATTTGCATGGGAGCTGCTTACATATGAAAAGGCAATATTGCCTATTTATTTGTGTTCGGATGATTTGGATTATTCCTGTATAGTAATTGTTGTAGAAGTGGAAAAGACGAAAGACTTTGTGTATTGGGAACGATTTGGATTGGTTAATCATCGGTCGTATGATTTTTCAGAAGAAGCACTTCATGGAATATTATACTTGGAAGGTTATACGGATAAGGATTGGGAGCGGTATGGAGATAATATCGCAATGTCGGAGGTAAACAGTAAGGAATGGTATCAGTGGATTGGCGAAAACTGGGATGAGGAATTATTCCGCCGCCGCATGAATTACACCCATTCAGCATATCAAAAGGAAGAAAATGTAATATGGTTTGCTGAAGTGGATTGGTGTTTTGAACGCAATGTTTATGAAGACATGGTTCAATGCTATTGGGAACAGGAAACATTGGAAGAAGTGCAGAACTATCATACATATCATAAAAAGAAAATGACAATTAAAGACTGTGCTTATTTGATTAAAAAATTAAAGAGAACAGGTAGCAATGAGTTGATTGAGCATATAGATACTTACGGTGAAATATTGCTTCATCTGTATGCAAGTGAGCAGGTGGGCGAACCACTTGTGGAATTGTTAAAATATAATAATCTCTGTGATTATGTTGAGATTTATTGTAGGATTATAGAATTAATGTGGCGTTATGGAGATGACGCAGTTAAAAATGTAGTTGATGTTACATTGCTGGAACGTCTGTCAGATGATGAAGTGGTATGGGGCAGTTTTGGCCGATATATTTCAGATGATTTTAAGAAATACATTAATGAAGAACTGTTAAAATGTAATATCGCAATGTTTCATGTTGGTAAAATTATGTAGCATTTTGGTAGGAAATATATATGAGAATATTTCTAGAAGGAGGTGCCGGGGATGGATATATTTACTTTGTTAGAAGGTAAACTTGATGAAATAGCTTCTGTACAATCCTTATTGGAAAATAATGATTATGTTAGTATATACGAAAAGTATGATGATGTTCTAAAGGAATTATTATTTGTTGAATCACTTGATGAATTTAACGATTTTTTAGAGGAGCAAGGTGATTTGGAGACGGAAGCGTTTTTGCTTGCATTAGCTTCTAAAAGGAATATATGTTGCAGTATTGGTATGTATGAAAGTAATGTACCTGAATTATTGCTACAATATCTACAAAATACAAGTCAGATTACTATAAATACAAATGTATGTAATGATGTTTATGAATTTTTAGTAACGACTTTAAGTGAAATGAATCAATTGAATTGTAAGGGGGATAAGAGGTACATGTTACTACTTGATGCCACTTATTGTGAAGGCGTGTTTTACATTTTTTATGTATCTGGGATGGAAGGTTTAGAAGAGTGGTCAGATACACATATTGAAAGAATAGTATAATATAAAAGGGAATTATTCAGGGTAGAAAATTAAAGAAAAAACTTAAATTATTAATCTGATTTTAATCTTTCACACATTTTAGATTAATTTATCTGTTGTAGTATATAACCATCAGCTGAAACAAATCTAACAAAAAAGTTAAAATCAGAAAGGGATAAAGAAAATGGAAAATTTTGAAAAGGTTGAAGCATTAAGAGAGAAAGCAAATGTATCATTTGAGGACGCAAAGGAAGCTATGGAAGCATGTAATTATGATATGCTGGATGCTATGATTTATTTGGAGAAGCAGGGCAAGGTGAATGTGGGAAGCACCGCAAGTTATACCACTTTTTCCGGTACGGACACTTCACAGGAATTTGAACAGGCTCAGAGAAGCTACGAGGATTCTTGTCAGAGAACCTCTATTGGTGAGGTGATAAGTAAGTTTGGTAAGTGGTGCGGACGTGTGATTCAGAAGTCTTTGGAGATTGATTTCTGTGTGACTAAGAACGAGAATCTTCTTTTGAAGGTTCCGGTGTTGGTACTTGTATTGGCACTGCTCATCGCATTTGGGTTAATTACGATTCTGCTTGTAGTTGGTTTATTCTGTGACTGTAAGTATTACTTTCAGGGAATGGACACTACAACCATCAACTTAAATCAGATTTGCGAGCGGGCATCAGAGACCTGTGAGAATATTAAGAAGGATTTTCAGAATAAATAAAGATACATACGAGGATAGTAAGGGTTATGGCAAATCGAATTTTAATCATCGAGGATGAAGAAAAAATTGCACGTTTTGTGGAATTGGAGCTAAAGCATGAGGGGAATGAAGTGGAGAAGGCATTTGATGGCAGAGAGGGTCTGGAAAAGGCCCTCTCCGGATGCTTTGACCTGATACTTTTAGATGTGATGCTTCCGGGATTAAATGGTCTTGAGGTATTGCGCAGGCTTCGCATGGAGAAGGATACCCCGGTGATTATGCTGACTGCCCGGGATGCGGTGATGGATAAGGTGTCAGGACTGGATGCGGGGGCGGATGATTATATCACCAAGCCATTTGCCATTGAGGAACTGCTTGCCAGAATTAGAGTAGCTTTAAAGAAACGAGGACCGGTGACGGTGACAGCTACCCATAATTTGTCCATTAAGGGTGTGACATTGGATGAGGAACGCTATGAGGTGACGGTAAATGGAGAGGTGGTAGAGCTGACCAACAGGGAGTTTGAGCTTCTTCGTATGCTGATGAGGAATAAGAATATCGTGCTGGACAGGGAGAAGTTGATGAACGAGGTCTGCGGCTATGATTATATGGGAGAGACCAATATTATCGATGTATATATAAGATATCTGCGGACCAAAATTGATGACCGTTATGGTATTAAGCTGATACATACAGTACGTGGCGTGGGCTATGTTGTGAAGGAGTAGTGTGAAAAATCAAAGATTTTTCACTTTCTGTTTTAGCAGTATCACAAGCGTTGCTTGTGATATGCAAGGGGAGTAGTATGAACGCAAACAGTAAAATGACATCTATTGCCAGAAGGATTCATATGAGCTTCTGGTTTAAGCAGTTTTGGGGAACGATTTGTCTGGATATTATAATTGTGGCGCTGATTGCAGGCGCCTTTTTCAAGTGGAGGATAGATCAGATTCCTGACACCAGAGAAGTGGAGAAGGTAGAGATTGAGAGTGGGGAAAGCTATAAGGATTTTGTGCTGATTATTGAGGACTCCCATGGGGACTTTCATCGATATCCGGTGTATCAATTTATTGATTATGTGATATTGCCGCTTGGTGTTCTTCTTGTCCTGCAGGGATTAGATATTATCGGTGGGTTGTTTGGTACAGGGGAAATCCGTCGCAAGCTTAAGCCTTTAAATGATTTGGCAATCAAAGCAGAGAGACTTAGCTCCCTGCCGCTGGATACTTCTAAGTTTGAAAGCTTGGAGCAGGCTATAGAGAATCTTTCTCCTAATTCCCCGGATGCCAGAATTTCTACAGGAGATAAGGATTTGGCAAGTATCGAGGTGGCATTGAACAATCTGATTTACCGCATGCGGGAAAGCCAGAAAAAGCAGGCTCGGTTTGTGTCAGATGCCTCCCATGAGCTTCGTACTCCCATTGCGGTTATTCAGGGCTATGTGAACATGCTGGATCGCTGGGGCAAAGAGGATGAGAGTATATTGGAGGAGTCCATCGAGGCATTGAAGCATGAGTCGGAGCATATGAAGGAGCTGGTGGAGCAGCTTCTCTTTTTGGCGCGGGGAGAAAATGGAAAAAATACACTTCATTATTCGGAATTTGATTTGTGTCAGGTGATCCATGAGGTGTGGGAAGAATCCTTAATGATTGATAGGGATCATCCTTATGAATTTGTAAGCGACAAGGGAAGCGCTTTAGATGAAGAAGGAAATCTGATTCTTCCGCCTGTAAAGATGTGCGGGGATGTGGCGATGATAAAGCAGTCTGTGCGTATTTTTGTGCAAAATGCCGCCAAGTATTCTGCTAAAGGGTCTACCATACAGTTTCGTGTGAAAACAAACGGCGATTGTGTAGGGTATGTAGTGCAGGATGAGGGTATCGGTATGCAGGGTGAGGATGTGAAGCATATTTTTGAGCCGTTCTATCGTTCGGATAAGGCACGTAATGGTAATACCGGAGGTTCAGGACTGGGACTGTCTATCGCCAAGTGGATTGTAGATGCCCATGATGGAAAAATAGAGGTGCTTTCCAGTCCGGAGATTGGGACCAGATTTACGGTGTGGCTGAAAGCAGATTTAGAAAGAAATTTATAAATAGCAGCAATAGTAATAAATAAAAATCGAAGCGACTTCTAAGATGGAGTAGCTTCGGCTTTTCTTGTCTCCTTCCGCAGATTCTAAGAGGAAACTTTCAAAAGAAGCTATGTGGCGCATTGTTATACCAAAACGAAAAGAAACGCTTTGACTACAACAAGCGTTTTGATGTATAATAGCCATGCCGACAGACTTATAGATTATGAAAGGCGCAAGGCGCCGGAAAGGAAATAGATTATGTTAGAAGAATTAAAGAAAAAAGTGTATGAAGCAAATATGGACCTGCCTAAGTATGGTCTGGTGACCTTTACCTGGGGTAATGTCAGTGCCATCGACAGAGAAACAGGATATTTTGTAATCAAGCCGAGTGGTGTGGAATATGACAAGTTAACTCCCGAAGATATGGTGGTTATGGACTTGGAAGGTAATAAGGTAGAGGGCAGATACAACCCATCTTCCGATACCGCTACTCATTTGGAGCTGTACAAGGCATTCCCTGAAATCGGTGGTGTGGTACATACTCATTCTTCTTACGCTACCAGCTGGGCACAGGCAGGCAGAAGTATTCCTTGCTACGGAACTACACATGCAGACTATATTTACGGAGAGGTTCCCTGCGTGAGATGTCTGACTAAGGAAGAAATCGAAGCTGCTTATGAGACCAATACCGGTCTTTTGATTGTGGATGAATTCAAGCGTATGGACAAGGATCCTATGGCAGTACCAGCAGTGCTTTGCAAGAATCATGGCCCCTTCGCATGGGGAAAGGATGCTCATGACGCAGTACATAACGCAGTGGTATTGGAAGAGGTAGCAAAGATGGCCTATCGTGCAGAAACCATTAATCCACGTATTCAGCCTGCACCTCAGGAGCTCCAGGATAAGCATTACTATAGAAAGCATGGTGCGAATGCTTACTACGGACAAAATAATTAGTGGAGAAAAATCTCTTTTCGTGTAAAAACGGAAAGAGATTTTATTGAGGAGGGAGTAAATTTGAATAAAAAAGCAAAAACCACTTTAAGTATCATTATGGTGGTGATTGTTGCCATTGTCATTCTTTTGCTTTGGGATATCATTGATAGTACGGAGAAAGTAACTGATATCAGTCAATATGAAACGTATCTTGGGGCAGAAGGTAAGTACAAAGAACATTATGATACTTATAATGATATTTTTCCGGATGTAATTCCCGAAAAGGTTGAAGTAAAAGATTTTATTTATTATTACTATAATCCGTGGGACGCTTGTTATATGGGATATCTGGTTTATAGTTGTGATGCTGATACGTATAAAGCAGAATATGAAAGGCTTAAGGCACTTTCTTCGTCAGAGGATATCTATATTTACGGAGCAACAGAATTTCCCTACGAGCTTTGCGCAGTATATGCAGATGATTATTATGGCTATATTTATGCTTTGGCAGACAAGACAAATCATCAATTCATTTATGTGGAATTGCAATTTTGTAACGGTTTTTCAGATATAGATTATGAAAATTATATTCCAAAAGAGCATTTACCCAAGGGATTCTCGGCCAAGCCGGAAAATAAGTAAAACATTGATGGAACAGTATAAAAAAACCATTGATGGAACAGTATAAAAAGCATTTGACATTTCCCATATAACCGACTAAAATGTTGAGCAGATATATTTTAGTATGATAAAGTGTAATTATTTAAACGAAAAGAGGCAAAAAAATGGAAAGAGTGTACAATCCCAAAGAAGTGGAACCCAAATGGCAAAAATATTGGGCAGAGAACCACACCTTCAAGACTGATGTGTGGGATTTCAGTAAGCCCAAATATTATGCATTGGATATGTTCCCTTATCCTTCCGGAGTAGGTCTTCATGCAGGCCATCCCGAAGGCTATACAGCAACCGATATTATTTCCCGTATGAAGCGTATGCAGGGCTACAATGTATTGCATCCCATGGGCTATGATTCCTTCGGCCTGCCCGCAGAGCAGTATGCGGTAAGCACCGGTAATCATCCCAACGGATTTACCCAGGACAATATTGAGACCTTCTCTAAGCAGTTAACAGAGCTGGGCTTCGACTATGACTGGGACAAGATGATTGCAACCAGTGACCCTGATTTCTATAAGTGGACCCAGTGGATTTTCAAGCAGTTATATCTGGATGGCTATGCTAAGTACATCGATATGCCTGTAAACTGGTGCGAGGAGCTGGGAACCGTTCTTTCCAATGATGAGGTTATTGATGGTAAGAGCGAGCGTGGCGGCTACCCTGTTATCCGTAAGAATATGAAGCAGTGGGTTATCAACCAGCCGGCTTTTGCTGAGAAGCTGTTGGAAGGTTTGGAGGAAATCGACTGGCCGGAATCTACCAAGGACATCCAGAGACACTGGATTGGTAAGTCCGAAGGTGTGGAAGTGGATTTTGAAATTGTAGGCGGCGGTAAGTTCTCTATCTACACCACTTGTATCGAAACCATCTATGGTATTACCTTTATGGTACTGGCTCCCGACGGACAGATTGTAAAGGATTTGATGCCTCGCGTTGAAAATAAAGAAGAGGTACAGGCTTATATCGACGAAACCTTAAAGAAGAACGATATGGACCGTACTGAATTAAATAAGACCAAGTCCGGTTGCCCTTTGAAGGGCTTGTATGCAATCAACCCTGTAAATGGCAAGGAAGTGCCTCTTTACATTGGTGATTTCGTATTGGCAAGCTATGGTACCGGTGCGGTTATGGCAGTACCTTCCCACGACCAGCGTGACTTTGAGTACGCTATCGCACACAACATCCCTATGATTCAGGTTATCGAAGGCAGAGATGTAAGTGAATGTGCATTTGAAAAGGGCGATTACTTAGGCAAGGGCTGCAAACTCATGAATTCTGAGGAATTCACCGGCCTTACTGTAGAAGAAGCAAAAGAAGCTATTACCTGCAAGTTGGAAAAGCAGGGCGTGGCTCGTCGTACCGTAAATTATCACTTCCGTGAGTGGATTTTTGCACGTCAGCGTTACTGGGGTGAGCCTGTTCCTGTGGTACACGGCGAGGATGGCCAGATTCATGTGCTGGATGATGCAGAATTACCTTTGATTTTGCCTGAACTTGAGGATTACAAGGGCAAGAACGGCAAGGCACCTTTGGAAAATGCAGAAGAGTGGAAGCACTATGATAATAATGGTATTAAGGGTCTTCGTGAGACCTCTACCATGCCCGGTAGTGCAGGATCCAGCTGGTATTTCTTAAGATACATTGACCCTAAGAATGAAAATGAATTTGCAAATCAGGAGCTTTTGAAGCACTGGATGCCGGTTGACCTTTATATCGGTGGACCTGAGCATGCGGTAGGTCATCTGATTTACTCCAGAATCTGGAACCGCTATTTGTATGACAAGGGCTTGTCACCTGTGAAGGAGCCTTTTAAGAAGCTGGTACATCAGGGTATGATTCTGGGTGCCAACGGTATCAAGATGGGCAAGCGTTTCCCGGAATTCGTAGTAAATCCCAGCGATGTTATTGATGAATTCGGCGCAGATACCTTGAGACTTTATGAGATGTTTATGGGACCTTTGGAGGTATCCAAACCTTGGAGCCCTCAGGGTGTAGAAGGTGCCAGAAGATTCATCAACCGTGTATGGGCATATTTTACCAACGAAGATAGAATCAGTGAGGACAATGATGGTACCCTGACTAAGGTATATCACCAGACTGTGAAGAAGGTATCAAGTGACTTCGAGCAGCTTGGCTTCAATACTGCTATCAGCCAGATGATGATTTTCATGAATGCGGCTTACAAGACTGATAAGTGTCCCAGAGAGTATGCAGAAGGCATTGTAAAGATGTTCTCCTGTATCTGTCCTCATGTAGGTGAGGAAATCTGGCAGATTCTGGGTCACTCAGAAACAATAGCTTACGAATCTTGGCCTACATACGATGAAGAGGCTTTGAAGGAAGACAGCGTGGAAATCGGTATCCAGGTAAATGGTAAGGTAAAGGGTGTTGTAGAGGTTGGTGTAAGTGAGGAAAGTGACTCTGCACTTGCTAAGGCAAAGGCAATTCCTGCAGTGCAGGCAGCCATTGAAGGCAAGACTATTGTGAAGGAAATTTACGTAAAGGGCAAAATCATCAATATTGTAGTAAAATAGTGTAATTTTCCGTAAAAAATGCGACTAGACTAGAAGATTTTTCTATGTTACTATATTTTAGAAAGTAGATTACAAAGCCAAAAATTGGCAGAATGGAGGAACCATGAACAATTTAGAACTGAAAAAACGTGCTAATGATGTTCGTAAAGGTATTGTAACAGCTGTTCACAGTGCAAAAGCAGGACATCCGGGTGGATCTTTGTCCGCAGCAGATATGTATACCTTCCTGTATTTTGAGGAAATGAACATTGATCCTGCAGACCCTAAGAAGGCAGACAGAGACCGTTTCGTATTATCAAAGGGTCATACCGCTCCGGGTCTTTACTCAACACTTGCAAATAGAGGATACTTCTCTGTGGAAGATTTGAAGACCTTAAGAAAATTAGGCTCTTATCTTCAGGGACACCCTTGTATGCAGCACATTCCCGGCGTAGATATGTCTTCCGGTTCTTTGGGACAGGGTATTTCTACCGCTGTTGGTATGGCACTTGGTGCAAAGCTGGACAACAAGGATTTCCGTGTTTATACACTTTTAGGTGACGGTGAAATTCAGGAAGGTCAGGTATGGGAAGCAGCTATGTTTGCAGGCCATCGTCAGTTGGACAACCTGGTAGTAATCGTAGATAACAACGGCTTACAGATTGACGGTGCTATCGACGAAGTTTGCTCACCTTATCCTATTGATAAGAAGTTTGAAGCATTCAACTTCCATGTAATTAATATTGATGCTCATGATTTTGATGCAATCAGAGCAGCACTTAATGAAGCAAAAGCAACCAAGGGTATGCCTACCTGTATCGTAATGCACAGTACCAAGGGTAAGGGCGTTTCCTTCATGGAAGGTAAGGCAGGCTGGCATGGCAAGGCTCCTAATGATGAAGAGTACGCTATTGCAATGGCAGATCTTGCAAAGATTGATGAAGAATTAGCAAAGGAGGAAGCATAAGATGGCAGACGTTAAGAAGATTGCAACTCGTGAAAGCTATGGTAATGCTTTGAAAGAGCTTGGCGCTGAGTTCCCTGATTTAGTAGTATTGGATGCTGACCTTGCAGAAGCTACCAAGACCGGCGTTTTCAAGAAAGCTTTCCCTGAAAGACATATTGATTGTGGTATTGCAGAATGTAACATGGTAGGTATTGCAGCAGGTCTTGCAACTGTTGGTAAGATTCCTTTCGTAAGTTCTTTTGCAATGTTTGCAGCAGGACGTGCTTTTGAGCAGGTTCGTAACTCAGTGGGTTATCCTCACTTAAATGTAAAGATTGGTGCAACTCATGCAGGTATCACCGTTGGTGAAGATGGTGCCAGCCATCAGTGTAACGAAGACCTTGCTTTGATGAGAACCATTCCCGGTATGGTAGTTATGTGTCCTTCCGATGATATCGAAGCTAAGGCAGCAGTTAGAGCAGCTATCGAGCATGAAGGACCTGTATATATCCGTTTCGGTCGTGCAGCAGTGCCTGTATTCAATGACACTCCTGATTTCAAGTTCGAAATCGGTAAGGGTAGAGTAGTTCGCGAAGGTAAGGATGTTACTATCGTAGCTACCGGTATCTGTGTAGATTCTGCTATGGGCGCAGCAGAGAAGTTAGCAGCTGAAGGTATCGATGCAGAAGTTATCAACATCTGTACCATCAAGCCTTTAGATGAAGAATTAATTATCGCAAGCGCAAAGAAGACAGGTAAGGTTGTAACTGTGGAAGAGCATTCCGTAATCGGTGGTTTAGGTAGTGCAGTTTGTGACTGTCTGGCTGAAAAGCTTCCTACCCCTGTTAAGAAAATCGGTATGTACGATGTATTTGGTGAGTCCGGTTCAGCAGCAGCACTTGTTGAAAAGTATGGCTTGGATGCAGCAGGCGTTTATAAGTCAGTTAAGGAATTTATGTAATTCTGAATAGTTACAAACATATTAATAAAACCGGCTACAACATGAGTTGTGGCCGGTTTTTTAGTGATTCTGGGCGACTTAATAAAAGACTTTACATCAAGGGTTTCTAAGTTGCTATGTGATTTTTATTCTTTGATTACATCTAGTTCTGTAAGATTTGTGCCGAAAGATGTTAAGATGACTTTTAATTCGATATATCTGATTTTCATGACTTTGTATGCTTCGGAATTCTTATCCACCAGAACCATGTAGGTCTGAAGTCGGGAGAATTCCTCAATGTTCTTTTGTATTAATTCTTGTGTATTAATTTCATTAATCTCCATCTTTTCACCACCTTTTATATTTATACTTTTATTATAGGTGGATTTTTTGTTGATGTAATGTCCTTTATTAAGTTGGTAGAATGTTTAAAGGATATGGGAACGAACGGAGTTACAGGAAGAATTAAAAGAGTAGGAAATAAGATAGCTCATTTGGAATAAGTGTCTAAAATACCTTAATTTAGCATATTTGCAATCTATTATGGGTTTTTCTATGTATAAATTAGTAAACAATCATATTGTTATTTTGTCAAGTATCTGTTATGATAAATTTGTCGAAATTTAACTGACTCGGGAGAGGACATAAGGATGAATATTTTATCACCTTCCATTTTGGCAGCAGATTTTTGGAAGCTTGGAGAACAGATTAAAGAAGTAGAAGAAGCTGGAGCGCAGTATTTACATATAGATGTGATGGATGGGAGATTTGTACCCTCCATTTCTTTCGGGATGCCGATAATTGCATCCATTCGTAAGCAGACAGATATTTTTTTTGATGTACATATTATGATAGAGGAGCCGGAACGCTACGCGGCAGAGTTCGTAAAGTGTGGCGCTGACATGGTGACTTTTCATATAGAGGCCACGAAGGACGCGAACAAGGTGATTCAGTGCATACGTGATGCAGGAGCGAAGGTGGGTATCAGTATCAAACCCGGTACTCCGGTAGAGGTGTTGGAGCCTTACATTGATAAGGTGGATATGGTACTGGTGATGACAGTGGAGCCCGGATTTGGTGGTCAGAAGTATATGGATATCTGTACGGAGAAGATTTGTAAAACACGTAGCATGATTCAAGAAAGAGGATTGAATGTGGACGTACAGGTGGATGGCGGCATTACTGTTGATAATGTACATGTGGTGCTGGAGGCAGGAGCCAATGTAGTAGTGGCAGGGTCGGCAGTATTTAAGGAACCCATTACGGAGAATGTAAAGCGCTTTTTAGAGATTATGGTCTAAAGGTCTAAAAAGACTTTTACATATATTAAGTTTATCCATGATAAACGAAACTAAGGAGGAAAAGAGATGGCGTTTTGTACAAAGTGTGGAAAAGAATTAGCAGATGGTGAAGTGTGTTCATGCCAGCAGCAGGCAAAAGTGGTGGCACCTCAGGCACCGGTAAACCAGGAAGCAGCAGAAAAGAAGACTAATAAGATGGCAGTACCTGCAGCGATTGGTGTTGTGGCGATTTTGCTTATTGTGTTGGTTGTGTCTTTGTTAGGTGGTAAGCCCTATAAGAAGATGTTGGACGAGTATGTGGAGTTGGTTAATAAGAAAAGCACGGATGTGACTGCGTATGATTATGTATTAATGGCAGAAAGCAGAGTAAAACTTGCTAAGAATGTACAGAAAGCATACCTGAAGATTGAAGAAACAAAAGAACTTCAAGAAGCAGAAGCAGAAAATAAAGCAGATGCATATGAAGAGTGTGATGAAGAGTATGAAGGATGGAAACTCAGTTATGAAATTAAGTCTGCAGAGAAAATGGAAGAAAAGGTTTTAAAGGATTATCAGAAGTCTGCAAAGAACTATTACAAGGATTCTGTTAAGCCTGTTATAGAGAATCAGGAAGAGATTCTGGAAAATGATGATGACCAGATTGAAGAAGGCGCTGAGCTGTTTGATATTTCTGAAAGCGAATACAAGGCGTTGGTAAAGGCTACTTTGAAGCAGAACCAGGCCTTGGAAGAAATGGAAATTACTGAGGGTTATGAAGTTAAGGTGAAATTCTACGTAAATACCAAGGATGATGAATACAAGGCTGATACAGTGAAGGTTGCAGTATTAAAGGTCAATGGAGACTGGGTATATGCCGGTCTTGCAAAAGGTGAAGACAAGAGATTCACTTTTGATGAATCAGGTCTTAGATTTTTAGTTACCCCTTTAAATAAATCTTATATTTATAAGTAATAAGTTACCTCCCGAAGGATGTCCTTTGGGAGGTTTTCTTGTTTTGTAGGTTTGAATTTCTAAAGATATCTCTATTTGAAATAATTTCCACTCAATATATAAATTGGATTTAGAAAATCGGCTCCCGGAATCAGCTCTGACAAGGAGAAGAAGAGCATACACAGAAAGGCTCCCAGACCTAAGGCTGTGAATTTGTCCTGACAGATGTGACTAAGGCTCATGCAAAGGATTCCCAGTCCTGTTGTAGCAAGAAGCCGCAGCAAAAACAAAACCAGAAGGTAACCGCCTATACTAAGGTATAGAGGGAAATGGCGCATGAATGTCAGACTTTGAATGGGTGCACTCAGGTTGTTAAAGCCCATGCCGATTTGAATATGTATTAATTGTACACCATGTAACAAAATAGCGGTAAGGGCGCAAAAACCTATACCAATAAGGGGCTTTCTGATGTGGTTAACCTGTCTGCCCCGATAGGTGGTATGCATAATTTGTTGCATATGATTTTGGTGGTCATAGGCATAAACACCTGAAAGAGCACCTATAATCACAATTAGTACAAGGAAGGAAGCACGCTGTTTAACCTGTGTATCCCGATTAATCAGCAGGTCATAAGTATAGGGCTGAATCAACTCGACGGGTTTACCGGTTTTTTGGGTGTAGGCAAACCCCTCCCGGATATTAAGAAGGACTGGTTCAAGCCCCCTTTGCATTGCGAGGTTATTAGTTAAATAGTCAGAGGTCAGACCATATAAATAATCATTAAGGGGAACACTATTCCAGAGTTTGTCCAAGGTTTTTTGCATGTTAGCTGCACTTTCCTTCAGCATAATCATTTTGTGTTCTACCGTTTCCAGCAGTTCCTTTGTAATTTCCCCTTCGAATTCCATGTAATACAGTCTCTCCATGGCATTCACAGGATAATAATACTGATAACGGAAGGAAAGATGAGTTTGGAGCACCAGCATAACAAACAAAAGGAGTAAAGCCCCCTGTTTGATAAACAGTTTATAGGTTTCCCAGCCGGTCGTGGTACGTTGCGGAGCATGTCGTTCCAAGAAGATATATATTTTCTCGAGGAAGCTTTCTAACCCTCTTTTCACAGTCACATACATTTTTCCATGTACGAAAAATCCAAACACTGCCAATACCACAAAGAGTATTAATAGTAAAAGCAGGCAGAGTTCCAGGGCAGGTACTGCATTTCCAAACAGATTCAGATAGATACAATCTGTAAAGTAACTCTCCGTTCTAATAAGGGTGAGAATGTTCAGGTATCGCAACAGGTTCAGAGAGGATACCGGTTCAATTAGGAACGCAAACACAATTTCTGCCACCACAAGGAAACCTGCAATGGTGTAGCCGGCCAGAGGACTGAAAATACCTAGGATTACATACAAAAAGATTGCGGCCAATAAACATCCGGAAAGCTTTATGAGACAGGAGTAAAATAAATACTCTCCGATAGTAATAGGGTAGGTACATTTCATAAATTCCGGAAGGGACTGGATGCTTCGGGAAAGCCCATTTATTCCAAAGGAGAAATGTACACCTGCAAAGGCAGTACTGTATAAAAGAATACCACCAAGCAGTGTGGCGCAGATTAGTATGGTAAGCCGTTGTAGAAATAGGACTCCCCTGCCATGAATGGTACTACGGACTATATAAACCAAGCCCTTTTTGCGCTCTGCAAAAAAGCTCATGACTATCAGAAAAAGAAAAGCAACCAGGAAAATGTCAGTCAGGCTATATTGGATAAAAAGTACCAAGCCCCGATTGTTGCCAGAAGCAACCTGTATATTTTCAAGAGCCTGATACCGTGCAGTGACCTTCTGTATCTGCTCCTGTGCGAAGCCGGAACGATATACATTTAGCAGGGACATGGTACGTCCGTTGGCAAGGGTTCGTTCCAGAAATTGGGGGTATTCTTGTAGGTAAAGCTCCTGCTCTTCCCCCATTAGGGTAATGTGCTTGGCCGGGTCTGCACAAAGAATCAGGATACTGGTATTGATAAAACACAATATAGCTAAGAGCATGAGAGTTCTTTTGTTAAATACGCGTAAGACTTCTTTCATTGGCGGCCCTCCGCATAGAAAAGATAAACATCCTCCAAAGTTATATCTTCTACAGGCAGAAATTCTTCCGGTAAATCCTCCTGAGCCACCCGGAGAACAAAGCCGGTGCGGCGCCTAAGTATCTGTCCCTTATCATAGACTTCCTTCAAGGTATTTACCTCTTCAAAGCTACCATGGAACTCGCCTACCTTGCCGGCAATACTGTCCATTAGCTCTAAGGGTGAGGCGAAGTGCAGTATTTTGCCCCGTTTCATCAGGATTACCTTTTCGGCAATGCATTCAATATCACTTACCACATGGGTAGCCAAAAGGACTATGCGATCCTTGGAAATCTCTGCGATGTGATTTCGCAGACGGATACGTTCTTCCGGATCCAGTCCTGCAGTAGGTTCGTCCAGAATCAGTATCCGGGGATTGTCCAGCATGGCAGCGGCCAGAAGGATTCTTTGCCGCATACCACCGGAGAAGGTACCCAGCTTTTTGTGGGCGTGTTTATCAAGCCTCACCAGGCTTAGAAGTTCATGGGTCTGTTCCTTGCAGGGCTTGGACTTCATGCCCTTCAGGGCACCGATATATCGCATAAACTGTCCTGCAGTAAACTCCTCGTACATACCTTGCAGCTGCGGGGTATAGCCTACCAGCTTACGAAAGTCTGCGCCTAGAGACAGAATATCCTTGCCATGGAATAGGATTTCCCCATTGGTGCGGGGAATATTGTCTGTAACCAGGTTTAACAGGGTAGATTTGCCGGCACCATTGGCTCCCAGGATTCCATATACACCGGTATCCAGTGTCAGGTTAATATTGTCTAAAGCAGTAAAGCTGCCGTAATTTTTCGTAAGTTTTTTGATTTCCAGCATGCGACCTCCTTATTTGTACAGAGTCATGTTAGTGTTTAGAATATTGTGGTAAACGACCATAAGTAGCTTCTTTAGTAGCCGGACCCATGGTGAAGGCTTCTTCCCGGGGACCGGTGCCGGCAAAAATATCTGCCAGAGGACAGCGGTAAACCTTATAAATCTGATAAGAACCTCTGGCTGTAAAAAGCAATCCGTTCCGTGGTGGCAATCACAAGCATATCTTCATAGGTCAGGAAGGAGTTGAACCCATTCATTTCCTCGCTGGAAATGTCTGTGACAATTTGCTTTGCAGGAAGCCGCACTCCGGTAATGTCATCCAATACATCAATGGCCTCATAAGAGAAGAAAGCTCCTGTGTCCGGGTCGTAGCCATTTGAACGCATGTAAATACCTTCTTCTGTGACAGCATTGTAAATGGGTGAGAGATATCTTCCGCAGTTGCGGGAAGATATTCATTATCTATCGTATTTTCAGCTTCAAAAACAGTACCTACTAAATCCATGGAAGTACCGTCTAATGTAGCACGGTACAGATTAATGCGGATAAGGTTTCCATCCTTTTCCAACCCATAGACATAGATTTACTCATCGTATAAAACTGAATAGATTGCGTTTAGATGCTTGTAGGTAGCCACACAGGAATCATCTCCTTCGTGCTCGCATTCCGGTTTGTTACAAAGCAGTATGGAATCACCGCTTTCCTTGTCATAATAACGAAGTAAGATATTTTTTCATCATAAGAAACTGCTCCTTTATTTCGGCTGGAATTCAAAGGCTTTTTCCCAAGTACCTTGTCCTTTCAAAATATCCTCTACAGGGCAGCTGTAGACCTGATACAGGAGATAGGAGCCTTGTCGCACAGCATTAGGGTCCATATATCCATCATAAGCTGTAGGATTGCAGATAAGGTATAATTTGCCGTTAGTGATTTTGATATCAGCCGGTTTATTATAATAATGGCTATACCAACGGAAATTTTCACAATCGATGTTAATTTCTATTTCTCCCAGCTTGGTACCATAGTTTTCACTTTCTATATCATAAAAGACAACACGTTTGTCTGTAGCAGTGATCAGCATCCCATCATAGGAAAAAGTGCGCAGTTGTCTTGCATATTCCTCACAGGTAAGGTCTGTTTCAAAGCTTTCTGCCGGGATAGGTGTTCCGGTAATACTGTCATATACGGAAACTATGACAGGCTCGCTACTTTTATGGGTTTCCTCATCGTAGGTGGGGCGCATGGTATAAAGACGTTCTTCAGTTACTGCGTCAAGGTTGGGGCTCTTCTCTATAAAGCGATGTTCCAGACGATCCTCTGAAATCACATAGCGTGAGGTGCCCGTAAAATCTATATATACATAGTCGCTACAACCCCTCAGGTTAAAGGGGCAATAAGAATTCATGTTTTCCATTTCGTAAATGGTTTTGGTTTTGCCGGTGCGAAGATCCATTTGAACCAATCCACCGCCCATAAAGCCTTTGCTGGCAGTGCCTAGTCGCAGGTAGTAAGGTAGGTAAGCATAGCCTCTGTGAATAATAAAGCTTTCATCACAGATATTCAGAGGTTTGTGGGCTTGTATGGCGAAACCGTCTCCAATAGTGTTTTCTGCTTCAAAGACAGTGCCTACCAAATCCATGGAGGATCCATCCAAGGCAGCACGGTACAGATTAAGACGTAGGATTTCTTCGTTTTTTTCCAAGCCATAGATGTAAATCTGTTCCTCATATATAACAGTGTTAATCACATATAGATTTTTGTAGGTTGCGGCACAGGAAGCATCTCCCAGGTGCTCACATTCCGGCTTGCTACAAAGAAGAATGGTTTCTCCGGTGGCTTTATCATAATACCGGAGAAGATGCTTAACAATCATGCCGGAACCCATATAATTCTTGCCGGCTTCATCTACAGAATAGCCATAGTTATAATAGTATCCGTTTTCCGTTTCCAGGATGGCCAGGACACCGTGATTGGCCAGGTCGTCATCGGCAGCAGTACGGTGGTCAGTCTTGTCATGAGATGATTGCTGTGGGGATGAAGGAGCCTTTTGGCAGCCTGAAAACAGGAAAAGAGATAAACATAAGAGTAATAAAATAATATGTTTTTTATTCATGTGGAATCCTCCTCTTAAAAGCTAAATGACAATAATGTCTTGTTTTTATTCTACCTGTTTTTCGGAAAAAGAAAACCACTTCCGTAGAAGTGGTTTATTTGGACGTAGAAGTGGTCAATAAGACGGATACTGAGAAGATATTATCATCTGACTTAATATCCACGGTTCCATTGTACTTATGTGCGATATGTTTGACTTGACGAAGTCCCAGACCGTGATTTTGATGGTCCGCCTTTAAGGTAATGAAACGGTTCCCTTCTTTTTGGATGATTGCAAAAGGATTTTCACAGAAGATGCACAACATATCTAATTGCCGCCCGATACGGAGGCTGATTTTCCGGTTTGTCTCCGGTAACTTTTGCACCGCTTCTATGGCATTGTCCAACAGATTGCCAAGTAGGGAACAGAGCTCATAATCGGAAATCTGCAGATCGGTTAATATACCGTCGATGGTGGGCTGGATGGTGATATAACTCTCTTTGGCAAGGGAAATCTTGTTCCAAAGTATCATGTCCAGAGCATGGATTCCTGTTCTTGCCACAGGCATGGTGCTCTCCAAGTCGTTGGTAATCGCCTGTAGGTATTTTTGCGCCTCCTCCGTTTTACCTTCCTTTAAAAGCAGTGACATGGCAGAAAGGTGATTATTAATATCGTGCCTAAGCATCCGCATCTCAGAATACCGGTTGTTGATTTCTTCGAAATATTCTTTTTCTGCCTGCTCCTTATGGAACAAAACCATCTGATTTATTTGTCTGAAGGCAAAGGCCATACAAAGCAGCAGGATTGTCAGCATGATGGCACTGTATAGAAACTCCGTAGCAAAGGAGGTTTGAAAAAGGTAGCTATTGTGGTAAACACCAATCAAATCCTCAATGTGAAACAGACCGTCGAAATTCCAAAATGTGTTTTTTAGGAAGTGAAATTCCACAAGGCAAAACAAAACAGCTGCGCCAAACCATAAATAGGGACCTTTTTTGGTGCACAGCAGACCGGCACTCAGTAGGAAAAGGATAAAGCAGCCTATGGCCTTGGCCAAAACACGAAGGGCTAAGAAGCCGCCTAAAGACAGGGGGTATCGGCAGGTTTTAAATTCAGGTACGGATTGGATGGAAACGGACAAATCTCCCAACTGCCATGTAAGATTGACAGCAAGAAGTTCTGCTATAAAAACACCTATTATACCTATCAGGAAAAGCACAATGTATTGCTTACCGGAATTGTAACGGATGCGTCCGGACTGTTTCTGTATGCTGACAGACAGAAGACCGGCACAAAAAAATGCAATAAAGATACCGATAATATTGCTAAAGGGATTGGACAACAGCATGGAAATACCGGCAGTTACCATAGGAGAAATAAGGATATTGTCCAGTAAGGCAAAGTCCCTTTCTGTCTTTCGTATGTTGCTTTTGGTTCCTTCCGCAAAAACAGAAAAATCATTTAGTTTATTAGCCTGCTCCTGCACATATGTCAGATAGGTTTCATATTCTGTGGCATAAAGGAGTCTATCCACACAGTAGTGAAGAAACTGGTACTGGAACTCAGCCTGCTCCAGACTATAGGCATATCTGGATTTAATGGCGGGACGTTCTTCCCTGGGATAAGTTTGCAGTAAATTGCGGTCAGGAACAATTGCGGCTTCATCCCGTAATATGGTAATGTATGCCGATAGGTCACTGGCTTCTTTTTGTAGTTTTTCCAGTTCCTCTTCATAGTCTTCATGGGAAAGGTTATCCAAAATATCATGTGCTATGGAAAGCTGATTTCGGATAAAACTGGTATGGGTTTCGTATTGATAATTCTGGCGCTCCAGAAAGAAATAACTACTTACACTGCTTAACAGGATGGCAACCAGAAGTGTCAGTATAAAATAAAAGTTTTGCTTTTTCATCATATCCTGCCTTTCACCAGTTCCAGTACACCGGACATGACTCGCTTTTTCTTGCGGCGACTTAAGGGGAGCGTGCTTCCGTCAGCCATCTCTACATAGTCGCTGCCTATCCGCTTAATGGCACGAAGCTGTACAAACACAGATTTGTAGATTTCCATGAAATGCTGTTGTGGTAGCAGTGCAGCCACCTTGCTTATGGGTTGGGCGCTGTAATAGGTTTCTGTCAGGGCTGTAATTTTGACCCCACGTTTTTCTGATTCCAGACTTAAGATTCGCTCATAGGGAAGGATGATGGTTTCCCCATTAGTAGTTTCCAGAGCAATGGATGATTCTCTACGTTTATCCAAAAAGCGCAGTAGGGAAGTCGGAAGCCGGTTGTCTATATCCGATTTCACCACATAATCCAGAGCCTCCACGTGATACCCCTCCAGTGCCCGGTGCTCCACACCGGTCACAAAGATAATGGGTACGGTCCTATCCAGCTGTCGGATAGCACCGGCAATTTCCATGCCGTCACTATGTGTCATCTGCAAATCCAAAAGAATCAAATCATAGCAATCCTTGCCTCCGTAGGACTCTAAAAGCTCTGTGCCGTCCGAAAAGGTATGGATTTCAACTACCTCATTGTGGGCTGTAAAAAAGTCTTGTACAATCTTTACCTCAAATTCTAAAAATAACTGTTCATCTTCACATATTCCGATTCTCATAATGCTATCCGGCTCCGTAAACTTTTGACAAGTGGATGTGTTATTGTTATTGTCAAAATAACAGATATTTGAGGGGGTGTCAAGGAAGGTTACGGAGGAGTTGGGACGTATTCTGTTTGACAATCACCCCGCTTCATGTTATACTAATTTTCAATGATATTTTAAAAGCAATGACGAAGAGAGTATCCTTGGAAAGGTTTTACAGAGAGGCTTCCGGTGCATTTGACAAAGCAGATGCAGAGCTGAGAGGGAGCAAACACAGCACAAGGGGAAGATGGCTTCTGAGCGGTGCACCGAACTTGATTAAGCAAGGCTGCGACAGGTTCCGCCTGTTATAGCGGAGACGGTCTTTGAGGACCGGTGGAGGTCCGTTTCGTGAGGAACGGATGAAAAGAAGTGGTAACACGGGTTTAGGCTCGTCTTCTGTTAGGAATAATAGGAGATGGGTTTATTTTTTTGGAGAAAGGAAGAAGAACATGAGCAAAACACCCTATTATATTACGACGGCCATTGCCTATACTTCAGGTAAGCCCCATATTGGCAACAATTACGAAATCGTTCTGGCAGATGCTATTGCCAGATTCAAGAGAAAAGAAGGATATGATGTATTTTTTCAGACCGGAACAGATGAGCATGGTCAGAAGATTGAGTTAAAGGCCCAGGATGCAGGTGTTTCCTGCAAGGAATTTGTGGATGATGTGGCAGGAGTGATTCAGGGTCTTTGTGACCAACTGAATATTTCTTATGACAAATTTATCCGTACTACGGACGATTATCATGAAAAGCAGGTACAGAAGATTTTCAAGAGACTGTACGATCAGGGAGATATTTATAAGAGCTCTTACGAGGGCCTGTACTGTACTCCCTGTGAGTCCTTCTGGACCGAGTCTCAGTTGGTAGAGGGCAAGTGTCCTGACTGTGGCAGAGAGGTAAAGCCTGCCAGCGAGGAAGCATACTTCTTCAAAATGAGTAAGTATGCAGATAAATTAATTAAGCATATTAATGAGCACCCGGAATTTATCCAACCTGTTAGCCGTAAGAATGAGATGATGAATAACTTCTTATTACCCGGGCTTACAGACCTGTGTGTATCCCGTACTTCCTTTAAGTGGGGTATTCCGGTAGATTTCGATGACAAGCATGTAGTATATGTATGGCTGGATGCACTTACCAACTATATCACCGGTATCGGCTATGATGCAGACGGTAACAGTACCGAGCAGTATAAGAAATTATGGCCTGCTGATTTGCACTTAATTGGTAAGGATATTATTCGTTTCCATACTATTTACTGGCCTATTTTTCTTATGGCACTGGGAGAGCCTTTACCCAAGCAGGTATTTGGACATCCTTGGTTATTGCAGGGCGATGGCAAGATGAGTAAGTCTAAGGGCAATGTGATTTATGCTGATGATTTGATTGATTTCTTTGGCGTGGATGCAGTACGTTATTTCGTTCTTCATGAGATGCCTTTTGAAAACGATGGAACCATTACCTGGGAGCTGATGGTAGAGAGATTAAACTCTGATTTGGCAAATACTCTGGGTAACTTAGTAAACAGAACCATCTCCATGAGTAACAAGTACTTTGGTGGCGTAGTAGCTGACAAGGGTGTAGAGGATGCTGCAATTGATGAGGATTTGAAGGCTGTTATTATCGGTACTTTGGATAAGGTACAGACAAAGATGGCAGATTTGAAGGTGGCTGATGCATTGACAGAAATCTTTGCTATCTTTAAGAGATGTAACAAATATATTGATGAAACCGAGCCTTGGGTACTGGCGAAGGACGAGGCAAGGGCAGACCGTCTGGCAACCGTTATGTACAATCTGGTAGAAGGTATCACTATAGGCGCATCCCTGCTCCAGCCCTTTATGCCGGAAACAGCAGAGAAAATTGTAGCACAGTTAAATGCTGAAATTCGTGAATTTGAAGCTTTGAAGAAGTTTGGTTTACGTGAAAATAATGTAAAGGTAACCGAAACTCCTGAAATCCTTTTTGCAAGATTAAAGGTAGAAGAAATCGTAGAGAAGGCAGAGGCTATGTATGCAGCAAGACGCGCAGAAACAGAAGCACCGGCAGAAGAGGCGCCTGCGGAGGATGTGATTGATATTGCGGCAAAGGAAGAAATCGAGTACGGTGACTTTGCAAAGCTACAGTTTCAGGTAGGTGAGATTATTGCCTGTGAGGCAGTGCCTAAGTCTAAAAAACTTCTATGTTCCCAGGTGAAGATTGGAAGTCAGGTACGGCAGATTGTATCCGGTATTAAGGCCCATTACACACCGGAGGAAATGGTAGGTAAGAAGGTAATGGTACTTGTGAACTTAAAGCCTGCGACTCTGGCAGGGGTACTTTCAGAAGGTATGCTTCTTTGTGCTGAGGACGCAGAGGGTAATCTGGCACTTATGACTCCTGAGAAGAAGATGCCTGCCGGAGCTGAAATCTGTTAAGATTTGAATGCTTTTGTATAAACAAATGTGGTGAGCAAAATGATTAAAAAAGAATTATATTTTGACTCCAGTGATGGAAAAGGTAAAATATATGCAGTACAATATATTCCGAGAGATAAAGAAGTAATCGGAGTGATACAAATTGCTTATGGCATGGCTGAGCATATAGGAAGGTATGAAACCTTTGGGGAAGCAATGGCTCAAAAAGGTTTTGTAGTAACCGGCCAGGATTACCCGGGACATGGAAAGACATTAAAAGAGGGTGATGTACCGGGATACTTTTGCGAGAAGGACCCAGCTACGGTTGTGGTAGAGAATGTGCATAGCCTGCATAAGCTTATGCGTGAGGAATATCCGCGGGTGCCTTACATTTTGTTGGGACATAGTATGGGTTCCTTTGTGGTAAGGAACTATATAAGCTGTTATGGCCGGGAGATTTCCGCAGCCATTCTTTTGGGGACAGCCATGCAAGGAAAGGCTCTTATTGGTTTTGGTAAGACTTTGAACGGAATACAAAAAACCATATTTGGTTCGAAGCACGTTAGCAAGTTACTGAATTATTTGAGTTTTGGCTCTAATATAAAGTATTTTAAACCTGCGCGTACTCCCTCCGACTGGCTGACCAGAGACACTCAGGCTGTTGAACTATATAATGCAGACTCTTTGTGCGGATTTTTCTTTACTGTAAACGGATTTGAGACATTATTCGAATTGATTGGCCGTATGAATAGGATGAATGTTATGCAGAATATACCAAAGGAGCTTCCGGTACTGATTATGGCCGGAACGAAAGACCCTGTAGGGAATTTTGGTAAAGGTCCTAAAAAGCTCTATGAGCTTATGAAGAAGGTAGGACTGGTCAATGTGCATTGCCGATTATATGACGGAGCCCGTCATGAACTCCTAAACGAAACAAATCGTGAAGATGTCATAAAGGATATATGTGAGTGGATAGGGAAGGATTTTTTGGAATCATAATTGTTTGAGAATAGGAGTATTGTCATGTGTCAAGAAGAGTGTCCATATCAAATCAGATGGGCCGGAGTTGAAGATTGGACTCCTGCCATGAATATGATTTGGAAGACGTTTTTAAAATTTGAAGGAAATGTCTACTCCCCTGAAGGGGTTCGTAACTTTCTGGATTTTATTACAGATGAGGATCTTTTCCATTCTTTTCTTCAGGGAAAGTATCTCTTAATGGTGGCTGTGGACAAAGAACAGATTGTTGGTGCTGCTTCGGTTAGAGACGGACACCATCTTTCCCTTTTGTTTGTGGATGAAAGATATCATAAACAGGGAGTGGGAAGGAGATTGATGAATTGTTTTTGTGATTTCCTGAAAAATGAATCAGGTGAGCAATGTATGACTTTAAAATCTTCTCCCTATGCAGTTGAGTTTTATGAAAGAATTGGTTTTAAGGCGATCGGACCGGAGGAGCATTATGCCGGTATTCGGGTAACGCCTATGGTAAAGGTATTATAAGAAAGGATAAGACAGATGAGATTTTTTGATTATGATTCCCCCCTGATGTCGGCATTGACCAAAGTGGCAAATCTGATGATATTAAATCTACTTACGCTTATTTGCTGTATCCCTGTGATTACAGCAGGAGCTGCATTGACGGCATTGCATTACATGTGCCTGAAAATGGTTAGGAATGAAGACAGCTATATTGTAAAAGGCTACTTTGTTGCATTTAAGGAGTCTTTTAAACAGGCTACGAAGGTATGGTTGGTTTTGTTACTTATTATTTTGGTTCTGGCCGGCGATTTTTTAATTATCAATCTTTCCGGTATTCAATTCCCATATTGGTTCCACGTAGTGTTTTATGTGGTGGGCATTATAGCCTTGTTTGAATGCATGATGGTATTCCCGATTATGGGTAAATTTGAAAATACTACATTGCGTACCATGAAAAATGCATTGATTATCAGTGTAGCGAAATTCCCCATTACCATTTTGATGGTTGTTATGAATATAGTTCCTATAGCTATAGTACTTTATTTTTTGCAGATAGTTCCTATAGCACTGATGTTTGGTTTTGCAGTGCCTGCTTATTTTTCTGAAAAGCTGTTAAATAAGTATTTTAAGAAGCTGGAAGAACATATTTTGGAAGCCCAAGGCCTAAATAAGCCGGATGCCACTGAGGAAGAGGATGATGGTGTTGAAAAAATATTTAATGATCAGCTGGATGAGGCTTTGGCAGGGAAAAAGGACTAAAAATATACAAAGTGACGAAAAGACTTGGATTTTGTGTACGAAATGACGGAAAAATGAAAATTGTCTGGGTTTTCTAAGCAATTCTCACAATCATTGGTGAAATATTTGTGAAATAGTAGCATGGCAAAATTAGAAGATTTATTTTATACTTATCTACAGATTGAAACAGCATGGCTGTTTATAAAAAGAAAATACATTTGTTAAAACTGAAAGGAGTTTTACATCATGGCAAGTTTATCATTAAAGAATGTATGCAAGGTTTATCCTAACGGCTTTGAAGCAGTTAAGAACTTTAACCTTGAAATTGCAGATCAGGAGTTTATCATCTTCGTAGGACCTTCAGGTTGTGGTAAGTCTACCACCCTTCGTATGATTGCAGGTTTGGAAGATATCTCTTCTGGTGAGTTAAAGATTGGTGACAGAGTAGTTAATGACGTTGAACCTAAGGATAGAGATATCGCGATGGTATTCCAGAACTACGCTTTGTATCCTCATATGTCAGTTTATGACAACATGGCATTCGGTCTTAAGTTAAGAAAAGTACCGAAGGATCAGATTGACAAGATGGTAAAGGAAGCAGCTAAGATTCTTGACTTAACTCCCCTTCTTGATCGTAAGCCTAAGGCTTTGTCCGGTGGTCAGAGACAGCGTGTTGCTATGGGTCGTGCTATCGTTCGTAATCCTAAGGTATTCCTTATGGACGAGCCTCTTTCAAACTTGGATGCTAAGTTACGTGTACAGATGCGTATCGAAATTGCTAAATTACATCAGAAATTAGGAACCACCATCATCTACGTTACTCATGACCAGACAGAGGCTATGACTCTTGGTACCAGAATCGTAGTTATGAAGGATGGTGTTATCCAGCAGGTAGATACTCCTCAGAACTTATATGAGAAGCCTCAGAACCTCTTCGTTGCAGGTTTCATGGGATCTCCTCAGATGAACTTCCTTGATGCAACTGTTAAGGTTAAGGGTGATGTTGCATACTTAGAAATCGGTGGAAAGAGCATTCCTCTTCCTCCTGCTAAGTCTAAGAAGCTTATCGATGGCGGTTATGATGAGAAGGTTGTTACTTTCGGTATCCGTCCTGAAGATGTATATGATTCAGAAATGTTCATCGAGAACTCACCTCAGAGCGTATTCGAGTCTACTATCAGAGTATACGAATTACTTGGTGCAGAAGTTTACTTATACTTCGATTTGGATGTATTCCCTATGACTGCAAGAGTAGATTCTCGTACTACTGCAAGACCTGGTGATGTTGTTAAGTTCGCACTTGATGTTGAAAAGATTCACGTATTCGACAAAGAGACCGAGCAGATTATTACAAACTAGTTATTATT
>JAFXCD010000043.1 GCA_017521605.1 Lachnospiraceae bacterium | reverse complement strand
CATCGCCGATACAGGCATTATGTAATACATGTGCTAATTCTCTTCTTTCTGATTTTGTCAACTGAATATTTGACGCTATATTGTTATGTGCTACTAAATCAACTATTGCACGATACGGTTCTATCAAATCATCGGCCAGATGAAATGCATTCAATTGATTGTCATGATGTAACCACCGCTTTATCGGAAAGAATGATTAAATGAAACTCCCTGCGTGTCGGGATGCGGTACGCAGGGAAGCAATAACCTTAACTATGGGAAACCGGAGAATCTTATCCTGATATAGCTTTTCTTCCGGCATTAGCAAATATTTTTGAAACAAGTATTGATTTGTTGATGGGTATGGACGTTATTCGTGGGGAGGAAACCATGTACAATATCCATGCAAAGGCTTCTGCATATCAAAGAGCAGGCAACTATGAACTGGCAGAAAAAACTTACCGGAATGCCCTGTTACTATATCCTAATAAGCCGGGAATCATTCTGGGGTTGGCAAGTGCTTTGGCATTAAAAGGAGACACAGAAGAGGTCATAGAGCTCATAGAATATGGATTATCCTTATCGAGTAATGAAAAGCAGAAAGCAACTATGCGGGCTACATTATGCTTCTTATATTTGAAAGCGGGAAGAGAGGATAGGGCAAATCAGCTTGCATCAGAGCTTCCGCATATGAGGGAAAGTAGAGAGGTAATTCAGCCTCTGATACAGCAGGGATTGGATAAAAAGCAGGTGGATGAGGAGATAAAGAGGATTCTTTTAGGAGAATGATAAATACACAAATAATAGGGTGTCTAAAAGGTGATTTTATAACATTTAGACACCCTATTATTTGATTCCTTGTTGCTTATTTCATAACGCTCATCCAACAGCCTTCGGCCCCAATGCCATCATCAGGTGGGATAAGAATGCCTTGCTCTATTAGTGCTTCTACCACAGAATCCAGTACAGGCATATTGGCAAGTCTGTTGGCAAATCTCCATTCACCTAACAGATGATGGGGAACATTTTTCCTAATTAGAGATGCCAGTTTATCTGCTACAATTTGACACTCTTCCTCGAATGCATTGGAAAGACCGTTAGTGATATTGAAAAATAAATATTGTCCATGCTAATACATGAATAGCCACATATGTTTTGAGCCACGATTCCGTCCCAACCGGCACCATAATGTTTGCCGTTATCAACATAACCGAATATGCTGAAAGGACGCTTGATTTGTTCGAATTCAGCAAAGTATTTTTCAGCAAGTATTTTCTCTACATTATCAGAAAAAGAGGAAGACATAGAGAATATTTGCTGCCAAAGAATCAAATTCCAATCCACTTTCTTGTTCAAATAAGGGAAGGAAAGGTATTCTTCTTTGTGCTGCTCAATGTAATCTGATATGATAGTACAAATTTGTGGTAATTGTTCTGTATACAAAGCGTGAGCCTTCTCAATGGTTTCTTTATCAAACAAGATGAAGTTAATGCCATATTTGCCGTTATCCATTCGGTGAAGAAAACCGTATTCTCCATTTTCGCCTTTTGTTAGGATTTCCAGTTCTTCTTCTACATAAACTGTAGGAACATTTAATTCTTCAGCGATTTCAGCTGCACTCATAGGCTTTTTATGACAAAGCCATATGATATGATTAGAAAACATTCTGGTACAAATTTCGCGTGGGTCACCCCATTCGGGATTGCCGATTCCCCAGATGACATAATCGACTTTGTCCAGTGATAAAGGTTTATTATAAGTTTCTGTCATTTTTTCTACCTCACTCTTAATTTTCTGTCTGGCTGAAAATAATCTTTGACGAATAGCTACCTCACTGGTATTTTGATTCTTAGCTATTTCAGTAGTTGATAAACCGTCTATGTAGTACATAATCATTACTTCTCGATAGGCTTTGGTAAGAAAAGCGATACGTTTATAAACAGCATCAAGTAATTCGTTACTATTATCTTCCGGCTCTTCCATTGTGATATATTGTAAAACTTCGTCCGCATTACCTTCATAGAATGTGTTCGCATATTTTCTCCTGCCATTTGAAAAGTCTGCATATACATTCCGGGCTACTTTCCATATGAAAGGATATAAGCTGGTAATTTCTCCATTTGAATGAGAAGCTTTTACCAAAGCAAATATGATATCCGAACACAGTTCCCCTGCTTCATGGCTGTCGTTGGTTCTTGCATAGCAAAATCCAAACAGCTTATCCATAAGTTCTTCATCAAAATATTTCAGCAATTCATGTTTCTTCATAGTATTCCCCTTGCATATCACAAGCTGTGTTTGTGATACTGCTTTAATAGAGAGTGAAAAATCTATGATTTTTCACATGTTTTCTCCAAGCGCTTGATCAATGCTTTCATCTATATAGTCTGTGCCGAAGCTCAATTGTTAGGTGGTCTGATGTTATTTTATCATAAAAATTAAATTGTGTGTGGTGAGAGAGTTATGATAAAATGTATATGATATTAGCAGATGTTATTTTTTTATATTGAATTTGAAGAAAGGAGCTTTAGTATGAAAAAATATATTGCATTGATTTTATTATTGATGTTTGTACTGTCATTAACAGGGTGTAATAAGCAGTCTGATAATGAGATAAAAGAACCTGATAATCAACAAGTAGAAGAAAATATAAATACAGTTAGTTTTGAAGCAGTTATTCTTGAAGTTTTAGATGCATCTGTTTTGGTTTGTCCGGTGCAAGGTTCAAACGAACTTAAAAGTGCAGATAAGATATCTGTCAGTCTTGGGAAGTTGGAAATTCCCTTTAATTTAATTGTTGGTCAAACAATTAGAATAGAATATGACGGGCTCATTGCCGAAAGTTATCCGGCTCAGATTTTCAATACATCTCAAATAGAGCTTGTTTCAGAACCGGAGAATACTAAAGTGTTCTTTAACGGAAAATGGTTTGATAGTAGCAAATTATCGGAAGAGACATTAAAGTGGTTAGAATTGTCCGAAGAAGATAGATTACTTTCGAGTTATTACCCCACAGATTTGATTGACCAAGGCGGTTGAGCAGACTTGGATAACAGGCAAGAGGAGTGGGGAATAGAATTACAGACAAAGAATGTAACACCAAGCGGATTAACCATTGTATGCGAACAGTTCGGTGGAGAAAATGTATTTGAGTTGAATACTGGAAGTTATTTCGTTATTCAAAAGCTGGAAGAGACAGGATATATAAATGTGGAATATCTTCCGCAGGAACATGATATTGCATGGACGGCTGAGGCGTGGATTATTAACAAAGATGCTACAACCACCTGGGATGTGAACTGGGAGTGGCTATATGGCAAATTACCTGCCGGGGAATACCGTATTGGTAAAGAGATTATGAATTTTAGAGGCCCCGGAGATTTTGACCAAGAAATTATTTATGCACATTTTGAAATACAAGCAGACTATGGAAGAGAGACTGCAGATTGATGAGATTGTGGCTGCAGGTAAGGCGGTTTGTTATAAAAGTACAGAAATGCTATTTATTTCATTTTAGATGAAAATCATCATTATTCCAGCATGATAGGTCAATTGAAACGGAACCTTTTGTTTTGGTGACAGAGCCACATGAAAAGCGAGTAGAAGGATTTCCATTGGATTCGTTATCAATTGATATTGAAACCGGAAAGTACTATTATGACTTGGAAGTAAAGGATGTAAGTACACCTGTGGATGATGGAGTTAGGAAGTTCTTTGGGGTAGTTTTATTGGAAAGATAAGTTGCAGTCTTGCAGAGAGATTGCAGGTATGCGAAAGCTAAAATTATGGTGATGTGATGCGTAAGACTAGTATGTATAATCTGAGGTATTGTGCATGCTCGTGAAGGAGTATTTATGGGAATAGTGGATTTTATAAGTAAGAAGAATAGTTTAAAAAGCTTGCAATCGCAAGGGATATTATCTGAGAAAGAATATAAAAATAAGTTTCTATTTCATGCTGATGAGTATGTAAAAAGGGAGTATTATAACGAGTATATAACTCAAAGATTAGCTGAAGAATTTGGAATGAGTTATAATGAAAAGACAAAACGTTGGTGTTCAGAATGGAATGATAATCAAAGGGTTGTAGTAGAGCTATACCAACCAAAAGGAACACATAGGATTTTGATGTGGGGATATAATTTTGATTTTATTCCGGACATTAATAAAAAAGGTAAGTTAGTATGGTATCGTACAGATAGTTCAGTGAAAATGCATATTAATGATACTTGGTATAATCATATAGAGTATACCAGTGATAAGGAATGGGGATTTAGTGAGAAAGAATTTTACAACCCAGTGAAATGTCCTACCTTTCAGTATGAAATTCCGGAATATACATCGGATATGGATTTTGCATTGGAATATATAAAAAAGGTGGTAGAAAAAAATATTCTATTAATGAGAGAGTGGTTAGATAGAGTAAAAACAATTGATGATGTAATTGAGGTTTTGAATCAAAGAGTATTGGGAGACGATATTTTGCATATTTCCCAAATGCACTATACAAGAGCTTTTTTGTATGCAAAGAGTAAAAATATATTGGAGGCAATGTCGGCAATAAAGCAATATTACGAAAACAGAGAAATTCCGCAGATGATAATAGATAAATTAAATCAGATTGCGGGTGAGTAGAAGGATGTGATTGTTGAAGTTGATTTGCATGAATGGGAGCCTGACAAAACAAATCAGTACACTACTTCAGAAGAAGCATTTAAGTTGATACATGAATTTAATTTGTATAAAGGAAAATATCCGGATGGTCAGCAGATGAGATGGGAAACATTGGATGGAGTAAGAGAAAGAATGCGACGAGTTGCTGATAAATATGCAAACTACGATAAAGTTATTTTTGTTGGTCATGGTATGGCATTTAGAACACTTACATATATAGAACAGATGAAACCAGCAGAAATAGTTGAGTGCAGTCATCATATAGGACAAGATGATTGTATTTATTCGTTTAATTAGAGGCATATTGGCCGAAATAGCGGGAAGGATAAGAATGAAAAAAGCATTTAAACTATTGAAATGGATATTGGTGATGGCAGTTGTGGGAGTACTTATGCATCAGGTAGTTACTCTGGTTTTACCGGAAGGAAGAAAAACTAAGAATGTTGATGAAGTCTACCCCGTAGAAAGTAGAGAAGATTGGTTTTATGATTCTCATCTAAAATATGGCAAGATAAATAAGGGCTCTTATGATGTTCAATATAGTCCGGAGATTAAAGAACCTTATAATACGATGTCGGCTACTGTTATGGATTATGAAGCATACTGCGAAATGTGTGAGAAACTGGAAGTCAGACAAACTTACATAAACTCTGACGCGGATTATATTGTGTGTCAAGCATATGGTGGCCAAAAAATCCGTTGGGATGTTGTGAATGTAATTGCCAGAGACAATGCAGCAGTAGTTTATTTGAAATACACAGTGAATGTTCTTCGTGGTAAAGATAAGGCGGGAAGGGTAATTATTATTCCTATAGAGAAAGGAAGCATTGAATCTGTAAGAGTAGGAGATGCGTATAGATTTGAATTTGGGAGACCGGTAGTTGACAAACCGGTAATCTATTTATATCCGGAAGAAGAAACAGAGGTTTCTGTAAGTCTGGAGATGAAGGACGCTATACTAAAGTGTACATATCCTGAATACAAAGACGGCTGGAAGGTAACAGCAAAACCGGATGGGACTCTTTATGCAGAAGGAAGAGAATATAATTACTTATTCTGGGAGGCGGAAGCACTTTTCCCATTTACATTAAAAAGTGGTACTTGTGTAGCCGGAAAAGATACTTGTAAGTTCCTGGAAGAAAAATTGACACAATTGGGACTTAGTGATAAGGAACAAGATGATTTTATTACATATTGGCTCCCCAAGATGCAGGATAATCCGTATAATGTGATTTCATTCCAAACAGATGAATATGAAGATCATTTTGGGTTAGAAGTTACCCCTAAGCCGGATACAATTATCAGAGTTTTTATGACTTATCAAGCAAGTGAAGTATATGTGGATATTGAACCGGAGGAGATTGCAACGCCTGTAAGAGCCGGATTTACTGTTGTGGAGTGGGGTGGCTGTGAAATCACACAATGAACGGCTTATGATTCAATGCTGTTAATAGTGGGGGAAAGTAAGCTGACGAAATAGGGGGCGTTTTTTCAAAGCTTACATAAAAAAGTCCAAAGAATAAGTTAGCTTAATTAGCTTACCAGTCATATCCCCCCAGAGTGCTACATAAACTGTAAAAAAGCACTTTGAGGGGATTTCTTTTGAAGGATTATATTGAGGAGCGTGCGGTTAGCATCGCTAACTATATCATTGATTACAATGCCACGGTGAGGCAGACCGCCAAGGAGTTTGGGGTGAGTAAGTCGACGGTACATAAAGACTGCACAGAACGTCTTATGATGATTAATCCGGCCTTGGCCAAGCAAGCCAGAAAGGTTCTGGATGTGAATAAGTCGGAGAGACATATCCGTGGTGGATTGGCAACCAAAGAAAAATATATGCATCAAACTATTGGCTAATGGGTATTATGAAGAGTTCCTGAGATGGAACTCTTTTGCATATGGAAAATGTTTTCATACTCCATTGACAATCGTAAGTGGTTATGATATAACCACATTGATATGACACTAGATTAATTGGAACTTGTATTATAAGTAAAGTGGTAGTACATATGGAGATACCTATGAATAAGTTAAAAAACGATGAATTTTATAGCCAGATTTGGAAGCTGGTTTTGCCTATTTTAATACAGAATTTGTTAAGTGCAGCGGTGAGCTCTGCTGACGTAATCATGCTGAATGAGGTGGGACAGGAGGCGGTTGCTTCGGTTTCTTTGGCTACTCAGTTCGCAGGTATTTTGTTTTCTGTTTATTATGGGTTGGGTACCGGTATTACCATGCTTTGTGCTCAGTATTTTGGTAAGAAGGATATGCGAGCTATTGATGTTGTTCAAGGAATTGCATTACGTTTTTCGTTTGCAATATCCATTGGATTTGCAGCTTGTGCAGCATTCATTCCTGAGTTGATGATGAAGATTTATACAGATGATCCGGTATTGATTGCATTGGGAGCTTCCTATTTGCGCATTATCAGTATTAGTTATCTGTGCTGGGCCATTATAGAGGTGTATTTATCTACGCTTCGCAGTGTGGGTAGAGTAGCGGTATGTACTGTTTTGAACACCATGGCTTTTACAATTAATATTATTTTAAATGCAGTATTTATTTTCGGTCTTTTTGGAGCCCCTAAGCTGGGAGTAGTGGGCGTGGCAATTGCTACCTCTGCATCCCGTGTGATTGAGCTTATAGGATGCTTTGTGGTATCCGCAAGAAGCAAAGAAGTGAAATTGAAGTTATCTTATATGTTTATAAAGAATAAGATTCTTTTTCATGATTATGTCAGATTATCCCTACCGGCTTTGGGTAATGATGTTATCTGGGGAGTGGCTTTCTCCATGTATATGGCCATTATCGGTCATATAAGCTCAGACGCAGTGGCAGCCAATGCTTATGTTATGGTGGTACGTAATCTGGGTACCATATTCTGTTTTGGAATTGCCAGTGCCGGTAGTGTATTATTAGGCAAGATTATTGGCGAAAACAGACTGGAGGATGCTCTCGTAGGTGCAAAAAAAATGATGAAGCTGACCGTTATTGCAGGTGCCCTGGGTGGTTTGGTAGTGTTGGCATGTATGCCTATTGTACTGAATTATGCGTCCGGAGCATTGAATGAAAATTCTATGCATTGTTTGAAAGTGATGCTACTTATCAATACCTATTATATCATGGGGACTGCAGTAAATACTTCCTTGATAGCCGGTGTGTTCCGTGCAGGAGGAGACAGTAAGTTTGGCTTTATCTGTGACACTATAGATATGTGGTGTTACGCCATACCATTGGGTCTGATTTCTGCATTTGTGTTAAAACTACCAGTGTTAGTTGTTTATTTCCTGCTTTGTACAGATGAGTTTGTGAAATGGCCATGGGTAATAAAGCATTATAAAAGTGGAAAGTGGCTGAATAATATTACCAGAGATAACCTGTTTGAGGAACCAACGATAGAAAACCCATAGTTTTTGTGGATTTTTCCTAACAATTGTTGATTTTGCTTGATTATTTTCTACGAAAAGAATATAATTATATATGTAGTGTTTTTTAGATAGGGAGTAAGAAAGACTAAATAACTAGGGGGACTTAAAATGGATTTCACATTATTGATTGAAGATGCCAGAAATGATAATTGTTCCGACGTACATATTACAGTGGGTACGGCAATTGCACGTAGAAGATATAGCAAGCTTGAATTGTTGTATCCTGTTCCTACAGCAGAAGAATCTGAGCGAATGATTATGGAGAAGCTTACTGAGGAGCAAAGAGCGTTTGTAAAAGCCGGAAATGATTTGGACCTTTCCATTATGATGCCGGACGGCTCCAGACTTCGTGCCAATATTTATCATCAAAGGAATAATTTGGCAGCAGTATATCGTATCCTTAACAATACTATTCCGACTTTTGATGAATTAAATTTGCCAGAAGCAGTATGTAAGTTGGCAGATGAACCCAGAGGACTTGTATTGGTTACCGGACCTACCGGTAGTGGTAAGACAACTACTATGGCTTCTATGGTTAATTACATTAATAAAAATATGGATAAGCATGTTATTACTATTGAAGACCCTATTGAGTACGTATATTATCATGAGCGTTCTATGATTCACCAGAGAGAAATCGGTAAGGATGTACCGGATTTCCCTACCGCACTTCGTTCGGCTCTGCGTGAAGACCCGGATGTAATTCTGGTTGGTGAAATGCGTGATTATGAAACCATCCGTGCTGCGATTACAGCAGCAGAAACCGGACATCTGGTTTTATCTACCTTACATACCAACAATGCGGCACAGACAGTAGAACGTGTCATAGAGTCATATCCGCCTAATTTCCAGAATATGGTTCGTTCACAGCTTGCATCAGTACTACGAGGCGTTGTGACACAGGTATTGATTCCCGGTATGAAAGGAAACAGTATGGAGATTGCAACAGAAGTATTATTAAATAATGATGCAGTTGCAAACCAGATTCGTGAAAATAAGATTCACCAGATTTTGAGTACGATTCAAAGTAATACGGCAATGGGTATGCATACCATGGATTCGGATATTAAGAGACTGGTTAGAGAGTGGAAGATTTCTCCTGAAATTGCATTGAAGTATGCTGCAAATCCTAAGACTTTATTAAGCTAATGTAATCGGCGACTAAACGATGGTTTGGTCGCCGGTAATATATTGGAGGGATTATGATGGAAAAAAAGTGGCATAAGCGGAGACGGCGTCTGTTTGAAATAGTGGAAGTTGGCTATTCCTTGGATTTTGTCAGTCGTATGTATGACCTGCTAAATGTTATTGCTATAGTGTTGAATTTAGTGGCAAGCATACTGTATACATTTGATGAAATAAGAGGAACCTATGAGAATCTTATTTTGGCAGTTGAGGGGATTACTGTTGCTTTCTTCTTAGTGGATTATTTATTGCGTATTTGTACAGCCACATTTTTATACCCGGATGAAAAGGAGCCGAAAGCAATTTTAAAATATATCTGTTCCTTTACTGGTGTTGTAGATTTGCTGTCATTTTTACCTTATTATCTGCCTGTATTCCTGCCGGCAGGAACCATCGCCTTCCGAATGATAAGAATTGTACGTATTTTCCGATTGTTTAGGATTAATGCATATCATGATTCGTTAAGCGTGATTACTTCTGTCATTGTGGAAAGGGGACAACAGCTAGTAGCTTCTGTATTTATTATTCTTGTATTAATGATAGCATCCAGTTTGTGTATGTATAGTCTGGAGCATGAAGCGCAACCGGAGGTGTTTAGTAATGCATTTTCGGGGATTTGGTGGGCTACGTCTACCCTTTTAACAGTAGGCTATGGGGATATATATCCCATTACGACGCTGGGTAAATTGTTCGGTATATTTATCAGCTTTTTAGGAGTGGGAATGGTTGCAATACCTACCGGTATTATATCTGCTGGTTTTGTAAATCAGTATAGTACCATTAAGAAAAATGCAGAATATGGCCGTGAAGCAGATATGCAGTTTATTAAAGTTTATATGGAAGAGCATGATATATGGGTGGGGAAGAAAATTGCAGATTTGAGGCTTCCCAAAGGAATGATAATTTCGGTAATTAAGCGAGATGATGAGATATTGATTCCACGTGGAGATGTGGTGATTGAGGTGGACGATGTGATTGTAATAGGAGCAGAGCCTTTCAATACACATGAGCATATCCAGTTAAAAGAAATCATTATTCGAAAGCAGCATCCATGGGTGGATTCAAAATTATGTGATGTGGATATTTCGCGTCATTCTATTATTGTTTTAATAAAGCGGCGTAATCGTAGCATCATTCCTAATGGAAATACTGTGCTACGGGCCGGTGATAAGATATTTATGTATACACAATTGCATATTTCCGGTGCAAAAGATATAGAACTATAACAAAAAAGCTTCCCTCGATATTGTCTTGGGAAGCTTTTTAAATAGTCTTATTTATTTGTAATTTTCTGTAAGGTAGCAACTACTTCTGCTTCATCAAAAGGCTTGGTAATAAATTCATCAGCACCACGCTTCAAAGCATCAACCATTTTCTCCTTTTGACCTGCTGCAGTAATCATAACTACTTTAGCATCGGCATTTGCGTGCTTAATAAGGCTTAAGGATTCGATGCCGTCCATAACAGGCATGGTAATATCCATAGTAACTACATCAGGCTGTAATTCCTTATATTTCAGATAACCATCTTCGCCATTTACTGCTTCGCCGGTAATTACAAAGCCGGCGCGTTCCAAAAGTCCTCTTAAAATTTTTCTGGATGTTCTTGAATCATCTACAATTAATACGGTTGCCATCTCGTGTTCCTCCCCTTAAATAAGATCTGCTACTGTAAAATATAGGCCTTGGTTTCCTACGTAAATAGGTATTCTGCAAATAATATTCTTTGCTTTGGATGTTACATCGTCATAATCCGGAGGCATAAGCTCCAGGAAATTGCCATTTCGGCTTTCGGCAGAAGCATACAAACCATTGATACAGTTTAAGGTTTCGCCGGCAGCATCTAAAGCATCCATATCCAAAGAGGTGAACTCTTCCTGACCAAAGGTGCATGCAAGCTTGAGTAATGCACCGTCTAATTCTGAAAGGCAGGAGATGATACCATCTGTACCAACCATAGCCTGGCTAACCTGGCCTTCAGCAGGGAATGCATGAACCATCTGTGCGTTACCTACATAGACATGTCTATCCAGTAAACGAATCAGGGTACGAACTGCAACAGTAATAATTTCGGTATATTTCTTACCTGCTTCAGGAATATATAAAGGAACAATGCGTTCCACCTGATCACTTTTTATTGCATCAATTTCTGAATTGCTAAATCCTTTTGCAATACGGAAAGATTCCAGTAAATTGTCCACTTCTATCATGGTTAAATATTTCGAATCCACTAAGGTCTGGATAAAAGTCATATAAGCATCGCCCTGCTTCTTCAAGAGCTTTCCAATCTGGTCATCTGTTAAATAACCTTTGGAAACAGCGATATCACCAAAGCGCTTGTCCATTACAGCCTGAAGTCGATTGACTTCTTCTGTTTGTGCTAGGGTCATCATGCCTTCAGCTACGGCGATAAGACCAAGTTTCACTCGTACAGAATCCTGTTTCTTTAAAGTTTCAGCTAGTTGTTCGTTTGTAATTCTTCCGGTTTCCACCAAGTAATTGCCAAGTATGTACTCTACCATATGAATTCTCCTATCGCAAATTATTTTTGTAACTATTTAATGTATATATCTACTAATAGTTACGTTATTTCTGAATTGTCGTTAAAATTTGAGATAATTCTAACGATTTCTTCTAATTTTCAGTATATCTCTTTGACGTTAAAGTGTCAAGGCATTTAGCATTTTTGTATGTGAAGATTCTATAAAATTAAAACAATCTTGCTAAAAAGCGTTTTCTATGTTGTAATATTATTAATGAAGTATTGGAAAGGGGAATAAATTATGGAGGATAGGAAAGTACTAGTGATGAATCCGGCTTCATCAAAGGAGGTTACAAGAGCTTATTTTGACAGTTTGTTGGTGGAAGAAAGGCTGATGGATAGTGGAGTACCTGTTACTGATTTTGAACTGTACGGAAGGAAGTTTAAAACACCAATTATGACAGCGGCCTTATCTCATATTGGTACATTTAATCCGGATATGCCAAGTGGTATGATACAGTATGCACAGGGAGCAGGAATGGCCGGTGCAGTTCACTGGATTGGTATGGGAAGTGACGAAGAGTTTGAAAGTGTGGCAGCAACAGGGGTACCAACCATTCGTATTATTAAACCTTATGCAGATGAGGAAAAGATTTATGAGCAGATTCGCTGTGCAGAGAAGAATGGTGCATTGGCAGTAGGTATGGATATTGACCATATGTTTGACCTGAAAGGCGAACAGGATGTATGTATGGGTGAGTTAATGGGCATCAAGTCTTCAGTGGATTTAAAACGATATGTGGATTGTACAGAATTGCCGTTTATTATTAAGGGTGTCTTAAGTGTGCATGATGCTATAAAATGCGCAGAAATCGGGGTGAGAGGAATTGTGGTTTCCCATCATGGAGGACGCTTGAATTATGCGGTGCCACCATTATATGTATTACCCGATATTGTAAAGGCTGTAGGAGATAAGATGCCCATATTTGTGGATTGTGGCATAAGCTCCGGTATGGATGCTTATAAGGCATTAGCACTTGGAGCTACTGCGGTCAGTGTTGGATTGCACCTGATTCCAAGGATACGTCAAGGTGGTGCACTGGGTGTTGCAGAACGTATTCAGGAGATGACAGAAGAGATGAAGGGCATTATGGCATATACTGGTGTAAAATCGTTGAAAGAATTTGATGAAAGTGTGATTCACAGATTATAAGAGGAAAAGACATATGAGATTAGGTGGAAATGTATTCTATGATGGAAGAGATGCAAAAGAATATGCATTACTTCATGTAGAAAAAGGGTTCGGTGCAGCATTGTGCCCGGATTGGATAAGTCCGGACAATCCGGGTGAAGTACGCGAATTTAAGAAGATTATGCAGGAATATGATATACGTATAGCGGAAGTGGGAGCCTGGTGCAATCCTTTGCACCCGGATAAAAAAGTAGCAGAAGAAAAGCTTCAGTTTATGATAAAACGTTTGGAACTGGCTGAAGAACTGGAAGCCTGTACCTGCGTTAATATTTTGGGAACCAAGCAGAGAGGAACATGGTTTGGGGCAGACAAGGAATGTTATAGCGAACAGTTTTTTGAAGAAGCGGTAGCGGTCAGTCAGAGAATTATTGATGCAGTTAAACCTACCAAGACCAAGCTTTCCTTTGAAATGATGCCCTACTGTTTTTTGGACTCTCCACAGGAATATTTACGTTTTTTGGAGGCCGTAGACAGGGAAGTAGCAGGAGTGCATCTGGATATTTGTAATACTATGAATAACCCCAGACGTTTTTATAACAATGGAGAATTTATCAGGGAAACTTTTGGCTTATTAAAGGATAAAATTGTTACCATGCATCTGAAGGATATTGCACTGCGTACAGACGAGTTGACGGTAATGTTTGATGAAGTGCTTTTAGGAACAGGTGGAATAGATTATCCGGTACTGATGGAAGAGATTGCTAAGCTTCCTGCAGATACACCTGCTATGTTGGAACATCTGAAAACGGAGGAAGAATATGACAAGGCAGCAGAAGCAGTTATCCGTTTTGCAGAAGGTGCAGGAATGAAAAAGAAAGGGAGTCGTTGGAGTGTATGAATTATAGAAAAGCAGTAATGATAGGCTGTGGCTATGTGGGTGCTGCATCCGTATTCAGCCTTATGCAGAGTGGACTGTTTTCAGAAATTGCATTGATTGATGTAGATAAGGAAAAGGCGGAAGGTGAGGCTATGGACATTAGCCACGGTATTCCTTTTAGTAAGCATATGAAGATATACGCCGGTGATTATGAGGATGTAAGGGATGCCGGAATTGTGATTATTACAGCAGGTGCGAATCAAAAACCTAACGAGACACGTTTGGATTTGGTGCATAAGAATGTGGCTATTTTTAAGTCTATTATTCCTGAGATTGCAAGCAGGGATTTTAAGGGAATTATTCTGGTAGTAGCAAATCCGGTAGATATATTGACACATGTAGCACAGAAATTATCAGGACTTCCGGAGAATCGTGTAATTGGTTCGGGTACAGTTTTAGATACTGCCCGTTTAAAATACAGTCTTAGTGAGCATTTAGGAGTGGATAGCCGTAGTGTGCATGCATTTATTATTGGCGAGCATGGAGATAGTGAAATTGCGGTGTGGAGTAGTGCCAGTGTTTCCGGTGTCCCATTGGATGCATTCTGTGAAATGCGAGGACATTTCCATCATGATGAGGCAGAGGAACAAATAGAAGAAAAAGTAAGAAATTTTGCCTATGAAATTATTGAAAGAAAAAATGCCACCTATTTCGGTGTAGCAATGGCGGTAAAACGCATTTGTGAAGTGATTGTGCGAGATGAAAAAACCATTTTACCCGTATCTGCCATGATGCATGGAGAATACGGAATAGAAGATGTGGTATTAAGTATGCCCTGCATTTTGGGAAAGGATGGTATAGAGACCAAGGTGCCCATCTCCTTGAGTGAGGAAGAAATTGTTGAGCTTCAGAAATCAGCAGAAGTACTGCAAGAAATTACAAAAGAATTGAGTTTGTAAGAAAATAAGTTTTATGCTATATTAAAGCAAGTATAACAAGAGAGAAAGGGTAAGAAAATGACTTTTAATGATGTATTGACCAAGATTAATGATGTAATGTATACCTATGTGCTGATTATTCTGCTGATTGCTGTAGGCGTATACTTTACCGTTCGTACCAAAGGAGTACAGTTTCGATTATTTAAAGATGGTTTGAAATCCATTATGGAACCTTCTGAAAAGAGTAAGAACGGAGAGAAAAAAGTATCTTCCTTTCAGGCACTGATGATTTCTACCGCTTCCCGTGTGGGAACCGGAAATATTGCCGGAATTGCTACGGCAATTGCCGCAGGTGGACCGGGAGCAGTATTCTGGATGTGGTTGATGGCACTTATCGGAGGTGCTTCGGCATTTATAGAAAGTACCTTGGCTCAGATTTATAAGGTGAAAGATGAGGGACAATATCGTGGCGGTCCATCCTACTATATGGAGCGAGCTTTGGGTAAAAGATGGATGGGTGTATTGTTTTCTATTTTACTGATTATCTGTTTTGCATACGGCTTTAATGGATTGCAAGCCTTTAATATGTCATCCGCTTTAGAATATTACGTTGCTGATTATTCCAATACTATTTGGCCTATGGTGGTAGGAATTGTGTTAGCAGTTCTGTTTGGATTGATTATTTGGGGTGGAACTCATAGAATTGGTTTTATTTCTTCTGTAATTGTGCCGATCATGGCAACCATTTATATCTTAATGGGTTTTGTGACTATTATTATGAATATTACTGAACTTCCCGGAGTGATTGCACTGATTATTAGAGAGGCGTTTGATATACAGGCGATTATGGGTGGTTTTGCAGGAAGTGCGGTAGTGCTGGGGATTAAGAGAGGTTTATTCTCGAACGAAGCAGGTATGGGAAGTGCACCCAATGCTTCTGCTTCGGCGGATGTAGAACATCCTGTGAAGCAAGGATTGGTACAGGTAATTTCAGTATTTATTGATACTATTTTGATTTGCTCCAGTACCGCATTTATGTTGCTACTTTCCGGTGTGGAAGGACAGAGTGGTGTGTTGGATGGTATTCCTTATGTACAGAAGGCAATCAGTGCAAATGTAGGTGAATGGGGAATTCACTTTATTACCTTTTCCATCTTTGCGTTTGCATTCACCAGCCTGATAGGCAATTATTGTTATGCAGAATCTAATATTTTGTTTATTAAGAATAATAAGGTGTTTTTGAATATTTTCCGTGTGACCTGTCTGGTGGCAGTATTTTTGGGAGCACAGGCGGATTTTGGCGTGGTATGGAATCTGGCAGATGTAACCATGGGACTTATGGCAATTGTTAATATTGTTGCTATGTTTATGTTAGGTAAAATCGCACTGAAGGTGCTGGCACATTATGAGAAACAGAAGAAGGAAGGAAAGAAACCGGTGTTCTATGAAGATGAAGTAGGAATCACCGGAACCGTATGGACGAGGGATAAGAAATAAAATAATGGCAATACAGCCCCAAAGCTGTATTGCCATTATTTTATTTTCCGTCACGATATTTTTTCGGTGTGACTCCCCGATGTTTTTTGAAGCTTTTAATCATATGACTACAGTCCGAAAATCCTGTTTCCTGGGCAATATAGTTTAAATCAAAATCAGTAAAGAGTAAGTACTCTTCTACCTTGTATAAACGCATTTCTTCGATATATTCTTTGCAGGTTTTTCCATAAACTGCAGGGAATTTTTTTGCAAAATAAGAGTAGCTCATATTGCAGGCCTTTGCAATTTCAGGTACCTGAATATTAGTATGCAGATTTTTGTCAATAAACTCTGTAATTGTATAAATGTCATAGTCGTCAGGAGTATAAGAGGTATTATCAATAACGAATCCTTGCTTATTCCAATGACGAATGATTTCAAGGAGAAGTTCGTTAATCTTGGCACGTATCAGCTGATTGAAACCATATTCCTTTTGTTCCATTTCGCGAAAACAACGGTCAAAGATTTCTTTTACCCCCAGTTCCTGACAAGTGGTAGGGGAAAAAAGAGTGAGCATGCGGTTATCTCTGGCACAACGGAAGATGTTTCTGAACTTAAGTGCTTGGGATGTAGAGCTTTCAATAGCATTTAAATCAAACTTCAGACCAATAAAACGAACAGGTTCCTTGGAACGAATCATATGCACAGACTGGGGATGAAATAATATCATTTCGTGAGGATTTAACTGCAGTTCCAGGTTGTCGGAGGTAACCTGGGCAGTACCTTCCAGCATGAATAAGATTTCCATATAAAAATGCCAGTGGGAGCGTACAGGATATACCTGTTCTTCTGAGTTAAAGTAAAAGCATTCCACCGGATGATTAATGATATCACCATATTCGAAGAGATTGTTCATATGTAACACCTCCAGGATATTTTTTTACCATTTTTTAATGATTATATTATAGCAGATAAAGTGCAAAAAAACTACAATGAAACTGATGTTTTTTAACTGTTTTTGAGAAGGAAGGAAATAGATATGGAAAATTTTAACTTTTACAGCCCTACAGACTTTGTGTTTGGTAAAGGTACAGAAAATGTATGTGGAAAATATGTGAAAAAGTATGGTGGAAGTAAAGTTCTGATTCATTATGGTTCCGGTTCAGTGATAAGAAGCGGACTTTTGGATAGAGTGAAAAGATCTTTAGAGGCTGAAGGAATTCCTTATGTGGAATTGGGCGGAGTACAGCCTAATCCCAGAGATACCAAGATTTATGAGGGTATTGATATTTGCCGTAAGGAAGGCGTGGATTTCATCCTTTCTGTAGGTGGTGGTTCCTGTATAGATAGTTCCAAGGGTATTGCACTGGGATATTACTATGATGGTGATTTCTGGGATTTCTATGGTACCGGTAAGCCTGTTGAAAAGGCTCTTCCCATTGGTACAGTACTTACCATTGCTGCTGCAGGTAGTGAAGGAAGTGGTGCTTCTGTAGTAACCAAGGAAGAAGGAATGCTAAAGAGAGATGTAGGTTCTGATAATTTGAGACCTAAGTTTTCCATTTTGAATCCGGAGCTGACCTGCACTCTTCCTGCGTACCAGACCGCATGTGGTGCTACAGATATTATGGCACATGTGTTTGAAAGATATTTTACCAATACACCGGAGGTAGAGATTACTGACAGATTGTGTGAAGCGGTATTGCTTACTATGGTGAAAGAAACTCCACGAGTGATTGCAGATCCTAATAATTATGAGGCACGTGCAAATATTATGTGGGCAGGTACTGTGGCACACAATGACATCGTAGGTGTGGGCAGAAGCCAGGATTGGAACAGCCATAAGATTGAGCACGAGCTTTCCGGTCTGTATGATGTGGCTCACGGAGCAGGTTTGGCAGTAGTGATGCCTGCCTGGATGGAATTTGTATATAAGCATGATGTAGACCGTTTTGTAAAGATGGCTACCAGAGTGTTTGGTTGTGAATTGGATGAAGCTAATCCGGAGAATACAGCAAAAGCAGGTATTAAGGCTTTCCGTAAGTTCCTACATGATATCGGAATGCCTATTAACTTCGAAGAGTTGGGGGCAAAGGAAGAGGATATTCCTGTTCTGGTAGAGAAACTGGGTATCGGAGAAGGTCGTACCGGTGGATTTGTAAGTCTGACATCAGCAGATGTGGCTGAAATTTATAAGATTGCGGCACATGCAAGTTTGTAGGAGGTCACTATGAAGGTATTGTTAATTGGGGGAACCGGAACCATCAGTACAGCTATTACCAAGCAGCTGGCTGAAACAGAGCATGAAGTGTATTTATTAAACCGTGGTAGCCGTAATGGTGATTTGCCGGCAAATATTAAGTTTATTCGGGCAGATATTAATAACGAGGCAGAAGCGGCAGAAAAGTTAAAGGATATGAACTTTGACTGTGTATGTGAGTTTATTGGCTTTGTAACCGAACAGGTAGAAAGGGATTACCGTCTGTTTAAGGACAAAACAAAGCAGTATATTTATATTAGTTCTGCGTCTGCATATCATAAGCCGGTAAGAGACTATCGTATTACAGAGGCTACTACATTGGCAAATCCTTACTGGGAGTATTCCAGAAATAAGATTGCAAGTGAAGAATTTTTGTTCAAGATGTATCGGGAAAACGGCTTCCCTGTAACCATTGTCAGACCAAGCCACACTTATTGTGAACGTTCCGTGCCTATGGGAGTTCACGGTAATAACGGTAGCTGGCAGGTATTAAAAAGAATGCTGGAAGGTAAACCGGTCATTGTACATGGAGATGGAACTTCTCTTTGGACCATTACTTATAATGAAGACTTTGCCAAGGGGTTTATCGGTTTGATTGGTAATCCTCATGCTATTGGTGAAGCATTCCAGATTACTTCAGATGAGTCAGTGACATGGAATCAGATTTATCAGGCTGTGGCAGATGCTTTGGGCGTAGAGTTTAAGCCTTATTATGTGGCTTCTGATTTTCTGGCAGCAGTCAGTGATTATGACTTCATAGGAGGTCTGATTGGTGATAAGTCCAACAGCGTGGTATTTGATAATTCCAAGCTGAAGAAAGCAGTACCCGGATTCGTGGCAACTATCCGTGCAGAGCAGGGGATTCGTAAGACGGTGGATTATGTGTTGAATCACCCGGAGGAGCAGATTGAGGATCCTGAATTCGACACATGGTGTGATAAGGTTATTGAGAAACTGGAAGAAGTGAAGAAAGTGTTTTAAATAAGGTTGACCATAAAATAAGCCCCCTATATATCCTAATGAGGTAACCCTGAACGTTGTCAGCCCTTAGCGAGGTATTGCCGAACTTGTTCGGCATGAGCTTAGTGCTGCTACGTCATTCATAAGCGAGAGCGGGTCCGAATAGGATATATAGGGGCTGTTTTTATGGTCAACTCTTATTTATTACAGGTTAAAGTATTTCTCAAACTCTGCAGGATGAGGAATTGCTGCCATCTGCATGCATTCTTTACGCTTGTTAGCGATAAAGTTCTTGATTAAGTGTTCAGGGAATACACCACCGGCGGTTAAATAATCATGGTCAGCCTCCAATGCATCCAATGCAGCATCCAAGGTAGTAGGCAATGCCTGCAATTTGGCTTTTTCTTCTTCCGATAAGTGATACAGGTTCATATCATAAGGACCCCAGCCGTTTTCGTGAGGATCAATCTGATTTTTTACACCGTCCAAACCTGCCATAAGGATAGCCGCATAGCAAAGATAAGGATTACAAGTAGCGTCAGGGTTACGAATTTCGAAACGGCGAAGCTCGGGTGTCTTTGCATAAGCAGGAATACGGATAACAGCACTACGGTTAGAGGTTGCATAACCTACGGTTACAGGTGCCTCAAAACCGGGTACCAGTCTCTTGAAGGAGTTAGTGCTGGGGTTGGTAATAGCACAAAGCGAAGAAATATGTTTTAACAGACCACCCATGAAATAGTGAGCAGTTTTGCTTAAGTGAGCATAACCTTCATCATCAGAGAATACAGGTTGTCCATCCTTTAATAGAAGCATATGAACATGCATTCCGTTACCTGCCTCTCCATAAACGGGCTTGGGCATAAAGGTTGCTACCTTACCATACTTTAAAGCAGTGTTATGGATAATGTATTTAATCATCATGGTGGCATCTGCCATCTTGGACATCTGACCCAACATAGGCTCTATTTCAAACTGACCGGCAGCGCCTACTTCAGGATGATGATATTTGATGGGAATGCCGGCCTTTTCCATTTCCAGGCACATTTCAGAACGACACTCATAGGAGCGGTCAAAGGGCTTGGCAATATGATAAGCCTTCTGATGAGGGATAACACATCCATGACCCTCCACATCACTGTTCCAGTAAGCTTGGTCAACATCGATGCCCATACCGATGGAATTGGGCTTTACAGACCAGCCTACATTATCAAACAAGTGAAACTCAAACTCGGGAAGAATCAGCATGGTATCTGCAATGCCGGAATCTTTCATATACTGCTCAGCTGCCAGAACAATATTTCTGGGATACTGGTCCAGGGGACGATTTTCAGGATAATCAATAATCATAGCATTTCCGGTAACAGAAAGAGTGGGTATTTCACAGAATGGATCCACAATAGCGGTATCCAAATCAGGAATAAATACCATATCACTTTTTTCAACTACAGCATAACCATAGTTGGAAGCATCGAAACCAATTCCATCCTTCAAGGTATCAGTAGTAAACTGACTGGCAGGAATGGTAACGTGGCGATACTGACCATTGATATCAACGATTTTGAAGTCAATCATCTTGATACCATTGTCTTGAATCATTTTCATGAATTCTTGTGTTGTTCTAGCCATTGTTTGTAACCTCCGAATTGTATTTAGATATATTTAGAATATAGGAAATTGTGGTAAAATGCAAGGGGAAGTGGTAGAATAAAATGTAAGTATTGTTTTGATAAAAGGAGTTGTCTGCTATGAATGTAAATATTGAATTTTTTGATTCGGAACCATTGGAAAATCTGATAACCTGTTTAAACTTCAAGATGGATAAGGTGATTTTTTTCGGTCATAGTGATACCATGACGGAGAATAGGATACAGGACACTCGTAGAGCACTTAAGAACATTTGTGAAATATCGGATGTAGAATTTGTGACTGTAAGTCAGAAAAGTCTGTATAAAGTACTGGAGCTTTTGGAGAAAGAGGTTACAGAGGAGATGAAGGCTGGCAATACTTGCTTTTTTGATTTGTCCGGTGGTGAGGATTTGGTATTGGTTGCTATGGGGATGCTGGCTACACAATATAAGGTTCCGTTACATAAGTTTGCATTGCCGGAGAATGAACTGTATTTGTTGACAAAGTGGGATAAGGTTCCAAGAATTGATGAAGTGGTACCTCGTCGGGAGTTACAACTGACTTTAGATGATATTATTGGTTTACATGGTGGTATAATCAATTATCGACAGCAAAAGGATGTAAAAAGTAATCTGCAGGATAATGATTTCAAGGATGCGGTAGGAGTAATGTGGGAGATTGCCAACGACAGTCAGAAAAAGTGGAATGGATTATCTTCCGTATTTAAGGAGTGTATAAAGTATGAAGATGAATATCATCGGGTACGCGTATCCGTAAAAGCTATGAAGCAGGCCATGAAGCGGATTCCGGATATTATATCCGTAAAGGAGTTGCGAAACTACCTAAACCGTCTGGGAAATCAGGCTATATTGGAAAGAATTTCAATAGATGAGGAGATGATCAAGTTTTCTTACAAAACACCTAATATTCGTGACTGTCTGTTGGATGCAGGTTGTCTCTTGGAACTTCATACATATTATGAACGTATGGAAAGTGGACGTTATAGCGATTGCCGAGTGGGGGTTCATATAGATTGGGATGGAGAGATTAACGGTCGGGAGATTGACGTGGAGAACGAAATAGATGTAATGCTTTTGGAAGGTGTGGTGCCGGTATTTATTTCCTGTAAAAATGGCAGAGTAAATCAGATGGCATTGTACGAATTAGATGCTGTATCCAATCGCTTTGGTGGGAAGTATGTGCGAAAAGAACTGGCAGCTACGCAGGAGATTACCCCCGGATATCTGAAACGTGCAGAAGAGATGAATATTATTGTAGATATGCAGAAATGATAGAGGTATAAGGAAATTATTATGGAACATAAAAGATATGCATTACCGGATATATTCAGAGGATTGATATTGCTGAGTATGCTTACATATCATACTGCTTGGGATATGGTATATATATTTGGGCAGGAGTGGGACTGGTTTGAATCCTATTCGGCTTATATCTGGCAACAGAGTATTTGCTGGAGTTTCATTCTGTTGTCCGGTTTTTGCTGGTCATTTGGCAGAAAGAAATGGAAGCGCGGAATAATGGTATTTGGTGCGGGAGCATTGATTAGTCTGGTGACGTTTGTTTTCATGCCGGAAAACAGAGTGCTTTTTGGAGTCCTCACATTGTTGGGGAGTAGTATGTTATTTATGATACCTTTAGAAAAGGTAATGAGAAAGGTGAATCCTTATGTAGGGTTATTGGGTGCGCTTTTCCTGTTTATGTATACGAAGAATATTAGTTATGGAACAATCGGCTGGAAGGACTTTGGGTATGTGAGGTTGCCAAAAGAGTGGTACGCTAATCTTTTCACTGCATATTGGGGATTGCCTACAGGAGGGTTTTATTCAACAGATTATTTTGGGATTTTTCCATGGTTATTTCTGTTTGTGGCAGGATATTTTTTGTGTCGGATTTTTGAGAAGAATCAGTGGATGGGAGTGTTGAAAAGAGGTGAGATTGTACCATTGCAGGTGTTGGGGAAGAATTCGTTGTTGATTTATATGGTACACCAGCCATTGATTTATGGAGTACTGATGGTGGTGTATGGAGTGATGGGGTAAATGAGCCTATTGTCGGAGTTCGTACAAGCACAATACTGAGGTAAATGAGCCGTACACTCGAAAATCCTCCGGATTTCCTAAGAATACGAAGTATTCTTTTTTCGCTGGGCATACGCCCTATGAAAAAATATAGTCTACAATCTTCATTCGTGCAAGCACGACTCAGATGGTAGACTATTATTTTTTCGCACGGCTCATTTTAGTCCGTAAAGTTGTCAAAGTAACCCTGAATAAGAATTACAGGTGTACCCTTGTCGCCGGAGCCGCTGGTTAAGTCGCAGAGGGATCCGAGCAGGTCGGTGAGCTGTCTGGGGGTAGTACCCTGAGAGGCCATGTTGCCAACCAAGTTGGCATCCTTTTCCTTAATGCTCTTAGAGATAGCTTCCTTCAGAGCTTCACCACTTAAATCCTTGAAATCATTATCTGCAAGATACTTTAATTTCAACTCGTTAGGTGTTCCGATCAGTCCACTGGTGAAAGCAGGAGAAACAACCGGGTCAGCCAACTCCCAAATTTTACCTTGAGGATCTTTGAAAGCACCGTCACCGTAAACCATAACTTCTACATGTTTGCCGGTCTTCTTTAAGATTTCTGCCTGAATATCTTCAACTAAATCCTGACACTCTCTGGGGAACAGCTTAATAGTATCTTCAGTAGATTTGTTAGAACCTAACAAACCATATTTTGCATTATATCCGCCACCGTTTACGGAAGCATTTAAGATATCGTCCATACCACAAACTACTTTTGCACCGCCTGCTAAGAGGATGCGCTTGGTTCTTGCGCGGGTGTGAATATCACAGTTGATAACACAATCGGTGTAATCCAAGATGGTCTTGGGCTGGTTTGCGAAGATAACTTCTACTTCTGCACCGGTTTCTTTGATAATGTTGGAGTAGTATTCCACATAATCTACACCGGTAAACTCATGCTTGTTTTCACCGAATAATTCACGATATTTTTCTAAAGTTAATACATCACTGTAAGGGTTAATGCCTGCTTCATCTAACTGGTCGTATGTTAAAAGTGCATTACCAACTTCGTCGCTGGGATAGCTTAACATTAATACAACCTTCTTGGCACCCATTGCAATACCCTTTAAGCAGATTGCAAAACGATTACGAGACAGAATCGGGAAGATAACACCGATGGTGCCACCACCTAATTTTGCCTTTACATCATCCGCAATATTCTGAACTGAAGCGTAGTTACCCTGACTTCTTGCTACAATAGATTCTGTCAAAGCGATAACATCGCGGTCTCTTAAAGAGAAGCCTTCGCTTTCTGCTGCTTCCAATACGCTGGTTACAGTCATATCTACCAGATTGTCACCTTCACGGATAATGGGACAACGAATACCTCTTGAAATAGTACCGACTTTTCTTTCCATATATGTCCTTCTTCCTTAAACTATCTGTTTAAAATCAATTTGGTTAATTCTACAGGGTCAACAATTTTGCCATCCTTGTAAACTCTCATGTTACCGGAAGCAATTTCGTCGATTAAGATTACTTCATCATTATTATAGCCGAACTCAAACTTAATATCCCAAAGATCGAGACCAATGCTCTTCAAATCATCAGCAACAATCTTGGTAATCTTTAAGGTCTGCTCCTTCATGCTCTCAAACATTTCAGGGCTCATAACACCAAGTGCTGCAAGACCTTCGCCGGTTACAAGGGGATCACCCTTTGCATCATTCTTGAAGGTACACTCAACGTAACCACCTTCTAATACGGTGCCATCTTCGATATATTCTCCATATCTGCGGATAAAGCTACCGGTAGCTACTAAACGACAGATAACTTCAAGACCATGACCAAATACGGTTGCAGGAAGAACTTCCATGGTAGCTTCTTCTACATTAGCACCTACGTAATGCGTTTTGATACCAGCTTCCTTTAATAACTCAAAATAATGGATGGAGGTCTGTAAATTAGCTTTACCGATTCCCTCAATAGTCAATCCTACGGTATTCTCACCGGGATCGAACACACCATCTTTTCCGGTACAGTCGTCTTTAAACTTTAACATTACATTTCCGTTGTCAAGGCTGTAAACATCTTTGGTTTTTCCTTCATAAATCTTTTTCATAGTAGATTTTCCCTTCTTTATTGAAATGTTTGTTGTTAAAAATAACACCATAGTTACATTATCACAAAATGCATAAGTTGACAATTATCATTTTTGAAAAGTTTTAAATATCTTTTTACATATATATTTGACAATATGCATAAAAAATGAATATTTATTAGAGGAAAGCAAAAAAACAGGAGTACTGCACAAATTGCCAAAAGCCTTAGAATAGTGGGTGACAATTGGCTGAGAATAAGGTAAAATAATAAATTAAGGAAAGTGTTTTCTTGGGAGGGAATTATGGCAAAATATATTATGGCGTTGGATGCGGGAACAACCAGCAACAGATGCATATTATTTAATGAAAAGGGTGAAATCTGCAGTATGGCGCAGAAGGAGTTTACCCAGTATTTTCCTAAGCCCGGCTGGGTGGAGCATGATGCCAACGAAATCTGGTCCACACAATTGGGTGTTGCTGTTGAGACAATGCAAAAAGTAGGTGCAGTGGCAGATGATATTGCAGCCATTGGGATTACCAATCAGCGTGAGACCGTGGTGGTTTGGGACAAGTATACCGGAGAACCGGTATATCATGCTATTGTATGGCAGTGTCGCAGGACATCGGAATATTGTGATGTGTTGAAGGAAAAAGGCTTTACCGAGGTGTTTAGGAAGAAGACAGGACTGGTGATAGATGCTTACTTTTCCGGAACGAAGTTAAAGTGGATATTGGACCATGTGGATGGTGCCAGAACACGTGCTGAGAGAGGGGAGCTTCTGTTTGGTACAGTGGAAACCTGGCTGATTTGGAAATTGACCAAGGGTAGGGTTCACGTGACAGACTATTCCAATGCTTCTCGTACCATGCTGTTTAATATCAATACCTTAGAGTGGGATGGGGATATTTTGCGAGAATTAAATATACCTGAATGCATGTTGCCACAGGTGAAACCATCCAGTTGTATTTACGGGCATACAGATGGAATATATTTTGGTGGAGAGATTCCCATTGGCGGAGCTGCAGGAGACCAGCAGGCAGCATTGTTCGGACAGACCTGTTTTGCCCCGGGAGAAGCGAAAAACACTTATGGAACAGGTTGTTTTTTACTGATGAATACCGGAGAGAAACCGGTGTTTTCAGAGAATGGCCTGGTAACTACCATAGCCTGGGGAATTGACGGAAAAGTCATATATGCCTTGGAAGGCTCCATTTTTGTGGCCGGTGCAGCAGTACAGTGGTTACGGGATGAAATGCGGCTGATAGACAATGCTGCAGATTCTGAATATATGGCAAAGAAAGTGCCCGATACCAATGGTTGTTATGTGGTACCCGCATTTACCGGTTTGGGTGCCCCTCATTGGGATCAGTACGCCAGAGGTACCATTGTGGGAATTACCAGAGGTGTGAATAAATACCATATTATTCGTGCTACTTTGGAATCCATAGCCTATCAGACCAATGATGTGTTACAGGCGATGAAAGCGGATTCCGGTATTGACATTAATATATTGAAGGTGGATGGCGGTGCCAGTGCCAATGATTTTCTGATGCAGACCCAGACTGATGTTTTGGGAGTGCCGGTGAAACGTCCGCTATGTGTGGAGTCTACTGCTATAGGAGCAGCATATCTGGCTGGATTGGCTGTAGGGTATTGGTCGGATACGAAAAAAGTGACAGAAAATCAGGTGGTGGATCGGATTTTTGAACCACAGATAGAGAAGGATGAAAGAGAACAAAAAATCAAAGGCTGGGACAAAGCTGTAAAATATGCGTTTGCCTGGGCTTATGAAGAATAGAGAGGTTAAAAGATGAATAACGAAACAAAAAAAGGAAATGCGTGGGCATTGTTTCCCATTGGTGTATTTTTAGTTATATTTTTAGGTTCCGGTATAGTTACGAGAGATTTCTATGCCATGCCGGCTATCGTGGCATTTTTGATTGCTTTGGCGGTAGCTTTTATGCAAAACGGAGAGTTGAACTTTAATGACAAGATAGCAGTGATTGCCAAGGGGGTAGGTGATGAAAATATTATCACCATGAGTTTAATCTTTTTGTGTGCAGGTGCATTTTCCGGAGCAGTAAGTGCTGCAGGAGGTGTGGAAAGTACCGTGAATTTTGGCTTGTCTATTCTGCCATCAAATGTAGCAGTTGTGGGATTGTTTATTATTGGGTGTTTTATTTCTGTATCTATGGGGACCTCCATGGGAACCATAGCAGCATTAGCACCCATTGCCGTAGGTATTAGTGAAAAAACCGGCTTTGCCATGCCTATTTGTATTGGTGCGGTAGTGTGTGGTGCCATGTTTGGTGATAATCTTTCCATGATTTCTGATACAACGATTGCAGCGGTGAAAACCCAGGGCTGTGAGATGAAGGATAAATTCAAAGAAAACTTTTTTATTGTGTTGCCGGCAGCCATTCTGACCATTGGTATTTTTTTCTTTATTACATTAAATGGTGATTTTGAACTGACAGAGGAGCTTACCTACAATATGTGGAAGGTAGTACCATATATAATGGTATTGATAGGAGCATTGATTGGCGTAAATGTATTTGTAGTACTTATTGGTGGAACGATTATTTCCCTTGTTGCCGGCGTAACTACAGGCAGTATTGCTTTGGACCAGATGTTTAAAGTGGTAGGCGAAGGTATAAGCGGTATGTACGATATTACCGTTATTTCCATTGTGGTGGCTTGTATTGTGTCCTTAATAAAGGAAAATGGTGGTATTCAGTTTGTACTGGATCTGATTCGTAGCAGAATCAAGAGCTCTAAGGGTGCAGAGTTGGGAATTGCCGGGCTGTCTCTGGTAGTAGATGCCTGTACTGCAAATAATACCATAGCTATCGTTATGGCAGGTCCTATTGCCAAGGAAATCAGCGAAGAGTTTGATGTAGACCCCAAGCGTTCCGCATCCCTTCTTGATATTTTCAGTTCAGTAGGACAGGGCCTGATTCCCTATGGCGCACAGCTTTTGTCTGCAGCAACCCTGACAGGATTGACACCTTTTGATATTATGCCTTATTTATACTATCCGATTTTAATGGTCGTAAGTGCAGTGCTATTTATTTTATTAAGAAAAAGAAAAATTGCTTAAGAAAATAATTGACTTATGATAAGTCATAAATTACAATGTTTTTTGTATTGGGAAACCAATGCATGCAAATAATAGGTTTTGAATAATTAATTCAGGAGGAGACATTATGAATTCAAACGTAAGACCCGCTGATATGGTGCGTATTACCACACCCGAATTGGCAGAGAAGTTTATCGAAGAACAGGTAGCAGCTGTTCGTGAGCAGGTAGGCGACAAGAAGGTATTGTTAGCATTATCCGGTGGTGTAGACAGTTCTGTAGTAGCAGCACTTTTAATCAAAGCCATCGGCAAGCAGTTAGTAAACGTACATGTAAATCATGGTTTAATGCGTAAGGGCGAAAGTGAGCAGGTAATCGAAGTCTTCCGTAACCAGCTGGATGCAAACTTAGTTTACATTGATGCAACCGACAGATTTTTGGACAAGCTGGCAGGTGTAGCAGAGCCTGAAAAGAAGCGTAAGATTATAGGCGAAGAGTTTGTACGTGTATTCGAAGAAGAGTCCGGCAAAATCGAAGGCATCTCCTTCCTGGCACAGGGAACTATCTACCCTGATATATTGGAGTCTGATGGTGTAAAGGCACATCACAACGTAGGCGGACTTCCTGAGGACTTCAAGTTCGAAGGACTGGTTGAACCTGTAAAACTGTTATTTAAAGATGAAGTACGTGTAGTTGGTAAGGCACTTGGTCTTCCCACTGAAATGGTAGACCGTCAGCCTTTCCCCGGTCCCGGTCTGGGCGTACGCTGTACCGGTGCCATCACCAGAGACCGTTTACACGCACTGCGCGAATCAGATGCAATCCTGCGTGAAGAATTCGTAAAGGCCGGTTTAGACAAAGAAATCTGGCAGTTCTTCACTGTAGTACCCGACATCACCTCTACCGGTGTAAAGGACGGCAAACGTCTCGATTACTGGCCCGTAATCATCCGTGCTGTAAACACTGTAGACGCTATGCACTGCACCGTACCGAGAATCGATTGGGAAATCCTGGAGAAGATTACCGAGAGAATCCTGAGCGAGGTGGATGGAGTTTGTAGAGTATGCTACGACATGAGTCCTAAGCCGATTGCTACGATTGAGTGGGAGTAACAGTCAAAAGTCTGGGAAGCCTTTATTTATAAGGGTTTGTGGACACAACAAAAACGATTTGATAACAATTTGATAACACAAAGCTAAACATATTTGTTTAAGTTTGGTGAGTGGTTTTGAAGTTAAGTCCAATAGTAAAGGTCTTACTGAATGAAATGTTCAGTAGGACCTTTTTTTCGTGCTGTTTATTTGAAAAGTCTATTCCCATTGTACAAACGGAAGCAGAACGGGAAGAGGCAAGAAAAGCGTATCTTGATAAAGTAGGAGTACATCCCAATTTCCGATGGTGATAGTGGTACGCAAAGCGTAGGTTACTCATAATGCCTTATGAGTAACCCCCTAGGGATAATGACAAACCTCAAGCAGTGCTTGAGCTTCATCATTATCCGGGGGCTCTTCGAGGAGTCTGCCGACGGCTCCGGTGTCCAATGAAAAGGAGGTTAGATAAAATGATTTCATATTCATT
>JAFXCD010000042.1 GCA_017521605.1 Lachnospiraceae bacterium | reverse complement strand
TGCGTCAAAAAGTGGCGCACCTATGAAGATATCAGGGGTTTTAGGGGAGTTTGTCCCTAACTAGATGCATTTTGCAATGGATATACAAAATGCGTATCTAGCGAAGGACACCTGGAGAACTTTTTCGGGCTTCAGAAAAGGTGTTATTTTCAATGACTTTTTGCTAAAAATGTAAGTGTGTTGGTATTTCCAACATAGAAATAGAAAAGTATGTCGGTGTTTCCGACATAAAAATGCAATTCCAACATAGATTTCCAACATAGTAGCAGAAGAAATTTTTTCTCACCGGAATCATTGCTTTTTCTAAACCATAGTTGTATCATTAAGACAAGAAGTCATGAATGACTTATCGGACGAAAAGATGCAGAAGCGATTATGGAAGGAGGGAAGCTTTGAACAAGGAATTTGAACGCTGCTGCACATTCCTGGCCGAGATGATGGAAAAATACGGAGCATTGGTTTTGCGAGATATCGCAGTAGAGATTCAGTACGAACCGGAAACTTGGTGTGATGATGCAGAGGGAAAAAGATTTCGGTATGAGGCTTATGCGAGAAGATTTCTAGAGCGATTTGAGAAGGCGGCATAAGGATTACCGGCATCCTGCGAGAGTGGGATGTATACATATGATAGAGCGTTCAAAAATAGAAAAAATTGCCATAATAAAAATATATTTTATGTTATAAAATAGTATATGAATATAAAGAGAATGCAAAAAGTTTGGTAAACCTCGGTAAAAATATATTTTTTACCGAGGTTTACTTTGACAAAAAGACAAAAACAGTGTATATTTAAGTAGAGGTCGGAAAAAACCAAAATTTTACCGAGGTGAACTGAAATGATTTTAACATATACAGAGTGCATAAATAAATATGGTAATGATTACCAATTAGAAAAGGCTGTAGCGGAAGAGAGTATTTATCGTGTAGAGTCCGGTTTGTATTCGACTAAACGCTATTCCAATGAATTGGAAATTATTTTCAAAAAATATCCAAATGCAATCCTAACAGGGGAGTATGCATTTTATTGTCATGACTTAACGGATGTAATTCCGGAAAAGTACTATATCGCAACGAAGGCAAAGGCAGCTAAATTGTTGGATCAGAGGATTGTTCAGATTTATGTAAGAGATGACTTGTTGATGTTGGGAGTAACGGAAACGAATATAAATGGTGTAATGGTTAAGATATACGACAAAGAGAGAATGTTAATTGAGCTTTTAAGAAACAAGAATACTATGTCATATGATTTATATAAAGAGATTCTTGGTAATTATAGAAAGATAATTGAGGATTTACAGATTTGGAGAATACAGGAATATGCTGATATTTTTCCGAAGAGTAAAATGATTTGGAAAGCACTACGGGAGGAGGTTTTTTAGTTGATGAATTTACAGGAAATGATGGATATGTACTATGAAGATGGACTGACAAGAGAATTGGCAGCGGCCAGAGTGTGTCAGGATATTGTGTTAAAAGCCATTGCAATAGGTCCTTTGAACAGAAATGTGACGGTCAAGGGCGGTGTGGTTATGAGAAGTCTGACCAATAATAATAGGCGTGCTACTAGAGATATTGATTTGGATTTTATTCATTATTCCATAGAGGACGAATCTATTAGAGCATTTATAGAGAAATTGAACTGCATTCCGGAGATCAAGTTAGAAATTGTAGGAAGCATTGAGGAACTTAAGCATCAGGATTATCATGGTAAGTCAATTAAGGTTCGGATTACAGATAATGAAGGTACTTCTGTTGAAAGTAAAATTGATATAGGGGTACATAAGCATTTGGAATTAGAGCAGGAAGAATATTGTTTTGATGTTTGTATGGATGATGAAGGTGCCAGTTTGCTGAAAAATTCCAGAGAACAAACCGTTGTAGAAAAATTAAGAGCTTTGCTCATCTTTGGTGTCAATGACAAGAGATATAAAGACATATATGATGTATATTATTTGAAGGATTATCTGAATAAGGAAAAATTCTTGCAATATATTAAATTGTTGATTTTTGACGATGCTATGATGCGTGAAAATACTATGGTAGATATTGTGAGAAGGGTGGAGAATTCGTTTAAGGACAAGCACTATTTGAAACTTATTTCTACATCCAGACAAAGATGGTTCGACGATGAAATTGAAGTTATCGCAAAAGGAATTGTAGATTTTCTTAAGGATTTATAAAATACATAATATGTTATTTATGGCCGTAGAGAGGCATGGGTAATGCCCGAATCTAAATATCTCATTAGCGGGTAGGCAGTCAGAGTGATGGCTGTCTATTTTTATGTTGAATTATAGTTGGAATAGATGCATAATTTGGTTGGGACATAGAAAATATATAAAAATTACGATATAGATTGGAGGTTGTTTACATGGAAGTTTCAAAAAGCGATTGGAAATTATTCAGAGAGCGCATTGGTGATTGGCAGGAAACATATATGGAACGCTTGGTTAAGGAATATATGGATTTATTAGATGGAGAAGAGAATGCTTCAGACAAGTTCTGGAAGTTGGAAGAACGAATAAAAAAGGATAAGAAACATCCGGGAGTAATCCTTGAATTAAGCAAAGGGAATATGGTCTTTGATATTGTGGCATTGATTAATGGTGGTGTAATTACCACTGCTGATTTGGAAGGTTTTAGTGATGAATTAAAAGAAAGTGTAAATTTTCTTTTACACAGGTAGAAGAAGATATTACGTACATAGGAATTGCAGGTGATATTCGTGAATATAGAAGCGTATGATGCAGAATCTTTAAGGAAACTCGTCAGACTCCTTGAATATGAGAACAGGTTATTGAAAGACAAACTAAAGAAAGAAAATATTCCGTATAATGAGGTTAATCCTTTCGAAGATACGATAGACAATGTGGAAGAGTACGACCCTGATCAGGGAGAGCGTATTATTAATCCAACATATATAACAGAGGAAATGGCAACTCACTTTTTTTCCGTGTTTTGGGGGCGGGAGGATGTTTATGCAAAGCGTGGTAAGAATGGTGGTTATTTTCCACAATGTGATAACAGATAGGATGCCAGACTTTGTCCAAAACAACGGGGCGAAAAGGCATTCTGTGACGAATGTGAAAATACCAAGTGGACACGACTGGATGTTAAGAAGATTATTGCACATCTATTAGGGTATAAAGAGGATGGCTCAGATGTAATAGGTGTATATCCGCTGTTACCTAATGGAATGTGCAGATTTATTGTATTTGATTTTGATAATCATGAAAAGGGCGCAGAGGCAACAGATTTTGCCAATACGGATAATGAATGGCATAAGGAAGTAGATGCTCTTAGGAAAATGTGCGAGATAAATGGTATTAAGCCATTGGTAGAGCGTTCTCGTTCCGGTAAAGGTGCTCATGTATGGATTATCTTTAAAAAAGCAATACCGGCTTCTGTAGCCAGAAATTTTGGTTTTTTGTTATTAGATAAAGGTTCTGCATCGATTAACTTAAAATCCTTTCATTACTATGACAGAATGTATCCGTCTCAGGATGTAGCAAGCAGTATCGGTAATCTGATCGCATTGCCATTGCAGGGACATGCACTTAAAAATGGTAACAGCGCATTTGTGGATGAAAATTGGAATGCCTATCCGAATCAGTGGGATGTTTTGTTGAATAAAACAGAAAAACTTGGTATAGAGGATATTGAAAAATATATGGCAAAATGGCAGGCAGAGTTGGCAGAAAGCCGGGGAATGCTTGCCGGTACCGATATGAATAACAGACCAAAGCCATGGAAAAAGAAGTGTGAGTTTATTAAGGCGGATGTGGTTGGTAAGCTACATATGGTGCTTAGCAAGGGTGTTTATATTGATACATTAAACCTTATGCCGAGAATACAAAATCAGATTCGCAGTTTGGCTGCTTTTGATAATCCTGAATTTTACAAAAATAAAAGGCTGGGATATTCAAATTATTATAATTTTAGTGCTGTATATCTGGGTAAAGACGTTGATGGATATATACAAGTGCCTAGAGGACTGAAGGAACGTATTATAGAAGAATGCAATAAAGCCGGAATTACTGTTGATATATCTGATCAAAAGGAAAAAGGACGTCCAATCAGAGTTTCTTTTAAAGGAGATTTGAGAACGCAACAAGAGTTGGCGGCAGAGAAATTATTAACTTATTCAGACGGTGTATTAAGTGCGGCAACTGCATTTGGTAAAACGGTTGTTTGTAGTTATTTGATTGCGGAACGCAAAGTAAACACGCTTATTTTGCTGCAAAGTAAGGATTTGCTGAATCAGTGGCTGGATGAGCTGAACAAATTCTTGGACATTAAGGAAGAACCACCGGAGTATGAAACCAAAACAGGCAGAAAGAAAAAGAGAGACAGTGTTATAGGTATTTTGCATGGTAGTAAAAATACATTGACAGGTATTGTAGATGTTGCCATGGTTGGTTCTATGTATAGCAAAGGTAAGTTTAATGACTTGATTAATTCTTATGGAATGGTAATTATGGACGAATGTCATCATGCGGCATCCAATACGTCTGTGGAATTATTGCAGAAAATCAATGCCAAATATGTATATGGAGTTTCGGCGACGCCGAAGCGTGGAGATAGCTTAGATAAAGTTATTTATATGTTGCTAGGACCACTTCGTCATAGATTTACTGCATTGGAGAGAGCACAGGAGCAGGGAATAGGTCATTATTTTGTACCAAGGTATACAAGAGTTGTAGACACTGCTGACAGCAAGGATGACATTAACAAAGCTTACAGCCTAATTAGTACCAGTAAGGTGCGTAATGAGATGATTATAAGTGATGTAAAGAAAAGTATTGAGCTGAATCAGACTCCGGTTATATTAACCAGATTTAAGGAGCATGCAAAACTTCTGTATGATGCGTTGAAAAATGAAGCTGACCATGTATTTCTTTTGTATGGTGACAATTCCGACAAGGAAAATGCAGAGATACGAGTAAAGTTAAAGCAGGTTCCTAAAAATGAAAGTCTTATTTTGGTTGCAACCGGACAGAAGATAGGAGAGGGATTTGATTTCCCAAGACTTGATGTATTAATGCTTGCGGCTCCGATATCTTTTGAGGGACGTCTGGAACAGTATGTAGGAGGATTAAATCGTGACTACGAAGGGAAAGAGGCTGTTTATGTATATGATTACATTGATGCTCATGTGAGATTCTTTAATAAAATGTACGGCAAAAGGTTGAAAACATACAAGCGAACCGGATTTTCCATATGGACGGGTGATGAACATACTAAGCAGATAATTAATGCTATATATGATTCTGGTAATTATACGGAAAAATTCGAGCAGGATATTGTAGAAGCGGAGAAATCAATTGTGATTTCCAGCCCGGATATACGACAGGACAAAATTGACAGATTGTTATTATTAGTAAAAGAACGTCAGGAAAAAGGTATACATGTAACTGTCATCACGACAGACCCGGAAGAAGTGGTTTATGGTAGTGCAGATGTATGTTATGGCTTGATTAACGAGATGAAACAAGTGGGAATAAATGTAGTGACGAAGGCAGAAGTTGAAGAACGATTTGCTGCTATAGATGATGAATTGGTATGGCATGGAGGTATGAATCTGCTTGGTAAGGTAGATATATGGGATAATTTAATGCGTATCAAAAATCATCAGGTGGCAGCGGAACTGTTAGAGATAGCACTTGGTACTACAACAGAATCTGAAGGAGACTGATAACTATATGAAAAAACAACACAAATGCTACATCTACACCCGTGTATCCACCTCCATGCAGGTGGATGGCTACAGCTTAGATGCGCAAAAAGATAAATTGCATAAGTACGCTGATTACCAGGACATGATTATCGCCGGGGAATATTCGGATGAGGGTAAATCCGGTAAAAGTGTGGAAGGTCGCCCACAGTTTCAGCAGATGCTTCAAGACATTGAATCCGGTAAAGACAATATCGATTTTGTCCTCGTATTTAAGTTATCCCGATTCAGACGAAACGCGGCAGATGTATTATCTTCTCTTCAGAGAATGCAGGATTTTGGTGTTAATCTTATCTGTGTGGAAGATGGTATTGACAGTTCCAAGGATGCAGGAAAATTGATGATTTCTGTATTATCTGCGGTGGCTGAGATTGAGCGTGAGAATATATTAGTTCAAACTATGGAAGGACGCAGACAGAAAGCAAGAGAAGGTAAATGGAACGGTGGTTTTGCACCATACGGTTATCAGCTTATTAATGGCGAATTGCACATTGCCGAGGATGAAGCGGAGGTTATTCGCATTATCTATGATAAATTTGCCAATACCACCATGGGAATTGCGGCCATTGCTACATTCTTAAACAATAGCGGATATAAGAAAAAGCTTCGTCAGAACAATACCATAGAAGGATTTTCTACATCCTTTGTAAAAGGTGTTTTGGATAATCCGGTGTACTGTGGCAAGCTTGCTTTTGGCAGAAGAAAAAATGAGAAGATTCCGGGTACAAGAAATGAGTATCACATTGTGAAGCAGGACAAGTATATGCTGAATGACGGTATTCATGAGGCAATTGTGTCAGAAGAATTGTGGAATCAGGTGTATAAAAAGAGGCAGGAAACCGGAGTTGCCAACATCAAAACTCACAGTTTAGATCACGAGCACATTTTATCCGGAATTATCAAATGTCCTATTTGCGGAAGTGGTATGTATGGCAATGTAAATCGTAAAAAACATCCCGACGGCGGACATTACAAAGATTATTTTTACTATGCCTGCAAGCACAGAACCTTTGTGAATGGTCATAAATGTACTTATCGTAAGCAGTGGAGTGAGGATAAAATCAATGCAGCGGTGGAAGAAGTGATCCGCAAGCTTGTGAATAATCCAAAATTCAAAACGGAGATTCAGAAGCACATCGGTCAAAGCATTGATACGCAGGAGCTGGACAGAGAGCATACAGGCTTACAGGAGCGGTTAAAGCAGGTAAACGGAGCCAAGAATAAGTTGGCGAATCAGATGGATAATTTATCTGTATCGGACAAGCATTATGACAAGAAGTATGAGGATATGCAGGTGCGCCTGGACAAGCTCTATGATGAGATAGAAGAAATCGAAACTCTGATTGAAGAAGTGGAGACCAGACTGTATAATATTAGGCAGGAGAAAATATCCGGCGATAATGTGTATCAGTTCTTATTATTCTTTGATAAGCTGTACGATAGATTTACGGATATTGAGAAGAAAACCTTTATGAAGAGCTTCCTTGCGGATGTAAACATTTACGAGGAAGAGCAGGCGGATGGAAGAATCCTTCGTAGTCTTAAGTTTCGATTCCCTGTGTTTTTCGATGGGAAAGAGGTATATGAATTGGATTGGGACAACGAAAGTACCGTTGAGACGGTATGCTTATTGTCCAAACTTCATGAAGCTAAACATCACGTGAGTGTAACTCTTGACATGGGCGAGTTAGATATTACTTCGGCGGAGAGCAAGGCAACTTATGAAGAGATAAAGGATTATGTATTGGATAAACATGGTTTGCAGGTGACGAATCTCTATATTGCGCAGGTAAAAAACGCAATCAAAAATGATTGCGTTCGAAAGTGCGGTATCATTGAGAGGGAGAACTTTACTAAGCCTAAGTCAGAAGATGCGAAACAACCACAGTGTCCGGAAGATAAGGAAAAGGCTATTATGGATGCGCTTAAGCATTTTGGGATGGTGTAGAGAAAAAATTATTGACAAATGAATTAACAAGGCTTATATTAGACCTAATAATTTTGAAAGGAAGCATAGATATGTATTTATTTGTAGCTAAAAATTCATACAATTCTAAGTGGGCGGTGCAGAATAATGGGCATGGTCTTATTGTTGTATATGAATATTTTTAGTTACGAAGAAAAATAAGCTTTCAGAGACAGAATATAGTTATAGTTGTTTTTGACCACTTATCTTTTCGGGTAGGTGGTCTTTTTTTATTCATCAGGGCCCGGTGAATTAATAAATTTATCGAAAGGAGTAATTGGATGTGAATTTGAGATTAGTAAAGGCTTCGGAAGAATATCGTAGCCAGATAAGTAACATGATGGAGGAGTGGAATAGTTTTGGTGAAAAAATTATTCCATATGCAATTCGTCGGTTGGATTATAGGGATTTTGAAAACTACTGTAATAATTTAGAAATAAGGGATGATAATAGTGGATTAGTTCCGGATTCAACATTTTTCTGTTTGGATGAAGATAGAAATATTATGGTTGGAGCTGTAAATATCAGACATTATTTGAATGAATCGCTATTACTTAGCGGTGGACATATTGGTGATGGTGTAAGACCATCTGAGAGAAGAAAGGGAATTGCTACAAAAATGATAGCTCTCGCATTAGATGAATGTAGAAAATTAGGAATTGAAAAAGTTTTGATGGTATGCGACAAGGACAATATTGGTTCTGCAAAAAGTATTATCAATAATGGTGGTGTTCTTGAAAATGAAGTAGAGGTTGATGGCATTATAGAACAAAGATATTGGATTACCAATACGAAGTAGAAATCGGAGGAATAGGACATGAGCAAAAGAATACAAATTGTAAGTTCATTTTATGATGATATTGACGAGGATAGCAGATTAGACAAAAGTCGTCATGGACAGTTGGAGTATGCGACTACAATGGAATATATTCATCGGTATGCGAAGCCGGGAGCAAAGGTGTTAGAGATTGGTGCAGGAACCGGTAGATATTCCATAGCGTTGGCAAAAGAGGGATATAATGTAACGGCTGTTGAATTGGTGGAAAGTAACCTTGATGTTTTGAGAAAAAATAGTAGTGATATTGAAGATATTGTTTCTTATCAGGGAGATGCTTTAAATCTTAGCCGATTTGAAGATAATCAGTTTGATGTTACATTATTGTTTGGCCCTATGTATCATTTGTACGCAAAAGAAGATGTACATAAAGCAATAGAGGAAGCAATTCGAGTTACAAAAAATGACGGTGTGATTTTAGTAGCATTTCTTTCTGTATATGCCATTATGAATGACAATTACCTGAACGGAACATTTGCCGCAGGCGTAGAGGAAAACTTCGATGGTGAGTTTAAGGTAAAACACTTCGAGGAGCAGCTATTCACGGGATATGATATTGTAGAATTTGAGCAACTTTTTGAATTACATAAGACAAAATATATTACAACAGTAGCAGTAGATAATATATTAGAATTAGCAGAGGGACGTGCAGATTTTAAGATGTCAGAGGAAGAGTTTGCGTTGTTTGTTAAGTATCATCTGGCAACATGTGAAAAGAGAGAATTGCTTGGCAGTTCAAGTCATTTGTTGTATATATGTAAGAAAGATGACTAAAATGATTTTTATAGGAGCAGTAGGAGCACTAAAACCGGAATTCGAACTTAGAGATTTGTGCACACCGTCATTTTCTATTGCAGGTGGATTTGCTCATACTTATTTGAAGGATTCCATCAAAGATTTTGTTCCATTTGAAAAGGTTGAGTTGAATAATCCTCTAAAAATGGTGCATCGTTCAACCGAAATGCCAAAATGTAAATAGAATATGACAGATATATGTAGTAGTAAAGTCAATCTAGATAGAAGAAAGAGAGGTTTTTTATTGTGCAAGAGAATTTTTATGAATCAGTATCAAAGCCATTGAGGAATAAATTGATATTTGAGATGGCAAAAGACTATGCATTTGATTACATGGATGGAATTTCAGAGCGGCATGTGTATCCAAAGGAGGAGGATTTATTAAAGCTTAAGAATTTTTATGAACCACTACCTCAAGTTGGTACAGATGAAGAGGAAATTTTGTTAACACTTCATCAAAATGGTTCGCCCAATACATTAGCACAGACTGGTGGAAGATATTATGGATTTGTGAATGGTGGTGCGTTACCGGTCACACTTGCAGTCAAGTGGTTAACTGATGTGTGGGATCAGAATTCTGTACTCTATGTTGCATCACCTATTGCAGGTGTAATTGAAGAAGTATGTGAGAAATGGATTGTTGATTTGTTTGGGCTTCCTACAGAAACAGCGATGGGATTGGTGGGAGGTTCTTCGGATGCATCTCTATGTGCACTGACCGTTGCGAGAAATACCATATTAGAACGTAATGGTTACAATATTTATGAAAATGGATTAATGGGTGCCCCTGAGATCCGTGTTGTATTAAGTGAAAATGCTCATGCAACCATCTTCAAAGCCTTATCTGTTTTGGGAATCGGTTCCAAGAATATAATTAAGGTAGAGTCAAATCCAGATGGGACATTACGTTTGGACAAGTTGCCTGAATTAGATGAAAAAACGATTTTGATTCTTCAAGCTGGTAATGTGAATACAGGAGCATTCGATCAATTCGATACACTTTGTGATTTGGCCAATGAAAAGAATGCATGGATCCATATTGATGGAGCGTTTGGACTATGGGCAAAAACAAGCAAGGAATATGCTTATCTAGCAAAGGGAATGGAAAAAGCTACGTCGTGGTCTGTCGATGCACATAAAACATTAAATGTTCCATACGATTGTGGAATTGTTCTTTGCAAATATCGAGATGCATTCTGCAAAGCATTACAAGCCAATGGAGACTATATCATTTACAGTGGAAAACGAGATGGCATGTTATATACAACGGCTATGTCAAGAAGAGCAAGATCTTTCGAATTGTGGGCTGCAATTAAGTACTTAGGCAAAGAAGGAATTGGAACTCTTGTGGAAGCTCTTTGTAAGAATGCAAAAACCTTTGCTGAGCGACTATCACAACTTGGATTTACGATACTGAATGATGTTGTGTATAACCAAGTACTGATACAGTACGTAGATGATGAGATGACAAAATGTGTTCTTGAATATGTCCAAGAGGATCGTGTGTGTTGGTGTGGACCGACACAATGGAAAGGAAATATGGCAATTCGATTAAGTGTATGCTCTTGGGCGACCACAAAGGAAGATCTTGAATTATGTATCGATAGTTTTAAAAGGGGAATTGAATATACAAAAAAGAATGAAAAATAAATGGTTGAAACACTAACAACGAATGAAGTAACATCTATATTAGTTAAATGACCCTCTAAAAATGGTGCATCGTTCAACTAAGTAGGGATGCTAAGGGCGCACTTCTATACATCCCTTGGATGTATCCGTGCGAGGTCCGTCTAAGCGATGTATCTGAATTGGCTGCGCCGGTTTTGCCTACGCTACGCTTCGGAAAGTTTCACAGTAATAATTGGGATATCGCAAAAGGGTAAAATTTTGCCGTTGACGTATTGGCTCAAGTATTGCATAATAGCAGTGGAGATAGTATACCCAAAATTCAAAAATCACAAAAGTGTTGAGAGCCTAAACCACGATGGTTTGGGCTTTTTTCAATGGAAGCACTTTGAGGATTGCCTTTTTGCTGAGACAAAATCAGTCAAAAAGGGTGGAAAAGCGGGGAAAATATTTCACAAACTTTATTGTTACAATTTCACAAAATATAGAACCAGCACTTTGGAAGAAATTCTAAGGTGCTTTTTCTATGCCTGTTTTTAAGAAGGAGGAAAGAAAAAATGGCAAAACAAAAATCATTAGAAGATTTGAGAAATGAATTATCAGCAAAGGAGGTGGAGGGATAATGGCAATTTATCATTTTCATGTAACGCAGATTTCCAGAGGGAAAGGACAGACAGCAGTTTCAGCAGCTGCTTATCGGGCAGGTGAAAAACTGCACGACAATTATTATGGTGAGGAGCCGGATTATACCAAGAAGGGTGGTGTGCTTTATACAGAGATTATTCTGCCGGAGCATGCACCAAAAGATTATGCAGACAGGGAGACACTATGGAATGCAGTTGAATTTGCAGAGGCAAATGGAAGAGCCCAGCTTGCCTATTCTTTTGATTTTGCACTTCCTAATGAATTGTCCGATGAGGAGAATCTTGAACTGGCAAGAAAATTTACTTCAGAGAATTTCACATCAAGAGGAATGATATCGGATATGGCTATTCATAAACCGGGAAAAAGTCTGGGAGATATTCCGAATCCACATGTACATGTATTGGTTCCCATGAGAGCATTAAGCGAAGACGGAACGTGGGGCACCAAACAAAGGAGAGAATATATTTTGGATGAAAATGGAGAACGCATTAAGGGAGAGGATGGAAAATATTTATTTAATGCTGTGAAGACCACGGAATGGGGTGCACCGGAGACTTTGGAGCAGTGGAGAGCAAACTGGGCGAATATAGTGAACGAAGCCTTGGAGAAAAAAGGAAATACGGAACGGATAGACCACCGTTCCAATGCAGAGAGAGGTCTTGATGCATTACCCACCATTCATGAAGGACCGGCGGTTCGTGCCATGGAGAAAAGAGGGATACGAACAGAAAAAGGAGAGTGGAACCGTTATATTAAATCCATCAATCAGACTACTCGTAGTGCAGGAGAAATTAATTTGGAGCTGCTTTTTTATTGAAAATTTTTATGTTTCTTAAAATTTTTAAAGATTTTTTAAGAATTGAAATGTTACTATTGACCTGTAAGTGATGTAGAAAACACCTATTTCTTGATTATAGGGAAGAGCATTTCGCAATAAGGTAAGTGGAAATGGAGAGAACGATTACTATGAATAAAACAGTTATTCAAACAAAAGATTTGTGTAAAACCTACATTGTAGAAAAACAGAGCAATAATGTTTTACAGAATGTGAATTTAAACGTAGAAGAAGGCGAATTTGTATCCATTATGGGTCCCAGTGGTTCCGGTAAATCCACCTTGCTTTATACAGTAAGCGGCATGGATCGCGCAACCGCTGGGGAGGTGATTTTTGATGGAGAGAATATTTCAGGTAAAAACGAAAAAGAAATGTCCCACATCAGACTGACCAAGATGGGATTTATTTTTCAGCAGATGTATATGATGAAAAAGCTTTGTATCATGGACAATATTGTACTTCCGGGTTATCAGGCGAAACTGAAAAGTCGTGAAAAAGTGAATGAAGAGGCAGAGAAGCTGATGCGCCGATTAGAGATCATAGATACTGCAGAACGTCAGATTACGGAAGTGTCCGGTGGACAGTTACAGAGAGCTTGTTTGTGCAGAGCTCTGATTAACAATCCTAAGGTTTTGTTTGCAGATGAACCCACCGGAGCATTGAACTCCAAGGCATCCAAAGAAGTTATGAAAGAACTTGCAGAAGCAAATAAAAACGGAACAACCATTCTGATGGTTACTCACAGTGAACGTGTGGCAGCAGTTTCGGAGCGTATTATTTATCTGGTGGACGGAAACATACAGGGGGAATTGGTATTGGGGAAACTGAACGATATGCAGGATTTATCCGTACGTGAAAGAAAGTTAAAAAACTGGCTGACAGACATGAACTGGTAGTTTGAAGAAGTGGAGAAAGAGCAATGTATTTTAGAATGTTAAAAAGAGATTTGACGGATAAAGTCGGATTAAACATTACGCTGTTTGTTTTTATGATATTGGCCTCTGCATTTATTGTCATAAGTACCCATCTTCTGTACAGCAGTTTTGTGGGTAGCGAGAATACTTATGAGATATGTAATACCTCTGACATTACCATGATTGTTCAAAACAGTATTTCTGACAGCAAAGGACAGCGTGAAGAAATAGAAGCCTTTTGGGAGAAGGTTCCTGAATATGACAAAATGTATTTAAATGAAAGAGTGATTTATTCCGGAACAATGGTAGAGTATGTGAGCGCGGAGGGCAAAGAGGAACCATTGTCACCAACTTCGCTGATGTTTGCAACGGTACAAACAGAACAAAACATTCCCTATAATTCAGAGAATGAGAAACTGGAAGTGCAAAATGGTTATGTAGCGCTTCCCCAAAATCTCCTAAACAATACCGAAGCAAGAGAAGGCGATATTGTTCGTATAACGACCCAGATGGGAAATGTGTATGAGTTTATCATTTCAGATTTCTACAAAGATCCTTCTGCGTACATATACGACCGTATGCTTTTTTCGGAGGCAGATTATGCGGTTTTATTTGAGGAATCTCCGGTAAAAAGGGATGTGTATGAAATTTTTCTGTCGGATGTGGAAGGTGATTATATAAGTACACTAACGTTAATAGGAAACGATATGCTTATTGAGCTGGATGATGTCCGGGGAGAATTTTGGGATAATAAAAGTCGATTTGCAACCAATGATGGTGTGATTGGTTTGGTAGTTGCTTTGGCATTAACAGTAGTTGGTATTTTTATGGTTTGCATGATTTTTATGACCATTCATTTTAGCCTGAAGTCTGCTATTAAAAGAGAAGAAAAAGAAATTGGTATTATGAAAGCCATTGGAGTATATTCCTTTTCTTATCGGACTTTGTTTGCTGTCAAATATATTGCTTTTGCCATTGTGGGAGGTATCATTGGAATTCCCATTGCAATGCCTTTGGGGAAACTTTTGATGAATCAGTTTATGATACATATTATCTTACCGACACAGACTATGAGAATCGTCATGGCAATTATCGCCGTTGTTTGCATGATTCTTGTTATGGTGCTTTTTACGTTTCTCTCCCTTCGCTCCATGAATAAAATCAGTGTAATGGATGCCATTCACGGAGATAATAGAGGAGAACGGTTCCGAAAAATGCCGGGCTTGTTTTTGCATAAAAAGAGAGAGTGCAATATACCTTTGTTCCTTGCGTTAAGTGATATTTTGGGAAGAGTAAAAAGATACAGCTATCTGATTCTTGCCTATGTCTGCGGTATTTTTATAGTGCTTCTTATTATCCAAATAAAAGATTCGATTTGCAGTATGGAGTATTATCAGAAATATTTACAGGTCAATGCACTGGATTTTTATATGGAAATCAATGAGTCTTATTATACAAGACTCTATAACAAAGGAGGAAGTGTTGAAGCAGTATATGAGTCACTAAATAAAAAGTTGGCAGCAAATGATATTCCTGCGAGAATCGATTTCTTTTCTACTCAGTCTGTCACACTTTTCTTTGAGGAGCAGGAATTGTTATCTACCATGCAGTTTGGTGATTTCAATTATGCCATGGACATTATCTATGTGGAAGGCGGAACGGCACCTATGCTACAGAATGAGGTGGCAATAGCGTATTATACTGCCAAGCAGGCGGGAATTGAATTAGGAGATATTATTACCATCGAATACGAGAAGTATACTGACGACCATATATCCTATGAAAAGGTGCAGGAAGAGTTTGTGGTAACCGCATTTTTTGACGGACAGAGCTGGGGTGTTGCTCCCATTATTATGAGCGAAGCATTTGAGGGTGCTGTATCTACAGGGAATGCGCTGTATCAATATAAACTAGATTGTCTGGAATCAGAATATCAGGAATACTATGACAGAATGGATGCATTGTTTACGGATGACGAAATAAAGTTTAAGGGCTCTAAAGACGCTTATGATGAATTCTTTGCAGGTTTTAGTTCCATGTTTAATCTGTTGATTCTGGTAGTATCCGTAGTAGTGGCTGTGGTGCTCAGTCTCATTACCATATTGTATGAGAATATTTTTATGGAAGAAGAAACAGGAGATGTGGCAGTACTGAAAAGCATTGGCTTTCAAAATGGAGTAATAAAATGTTGGCATCTGTTCAGAATGCTTTTGTTGGTGGCGGCATCTTATGTTGTGGCAATTATTTTTAGTAAAACAATCGGAAATTATGTGATAGGTAATATTGTAAATCATATTATCCACGTATGCGAATTTGAGATGATTACCCTGTTTTGGGCTAATTATGTGATTGTGCCGGTTAGTGTCATTCTGCTGATTGCACTTTGTATGCTGACCGTATTACAGGCAGTGAACAGAATACAAATCTGGAGGATTCGTGATGAATAAATGGATAAAAAAAGCTCGTAGTCTTAGTGTGCTTTTCATAATGCTTATAACTTTGACTGCCTGTAACACACAGGGCGAGGTAATCGTAAATCAAGATAACGACAATGAAAATTATGGGTTACAACCTGTAGGAAATTATCGCACGGAAGAAGAGTGTACGTATACCAATGAAGGTGTGAAGAAGGACGTTGAAGAGACTTTTGTGTCAGAGGATGGTTTGTGCACTATTCTGGTTTATCCGGATTACTATGACGTGACGTTGGATTATGAGAGGGGAACTCCGGAAGAAGTAGGCGAGGCATATGCTGATACGGTGCTTAAAGCTTTCCCTGCGTATGAAGAGAGTATGGAGCCGTATATTTATGAGAATATCAGGTTGGCGTTTTCAGGACAGAACATCGATTATGCAGTTTTGGAAGAGCGAATGAATGTGTTACTGTCATCTATACCGGAGGATTACAGGGCGGAGATTATGGCTTTTGCATCAATTATTTCCGGCGGAGAAAAAGGCTTTACGGAGAATGGTAAAATCAGTTATGAAGAAGCAGTGATTGTACAGATGATACCGGATGCCCTGCGTCCTACTTCTTGTAGTGCACTGTCCCTTTGGGGAAGTAAAACAGAAAACGGCGCAGGTATTACGTTGAGAAGTCTGGAATGGAATCTGGGCAGTGAAAACCAAATGGGGAAGGTAAATGCAGTGACTCATATGGTAAAGGGAGAAAGAAGCGTTACAACCATTGGAATGCTGGGAATTTACACTACGATTTCCGCAATAAATGATGATGGTGTTTTCGTGGCAATTCTGGATGTGGGAGCATCGGATTATCCCTTTGTATCTGAAGGGAAAAAGTGTTATACTTATGATATCCGGTATGCATTGGAGGAATGTGACAATGCAACGGATTTAGGTAATTATATGGTAGCAAACAGCGGTGATTATACATGGTGCCATAATCTGATTATTACAGATGCCGAGCATTCCTATTGTGCAGAAAATTGTGTTCGGGAAGTTACGGAAGCGGGAGATGGATTTTCTGTTCTGCGAGATGCAGATACTCCCATTATGGAAGGTCTTAAGTGGGAGAGTGAGGATAGTCTCTGCGTGCTGAATTCTTATATGACAGCAGGTAATAAAGATGATTTTACGGGTTCCGTGGCGAACCTGGTGCGTTTTTCCAAGTACAATGATTGGGTGGCTGCCGAGGAGAATTTTACGGTAGCTGAAGTGAAAGAGATGATAACGCAGGAGCGGACCGACCAGTATGAGGTAGAAAATGTTCACAGGCAGGGTGTGGTACATCTTGTGTTGATTGACTATGCTACGGGCAATATTCAGGTGGCATTTACGGGGGACGAAGGTGTGACGGATAAGCCGGAGTTTCTGGATGTGGGGAATTATTATGATTGACATTTTGGTAATTGAAGATAATAAGGAACTGGGAACTTTAATTTGTGACTTTCTGAAGCAAGACGGTTTTAGCGTGGAATGGAAAGAAAGTGCGGAAGAGGGGTTGGAGTGCATTGAGAAGGCAGCATATAAAATGCTGCTTCTTGATGTTATGCTTCCGGGAATGGATGGTTATGAAACGCTCCTGATTATCCGGCAGAAACATAGTATTCCGGTGCTTATGATGAGTGCCAGAACCGATGATCAAAGTAAAATACTGGGCCTTGATGTAGGGGCGGATGATTATTTGGATAAGCCCTTTTCTTTCCCTGTTTTATCTTCCAAGGTAAAGGCAATTCTCCGCAGAACCTATGGGATGGCGGAAGATAAGCAGTTGCTTGTATATAAGGATATTACCGTGGATGTTGCATCAAGAACAGTAACGAAAGCCGGTAAAGAGATTTCCATAACCGGCAAGGAATATGATATTTTATGTTATTTTATGAAACATCCTGAACAGGTGATTCATAAAGAAACACTTTTTAATGCGGTTTGGGGGAGCGATTGTTTTAGTGAAATCAATACCTTGAATGTGTATGTACGATGGCTTCGTGAGAAATTGGAGGAAGACCCTAAGAATCCCATGCTGATCCAGACAGTATGGAAGGTGGGGTACCGATTCGGAGGAGGGAGCGATAAATGAAACGCTTAAAGTATTTGTATGCGGGAACGTTTCTGCTTTTTGCTTTACTGCTTGTAATTGCTAATATACTGCAGAAGAATCGGGAGGAGAAGTCCAATCAGGGGCGTAATGTGGTAATGAACCGTATTGCCGGCCTGGTGGAAACAGAGATGAAAGCCTCAGGTGCGAATCCGGAGGAGATTGTGCAGTTGTGCTTTTATGATAAAAAAGATGAATGGCAGCAGGCGTATAATGAATGTATGTTGCCCTTGGACATTGTTTATCTTCCGGCAGATACGGAGCAAAGCGGTGTGAATAATGTAACGGATTTGACAAGTTCGCAAAGTGTCTGGGTCCTCTATGAAGAGGAACGGCTTGCGGGCTTTCTTGTCTTTTCTTTTGGGGATGAATCTTATGGGCAAAAAGCAGTGATTATGAATGCGTGTATCATTGCATCTTTTGTACTGACGATAGGGATAATTGCATATATCCATTTTAAAATTTTAAAACCTTTCCAAACACTTTCCCAGTATCCGGAGCGTTTGTCCAAAGGTTCTTTTACGGATAAGTTACCGGAAACGAAGAACCGGTATTTTGGTAAGTTCGTATGGGGCGTTAATATGCTGGGTGATAAAATGACCTATGATAAAAAGCATATCAATCGTCTGATTGAAGAACGTCAGACTCTTCTTGCAACCATAGCTCACGGAATCAAAACACCGGTGTCGAATATTAAACTGTACGCAAATGCAGTGGAGACCGGATTGTACCAGCCGGATGGCATGCCCAATGAAAAGGATGCGGAAATTGCAGTCAAGATTAATAAAAATGCAGATGATATCACCATCCTTGTGCAGGAGATGATTCAAACCTCTATGGAAGGTTTGGTGGATTTTGAACCCAACCCGCAATCTTTTTATTCCAAGGAGATTGAGGAGTACATAGAAGAAGAGTACACCAATCGATTAAAAGTGCTAAAAATTCCCTGCGAAGTGGAATGCGTCAATAATACTTTGGTGGATTCGGATAAAATAGGTATTCTGCGGATTTTATCGCAGTTTCTTGAAAATGCGATTAAGTACGGTGACGGCACCGGAATTTCTGTTGTGATTGAGAAGCAGGAAGAAGGACATTATTTTACGGTAAGAAATAAAGGAGGCATTGTGTCTGAGAGTGAACTTCCTTATCTTTTTAACAGTTTTTGGAGAGGCTCTAATGCAGAAATGAAAGAAGGAAGCGGTATCGGTTTGTATGAAGCCAAACAAATTGCGTTGCGTTTGTCGGGAGATGTGTTTGGGCGATATATGAAAGATGCGGAAGGGATGGAGTTTGTTTTATACATTCCGTAGGAGATATTCTTGCAGACTACAAGTAAGCATGCATACAAGAAGAGATGGAAGAAATTGAAATTTTGATTGAAGGAGTAGAATCCAGACTGTATAATATTAGGCGGAAAAAGATATCCGATTCCCTGTGTTTTTCAATGGGAAAGAGATATACGAATTGGATTGGGACAATGAAAGTATAGTCGAGATGGAAGTTGGGGAAATGTACTCAAAAGTATCTTTTTTGCAAGGGATATAGGAGGACTGTTTCATGCAGATAAAGTTGCCGGAGGATTATGTGTATTTTCTGACTCAGATAAGCAATGGCGGTGCAGGTCCTTATTATGGTTTGTGTTCCTTGGAGAAATTTTGGATGAAGTACCTTCTTATGATAGACTTTCAGACAGAATAGAAGAGTTTATGTGTAGGCTGAAGTGTGATGTACCAACTGATAAGGAAATTGTTATAAGTAAAGAAGAGTTTTATGAAAAATTGAGTAACGGTACCTGCCTATTTGAAGGCTATACATTTAAGCATTTTGCTATAGAGAATATAGAATGTGAGACATTAACCTTTATTGATTGTAAATTTTATGATATGAAGCTGATGCATAATCAGATGAATCAGTTTGAATGCAAGAATTGCAGATTTGTTAAGGTGGAGATTTGCGGAAGGTCAGAGGCTACAAATATTATATTGGATAGAGCTGAATTTAGTTGTTGTCGGATACATGGTTTGGAAATAAGAGGAGAACAGAAGGAGGCGGAATGGGGTTGTTCCTTTAATCGATGTACGTTTGAAGATGTTAAGTTATGGGCCGATATCACTATTACCCAAGGAGTGTTTTGGAACTGTAAGGGTAAGAATTTAGAATTAGTTATTAAACAGATGTTTCGCAGTAGATTTTGTGGAGCTAAATTCCGGAATGTGAAAATTGGAGCTGATGTAATAAGAAATGACTTTAATGATTTAGAAATACAGGGGCTTGAAAAGATGGATATCGGACGAGAATGGGACTGGAGTTTAAATATTTTCAGAAACTGTATGATTAATGGTGAGGAGAAAGAGATATCTTTGTTTGAAGTACAGCAGGAAATGATTAGAAGAGAAAGAGAAATTAAGTAATTATAAAGGAGAGCATAGATATGGCAGAAAATAAGTTTGAATTACAGGTAAGTGAACCAATTCCCAATGAGGCGGATTATCAGTTGTCCAAAGAGGAACTGACAGCGTGGTTTGATGAACAGTATTTGTTGTTTCAGGAAGGTAAGAAGCAGGGAGTAACCATGGAGTTTGCAATGCTTGGTCATGCTATGGATTTCATAGATTTTGCAAGGGACGCAGCAAAGGTGGAACTGGATTTTGGTGAAGAAAGCCTGGAAGATTTTGAAGTATTGTTGGATGCAATTTGTAATATGTTTGGTCGCCAAAGGCCTTCCAATGAGGATTTTACGGATATGGTAAAACGTGCTACCGGATTTTTTGGCGTGATGATTATGAAGAACATTGGTGGAAACTGGGTGCAGTCCAATATTGGAATGGGAATTCAAATTAAAGGTACCAATGCATTTGTATATAACAGAATTGCAAGAAGACTGACGAATGGTAGAGAAGATGAAGTAATCAGCTTTTATGAGGCATTGAAGAATATATAGTCATATGAGGAATTATTAAATATTATTTAGATTGGTTATAGATACATAAACTGAATTTGAAAGGTGGACATGGGTATGAATACATATGAAAAATTAAGTGAACTAATTGAACAGGTATGTGAAGAGGAAGGTGTGGAATTAGACGATATTTATTGCTTGCCTCAGGAAGACAATTCAGGATTAATTGCACAATTTGAAGATAAATTTGCGGTAAATTTACCGGAGGATTTTAAGTATTTTTTGTCTAAATATGGTTCAGGAGGATTGGGATATTTTGATTTCTTCGGGATTGAGTCAGGGAAGGATATTGAGAATTGTTCAATAACTGTACTTATGAAGGATTGCAGGGCGAAGGGCATGCCAAATCAATTGGTAGTGATTGAGCATGATGGTGATTATGTTACCTGCATTGATGTATCAAAGAAGAATGGTGAAGTAGTTACATGGTCCTGGATTGATGACGGTAAAATATGTAAAATAGCAGATACCTTTGAAGCATATTTCATAGCTAAATTGGAGGATTGCCTGTAAGAAAAAAGGATTCGGCTAGGCAATATAGTAAGAAATAGACTTTATGTAATCTTTAAAGAGATAAGAGAAAGGACAAGCTTTTATGAGAACTTCAAAATACAAACAATTTTGGGATAATGTGTTAGATAAGAAATGCTCTTCCGATAATGACGAGGAAGCAGCGAGAAAAGCAATTGACTATATCACAAGTCAGGATAAGTTTGATTCTCTTACACAGGAACAGTGGAGAGAGATGTTTAGGATTTGCAACAATCCGTTTCCGCTGGCGAAATGGATTATTGAGGAGCATTATGATATTGTTGCAGAGGGGGAAGGATTGCTTGTTCAGGTATGCGAAGGGAATACGCCATTGATTAAATCTATGGAAGATATGAAAGAAACTATCGCCTACATCATTGAAAATATGCCTCAGGAACGGCAGGAAGAATTGTGGGGAATTGCTTTTGTGCTGACCTGTAAAAACAATAATTTGTATTTGATTAAGTGGTTCCTGGAACAGGGCGTGGATGTAGAGTATTGTTATCAAGGACAGAATGCATTGGAAGCTGCAAGAAGTAATATACAGACAGAGGATGGTATAGAGGATACAACGATTGTTGAATACTTGGAGAGGAACCTACATAAAAAGTCTGATTTTGAGGATGTTATAAAGTATTACAGCAGGGGGTGTTTATATGAGCCCCCGAAACCTCCGAAGGAGGAGATTAATACACTTCTTACAGAAGCAGCAAAAGAGAGAGCAGAATTCCTTCTGCAGGATTGTCCCGGTCTACTGGAGGAAGAAACCGATGGTGGGAAGCTGCACCGGTATATGGAGGAGTATAATTGGGGTGACGGCTTGGAAGTGCCTTATTTTATTATGCAGCACCCCAATTGCGAACTTGCCACTGCACTTATGATGTTCTGGCTGGCAGAGGGAGATTATATTTTTGAAGATGATTTTGAAGAAATGGACTTTATTGATGAGGTGGAGTTTAAGTATTTCCTCAGAATGTTGCATGACAGAATTGTACAAGGTGTGTATAAGGTAGGAACGCAACAGTATCAGATTCCTCTGAATGAGGAGCAGAAACAATATTATAGAGATAAAAATGTGCAGGAAGTGTTCCTAACAGATTTAGGTTAGGAGTCAGGGGGGACTAAATTATGTATGATTTTCAATTTGAAAAAGCAATGGATAAAGCAATTGAGGAAGGAAATCTCGATGAGATTAAGAAACTTATAGGTGACGATACGGAGAAACTACAAATGCCCATCCCCAGAGGTAATTGGCTTCATCTTGCTGTGACTTATGAGCAAATGGAGATTGTCAAGTATTTATTGGATGCCGGAATTGATAGAAATGTAGAGAACAGAGATGGCAATGTGCTTGTGACTGCTACAGGAATCGGAAATGTAGATATGATACAATATTTGATGCGGAATGATATAGAACTAATGACCACTTTGGATAAGCGAAATCCCTTATTTGTAGCTGTCTGTGGAGATAATTTAGAGACCTTTCAATATTTGCTGGTGCTTGAAAAGGAAATGCTGACAGAAGCAGAGTATACCGCACTGATGGAAATGGTGTTAAGTGAAGCAGGAATATTTGCGGCCAAGAATATATTAAAGTTTTTAAAGGCAGACAAAAAAGAAAAGATAAAGAAAGCACAGAAAGAGCAAAAAGACAGGATTATCCAATTATTTATAGATGGTGCAAAAGCATGCTTTGAGGCTCTTCCAAGCTATTATGAGGGAGAAAAGATTTATATTGTTTCTTTGGAATGTGAGGAGAGTCTGTCCAAGGTGTATTTGTATGTAAATACAGTTGAAAATCTGCAGGAGAGCCTTGAAAATGCAGATGATGATATGAAGGATGAGATTTGCTATTATAAATATTGTGAAGATGAGTGGAATGTTTTTGATGAAAGTCCGGAGTATTTTGCAGGTGTAGGAAAATATATCAAGGATGAAGGAATCCAAAATAGTGACGATAGTGTCTGGTACAAATTAATAGTGGAAGCGATAAACAAACTGCGAAAAGAAAAATTCTTTGAGACGGTTGGTCTCGGGGAAATTTTGATTACCATTTATGAACATGATACATATTCTCAAGAAGAGTTTATTAAATTATTCAAAAAAATGAATCAGGGTAAAGCAGTTGATGAGTTTATAGATAATATGGATGATTTTTACTAAGAGTTGCGGAAGTTAAGGTTATACATAGGACTTAGTTTGCTCTAAATTCAAGACTTCTAAGAGGATGGAAAAGCAAAAAAAGTAATTATTGAATATTTTTTAAAGTTATGATAACATAAAAAGTAGGCAGAAAACAGATGAATAAATATGCGAGTTGAGGGAAAAAGCAAGGTTTTGACAATACAAATGTTTAAAATGTGAGTTATAGTTGATATTGTTAAATTCGATAGAAAGGCAAAAGTAAATGGCTAAAAAATTAATTAGTATTGTTGGAATTGATAATAAAGTAGGACAACTTCTTCGAGATAAGGCGGGTATAAGTACAGTTAAACAACTATATGATGCAACAAGAACCTTTACGGACCGTGAAAAATTAGCAGAGAAAACTAAATTTTCAGTAGCAAATATTACGCATTGGGCAGCTCAAGCGGAGCTTTTACGAGTTGATGAAATGGATATCGATCTGGCCTATGATTTTATTGATGCCGGTATTTTTTCAGTCAATCAGTTTATGTCTGCAGATGTAAAAGAGATTTTTGAAAAGGTAAAAAGGGCAAATGTTTATTCTACCATTACAGAAAATACAATTCGTCGGCTTAAAAAAAGTTTTGTACATGTAGCTAAGCCTTTTGAGTATGATAATATTCAAAAGGAATTAGTTGAAGTTAAGAATAATGTTCCAAATGTATATTCTGATCTTTCAAGTATTATTTCGGAATTAGGAAAGGGTATTTCGCAGGCACAACTTTCTCTTGATCAAAGTGCTATAGATATACAGAATAAAATTCTTCAAGATGACAAGCTTTACAACATGGGGTTGCAAGCAACATGGTATGTGATGCCGGAGGTGGAATTCACATTAAAAATGGATTATTCTGTTGCAGAGGAAAGAACTGTTTCCGGAAAGGTAGTGTCCAGAAAATTATTTGCAGCTCCCAGTAATGCCACTTTTACAAATCTTTTTAAGTCTTCAAAAAAGGAAGAGAGCACATTGAAGTTAAAATTTGTTCCTATTCCTATATCAGACCGCATGACAGTAAGACGATATATGCCGGATTTAAGTAAAATAGATTCGTATGATAAATTGCTGACTGCGTTGGAAGACGCAGAAATTACAAATTATACAATATTACCCAATGAGGCGGCGACGTGGGGGGATGTAGCAATTGAGGTCATATCTCAGAATCCTATTGCCAATACATTGATACAGATTGGGATAACACCTACAATTCATATTAAGAGATTAAGTGGTAAATAGGGGGAGTGGTGACAATGAATAATGAATATTCCAGGATTGTTCGCTCGGCGATGAGAAAAAGATTGACAGCAAAAGAAAGTGAGGCTATCGCCAGACTTGAACAGAAGGAAGCGGAGTATGACAGTAAGATTTGTGAATTAGAAGCTGTAAAAGCTGCTCTAAATGAGAAAGCAGCAGAACTTGCAAAAACACAGGCTTTACTGGAAGCAGAACGTATAGAGACAGAGAAAAAAATAGCTGTATTTAGAGAACAGTATGAATACTATTGTGAATTGGAAGAAAAACTCAATGCATTAAATAAAAAAATAACAACTTCATATTCCACGCAGGATATTGCTACATATTTGAATCAGATTATTAAGGATTTTAATCAAAATACAGAATCAGATAGTGAAATAGCGTCCTATGTCATAAACAATATGGATGTTGATTTGAAGGTTCGTATATATGGTGACGAGGAAAATTCTTTGCGTTTTACGGCTCCAAACATTACGGAAACGTCAGAGGATAGCCTAAGTAGTATTAAGATTACTGTTCAGGCAGTACCCAAGTGATTTTATGAGGTGAAAGGAGAGTTTATATGGCATCAATTGGACAAGAGTTGCTTAATGTACCATTTGGGGATATGGTTATGCAACTTGCAAATGCAATTGCAGAAGGACAATATAAGATGGACATGACCAGTTGCAAGATTGCAAAAATGATGGGAGATAAAAAGAAATGCCCAGTTGAAATTCCCAATTTTGAAAATGGTACTACCGGTACAGAAGTTGTTTCATTAATAGGTGCAGGATTTCAACCCACTTTTTATCAGTTTACTGATACTATTATTGAAGTGAAAATTTCTATCTCAATGAGTAAATCAGCAGAAGTATCTGCCTCGGCAAGCTATAATTGTTTATGTGCTTCGGTAAGTGCATCGTTTTCTGCAAAATATTCTTATAGTTGTGAAGGTTCCAGCCTGATTCGTACAAAGATTACACCGGTACCTCCAAGTTCATTTATGCAAACTCTGTTAGATCTAAAGGCACAGATGGAGCAGAAGAAGTTTGAAAGTACTTTCCGAAAAATAGAGGAAGCGGTACAAAAAGCCGGAGAGGATAGTGAGGATGAAAATAATTCAGAAACTCCGGAGAATGCAGAATAAATATATATCGTAATTTAGTTAATAAGGAGAATAAATAATGAGTATCGGACATCAGTTATTAAATGTACCATTTGATGAAATGATTAGCAGTCTTGGTACAGCAATTGCACAAGCACAATACCAATTAGATCAAAATTCTATTGAGATATTACGAATTATGGGAGAGGATAACACTGTTAGTTTACCTTTTGTCTCTGTATCATATGATGATAAGGCAGACACATCAGGCAATGCTCTTACCATTTCGGATAATGAGATAGCAACATCTATGATAGGAGCCGGTTTTCAGCCCACCTTTTATCAGTTTGCGGAAACAATTATTGAGGTTAAAGTTGCTATTTCTATGTCCTATGAAAGCTCTTATGAAAGAACTTATGGTAAGGAGCAGGAGATAAAGGATACAAGAGCTAAGAAAAGACCGGTAACCACTACAACTACTGTAGACGCAACCTATGCTAATAAATATAATTATAGTGCCGAGGGCTCCAGTCTTCTTAGAACTCGCCTGGTTCCGGTTCCACCTAACCCTATGATTTCTCAGGTTATTGAAATGCGAAATCAAGCTATGGAAAAGTTTTTTGAGATTGAGATGAAAAAATGTGAGACAGAAATTGAAGAGGCGTCTAAAAAACTTGAGGCCGCAGAAGCTGCAAAAGCGAAATCGATTTAAGAAGGCATATTAGAATAACATAGAAATAAAAGAGCATCTTAGGATAAATATAGTCCGTTAATGATGCTCTTTCGTTGTTAACGAGAGTGAAATATTATGAGTAATCAAGAAAAGGATTATATTTCATCAGATGAGTTAGAAGCGTTGCTATTGTCAGATGAATATAGTGAAGAAAAAGATGGCTCTGACTGGTTTTCATCAATCATAATTTCGGAAGATATTCTTTTGCCCACAAATGTATTGGATGATAAAAAAGAAGATAAACAGACCAAGGAAGAGTCACTAGAAACAACCGATAATGAGAATGAGGATAATTTTTTTATAGTTGAAAATACGGAGGAAGCTCTTTTTGAAGTTGATTATGATGTGAAAACTTCTGCACTAAATAATAAGCAAAATACTATTCAAAATAGTTTTAAGAAGTCATCTCTATGTAATTCTTTCTATAATAATGAAGAGAAAAAGAGAAACACTCAGGAATCAATGACTATATCTCATTCCATTCATAAGAGTGAAAAAACTCAAAATCGTAAAGCAATTAAGAATACCTTCGTTGTATCATCACGAAAGACGGATACCTTCTCTGTTAAGGAAATTAAACGAGATAAAGAAGTAGGTTCTTTATCTCGAATACCGTATTCAGAAAGTAATTGGAATGAGATGAAGGGAATTAAAGAGAACGAAAGAACAAAAGATACTAAAGAGGCACAGGAGAATAAGGGAACCAATTTAAGTCTAGGTTCATTAACTACTATACCCAATCGAAAAGAAAGGGTAATAATGACTATGGAGAGAAAAAATAATCAAAAGAAGGAGATGTTATAGGTGGCAGGAATTGAGTTTGATAGACAGATAGAGGCCATAGTAGAACAATTGACAGAACAGTTTAATTTGGCTATTTCCACTGCAGTTGACGAAAGTAAAGACTTTGAACAAGGTGAGAATATTTTTAGAGAAGCAGTTGCCGTGTTGGAATATTACAATTGTGTGGATAGTGCCATAGAGCAACTGGTGAATTTTTCCAAGGTAGCTTTTTTTAGAAGACGATACGATAGAGCCCTTTTTTATGCAATTGAAGCTATAAATATGAGTGAAAATGGTTGTGTAGAGGCGGCGGTTAACTTGCATGCTATGGCATACAAACTTTTTGAAATGGTTTTGGTAGAAACATCAGAAACCATGTGTGGTGTGACTTTTGATGATTTGCAGGAGGTTTTGATACCGGAGGATTATTGTGAGGCATTAAGAAATATATATAGTATTTCAAAACAGGTTCAGACACCTGAAGAACAACAATTTTTGGCTCAAGTACTTAAAAAAGTAACTCTTGAGGTAATGAGACAGGGATTACGGAAGAAAAAACAAGGGGAGACCGATAAAGCCCTTTTATTACTAAAGACAGTACACCCTTTTTTAAATCCTAAACGGGCAGAGGTTATAGGTTCTGAAATCGAAAAATTGGAGGGGATTAGCGGTGAATAAAGAGAAAATACAGGAAATATCGGATATTTTACATGAACTTGACCAACGTGCAGCATTTGCACTCAAAGATCAGAAATATGATGAGGCATTGATAATATATAGTGAAATACTTCGGGCACAAGAAGAAATAAAACTGGAAAAGTTTAGTGGACATACGATGTTAAATATAGCAAATATCTGCACTGTGAAAGGAGAATATGAAAGGGCATTGGAGTATGTTGATAAAGCTTCTGAACTAAAAGCCCTGCAAAATGATCCTTGTGACAGTGGGAATATTCAAATTCTTCGTGCTAATATCTTGTTTATGCTTCAACGCCCTAAGGAAGCGGAAGAGCTACTGATACAAGCAAGCAAAAGAAATCATGATGATGTTACCTGTGGACGAATGGCACTTACTTTATTTTCATATTATGTGCGAATAAAGGAATACCCAAAGGCTCGTAAATATGTAGATAAGGCAATTAATCTCTTTAGATTGAGTAATAACCGTGAGGAATTGCGTCATGCGCTTTCTTGTCGTATTGAATATTTTAAGTTACTGGGGCAGGCACAGTATGCAAAATATGATGAGACGGAATTGTCAACGTTATAAACATTTGGAGAAGGAGACCAACTATGCAAATAGATTGTCATTATTATGGAACATACTTTATGGCTTATCAGGCTGGATTTAGTGCTGAAGATGCAGCAGTTATAGCTTGGGCGGCTCAGACAGTAGATGAACTGGATTTTAATAGGTTACGTATATTAAAAGATAGTAAAGTGAACATTCCTTATTTTATTACAACAGAAACAACGTTTCAATCTGTAGATGATGCAATAAGTTCCACAGGATTTACTAAAAAAGTTGGTGACTATATAACTATGCTCAGAGGCATATGGGCTCCATTTCATTTTTTACCGGGAAATTTTGCTGCTGCTATGGAAGATGGAAATAAAGTTATAGAACATACAGGGAGAAAACAAATTTCTTTTGGCCATCAAACCCCATATAGCGATTCTATAGAGGTGGGGCTGGAAGTTGGTAATGTTCTTTATACCAGTTCTACGGGACCGGAAGATTTGAAAATGGTCTGTCGTCCCTCCACAGGAACTGTCCGGGAAATTGTCGAAAATGCTGCATGTCAATATGCATTATATTATAAAAGTGAACGAATTAAAGCATTGTGTGCTATTGGGATATGTATGCACGTGTTGGCTGATACATGGTCTCATCAAAATTTTGCAGGTACACCCAGTCAGTGGGTAAATGGTTGCAAGCTAATAGACCATGACGCAATAAACGCCAATTATTTCTTTCAAACACCCTATTCGGCAAGAGCAATACCGAATGTAAATAGTCCCACATTTATTGGACACGGTTTTGCAGGAAAAGCACCGGATATACCCGGAGTTACGTGGATAATGACTAGTGAATTGGGTATTATAAATAGAACCTATGAAAACAGACCGCGTTTTTTGAGTGGTATGTTACAGATGTATGATGCCATGAAATACATTAAGACGAAGGAGAATGATCCGTTAATAAGTAATGAACCAATTAATAGTGAACCTATATATAGATTCAGAACATGGGAAGAGATTAAATCGCAATGTTCTTTTGGGTCAATAACAGCGGACAGATGTAATGTGGAAGAGCAGGTACTGTATATGGCGTTATGTGTGTTGGATAACTATTTGTTGGATAACAGGCATAGTGATGAATTGGTAAGAGTTGAATTATGGAAAGAATTCTTACATAATCAAAAGATTTCATTAGAAAAGTATGATTTTAATCGGTATGATATCGTAAGCTTTGTGGATATGGCAAGAGTGCATAGGAAGGTTGTTTTTGATTATTTATATCATCATGCTGGTATTTCGATTAGCTTGGATAAGGTAGATAACCTCATTAAGGAGGAGGCTATAAGTTTTAGGTACAGTCTTTTACAAAAAATAGGTGAGATACCACCAATGAAAGAGTTTTTTTAAACAAATAATTATAGATAGAAATGTGTTGGAATTGTTTATGGAAAAACTAAAAATTATCCCACAAGAGGAGCTGGCATATGAAAAAGGTGCATTGAAGCCCGTAATGAAGTATTTTGCCAAAGGCTTGGGAACATATAATTAATTGGAGGCAATAAGTATGGAAAAGGATATAAACATTTACATCTCCGGTATGGGTATTGTGTTTCATTCGGGAGGCATTTTAAAGGAAATCGAAGAAGGCCAGGATTTTTTTGCAACGGATTTCGATGAACCGGAGCAGGTGGCAGCCCATATTAAAAAGGGCGATATTGTAGGCTTTTGCACAGGCTCAGGCGGAGATTATATATTAAAGTTTCGCAAGGGTTATCCGGACGCAGACATCGTAGAAAGATATCCTATAGGGGCCAGATTGGCAATTGTTATTGATGATGGAAAGCTTTACATAAAAGATTTGTTTGAGTTAATGGATTGGAGCAGGTATTGCGAAAATATTCTGGAGTTGGAGAATGGTATTTATCATATTACCCTGTGCACCCAAGTGCCACAGAGCGGAATCTATGGAGATGACCAGGAAATCTATGTATATCTTCAGGAGTTGGAGGAAATGCCGCTTCTTGCGTGGGAAGGCGTACCGCAGTTGTGTGAGTAAGTGGTGATGTAGAATATTGTAATCCGTAAAATATGAGAACTTTGTAAAATGAGAGGCTGAAAAATGATTAGAAATCTTAAGTTTCGTAATAAAGCTAAAAAGAGAATTCGGTTTATTGTGGCAGTGTTTTCGGTAACATTGCTATTAAGTGGATGTGCGGACGGGAATCGCGCACTATATGCTGATGTAGAAAAGAAGGAAGATAAAAATAAGGAAACGATAGTTATTTCCGATATGGATTCTAATGTATCAGATACGGATGAAGAAATTGCACAACCTATTATTGTAGAAGGGTTAAGAGCATTTGCTGATATTTCTAATGAGAAGGCAGTTTTCCCGGATGTGATTTTAAGTAATAGTAATTATAATTCGTTTTTGGACTATATTGAAAATTATGAAGTGGATTATGAATTTAGCCATTTATATTTCTTAGAGGAAGCCTTAGAAAAACATAGTAGTATAAGATTTAGTAGTACACATAATAGTAATTTGAATTCTATAGATGGCGACGAACTCTATAGAATAGTTATTGCTAATAACAAGGCTTACTTAAAAAATGAAGATAATATTCTTTATGAAGAGATAGATAAGGAAGAATTAAAAAGTTATTGCGACTTAATTGCAGAGGTTGTAAATAGCTATTTAAAAGAATGTCCCAGTATTTCACAGGAGCGAATCAAATGTATTCTTAGTGATTTGAAAATGTTTGAGAAAGTAGGCTCAATGAGTTTAGCTTATGTTACTCCGGAGAATCATTTAGTCATTTCACCAACCCAGATTACTATGATAGGTCTTACTAATGAAGAAAGTGATGTTTATTGTGTTTTAACGCATGAAATAATACATTTGTTACAAAAAGGATGTAACTGTGATATTAGCTTAAATGAGGATTTAGTAATAAATTATGGTATGAGTTTTCGTTATGATGGTTTAAAAGTGAATTCATTAGATAATGTTTGGTTATATGATGCCGCAGCCGAAAAATGTATGAGTAATTATCGGGGCATAGGTCCAATTACATATAAAAACATGATTGGCTATTTAGAAAGTTTAAGTATGGTAAATATCATAAATGATGATTTCAGAGTTCATGATACGGAACATTTATTATTTGAAAGAGATATTGAAAAATTATATGATTTTTTTGATGTGACGACAGAAGAAGATAAGCGGGAAATTTTGAATATGTTGTATTCTATTGAAGTGATGCAAAATCTTCCCAGTGATTTTATTATGTTATATGAAAAAGAATATGGTGTTACTGCTGATGAAAGTGAAGATAGTATACGCTATAATGTTAAAAAGTCAATTTGTCAAACATTTAACAAATTGTTTTACCGCAATTTGGCTAATAAATTGGTAAATGACCCCATACCACTTGGGGATGTATTTTATCTAATCAGTGCATATGAAACAGATTTAAATAATCATATTTTATATCATTCATCAGCTCAATATCAATATAATGATGTATTAATGAAAAACTATGTGGACATGCAATCAGTTTTCTTTGAATTGTTGGCTACCGCAAACAATATGTCATTACAGGATATTATGGATTTATATTCTGATTACACCACAAAAGCATATGATTCATCAGGGAATGTTGTTGATAATTTTGATTTACGTTGGTTGGGTAGCGAAAAAGCAGAATACATAGATAAAAGAATGAAGGATATTAATTTAGTGAGTGTAAATGTGGTTACTGCTTATGAATATTTTACGTTAAATGCCAAAGAGATACAATAATCAATTGAGGACAGAAAAATTTTGATGATGTATGGAACAAAGAAGGAGAGATTTATTCAAATTTAAATGAGTTACAAAAAGCAGAAGAATGCTTTACAAAGGCATACCAATGTGAAGAGGGAAGATTTAGTCCGGAGCTTATGAAGGATTTTGCTTTTCTGGCAGAGAAAGCAGGGAAAAAGAAAGAAGCAGAAGCATATTATTTTAGAGCAACAGTATTAAGTAACTCAAGTAATCTGAACGGGAGCTGTGACGAAAATTTACCGGTACAAAAGATTGAAAAAGCTCAAGAGATGCCTGTCAAGAAAAGTATGATAAGTGATAAAAAGGTTGAAAAGACCAAGAAGAGTAGCAGTAAAAAGAGCAAGAAATACAAATTGCTGGAAGGTTTTCACAGAATTATGAAGAGGGGTAATTTCGAAGAAATAAAGGCAGTGTTTGCTGATAAGGAATATTTAAATGGTTTAATAGAAAGCAAAGACAGTTCGAGTTGCCCATTCTTTACTTATTCACCTTGTACTGAAATATACAAGTGGTTTGTAGAACAGGGGTTTAACATACATTTTGATGAAGATTATAATAATCAACCGATTCATTGGCATGCTCTTTGTTGCGAGAATAATATTGAGGGGATTATTTTAGCCGGTGGTAATATAGAAGCAAGCACAGGTGGCCTCTCCGGTTATACACCATTGCTTGTGGCTGCTAAATCGATACAACCAAGTTCTTTAAAGGTTTTACTAAAATATGGTGCGAATGTGCATGCTAAGAGCTGGGATAAAATGGGAGCCTTAGAGTTGCTTCTACGGATGTGGAGAGGAGATAGCTCTAGGACGCTTCGTGCGATGGAGTGCATGGAACTTCTTATAGGTGCCGGTGCAGTAGTTGAAGATAGGCTGAAGGACGAGGTCATAACAATATGTAAGGATTATGAGAAAAGAAAAGATGGAATGAGCAAGGAGACCATAGAAACTTGTGAATCCGCTATGACACGTATGTGTGAGTTGTTTGATGTGGAGCGCCCGGTTCCTAATATTCATGATGGAACGGCGTTGATAACAGTAACGTCTGAAGGATGGAGCAACCAGTATGAGGAGTTGTGGGATATGCTTGTGCCGGGAGTGGGTAAGTGTACCACAGTACAGGGAGAAGTGATTCGTATTGGCGGACGTATCAGTGATGAGATTTTTAGAAATGCCGGCGGTAATTGGGATAGGGAATACCGCAAAATGCTTAATGCGTTGAAGAAATATTACGCCATGGGAAAAGTGCATGATGAAAAGGAACATCAGGAAGCACTTGCACTGATTAAATCGATTGGACGTGATAGTGACGGTGAAGATGTGTTACGTTTATGTGAAATAAATGTGCATTGGGTGCTTGCAAATCTCAGACCGATTATGTTGGGAGAAGTGAATTATGCCCGATGATTATTGAACAAGTAAAGTTGAACTATAATATGCAACGTGAGAAAACTTCTGTTTATGAAGTACAAACAAAGTATTATAGGTATTTATGGAGTAAAGAATGATAAACAACTTATTTTTTATTTTCCTTAGATAATATATTATAGAATCCGTTAGTAGAGGAACTGAGATGTACATTAAACTGATACAACCAAAGATGTTAAAACGTCCTATGGACACAGATATTAAGATGCATATGGCACCACCATTGGGACTTCTAACGATAGTGAATCTTTTACGAAAAGACCATCAAGTCGTATTGGAGAATGAAAATATACAGAAAATAAATTATGAAGATACACCTGATTTAGTGGGTATTTCTGTAACGGTAGATACCTTGCCGAAAGCCATGGAAATAGCGCAGAGATTTCGGGCAAAGGGTATCAAGGTGGTTGCCGGTGGCATTCATATTACCACAGCACTGGAGACCATACCGCAAAATTCTTTTGATGTATTATGCGTAGGAGCGGCGGAAGGAACCTGGCCCAATATTGTAAAAGACTTTGAGCAGGGTTGTTTAAAAAGGATTTATAAATGTAATCATCCCTTTTCCGGTGCAGATATTGTTTCGCCGGCCTATGATATTTTGGAAAAGGACAAATATTTGTACTGCAATGTGATTCATACCAGCAGAGGATGCCCTTTTCGTTGTGACTTTTGTTATAACAGCGGGAAGGAGCATCTGTATGTAAACAGGGAAATCGATGCAGTTTTACAGGATATCCATGCGGTAAAATCCAAACATATTATGTTCATTGATGATAACTTTGTGGGAAACCGTGAATGGACGAAGGAATTTCTGGTGAAGATTCAACCTTTAAAAATCAAGTGGAATGCGGCAGTTTCCATAAATGTAGCTTTTGATGAGGAATTATTGGATTTAATGAAGGAGAGTGGATGCCAGAGCTTGTTTATTGGATTTGAAAGTATTAATTCCAAGTCTATAAGTGGCGTTCATAAGGTGCAAAACATTACGGAAAATTATGAGAGGGCCATAAAGGCAATTCATGACAGAGGAATTATGATTAATGCCAGTTTTGTTTTTGGATTGGATGGAGATACGAAAGAGACTTTTCAGACAACTTTGGACTGGATTGTAAAAAATAAGATTGAAACGGTAACCTCTCACATTTTGACGCCTTATCCCGGAACGGCATTATATGACAGGATGGTAAAGGCTGGCCGCATTATCACGGAGGATTTGTCGTTGTACAATACAGCACATGTGGTTTTTCAACCAATGAATATGACAAAAGAAGAATTATACGAGGGTTATCTTTGGATTTATAAGCAGGTATATAGTTGGAAAAATATATGGAAACGTCTGCCGAAGAGTAAAAATCAGAGGGCGCCGTATTTGTTATTTAATATACTGTATAGAAAATATGGAAGGCTTACAGATTGGATTTGTAAGCGTATAACTTATAAGAGAATCGGAATGATAGCGGAGAAGATGGCGAAGTATCTGAATTAGTGTATTGGTGTGGATAATCCGACGTATGATGAATTAAGAGAATGGTATGTAAAGAGTGGACTTTCACTTAGACATTTCTATATTAGTAGTAATTAAGATTTATTACCATAAGACGTCGATAAGGAGACTAACAAAAGATGAAAATGATTGATTTAAACTGTCCTAAGTGTGGGGCACCAATAGAACCGGATATGGAAAAGGGTAGATGTGAGTGCAAGTATTGCGGTCATCAGATGTTAATTGAGAAAGAGGATACTTTAGAGGAGATTGCAGCGAAGGCTCAGTCCAAATCCTATGGATACCATAAAGGAAAGCTACAGGCAGAAGCAGAGGCCGGAATTGTCCGTGAAGGAGCTACAGTGCAGAAAAAGGCCGTGTCCGTGCTGTTGATTATTGTCATTGTTTTAATAATCATTGGTGTAGTAACTGCTATGGTGTCACATTTAGCTAAGCCCAAGGTCAATCCATTTGATTACATAGAAGTATCCTTCCGGGGAACTGACGGGGAAGGTGAATTGGTTATGAAGATGGTGGGTAAAGATGAAGTAGACCCTAACCGTATTGAATATGATGTTGCCAAGGATAGCCATTTAAGTCAGGGAGATACCATCAGCATCCTTGCTACCAGTTCGGAGTATCGTTTAACTGAGAAGTCCAAAACATATGTGGTAGAAGGTCTGGATGAGTATTTGACAGATTTGGCAGATATCTCGGCAGAGTGTTTGGATCTGATTGATAAAAAGGCTACCGCTGTTCAGGAGTTGAATTTAGAGAATACTAAGAGATTGGGAATTTTTGTGGATATGAAGCCTGTGAAATTGTTTTTGCTCACAGATGGAGAGCGGAGCAATGAGTTGTATGTAATACATGAAGTGAACTTCGCTACAGAGGAAGGAAATAAGACCTATTATGTATCCAGCGGCTTTGAGGGAGTGGTAATTCGAAAGGGTGCGCAGATTTCCATGGGTATGGAATATGGGATGTATTATGGTGATATCTTTACCAGAGTAGATAGTATGGTCTATATTACTGCTTACGAATCTGTTGAGCAGGTACGTACAGAGCTTCTCACTAGTCAGGAGCAGTACATGGAGCTTAAGGAAAGGGATTTTTAAAATGTGCAGATTTTACTATTTTTTGTGCAAATCTTTCTTGTAACTCATTTTTATAATGCGATATGTTAAAGATAGCTTGTTAAGTAATAGAGCGATTAAATCTTTAAAATAGAAATGTATTATAGGGAGGATAATGAAATGAAGAAAAGAATTGCATTGATAACAGGTGTATTATTAATTTTGTTTACCGGTTGCAGTTCATCAACAAATACGCAGGAAACATCACAGAAGACAGAAGCGCAGGAGCAGGTATCAGAGGAAGTATCTGTAGAAGAAAAGGGCCCGAAACTAACATATATAGGTCACGCAGCTATTCAATTGACAGCAAGTGACGGAAGGACAATTCTGATTGACCCCAGCGTATCCTCTTATTCAGGGTATCCAAAGGAGGCGGATTTTGTGCTGGTAACCCATGGACATGAGGACCATAAGCCTTATTATAAAGTGAAGGTGAAGGAAGATGGAATGAAAATCACCCATAAGGAGGCTTTGATTAATGGCGAGTACCAGCGTTGGGAATCTGACGGAATCGTGATAGAGGCAGTTCCTGCCGGTGGAAATGAGTTTCATCCTATTGATGCCGGTGTAGGATATGTGGTTACCATAGACGGTATTAGTGTTTATCATGCAGGAGATTCCTCAAATGCAGAGGAGTTACATGTCATTGCCGAGAAAGAGATTGATTATGCATTCTATCCTATTGACGGTGTATCAAACATGGATGCTGTAGAGGCTTCAGAGCTTGCCAATATCATAGGCGCAACTCACAATATTCCCATGCATATGAACAACGCACCGGGAGAGGATAAAAGTGTTAATTTCACGCCGGAGGGCAGACTTGTTTTGAAGGAAACGGAAACCATTCCGTTGGAAAAATAGTAAATGTAGAGCTTTTGCAGGGCATAAAAGAGCTGTCTTGCAAAAGCTTTTTGTTTGTTTTATACCTTAAAATAGAGAAAATAAATCCTTTTGTTGAAGTAGAAAACCATAGGCGGTATAATATTAAACAATAAGTGAATTTGGAGAGGAGTATGTTAATGAAAAAAAAAGTCTTACTTGTAGTTATGGATGGTATTGGATTTAGTAAAACAGGTATTGGTGATGCAGTAGCTGCTGCCAATACCCCTGTTCTTGATAAATTGTTGAAGGAGTGTCCAGGCACTCGTTTAAAAGCTCATGGTACAGCGGTAGGGCTTCCTTCGGATGATGATATGGGAAACAGTGAGGTAGGTCATAATGCACTTGGTTGTGGGCAGATATATTCCCAGGGAGCTAAGCTGGTGAATGAATCCATAGAAAGCGGCAAGATGTACGCTTCTCAGGCATGGAATGAGGTGATGGATAACTGTACGAGAAACAACTCCACATTACATTTTATCGGGCTTTTGTCGGATGGTAATGTGCATTCCAATATTTCACATTTAATTCAGATGATTCAGAAGGCAAAGGAAAGTGGTGTAAATAAGGTTCGCATTCATGCTCTGCTGGATGGGCGTGATGTACCTGCAACCAGTGCCCATGTTTATATTGAACAGTTGGAGAAGATACTTTCAGAATTAAACAATGCAGACTTTGACGCACAGATTGCAAGTGGTGGCGGACGTATGAAGATTACCATGGACCGTTACGAGGCAGATTGGAACATGGTGAAGCTTGGTTGGGAAACTCATGTGCTGGGTAAGGGACGTACATTTACTACTGCGCTGCAAGCTATTGAAACATATCGCAATGAGTTAGGAGTAATCGATCAGGACCTTCCCGCTTTTGTTATTGCTAAGGATGGCGAGCCGGTTGGCCCTATTGTTGATAAGGACAGCGTTGTTCTCTTTAACTTCAGAGGAGACCGTGCATTAGAGCTTTCACAGGCATTTGACTATGAAGAATTTCCTCACTTTGACCGTGGTAGGAGACCGGATGTGGTTTATGCAGGTATGCTTCAGTACGACGGAGATTTAAATCTTCCCAAGCGTTATCTGGTGAATCCACCGGATATTCAAGATACTTTGTCGGAGCTTCTGGTTGCCAATAAGCTGAAGCAGTATGCAGTTTCCGAGACTCAGAAATTCGGTCATGTGACCTATTTCTGGAATGGCAATAAGAGCGAGAAATTTAGTGAAGAATTAGAGACATTTAAGGAGATTCCTTCTGATAAGGTGTCCTTTGATGAGCGTCCATGGATGAAATCAGCAGAGATTACTGACGACTTAATTGAGGCCATTAAGTCTGAAAAGTATGATTTTATACGTTGTAATTTCCCCAATGGAGATATGGTTGGTCACACCGGTAATATGGACGCAGTTATTACCTCCGTGGAGGCAGTGGATTTGGCACTGGCACGACTGCTGAAGGTGGCTGATGAGTATGATGTCACAGTTCTTATCACAGCAGACCATGGTAATGCAGATGAGATGTTTGAAAAGAATAAAAAGGGAGAATTGCAGGTCCGTACAGCTCATTCCTTAAATCAGGTACCATTTATTATTTATGATAAAGATACTGCTTACACCATCAAAGCCGGGGAATACGGTCTGGCAAATGTGGCACCTACAGTGGCAGCTATTTTTGGTCTTATACCACCGGCTTCCTGGGAAGAGAGTATGATTTAAGTTTTTTCCTACAAATGTAACACGCTGTGTGACAAAATTGCAGGATAGTTGCTTGTGGGAAGTTCTCTGATTTGCTAAACTGACCACAACAAGGAGAAGTTGATTCGCCTTTCCTCTATAAAAGGTGTATCTGCAAAGAAATAGAGTATCGTAGTCACTCGGTTTACAGAAATGTAGATTGAGTGGCTTTTTTTGCACGATTTAGTTGTGTAACGTTCAGAAAAATAGGATACAAAGTAAGAATTATTTATGATATAATATATTCATGTTATTTAAAGGAGTAAATAACAAGATAGTACTTTGTAATGATAGGAAGTTTTATGAAAAAGCAAAGAAGTAAGGCAAAGAAAAATATTAAGTTACCATATGTAAGGTTGTCACTGGTGGCATTCTGTATTCTGGGTATTCTCTATTTTCTCTTACCCTTTATAGCTGGAAGAATCCTGAACCTGGGGAATGCCACAGGTATTTTGCTACTACTGCTATTAATGCTTTATGGATTATTTATGCCAAAGCTTCATGGATTTGTCCGAAAGGCATGGAAGAAGAAGGTAGGTAAATTTACACTACTGGCAGCAGGTGGATTAGTAGGTCTGGTAATTTTGCTTGCAAGTATTGAAACAGGCTGTATGATACATGCAGCTACCAATGCACCCACAGAAGCTGCCACACTGGTAGTGCTGGGCTGTCGCACTTATGGGGATCGTCCCAGTATTATGCTGGCTTCCCGACTGGACGCGGCATATGGGTATCTGACAGAGCATCCACAGGCTGTTTGCGTGGTGTCGGGTGGACAAGGACCGGATGAACCTATATCAGAAGGGGAATTTATGTATCAGTATCTGGTGAAGAAGGGGATTGCTCCTGAGCGGATATACCGGGAGACAGAGTCAACCTCTACCAGAGAGAATCTGTTGTTTTCCAAGGCAATCATAGAGAAAGAGGGTTTAAATCCACGGATTGCAATTGTTACCAATGAATATCATGAGTATCGGGCCTCCATGATAGCAAAGGCCTTAGGATTGGAACACAGTGCAGTACCGGCGAAAACACCCTGGTGGTTGTTTCCTACCTACTACATCAGGGAGTTGTACGGCATCATCTATGAATGGGTATTGTAGTAATGTATCGTTAGAAAACATCTATAATAAATAGGTGTTCATATAAAAGTAAATTTATTAAAAGAAAAGGAGATTTTATTATGGGTAGACATGGCGGGGGGAGCCGTAGTGGAGGAAGTAGTGGTTCAAGAAGTTCAGGAGGTTCCAGAAGAGGTGGCTCAAGTTCCAGATCAAGTAGTACACCATTTAGGGGTGGATATAATCGTTCTTATTACGATAGGAGAGGAAGGTATCATTCCTATTATACAACCAATAGAAGCTTTGGGACAAGAGGCGGTTGGAGTGCAGGTATTGTTGTTGCATTGATTTTCGTTACAGTACATATGTGTATGATGCTTGCCGGAATGCTGTCAACAAGTGTTTTTCTGGGGAAAAAGGTTGATGGAGACGTAAATCGTATTTTTATTGAAGATAGAGCCAACATATTGAATTCTACACAGGAGAAGGAAATAATTGAGCTATTTGAAAAGGTGTATGATAAATCCGGTATGCCGGTTACGTTATATACAGATGATTTTAGTTGGAAAAGTAATTACTATTCTTTGGAAGCATATTCAGAGGAGCTTTATTATAAAATCAGCTTTGATGAAGATGCCATGCTGATTTTATTTACCACAGAAGACCTGGATGGATTTGTGGATTGGGAATACGATATGTATTGCGGTGATGATACTATTAAGTGTTTTTCTGATGAATCCTTTGATCAGCTTCTGGAAAACTTCCAAAAGGCTATGTCAAGACAGGATTTGACAGAGGCTTTGGATTATGCATGGAATTCCGTGATAGCTGATTTGGCAGAAGTCAAGATTGGCTCGGAGGCTGTAATCACTACAATTATTCTGTTGGCATTCTATAGTATTTTTTATATTGCCATATTTAGTGGAGTGAAAAAGCAAAATGAAGCCTATAGATATTTTAGGAATAATCCCGGGGAATTATCCTCAGATACATGGTCTTCTGAAGTGGTTTCACCGAATCCGGTACCTTCCTACGGATATCCTTCAAGTGGAAATTCTACAAGTGAGTATTCTTCAACCGGATACTCATCAACCGGTAATTCCGTAAGCGGTACATCTTCAGGTAATGTAACTTCGATGAATAGAATGTACTCAAAGACCTGTAATTTCTGTGGAATATCAAATGATGGAACAGAGCAGGTGTGTAGCTTCTGTGGAGCATTATTAAATGAAAATGGTAAATAATACCATAGATACGAGGATAGTGTGAAAAAAAAGGAAAACAAAAATCCCCAAAATAAAAAAAGAATATGGTGGCATTATTTGGTTGTTCTGGCAATTCTTTTGGTGATTTGTGATCCCCGACTGAAGACAGTCCACTATACCTTAGAAAGTCCCAAAGTGGAAAAGCCCATAAAGGTGGCTCTTTTAACAGACTTGCATGGTAGCTGGTACGGTAAGGAGCAACGGGAGCTGATAAGAGCCATTGATAAAGAAGCACCTGATGTGGTGCTTCTGGGCGGTGATATTTTTGATGATAATGTAAGCTATGAAAAATCCGAAGAGACCATCGCCTTGCTTACAGGGAAATATCCATGCTATTATGTTACAGGTAATCATGAGTTCTGGAGTAATGATATTGACAATATTCTGGAAATAATCCGTTCCTATGGAGTAACCGTATTAAGCGGAGAGGTGGAAACCATTGATATCAAGGGACAGAAGATAAATATCTGTGGTGTGGATGATCCGGCTTATGATATGTATGTGATAGGTTCTCCCAGCATTTTGCAGCAGTTGGAGCAGATGAAGGAGCAACGTGATAATAAATATTACAGTATTTTGTTATCTCATCGTCCTGAGTACTATGACCAGTACAGCAGATACCAATATGATTTGACCTTATGCGGACATGCTCATGGCGGACAATGGAGGATTCCCGGGATACTAAACGGTGTATTTGCACCGGATCAGGGACTGTTTCCACAGTATGCGGGAGGTCTTTATGAATACGAAGGCGGCGCCATGGTGGTCAGTCGTGGCCTGGACAGATGGGGAATTAAGCTTCCCAGGATTTTTAACCGACCTGAGTTGGTGATTGTAGAAGTGAGATAAGAGGAGGAGATGCTGATGCCGGAACGTGGTATGACAGAAAAGGCAAATCTTTTTGTGAAGAAAGGAACGTGGATTATCAATATAGTGTTACTGGTATGTCACATTTATTTTGTCATCCTTTTCAAATTTTACAACGCTGATATTTTATTTTGGTTCAATTGTGGGAGTGTTGCAATTTATCTGCTGTCCTTTGAACTGCTGAGACGTAAAAAGGCAGGTACATATATCTATCTTGTGTTTCTGGAGATATATGCATTTATGATTGTGTCCATAATATGCCTGGGTTGGGAGTTTGGGTTTCAACATTATTGTATTGCTTTCATTGCGTCTTTATGTTTCAGTGATTTTTATATGAATGGAAGCAGGACAGCCAACAGAGTTTCGCTTCTGTTAGGAGTTTTCAATGCATCGATATATATTGCACTGCGATTTTGGACCCAGTACCATCCTTATGTATACCAAATAGACAATACCTTGGTAAAAGATGGTATGTATGTTATGAATACATTATTAGGTTTTTCTTTTCTTATTATGTATTTTTCTATTTATTCTAAGACTGTGAACAAATTAGAGGAAGAGCTTCGTCAGATGGCTGAGAGAGATGCTCTGACCGGTCTTTATAACCGTCGTAAGATGATGGAGCTACTGGGTGCAGAGATGGATTCAGTAGAAAATAAAAACCTGGTGGTTGCCATGTTGGATGTGGATTTATTTAAACGTGTGAATGATACCTATGGTCATGTGGCAGGGGATGAGGTCTTAAAAAGGCTGGCAGATACTCTGCAAGAGCATGCAAAAGACAAAGAAGATTTCTATGTATGTCGTTGGGGCGGTGAAGAGTTTTTCATATTATATCACTATAAAGATACTAAAGCGACTGTCATGGAAGAATTTGAAAGGATTCGACAGGAAATCCAACAGCAGGAGATTCCTTACGAAGAGGAACTCATTAAGATGACCATTACCATAGGGTTAAGCTTTTATCAAAAGGGTATGTCTTTGAATGATTTGCTGAAGGAGGCGGATGCTTTGCTTTACAAGGGAAAAGAAGCAGGCAGAAACTGTGTGCGGTGTAGTGAATAACAGAAGTGTGTAGTGAAGGAAAAGCCATGAAAAATAATGCAGTTTTATATAAAATCTTAAGACCCGGACTTACCATAGCTTTCAAATTGTTTTTTCATCCGGTTATTGTTCATAAAGAGTATATTCCAAGTCAGGGAGCCGGAGTTATAGCGGGAAACCACAAGCATGCCCTTGACCCTATTCTGGTGGATGCCAGTACCAAAAGAGTGATACATACCCTGGCCAAGAAAGATTTGCATGATGGGCCCTTCGGATGGTTCTTTCGATGGATGGGGACAATTCCGGTTGATTTAAAGGCCGAGCGCAACAGGGATGCTTTACAGGCAGCTATTGCAAATTTACAAGAGGGTGAGTTGATTAATGTTTCGCCGGAAGCAAAGCGGAATTATACTAATGAGCTGTTACTCCCCTTTAAGCCCGGTGCAGTGGTGATGGCCGGACGGACAGGATGTAAGATAACACCCTATGCTATTACAGGGGATTATAAATTCCGAAGCAAAAACTTAAAAATTGTATTTGGTGAGCCTCTGGACGTTTCCGGTATGAGCGTGGAAGAGGCCAATTGTCTGCTTTTTCAAAAAGTACGGGAGTTATTACAGGGGGAGAGTGTTTCTCAAGGGTAGAATAGATTTAGAATATAAGGTGTGAGGAAATCCATAGATGGAGTACGATAAGAAGAAAGCACCATGGTTGAAATACTATGATGAGAAGAAACGTTTTTTGAAGTATCCGGATGTTTCTGTATATACTTTTCTAAAAGAAGCAGCAGACAGACATCCAAAGGAAATCAGTTATGAATATTTTGGAAGGAAGAAACGCTATTGGCAGTTCATGGAAGAGATTGATGAATGTGCCAAGGCTTTTTTGGCGTTAGGGGTAAATCCCAGGGAATGTGTGAGTATTTGTATGCCCAATGTTCCGGAAGCCATTATAGCTTTTTATGCCATAAATAAAATAGGCGCCATAGCCAATATGATTCATCCTTTATCAGCTGAGAAGGAAATAGAATATTATCTAAATGTTTCCCACAGTACCTATGTGGTGGCAATTGATATTGCTGTTAACAAAATAAACCATGTATGCAAGCGGTCAGGTATTAAGAAGTGCATAGTAGTTTCTGTTAAAGATTCCATGCCCCTTCCCATGAAGGTTGGTTATATGCTGACCAAAGGGCGAAAGGTTAAGGTGGAAAGCAGTGATATATTGATGCCTTGGAGGATGTTTTTACAGGGGGGCAAGGGATACGACCAACCTATAAACAGCGATTATCGGGGCAGTGATGTGGCGGCAATTCTTTATAGTGGCGGAACCAGCGGATACCCTAAGGGAATTGAGTTAACCAATTTAAATTTTAACGCTCTGGCATTACAGAGCGAGGCAGCCTGCGGATGTTTATCACAAGGGGACCGGGTACTCAGTATTATGCCTGTATTTCATGGTTTTGGGTTGGGAATCTGTATCCACACGGTACAGTATTTTGGAGGAACCTGTATCCTGCTGCCACAGTTTTCTGCTCAAACCTTTCATAAATTATTGATGAAGTATCGTCCTAATATTATTGCCGGAGTTCCTACCCTATATGAGGCACTACTTAAAAACCGTAAACTGGACGGATGCGATTTATCATTTTTAAAATGTGTTATATCCGGTGGAGATTCCCTATCGGTATCCTTGAAGCATAAGGTGGATGCATTTTTACATGCCCATGGAGCACCTATTCAGATCAGAGAAGGGTATGGCTTGACAGAATGTGTTACCGGTAGCTGTTTAACCCCTATAAATGATTATCGGGAGGGAAGTATTGGAATTCCCTATCCGGACACATATTATAAAATTGTGAAGCCGGGTACAGAGGAGGAATTGCCTTATGGAGAAGAGGGGGAGATTGTACTTAGCGGACCTTCTGTTATGAAAGGATATCAGGAGGATGAGAAAGAAACAGCAGCTACCTTACGAAAGCATGTTGATGGACTAACCTGGATGTATACAGGGGATATGGGGAAGATGGATGAGGATGGTTTTGTCTATTTTAAGCAGAGGATTAAGAGGATGATTATCAGTTCCGGATATTGTTTATATCCTTCCTATATGGAAAACATAATTGATTCCCATCCCAAGGTATTGATGTCCTGTGTGATTGGAATTGCCCACCCTTATAAGGTGCAGGTGGCCAAAGCTTTCATCGTGCTGCGTAATGGGTATGAGCCTGACAAAGAAGTGCAGGAAGAGATTAAGGCATATTGTGAAGAGAATCTGGCACGATTTGCATGGCCATATGAGTATGAATTTAGAAAGGAATTGCCCAAAACTCTGGTAGGAAAAGTGGCATATTCCAAGTTGCAAGAGGAAGAGCGAAAGAAAAATGGAGAAAACTAAAATAAAAGTACTTTTGATTCACCCGGAGATTTCAAGAACAAAGTATAATTTTGTGGGCGTCATAGAAAATGAGTGTCTTGAGCTGGAGTATATATCTGCATTGTTGAAGCAGGAGGGATATCAGGTACTCTTGTATGATGGACAAGTAGAGAAAATATCCGTAAAAACGGTTTTGAAGGAACAGAATCCGGATGTGGTTTATGTGTGTGGCAGAACCCGTCAGGAGAATTTTATGCTGGAGTACTGTAGGGAGGCCAAGAGCCAAAACCCAGCTACTATCACCATGATTGGCGGTTTACATGCCCAGCTTTGCTATGAAAGAATGTATGATGATGGTGTGGATTATATTTTTACCACTTATAATATTTTCAGTATCTGGGAGGTGCTGGAGAATCACTTCAGAGGGAAAAATACACCGTTGCAGAGAATAAAAGGTATTTGCTATAAACAGGACGGAAAGTGGGGTTATGTAGCCGGCGAACCCTTTGACTTAAAAGAACTTCCCTGGCCGGACAGAACGTACTTTTATGAACATCCTCAAAACTATCGTTACCTGGAGCTGGAGCATGCAGCATGGGTGCGTACTTCACTTAGCTGTCCCTATAACTGTAAGTTCTGTCATCGTAACCGAATGAATTTAGGGCATTATGTTTGCAGAGATATAGAAGATGTGGTGGAAGAAATTGCATCTATTCAGGCTACCAATATTTATATTATGGATGATGATTTCCTGTTTAATGAAGAGCGACTGCGTAGATTCATAATCCTGATTAGGGAAAAGGATATTCGAAAGAATTATATTTGTTATGGACGAGCCGATTTTATTGCTCAAAACAGGGAATTAATGGCTGAACTGAAGAGTATTGGTCTTTATTATGTGCTGGTTGGCCTGGAAACCATTACGGATGAGCAGTTGAAGGAATATAACAAAAGGTCGGATTTACAGAATAATATTACTAGCATTGAAATTTGTCATGATTTGGGCATTCATTTGATGGGTATGTTTATTATTGATTTGGATTATACACCCAAGGATTTCTCCAATCTGTATAAATGGATTAAAGCCCAAGGTTTGCGTCATGTGGCGATTTCTATTTTTACGCCGGAAATGGGACTGGAAACCTATGAGGCTTATAGGGAAAGGCTGATAACAGACAATCCCTCCCACTGGGACTATCTGCATGTGGTGGCAAAGCCGGATAACATGAGTGTAAAGCGATATTATTTCCACTACTATATTCTGTTGATTAAGCTGTTCCTAAAGGGAAAAAGGGACGGGGTGTATGATTTTATCGATTATGGAGATTATATCCGATCCTTTATAAGGAATATTTTTGTATCAAAAAGGAGTAGGGACGATGAGTAAGGAAGGAGAAAAGGTAAAGAAAATCATTCCCAGTAAATTGGAGACCGGGCTACAGCAATTCTTATATAAAACATTGGGAAAAAGGATTCCTGAGAAAATGACGCCGAATCAGATTACCGGAATCGGTGCTTTAGGAGGACTGGCAGGTATCATTTGTGCCTTTTTGTCTGCAATCAGTCCCTTTTTTCTGATAGGAACTATTTGCGGTCTTTGCTGTCATCTGATTTGTGATGATTTGGACGGATTTGTAGCCCGTAGCAGAAATATGACTTCAAAGGCCGGTGGGTATTTTGATTTATTAACGGATATTCTGCACATTACCTATCTGATTATTGCCCTTGCCTTTGCAGGCTATGTAAGCTTTGAAGTAGCAGTATTTTTAGTGCCGGTATATGCCTTGATTATTTTTACGGCTATGAATTATATCCTGTATTTAAAAGAGTTTCTGTTTCCCAGACTGGGACCTATAGAGACACATCTGTTTTTTGTGGTTATCTGTATTGCAGGTATGATATTTGGCAGAGAATCCGTATATGTTTTAGGAAGCTGGGAAGTGAAGGTTGCTGATATTATATTGATTATTGGCGGAATTCCCATGTACTTTGAAATGATACGGTTACAGATTCAGTTGTATAAACGTTTACATATTCTGGATGAAGAGGAAAAGGAATAATGGAACATAAATTTATTTATGTAGTATTTATTAAAGCTTTAACGGGACTTGGCAAGTTCAGCAGAATGCTGAATAAATATGAGTACACCCACATAGCAGTTTCTCTTGACGAAAGCCTGGAGGACTTTGTGACTTTTTCCCGAAAAGCACATAATGGTCCTTTTATGGCGGGGTTCATGCATGAGAAACGGGAGCATTATGCCTTTGGAAATCATAAAAGTGTGAAGGTGAAGGTCTATAAACTACCTGTATCTTCCGTAAAATACGCAAAAATACAGGAATATATCCAAGGGATTGAGGAAGATAAGGACTATGTCTTTAATCTTTATTCCATGCTGACCATGTCATTTTTACATGGCCTGCCTATCTACAAAGCCCATAATTGCATGTCCTTTGTAAGCAAAATTATTAAGTTAAGCGGAGTGGTGAGAATGAATAAGCCATTCTATAAGTACAGTATACAGGACATGGATAAATTATTGTCCGGTTTTGGGGGCAGAGAGTTTCAGTTAAAGAAAAAAAGAGAAGATAAAGAGTATATGAGAGAAATCGGAGCGCTACAAAATGTCAAAACTTTCTTAAGTCTGAATGGAAAGCTCATATACCGATTATTGTGTAAGAGGAATGAACTATATGAATAACATGCCTGAAGTTAGTAGAGGAACATTAAAAAATTATTAAGACAAAAGCCTCATATACGAGTATTGGAATCAGCCACGGACATGCTGTTGCCCTTTGTATGAGAGGCACTATGAATTCTGGAATTTTCCACGAATCGAGATTCCCAAAGAGGATATAGAATTACTGGTTTCTTCCGTAAATGTGGATCGATTGCAGAATCATCCAATTGCACTTACGGAAGAAGATTTATTTGAGATGTATACGGAAATTTGCCTGAATCAGAAAAGATAAAGGGTCTAAACTTTTTCACCAAAAGATAAAGAAGCCTCCTTCTCTGTTAAAGCATTAAGACTTTCAATTAATTCCTTATTGGTGGCTTCCAGAGAGTTAACATCCTGGAAATTACGGCTGGCTACGTGAATGGTTTCTTCGGAAGCCAGTCTAATGTCACTGGTATTCTGCTTTATGAGCTTGTTAACGGAAGCCTGGGTCTTTTTCTCAGCACTTAAGGTTTCCTTGGTCTGCTCCATATTCAGCGCCATAATTATCTGATTTTTCCATAATGGTATAGTGTTAAGTAATGTGGACTGAATTTTGGCTGCCATACTGGACTGATTGGACTGAATCATACGAATCAGAGGGGCTGACTGCAGGGATACAGAGCCGGTCAGCTCCAATTCATGTACCTTTTTCTCTAAACGGTCCATTTGGTTCTTTAAGTCGGCAACCGCCTGGGCATCCTGTGCCAAACCAGTGGCATTGGCATGCTTTTCTAACTCCGGCAAATCAGTTTTTCTGCACAGTTCCAGCTTTTTTTTCCCGGCTTCGATACGCATATTCAGTTCCTTAAAATATACGGTATTCATTTGATATAGCTGGGTTAGCATGGCACAGTCTTTCATCAGCTGTATTTGATGCTGTTGCAATACAACAGCTATTTTATCTACATTTTTTTCGGCATCTTTATACTTTTCCCTTGCAGAACATTCTTTGGTCTTACGGGTAAAGAGTCCTTTTTTGACTTTCGGTTCCTCAGCCACACAGGTTAAGTATCGCAAAGTGGTATCCAATACATCACTGATATTGTCCATGCTTTGAGAATTCAGGTTGGCAAGCATACGCCCGGACAGCTCAGACAGCTTCTTCTGAATGTCAGAGCCATAATCAATCACAGCTGTAGAATCTGCCATATTGATAGTGGTGCAATATTCCTCTATCTGAAGCTGTTCTTTGTCAGAAAAAGTAGTTTCTATAGGATTTTCATTGATTATCAGTTGGTTACTCAAATTTCTTACTCCTTAGACTCTTTTACATAATTAGGTACCACGATTTCTTCAGAAAGATGCAGTTTTTTCCAGAAAGCATCTGCATCCTCATAAATATCAATACCGCGAATACCCATTTCATCGGGTGCATTGATAATAATGGCGTCTTTAGGAATTTCCATAATGGTTCGTACATGCTGGTGATTCAGTAACTGACCATAACTCATATGCCACTTCTCCCTAAAGGGCATAGACTCCTTTAGCCGGCTCAATACTCTTCGCAGAAATTCTTTACTACATAGTGGGTAATAACACTTTTTAGCATTTAAAAGCTCGCCCGGCTGCTTTAAGCCAATGCTGGCCGCAAACACCTCGGAGCCCACCGTACAGGCTTCAAATACCTTTAAGTTCACGCCGTAATCATTGTTTTCCAAAAGCTTTATCAGGTTTAGGGTCAGAATGCCCCGATTTCGGATTTGTCCCTCCGTGGTATTGCCTGTATAGGCCAGGTTCATATAAATAGTAATAAACTTCTTTTCTTTTACACGGTCCATACGATACATGGATTTGGGAGCTCCTGCCACAAAGGCCGGTACGTTTGGTCTGGAGCCCACAACAGAAGGGCGGGATTTTCGTAACTGCACATGGCGTACATTAACCCGGTCTATATCTTTTTTTAGTTTTACAAATAAATGAAAGTCCTTTTCATATCCTCCCACACAATAATCAATTGCCATATCTAGGGGTTCTCCGGCAAATTTAGCAGGGGAAACCTTGCTTTTTTGGGAATAAAAGATGGTACTGTTCACCGCCGGGTCTGATTTTAGAAATAAATGCAATTGACTTAAGGATTTAAAGTTCATCTTATATATGGTCATATGTTCCCATTTAGCGACTTTTAGATAAGGACAATTTTGGGTAGTTATTCCTTTGCCTGTTTCCATAGGAATCTCCATTCTGTAAATCTATAGTGTAGCTTAACCGGTAGGGAATATCAGTTATCTGACACCACCCTGCCCGCGCAGGTATTGTACCCTTGCATTAAAGGTGTCGTAGATGCTTTTAGCTTTAGGGTAATTCTTAATATTATCGCCCATATGCTTGCTTAAGAATGCCAGATACTCCATATCCTTAGTCTGGACAAATTCATAATCAATGATTTTGCCCATGGTTAAACTCTGGTTATCCAGATAGCGCTTGATACGTGCAGCATCACGGGTGGTAATAATTCCGGGCGCGGAGCAGTCATTCATATTGCCCCAGGCATCAGTAGCCATACGGAAAACAATCACGAACTGGTACCAGTCAGGATAATTCTTCAAAATCTTTTCTTCCACAGCATTGTCATAGCCTACATAAATAGGAGTAAATCTCTGCTGCACGGATTCTTCGATTTTTTCACGGGTATTATAGTTGGCATCTGCACCATTTCCTGCAGTGTTACCAGCAGCAATAATACGGAAGTTTTTGTGACGTTTTACACTTTCGCCATTAGGGAAGCTGTAGCGTGCATCCTTACCGTTTGACAGGAAGGAATTCAGCTTTACGGTAGCACGGCTGTTACCATTATCCAATTCGTCACAGAAAGCAATTTTACCGTATTTATAGCATCGGTAGAAATTAGTGGCACTATAAGCACCGGTTGCCGTCTGGAAACCTAAAATATCATATTCTTCATTGATGTATCCAATGTCTGTAAAATCCATATTCAGTAAAGAAGCAATCTGTTTTACCATAAAGGTCTTACCACAACCGGAGGGACCAATCATATAAGGGTTGGCATCCTCCATAAGTACAGTCAGTACATCATCAAACATGGTGTGAAAGTGCTCTCCGTTAGCAATACGTCTTTCCTTTTCTGCCATAACCAGTTCATAACGTTCCTTAAAAGGAATGTTAGTATCCAAAAGAGGATTTACCGGTCCAATGGTAGCCGGTACCACTTCTACAGGTATAGCTTCCACAGATACTGCTTCTGCTGCGACAACGGTGCCTGCTTCCAAAGTAGGAGTGGCTACTGACGCCACAGATGCATTTTGCTGCACTACAACCTTATCCGACGCGGCAGAAACGGCAATTTGTGCTTCCAGACCCTTTGCAAGTGCTTCAATATTCTGGGAACTGAGTACCTCCAGTTTGCTGATTTTATCAAATAAGTCGTTATTCTTTTCCGCCTTGGTCAGGATTTTCTGTAACTCCTTATCGTTAGCTACCATGTTCTGGATTTTGTCCAGAGCCTGTGAACTTTCGTTATTAATACGTAAAAGTTCGGAATTGGCAGAGGTAGTAATGGCACGAGCCATAGTACGAAGTTCGCTGAGTTTACTCTCTGCTTCCTGATAGAGCTGGGAAATCAGTACATCCTTTTGCAGGATAACCTCCTGGCGCTGCTCCTCCAGAAAGCTGTTATAAGCAGCATTTAATTCTTCCTTGGCAGTGGTTGCCTTCATGGTCAGGAGGCCGGTTTCCCGTTTGGAGATTTCCTGAATTGTTTCGGTAGTATCCTTTAGAAGACGATTCAATTGGTTGGTTTTACGGTCAGCTTCCTCCAGAATGCCGGTGGAGCTTTGTAGTAATGCATTGGCTTTTACCAGCTGCTGTTCGGTTTTGGCCACATCTGCTTCATCAATATCATAGATACCGGCCATGTGTTCAACCCGTTTCATTTCTTCCTGTACGACCAGGGTACGGTCGCCGGCACGCAGCATTTTCTGTGCTACATGCTTCATATTGGCATTATATGTATCATCATCTGCAAAAAATGCGCGCACAGCCAAACCATATTGGAGTATGTCGTGAAGACATTCCGGTGCCTTTTGGTGATGGCAGAAGGAATTCATAAAGTCTAAATAATTATATCTGTCCCGGAAGGTGGACATTAAGTTGGCATTAAAGAGACCGGATTTGGCTACGCCACCGGATTTAAAAAAGCAAATAAATATCTGGGAATCCATAGCAAAGTTGGGGGTATCCTCCCCAAAAGGAAACATTTGCAGATAAAGATCGGTAGCTTCTTGCACACCGGTCATATAGTTGCCCAGATGATAGTCACTCTTATTTTCTACCATGGCTTTCATTACATCCACAAAAAGCACAAAGGGAAAGAAAGGTACGGAATCAGGATTTCTTTTGATTCCCTTTAAATAATTAATAAAGCCCTGGTCTTTGGGAGTTTCATAAAGCTTTTGGTTGGTAGTGGTTAAGTGGTCGATAATCACGTCCAGTATTTGTAATCTGTCCTTATCCTGTTCGTTCTTTCTATCAAATAAAGCCATATTTATATTTCCTCCAATTCATGGTAAAAATATCGTTTCTCCAAATATTTTTTATAATCCCAGCCCGAGTAATAACCTGCCGGCAAAAAGTAGGTTTCTACTTCTTTGTACTTTTCACCATAATAAAGCTTTCGCATAATAGCACCATCTGTACGTAGCTTCAGTCCATCCGTTCTGTTTTCAATAAGGCTGTAGGAAAATTGTCGCAAAGCAAGCTTGGTTCCATATTCTTCCAGATAAATCATATCATAATCTGTACGTATATAGTCAGTATCAGAACCATCTAATGCTCTGCATATAGCGATACCACCCCAAGGTAGTCTATATACCTTGGCTTGCTCCAAATCAAAAAAGCTATCCCGGAGAGCCTGCTGTCTGGTCAGTATTTCCTTAAGGTCTTCCTCAGGATTGATAAGTGTTTCCACCGGTTCTTCCTGATGGTAAACGACCTCACCGTTTACCTTGATGGAAGTAAAGGCTCGTAGCCTGTCAGCGTTCATTTCATAATGGCTTTCCCCCCAAAGGCTCAGACTCTTGCTTTCAAACAATACCAATAACCGGTCGTCCCGATAAGAGATTTCAAAGGTAATGGATGACAAATCCTTTAGGAAATTCCCCACCGTGGCAGTGCAGGTATTGTCTCTGGGGAAATCCATACGTACGGGTAAAATCAGGGTTTCTTCATTCCTGCGAACCTTTAGTACACAGTTGCGGCGCCAGCCACAGGGCTCCTTTTCAAAGGTAATGGGCACATCCCACATATGATACATTTGCTGCATATAGTACTTCAGCAGAGGAAGCACTGTTTCACGCAACACTCCTTCAGAAGCAAATTTAGGTGTTCCAACTCCCTCTTTATCCAAATATTTTTTCCCTATTCGATTAAAAAAAGAGGTATAGTGTGTAGATTCGCAGACTGCTTTATCAAATAAGGTCTTGGTATTTTCATCAATAATGATGGAATCTTTATTTTCGCATTGAGCGTAAAGGCTTAGAGCCCGTTCCATCAAAAGGATATAATGGGTATCCATGGCACAGAGATTGATTTGTTTGTCATTGCCATAGCAGACAGCCAGGGCATCATTGCCGGCCAGCTGATACAGATGAAGCATTTTTAAGTCGCTGATCTGTTGAATTTCTATTTCTTCTTCACTCATAAACCGATACATGGTCCCCCCCATAAACTTGTATTATTCGACACTATTTATATTCTACCATAAAAAGTGAAAGTAACAATATAAATTTGTATTATTTTGTGATATACTGTTATTTACAAGGAATAAGTTTGATTGGGGTGTGAAACTTATGAAGAAAAAACTATTGGCAATGTTGATGAGCGGAATGATTTTAGGACTTAGTGCATGTGGCTCCGTCCCTTCGGAGGGTGATACTCCGGCTACCGAAGGAACACAGAAGGAACAGGAATCCCAGATGGTCATTCCGGAGGTTACAGCTACCCCGGAGCCTGTTGAACCGGAAACTCCTACTGAGGAAGAAGAGTTGCCTTTGGACCCTATAGAGCAGACACCTGAACCGGAAATAAAAGAGGAGTATTTGCAGATTACCAGAGAGTGGAACCATGACGTCTGTTATGAAGGAACCTATATTATGCAGGGATATTATACTACCCTGCATTTGGAAAATACGGAGTATCCGGAGCTGACCAAGGCTGTGAATACCTATAATGGTCTTTTATCCAGTGAGATGCAGGCCGGTATGGATAAGCTGGAGGAATGGGGTCTGGAAGAATATCGGGAATATGGAGCAGAAGAGTTTCGGGGACCCTATATATTGGAGAATGATACGTTTTTGCGCCGGGCAGATTCCCAAGTGCTGTCTGCCGTAGAAAATAATTATGAGTATTCCGGTGGAGCCCATGGAAATAAGTATTTAGGTGCTGTAAATATAGATGTTGCTACAGGTGAAGACTTGGCTTTGGAGGGTATAATTGTAGATCTTAAGCTCCTTCCGGGCATTTTGGAAACAGAGCTGAAGGAGAAATATCCGGAGGTGGAGTACTGGACGGATTCTCTTTATAGTATGTTAATGGAGTATGTGGAGCCTACAACGGAAGATTATGCACCCAGGTTTACATGGACTTTGGATTATGAAGGTGTAACCTTCTATTTCAGTGACTATGAAATCAGCAGTTATGTGGATGGTACCCAGCAGGTTACGGTTACCTATAGTGAATATCCCGCAATTTTTAGAAAGGACCTGTTTATAGGAGGAGCTGAAAAGAATTATGTGCTGGAGCTTCTTGATAGCTGGCGTGTTTCTGATGTGGATTTATATGGTGACGGAAAGACGGACTATATTTCTGTGCATAGAAACTATACAGGAGAGGGAGATTTTATTGATTCTTATGACGTAACAGTGAATGGCAATACCTTTACCCAAGATACTTATTGTTCCGATTTGGATACTTATCTGGTGAAGTCAGATGGTGAGTATTATCTATATGTACAGCGCATGGTGGAAAATGACTACAAGACTGTCTGTGTATTCAAGATTACAGATAAATCTGTGGAATACATAAGTGAATTCAATGGCGGAATGGAAATGTTCATTCAGTCTAAAGATTTTCGGGTAAAGAAGCGTTTTGACATTTTAAGTACATACGAGGCTACTGCCAAGTGTTACGTGGGAGAAGATGGTTTGCCGGTTGAGTATAATAATGTTTATGAAGTAGAATGGGATGTGGAGATAACATCTATTGCAGATATTACTGTGGATTTGATTGATGAACAGGGAAATCTGCTGGGCAGCTCCTATACTTTCCCGGCTGGTACTACATATCGGTTTATTGCCACGGATGGTGTTTCTACAGTGGATGTAGAGATGAGCGACGGTCAGAGGGGTAGATTCTATGTGGGGTCCGGTTGGCCGGGTACAGTGAATGGTATTGATGTCGATGAGCTCTTTGAAATGCTTTATTATGCGGGGTGATATAAACAATGAAACTGATACCCATACCAAAAGAAAATTATGAAGAATATAGAAGAAACCTGATGTTTGGTTGTTACAAGTGGGATCCACAATTTGTGGACAACAATACCATAGCAAGGTATGCACTGGTGCTGACTAAGGATGAACAGCAAGAGCTGGCTACGCTTACAGAGCAGTTAGATGCAGAGACCAGAGCAGCAGAAGAATATTTAATTAGGCATCAGGAACTTGCAGGGCCCTTGGCTTTTTCCAAAAAGCTTAAGAGAGAATTGAAGAAGATGACCAACTATCAGCCGGAACAACATGTCCGGCTGATGCGTTATGATTTTCACCCCACTATAGAGGGTGAATGGGCGGTCAGTGAGGTAAACAGTGATGTGCCCGGAGGTTTTGCGGAAAGCTCTTTAATGCCTATGGAAGCCATGAAATATTTGTCGGGAGAGTATGATTTTGTAAGCTTTGGAGAGAGTATGGTTAAGGCTCTGGTGAAAAAGCTTCCTTCTAAGGGCCGGATTATGATGGTGCACTGCACCTCTTACAGCGATGACAGGCAGGTGATGCAGTATCTGGGAGACAGGTTGGAGGAGCAGGGTTTGAAGGTGATTTATGGTGCGGCAGATCATTTGCAGTTTGCAGATAAACGTGCTTATAGTGTTTTGGATGGTAATGAGGGCAAAGTGGATGCTATTTTCCGATTTACTCCCCTGGAGTGGGTGATAAAGATGCGTCCCAGACGATGGCAGGGATATTTTGATACCATTACCTTATCCTGCAATCATCCTGTAGCTATGTATGCCCAGACTAAGCGTTTTCCCTTTGTATGGGATGTATTGGAACAGAAGGGAGTCTCCATGGCTACCTGGCGTAAGTTACTGCCGGAAACACTGGAGGTAAAGGCGGCTCGTGGCAGGGAAGGCTTTTTGTACAAACCGGTGTATGGCAGAGTGGGAGAGAAGATATCTATAAAAGAAGCCTGCCGCGGTGAGGAATATAAGAAGATTATGAAGGATGTGAAGAAGCATCCCCGGAAGTATCTGGCTCAGAAAAGGTTTATCAGTAAACCCTTGCAGGGTGTGGATGGGGAAGAATACCATGTTTGCCTGGGATCTTATGCTGTGGAGGGTAAGCATGCCGGTTTCTATGCCCGCATCAGCAGTTCTCCGCGTATCGATTCTCATGCAGCGGATATTCCCGTACTTGTAGAGGGTATGGGAGGATGTAGGAAATCTTTACCGGACAATAGCAATGCATTAGGTGCCAGACTATATGATATATGGGCGCCTGTGGGAAAGAAGTGGGTGGACTGGGTGCGACCGGTTCCCTTTCTGGAAATAGAGCATTATACCAAGGGCTATAGTATGTCTGACAGAGCAATACCGGAGATTACCTGTGTGGATGGGGAGACAAGGGACACAGCAGTAATTGTGGATTTGCCGGGAGGAGAAAGCGTGGTCCGTGGATTGGGACTGGCAAAGAAAGGTTTTCGCCCCGTTCCGGTTTTTAATGGTACTCTGGAACAGGAAAAAGCCAGAGCTACCGTGGACAACCAGTCTGCAGGCATGGCGTTGCTTTGGGCAGCAGAAAAGCTGGCAGGTATGGAATTACCTAAGGATGCACCACCGGCCTTTTTGACAGATACCAATCGTTTGCAGCGTCATATTATGGTGGAATCCCTGTTTGACAACAGCTGGGATGTGTATCACCAGGATTTACCTTCTGCAGAGTATATGTGGCAGCAGGGCATCCGAAAGGTAGTGTTGATTTGTAATAAACCTGCAGGGGATTTGAAGAAGATTTTGTATCCTTACCGAAAAAAAGGTATGGAGATTTTGTGGACCAGAGGCTATGAGGCACCCAGAAACTTACGTCTGATGAAGCCGAAGGACAAGGATTGAGAGGAATAAGAGTTGATACAGTTTCATGGCCGGATTGTGCAATTTGGTTTCGGCGCAGTAGGCAAAAGCTTTTTTGAAAAGGTTTCCAAGGAAATCAGATTCGATGAAAACAAGTATTATGTGGTCACCCGGGACAGCTGGGAATTTAAGTCCTATGTGAATCTGGGTGGTATGGTACAGAATTTCCTGGTTCGGGAAGTTACCAGAGAGAATTTCCGAGAAGTGTTTGAACCCCTGCTTGGCAGTGGAGATTTGTTGATTGATTTTGCGGATACAGTGGGTACCAAGGATATTTTTGACTGGTGTGCGGAAAGAAATATTATGTACATTAACACCGGAGAGGCAGACTGGCCGGACCATTGGTATTGTATATTTGAGGAGAATGAGGCCAAAAATGCCTTGAAGGAAAAGTATGCCGGACGGCAGGATGCTAACCAATACCCCATTGTATTGCAGCATGGTAACAATCCGGGCTTGGTGTCCCATTTTGTAAAGGCGGGCCTGGAGTATATTGTACATACCCAGTTTAAAAAAGATAAACAGAAAAAGGAATTGTTAAAGGCCGGTAATTTTGCGGGATTGGCCCGTGATCTGGATGTCAAGATGATTCATGTAAACGATATCGATTTGCAGGAGGTTAAAGGGGAGTATCAGGAGGATCTGCTTTTCAGCACCTGGTGTACGGATTCCTTTTGGTTTGAAATGCTCAGTGAGGCTACGGTAAATATAGGTACGCATGAGAAAATTGATTTTGAAGACCAGTGTAATTTTGTGAATTGGGAGAAGGGTTACCTGGAGTTTCAGAAGATGGCCGCTGACAAGAAAGGTCGGACTTATTATCCGGGAGGAGCCTTTGAAGGCTTTCTGGTACCTCATGAGGAGACCATTACCATTGCCAAAAGTCTGGAAGTTAAAGAGAATGATAAAGTAGTATATCGCCCTACAGTACTCTTTTTATATTCCCCCTGCCAATATGCCACACGGTATTTTGAACAGGCTAAGGTAAACGAGTATCCCCATCCCGATTCGGAGAAACCGCAGGACTGTGAAGAGGAAAATGGCACCACCATTATCAGAGGGTATCGTTATCCCAATAAGTTTGAGATTTTGTATCAGGAGAAAATCGATTCCGGTACAGAGTATGTAGGGGTGTTGATTATGGGAGAAGGCTTTGAGCCTGTGTGGGTAGGCAATCGTGTAGAAGCCTCCTTTTTATACAAGCATAAAAAGGACTCTTTCTGGCAGACGCCCACCATTACTCCGGTGGCAATGTCCGCTTTGGCGGCCGTATGCTGGATGCTGAAAAATCGGGAAAAGGGTGGTATTTACTTCCCTGATGATATACCGGATTATAAGGAGATTATTCATTCTGCAGAGAAATATATCTCTCCCACCATTTATAAAACTTTTAGAAAGCAGGAGTTGGAACAGGCAATGGGTGTGCATTTTGCTGACCTGCAAGTTAAGGATATTGGGATTGTGTAATCTATTGAAAAATGCTATAATGCCTGTAACATAACGGAAGGAGAAATTCTATGGGAGGAATTATTGCAGGTGTGGCCATTTTACTGGGAGCCTTAGGGATTACCTGTGGTGGTACCGCGGCTTTTGGTATTGCAACATATAATAAATTAGTAAAACGTAAGAATGCAGTGAAAAATGCATATGCTCAGATGGAAACCCAGCAACAACGTAAGATGGACTTAATACCCAATCTACTGGGCACATTAAAAGCTTATACGGCTCATGAACAGACCCTTTTGGATAATGTGGCATCCGGCAGGGAGCAATATTATCTGGCGGATACTTCACAGGAAAAAATGGCTGTGAGTACACGGGTATCCTCGGATATGAAGCAATTGATGACTCTGGGTCGAACTCAGACAGGACTCAGTGGCAATGCAAACTTCCTGCAATTACAGGAGGAATTTGCAGAAGCAGAGGACAAAATTGCTTTTTCCAGACAGTTCTACAACGATGCTGTGACCATCTACAATAATAAGCTGCAGATGTTCCCCAACAATGTGGTGGCAGGTATCTTTGGCTTCAAGGAAGAAGAACTGCTATATGAAGAAGAGTAAAAAATGGGAAGCTCCGTAGTAATACCGGGCCCCCTATATATCCTAATGAGGTAACCCTGAAAGTGCGTCAGCCCTTGGCGAGGTACTTTCGAGCCTAGTGCTGCTACGCCTTTCACAAGCGAGAGCGGGTCCGAATAGGATATATAGGGGGCCCGGTATTACTAAGGGGCTTCCCGTTGTATTTGTGTAATTTTAGTGACCGCCACCACCGCCACCACCATCACGGCCGCCGCCATAATAGCTGCTGGCACTGCTGAAAGAGGAACCGCTACGTACGGAGGAACGTACGCGATGTCCTGTGCGGTGATAAAAATGTCTGCTGTGGTAACCGGAGTTACGATAGGTTGTCTGTGTGTCAAATTCAGGACAACGGATTTTAATGGCTTCGATAATCTTTTCAGATAAGCCAAAGGCTGTTGCATATACCAGATACTTTTCCCATACCGGTAATTCAATGATGGTACGTTCGTTCATCAAGGTTTCACTGTTCAGGAAGTTGTATAAGCCACGCCACTTAGCATATTCCATTTCGCCTTCATAGGTAAACAAGATATATTTGCGGGCTTCTTTTTTCATGTACAAGGCGGACAGTATACAGGCTATAGCTAAAATGGTATAACCGCCAAAGGCCAAATCCAAGCGGTTCTGATAAGAAATCAAATTCACCGGAATAGCTAATATAAGACCAATAACAAAAAAGAGGTTAGCACGGGAGTTAATATGTTTCTTGGGCTCATCATAAGCCATTTTTTGAAAATATTTTTCTGAAATACCTATGTTTACAATGGAATTCTTCATGGAGTCCACAAAGCTCTTGCTGTTTTCATAGTCACTCATAATACGATTCTGGAATTCACTCATCAAAATGTTATTATCATAAGCCTGACGAATCAACAGATTAAAGTAAAATTCTTCACAGGGAGTGAGAGGTTCCATTTGCGTAGCCTCGTCAGTATTCATGATATATTGTCCATTCACTGTAAAAGCAGCCGGATCCGCACTGGGATTACCATTGAATAATTGATCCAGATAAGCGGAATTATTGTTATTACCGGAATATGGTCTCTGCAATATTTTAATATGTACATCATCATGGGTCTCAGACAGGGTTATATATTTCTTACGAGCCAGACTCAAAAGCAGTGCAGAGTATACTCCGGAGTCATCCTTGGGCTTTTTATCCTTACTGAATACCATAAAGGCTGCAAAGTTAGGATCCAAATCACTGGGAATATCCCGGTAATATTCGGGATATTCGGTTTGAGTATAAAAAATATGCTTTGATGTAATTCCATTGATGATTTTTTTGGCAAGTAAAACCACTAATACGGAGAGCCCTACACAAGCTGCCAGAACAATCTGTTTATAAACCCTATATTTGTTGGAAATGTTGGCATAATACTGCTGCTCTTCATAAATCTCATCCAGTACATCCTCATCGGAATAAAGATTGTCAGGAGCATTGTCGGCAAAACAGGAATAATCTTCGTTATAGGCAACCAGCTCAAATTCCAAATAGCTATTGTAAGTTCTGAATTTCAAATCATCCTTATCCAGATTAAAATAAAAGGTATGATATCCCGGATTCAGGCGGTCAGATTCTTCCACAGGGAAGGATTCTGCTTTGGTTCCGTAGGTAAAAACATCATAATTACCTTCAGAGGGCATATCTTTGTCGGCAATCAGGACTTCTCCGTTAAAAGACTCCAGATATTTAATGGTACTTCCGTAGTAAGGATATAAATACAAGTCACAGCAGTCGTTGTACTTTAAGACGGTATTGTATAAGTCATATTCCAGTTCATAAACCACTTTTTCACGATACAGATCATTTACATAGAAAAAGACACATTCGTACCTACGTCGGGACTCATCGTAAGGTCCGGGACTGTGGAACCATTTACCCGGACCCAGGCGTGAATTGTAGGGTTCATAGTCCTCATCCTCCCAGTAAAGCTGTGGGCTTTTTGGATAGGGAATCCGTCCTCCGTCCGGCAGGATTTGTGTTACGGAACGTACCTGATACTGTGCCCTGAGACCATCTGTCTCATCCTCCGGTAAATCACGCCATAATTCCCTAAAACCATTAGCTCGGGAAGCGGCATGAATATCGAAAGTTATCCGTTCTGTTACATGCACATAGGTTTCGTCAAAGGGTTCATCCACTACTTCTGCACGATAGTCCAGCTCCGTAATACGGGCATAGTCAAAAGGATTCAGCTGCAAATCACTAAACCAGTCAGAAGCGCCTGTAATACTGAGAAAAATAAAAATAAGAAAAACTGTATAAATAACACTAATAATTTTATTTGCCATGGTTACCTCTCTCTTTTTAGTTATTACTATTAAATATAAAGAAATATATGGATTTTGTAAATAGAATTTGTGTGAAATAAGATTATTTGCAGAATAAAATGTAAATCCGCAATGACAGATAGTGAGTTTGATGGTAAAATAATAACAAATAAGATGGGAAGAGGGAATTTCTATGGGTTGGAGTATATCGTTAACAGAGTTTAATGAGGTGTCTGTGGTAGTACGGATTCTTCTGGCTATGCTGCTGGGGGGCGGTATCGGTATGGAGCGTGAAAAGAGTAAGCGGCCGGCCGGCTTTCGTACTCACATTTTAGTGTGTGTGGGTTCCTGTATGACAGCTCTGATTGGTTTATTTACCTGGCATGAGCTGGGAAATATGTCTGATCCCTTACGTATTTCCGCACAGGTGGTTTCCGGCATAGGTTTCTTAGGTGTGGGTACCATCCTGGTCAAGGAGCATGACCATATTACGGGACTGACTACAGCAGCAGGTCTTTGGACCACTGCTGCCATCGGCATTGCCTGTGGTTTCGGCTTTTATCTGGGGGCAGTGCTGGGGACGTTGGTGGTAACATTGACTTCCGCTATTTTATTTAAGCTGGAGGCCAGAGGACGTAAAAAGAATCGAAGACTGACTCTTTATGCAGAAGTGACAGGTACAGATAAACTAAATGAGTATACTGATTGGCTGATGGAAGAATTACTGGCCAGAAATATAATGGTGGTACCACCCAGAAGTGGACTTGCAGGTCATGTGGGTTTAGAGATTATACTGCCTTTAGTAGGCCATGAGGATGTAAAAGCAGTGTTAAAAATGCTACGTGATAAAGAGGGGGTACTTTTTGCCATGGAGTGTATGAAGAGAGAAAAATAAAAGTATTAACTATATAATGTAGGAGGATTACAACAATGAAAAAACAATGGCCACTTGATACAGCAGTATCTTTTGACCCTTATCAGGGAGAGCCGGGGCGAGACGGAGACCAGGGGTATGAGATCCATGAGGATGGCACTGTTACCATCCGTATCAAAGCACCTTTTGCAAAGGAAGTAGTGCTCGACATGTTCGGTAACATCTTCCCTTTGGAAAAGGTAAGTGAAGAAATGTGGGAAGGCAGAGTAGATTTGGGAAGAGGATTTAAATACTTTTTCCTGAAAATCGATGGTAATGAGGTGCTGAATCCTTATCTTCCCATCGGTTACGGCTGCTGCCGCCCTATGAATTTTGTGGATATACCTGTACCCGGCGAGGAATGGGATTCCCTTTTTGATATCCCTCATGGTGCAGTGACAAGGCATTATTTCCCTTCTTCCGTAACCGGTAAGCTGGAGATTTGTCTGGTATATACTCCCGCAAATTATGACCCTGCCAAGAAGTATCCGGTACTTTATTTACAGCACGGTTATGGCGAAAACGAAACCGGCTGGGTTTATCAGGGGCATGCTGCACGTATTGCAGACAAACTCTTGTATGATGGGAAAATGGAAGAGATGATTATCGTCATGGCTAACGGCATGACTCAGGCGCCGGAAAACAAAGCAAGATTTGGCTTATTTACGGAAGTGATTCTGGCAGACCTGATTCCTTATATTGAAGGTAAGTATCCGGTTTATACAGATAAATGGCACAGAGCTATGGCTGGCTTAAGTATGGGTAGCTATCAGACCAGTATTGTGACTATGAGTAACCCTGATTTGTTCGGATATGCCGGTGTATTCAGTGGTTTTATGAGTATGGCCTTTGGAGGTAATCCGGAGCCCCATCTGGAGATTTTAGAAGATAGTGAGAAGTTCAACGATAGCTTCAAGGTATTCTACCGTGCCATGGGTACCGAGGATACATATTTCCAGAACTTCGAAAAGGATGATAAAATGTTGGAGGGTAAGCCGCTAAACATCACACGTAAGACCTTCCCCGGCGGACATGACTGGAGCGTATGGCGTCGCTGTATCCACGATTTCCTGCCCATGATCTTTAAGCAGTAAGGAAAAAGGAGAAAAACTATGAATTTCGACAATTTTAAATGGATCAATGAAAGCAGCGCAGAGTACAAGGATGGTGTGCTTACTGTGTATGCACCTGCACAGACTGATTATTTCAACAGCCCGGTGAAGGAAAATGGCTTTTTCCCCAATCCGGTAGCTAATGCTTCCCTGTATTATACAGAGCTTACAGGGGACTTTGTATTTAAGACCAAGGTGGCTTTGGAGTTTAAGAATTTTTATGATGCAGCAGCACTTTTGGTATACGAGAATGAAAATGTCTGGGCGAAGCTGGCACTGGAGAATTCCGACCTGCCTTGCAGAAAGCCTGCAGTAGTATCTGTAGTTACCAATCGTATTTCTGATGACTGCAATGGTCCCGTAATGGATACCAATACCGTTTGGTTCCAGATTTCCAGAGTGGATGACTGCTTTGCTTTCCACTATTCTGTGGATGGTAAGGAATATAACATGGTACGTGTATTTACCCTCCCTGTAGGACAGACCGTGAAAGTAGGCTTTGAAGCCCAGGCCCCCATGGGAGAAGGCGGAAACCGCTACTACAGTGAAATCTCTATCGAGAAAAGAAGAGTGGAAAATATCCGTGCAGGATACTAAGACTGAAATATGATGACTAAGGCTGAAGATGTGAATGGTCCGGATACGTTCCCCATTTTCATCAATAATATAAAAATCATCATAGACATGACCTTCGTTGGCAAAGTCTAACAGGGTCATGTCTTTTTTGGGGATTTCACAGAGAGGCTGAGCAGTCTGTTTGCCCCGGGTAGAGGTGGAGGCATAGGGGATTCCTTCCTTCGGATGTAAGTAGAAATATCATTGATTGAAGTGTAACATAAGCATTACCTGCTTTCAGGATAAATCCATTGTAAGAAACCTTGAAAACGAGTATAATTACATTAATATGGGGCAGTGTATACAAAGGGGAGGTTTTCATGAACCATTTTAAAGGAATTCATTTCAAAGGAAAGTTTCGCAGTTACCAAAAGCGGGTGCTTGGTAATATGGAAAGGTATCTTGAGGATGGCAAAATACATATTGTGGCAGCCCCGGGAAGCGGCAAGACGGTGTTGGGACTGGAGCTTATACGAAGACTGGATGAACCCTGCCTGATTTTGTCTCCTACCACGGCTATTCGTGAGCAGTGGGGACAGCACTTTCGTGAGCTGTTTTTAGAGGATGAAAATCGGTTTGAGGAGTTGTTTTCTACAGATTTACATAATCCCAAGCTTTTGAATTCCATTACCTATCAGGCTCTTTACATGGCAATGGAGCGTATTGCAGAAACTGTTGAGGACGAGGTGGACTCTTCAGATATTGATTTGTTTAAGACTTTGCGTAAGCAAGGGATTAAAACCATCTGTCTGGATGAGGCCCATCACCTGAAAAATGAGTGGCAGAAGGCTTTGGAGAAGTTCCTAAGTCGTTTGGATGGTGCCACGGTACGGATTTGTCTGACTGCCACACCACCCTATGATGCGGATCAGAATGAGTGGACCAGATACTATAATATATGTGGGGAAATCGATGAGGAAATCTTTGTGCCGGAGATGGTAGCCCAGGGGAATCTATGCCCTCACCAGGATTATGTGTATTTTAACTACCCTTCCCCCAAGGAGGAGCAGGCCTTTTTAGAGCATAAAGAGCATGTACGGGCAGTTCTTAGGGCAGTGGCTGAGCTGGAATGTATTGAAAGTGTGGCAGAATTCATTGATGAGTGGGATGCCCATACGGAGTATGCTGAGAAAATGGCCAGAAACCACAGAGAAGAGCTGGAAGCTTTACTGGTACTTCTGAAATATTATGGTAAGCTTACGAATATAAAGCAGGTCCGTCGGGTCATGGGCCGAAAAGAACTGCCGGAGCCCTCGGAAAAATATTTTGAGAAGGGTTTGCAGTTTTTACTGAATAATGAGGACGGATTCCATATTGATGATGATGAAGTGGAGGAACTCATACGGGTACTGCGTAAGCATCAGGTATACCAGAGAAAAAGGGTACGCCTGACAATGACAGAGAAGCTTCGTAAGGACTTGATTTCTTCTGTTGGTAAGTTAAAGAGTATTGAGGATATTACTACTCACGAATACCGGACCTTGGGAAAAGATCTGCGTATGCTGATTCTGGCAGATTATAATCAGGGAACCAAAGAGAATTTAAGTAAAATAGGGACGGATGAGCCCTTCCACAATATTAATGTAGTCAGTATATTTGAGACTCTGCGTCGCCAGGATGAGACTTTGAAAATAGGTGTTTTGTCCGGTAGTCTTATTTTCCTGCCGAAAGAAGTGGTGCCGGAGGGTACCATGATGACTACAGAGCCACTGGGGGATACCGGTTATGTAAGTGTGGAAATGCTTGGCTCCAACCGGGATAGAATAGATTTAGTAGGAGGCTTATTCCGAGAAGGGAAATTACAAGTACTCATAGGAACCAAGGCATTACTGGGAGAGGGCTGGGATGAGCCCGGTATCAATACCCTGATACTGGCCAGCTTCGTAGGTACCTTTGTATCCTCCAATCAGATGAGAGGCCGTGCCATTCGTAACAATCCTGATGACCCGGACAAGACGGCCAATATCTGGCATCTGGTGACCTTGGAGCCCGGGGAGGTGGTGAAGGAAACCGCTCTGGAGCGTCTGAAGGCAGTGGTAGAAAGGGAAACTCTACAGGGCTGTGATTATGATGTGGTGAAGCAACGCTTTGAAACCTTTATGGCACCTCATTATGAGACAGGAGAAATCCAAAGCGGTATCGAAAGACTGACCCTGATTCGTCCTCCTTTTGATGCTAACGGAATACTTCGCATCAACCGTGAAATGCTGGAGCTGTCCGAGGACAGGAAGGCTATGAGCAGCATGTGGAAGGAACAACTGGTGGAGAATTCCTATCAGGTGGTGGCACAGACTAGGCTGCCATTGGAGAATCGGCTGCAAACTATTGGATTTTTGAGACGAAAAAATCTTATTACCTATAGTATTTCCAGCCTTGCATTCCTATTATTTCTAGGTGTTTTGCTTTTTATAGCAATAGGTGGTTTAATTATGGGGGAGAATCTGGTCAATAAAATATTAATGCTATTAGCCGGTTCCATCTTTGTATTTCCATATACGATAATAACGTTTTTGGTTAGTAAAGAAAGCATTATTCCAAGTTTAAGAAAGGGTATAAAGAGGCTTTCCATGAATAAGACACCCTTACAATCCTTACAAACCATGGGAAATGTGTTGGCAAGGACCTTGGCGGAGTGTAAGGTTATTGCCAAGGGTGGAACGGTAGTAGTAGGAAAGAGCCGGGATAAAGAGGAAAGAATAACCATACAACTGCTGAATGCTTCCATGCACGACCAGAATGTGTTTAATACTGCCATGCGAGAGTTGGTAGCTCCTATAGAGAAGACCCGTTATCTGCTGATACCGAAAAACGGCAGTAAAAAGGAGCAGTGTCAATATGCTTTGTCCTGTCCTTCTGTAATCGGCAGGACGAAAGAGTTTGTAGCTATTTTTGAAAAACAGTTGAATGAAAATATAGGAGCTATGAGAGCGGTTTACACCGGTTCTGAAAAAGGGCACAAGCTGCTGGAGCGCTGTAGGTATGCACGGTTTAAGAAGGAATATATAGATGTGGATAAGGAGTTACCCTTATTGGAGGCGGATACCAAGTACATCGTGGTGAAAAGTAAGCCCCAACTTCTATTGGAGGATAAGGGAGAAGGTAAGGCCAAATAATCAGTTGGGAGGCTTTCATGAGTTTATATGAGGGAGTAGCATTTAAAGGTACCTTTCGCGGCTATCAGCAAAGAGTTTTAGATAATGCGGAGCAGTTTTTAGCAGAGGGCAAATTAAATATTGTGGCAGCACCGGGAAGTGGTAAGACCATCTTAGGACTGGAGCTGATACGAAGAATCGGGGAGGCTTGCCTGATTGTATCACCTACGATTGCCACCAGAGATCATTGGGGGAAGCGTTTTGGAGAGTATTTTTTGGAAGATGTGAGGGACTTTAAGAAGTTTTTTTCCACGGATGTGGAACGGGCCGGGGTCATTAATGCCATGACCTATGAGGAGCTGGAAGACTACATGGAGAGTTATGCTTATGATGGAGAGAAAAAAGCCTTTAAGCTTCGAAGAATGATGCGGGAGAAAAAGATACAAACTATTTGTCTGGAGGAGCCCCACCATCTGAATCCGGAGTGCTTGGCGGCCTTGGGAAAAATGCAGGAAGTGCTGGAGAAGGATGTAGTTATCATAAGTCTCACCACCACACCTCCCTGTGCCTATGAGGAAGAAGAACTGAGGCACTTTCAAGAAGTCTGCGGGGAGATTGATGTTCAGATTATAGCGTCTGAGTTGGTGGCGGAAAATATTCTTTGTCCTTATCAGGATTATATTTATTTTAATACGCCTTCTGAAGAGGAAGAGACTCTTTTGTGTGAGCATATGGAGCGGGTACAGGCCGCATTGGATGAGTTGGGGCAGCTTCCTTGTGTGCAGGATTCCATCAAAGCACTCAACCAAAAGGCGAAAAGTTGGACTTATTTATTTAATTATGAGCTAAGTAGCATTAAAAGTCGTGCTCCTGAGGTTTATATGCCTATACTTCAGTTGCTTAGGTATTACGGGTTTAAGTATGCAAAAAAGCTGGAGGGGAAGAAGGAATTACCGCCCATACAAATAAAGGATTTACAAATAGCACTACAATATATAACAAATCATTATGAAATTTTGAAGGATAATAGAAAATTCATCCTGCAGGTTTTAAGGAAATATGATTTGTATCAGAAAAAAATAGTTCAAATAATACCTGATGAACTTCTGCAAAAGGTATTCCCCACTTCTGCAAGGAAGCTAAAGAGCATGGGAGAGATTGTGAACCGAGAGTATCGGATCCTGGGGCAGGATTTACGATTATTGGTGTTTGCGGATGAAGGACATGCCATGAGTATTTTTGAAGCCCTTTTCACACAGAATCCGTCCATTAAGATAGGTGTTTTCGGGAAGAAACTGCTGATTTTACCTATGTTTGAAGAGCTACAGGGAACCATGATGCAGATGGAACCCTTAGGGGATACGGGTTATGGAAAGGTAGAATTTTTTGGGGATACTTATGAAGCTGTAGATTGTGTGAAGGACCTGTTTCGGGAGGGAAAACTGCAGGTGCTTATAGGTGACCAGACACTGCTTAACAAGGATTGGGAGGAGAGTGGTATCAATTCCCTGATTTTACCCGGCATTTCCGAAGATTTCTTTTTGGCGAATAAGATGCGGGGAATAGCCCTTCAAAGATCTGCAGACCATCCGGAAAAGACTGTGAATATCTGGCATCTGACCACTATGATGCCAGCCAATAAGTTGGATAGATTCTGTAGTAAAAAGTTGGAAACAGGACATTTAGAGTCCTATGATTTGGATAGGGTAAGGGAGCGGTTTAGGCTTTTTATGGAATCGGACTATGAAGACGGAGAGATGGAGCAAAGGATTAGCAGACTTTTGTCAAAGGACTTGTCCTTAGACCGCCGGGAGCTACAGTACAGCAATGAGAAAATGCTGCAGTACGCTGCTGAACGGGAAAGAATACGCATATTATGGGAGAAGAAAGTACAATGGCTAAAAAACAAGAGACCTGGCAAGATATACTGAAATCTATGAAATATAGCCTGTGGCGCCATTATGTGGAACATCATACAGATGACCCGGAGTATAAAAGATTCATGAAGTGGATGGTCTCGGCAGTAATTATCTTTATATTTGTTCCTATTCTGGTATTTCCGTTTATGATTGCTTTTGACTGACCAGAGTACGTGAAGCTGATTATTGTATTAGTGTGGATTCTGTTTTCTGGAATTGCTTTTATATATGCCTTCCTTCGAAGGAGAAGGATTCAGAAGATGCTCTTAAGTATCCCTAGGGGAGACGAGAAGGTGGAAGTGGTATATTTGGAACAATCGGAGGAGCTGGACTTTATTTATGAGACCAATGGGATCATATATAAATTGTTACAGGAGCCGGATGAAGAATTCTGCAATATTCTTTATAACTGGTATCACAATATGGACATTTTACGGGATGGCAAGCTGATATTGTATGTGGCGGATGCAACAATGTTTGCTGAAAAATTTCAGGTAAACATTATTACCAAAGTCTGGCCTAAGGTGGTGGGAGTCTTCTGTAAGGATTTGAATGTGGAAAGTGAAGAAGAATTTGCACAAAAAGCGAAGCACGGAATTAAGCTGCACTGTTTAAATGTTCCATACCCGGAAGACAAAGGAGAAATAGAATAAAATGGATAAGTTGGTTTATTTATATTATGTTGTATTAGTACTGATTTTATTCTGGGGTGCCAAGGTCTGTAAGAAAAAGACCTGGAATGAGGACTTTATGAGCCTTTCCCAGACCAAGTATTTACAGGGCTTTTTTGCTATCTGCATTATGTTGCACCATGCAGGCCAGAAAACCTGCGCCCCTTGGCACAATCCCTGGTTTATTGTACATGGGCTGGATTTCTTTGTACCTATAGGGTATTTATTTGTATCTGTGTTTCTGTTTTGCTCAGGATATGGTCTGTACAAAAGCTACAAACAGAAGGAAAATTATCTGCAGGGATTTGTAAAGAGAAGGATTTTACCTTTAGTGCTGGCTTTCTATTCCACTGGGCTCATATTCTTCGTGGTGAGACTGCTGATGGGGGAAAGGATGAGTGGAAAGCAGATGTTCTACTATCTGTCCGGTGCCCAGCTTTGTAATCCCAATGCCTGGTATGTAATCGCTCTGCCTATTTTTTACCTAGGTTTTTATCTGGCATTTAAGTTTATTAAGAAGGACAGTATCGCTCTATTCACTACCATCATGGTAGTGTTTGTGTATACCCTGATTGGTACTTTTGTGGACCATAATAACTGGTGGATGCGTGGGGAATGGTGGTACAATTCTGTGCATTTATTTAGTATCGGACTACTATTTGCCCGCTTTGAAGAGCCGGTGATTGCTCATGTGAAGAAATTTTATCCGGTGTATCTGATACTGGCAATCATCGGTGTGGCGGTATTTTATCCCCTTTCCGAATATGCCCAGAATGCATTTTCTTACTATGGTGAGAACTGGAACGCGCCAGATAAGGTACAGCGCAGATGGGTATGCCTGTTTAGTCAGATGGCTGTGTCTTGCGCTTTTGTGTTCCTTGTTTTTTTACTGAATATGAAAATTCGCATCGGTAACAAGGTACTGCAGTTTATGGGGGCTTTGACACTGGAATTTTACTTGATTCACGGTCTCTTTGTGGAGCTGTTTGGGTATGATTTCTTGGAAATGCGTCCCAGCATTCATTATATTCGTAATGTAGCGTTGTATTTACTTGTGGTAATTGTATTGTCCGTACCGGCGGCGATAATTTTGCAGAAGGTACATCAGGCGATTTTGAGAAAAAGATAAGAATTGAAACCTTTTCAGAAACTTTGCTGTCTATATATGTGAAGACATAAAGAAGCATTAAAGGAGAATAAGTGGATGAAAAAGCTGATAATACTTTTAGGATTCCTATGTTTATTGCTTGGCGGGTGTAGTAAAACAGGGCAGGATTCCGTACAAGAGACAAAAACCCTATCAAAGAGTAAGAAATATGAGATTTGTGGCGAAAAAGTGAAAGTTCAGGAAATCTATTTCAATAATGAGAAAGGATTTCAGTGCAGTGCACAGAATCCTTATTGGGATGAGTTGCTTGCTCAGATTGAGTTAATATCCAAGAAGGAAAAGGTAGATCCCATAGAATATGAATTCGATCCGGAGATTACGGTGGTATGCGACAAGGGGCTTACCTTTGAGCTGGCGGATGGGACTACGACATATGCTTATCCGGCTGTAGAAGGAGCGGCATATGAAAATCGGGACAAATATGCCTATTATATTCGGGTTTTAAAGGAGGGAAAACAAAAGGCTATTTTCTATTTTGAAAGGGATGAGGATGTTATTCATCTCCGTGAGCTTATGCAAGCGGCCATACAGTTTGAATATGATAATGCTCCGGAAGAGGGTATCGAAGCTGTAGTGGTGATGATGAGTAATAACGAGATTAGTAGAAGCTGTATTGTAAGAAGTGAAGAATATGGTGAAATTACTTTGTTTCCGGAGGATTTTGACCATGTTATTGTGGGGGATACCATAAAGTATAAGCTGTTGGATGAGGAAGCTAATACAGGGATTAATGCAGAAATTAAAAACCTTACACAAAATGATCTGAGTGCATCCAAGCAATCCTATATTAAGGTTTTACCTTATAGCTATGAGGTAATGTCCTATAAAAAGAAGACGGATATAGACTTTCGAACTGACAGGCTGGAACTGGAATACGATTATGATGATTGGCATTTTGTGCTTGGGCTTGAGAGTGATGATATGCCTACGGATGTTTATCAGGACTTGTTGGATAAATACAATAGTAAGTTTTTTGAGAGCAATATTCTATTATATTGTTGGCTTAAATCAACAGAGGTTCAGGTGACTGCAGCTACACAGCCTATGGAAGAAGATATGTATTATGATAATGTAATCTCCGTAAAGGAGCTTACACAGGAGCAGGTGCCTGAGGATGAGGAGCATATGTTATTGGTTACCATTCCAAGGGATGAGTGGAATGGGGATTCTTTCGATTTGTATGTGTACGAGTGATAAGGGAGTCGGGATATGTTAGATATTTTAATCGTGGAAGATCATCAGGAAATCGGCAAGCTGTTGTGTGATTTCTTGCGAAAAGAAAATTATGTGGTGAGTGTAGCAACTACAGGAGAGAAGGCTTTGGAGCTGTATGAAAAGTATGGTGCCAAGCTGCTGATATTGGACATCATGCTGCCTGGGATGGATGGTTATGCAGTATGCTCCAAGGTGCGGGAAAGTGCCAATACTCATATCCTCATTGCCAGTGCCAAAACCGGGAAAGAGGACAAGCTGAAGGGTCTGAATCTGGGGGCGGATGATTATATTGAGAAGCCCTATGATATGGACATCCTGCTGGCAAAAATCAATGGTATTTTCAAGCGGAAATTTGCCAGAGAAGAGTTGGTGGAAGGGAACCTGCGCCTAAATGCCGTGAATCATACCTTATATGTGGATGAGAGGCCGGTTACCCTTACGGACAAGGAGTTTGAGCTTCTGAAGCTACTGATGGAGAATAAGGGTACTACCATGAAGAAGGAGTATCTTTTTAATACAGTCTGGGGTAGCGACAGTGATTCTGAGTTGCAAACCTTGACAGTACATATTAAGTGGCTTCGGGAGAAAATAGAGGAAGACCCGAAGAATCCAAAGCATATTATTACCGTGTGGGGAGTGGGGTATCGTTTTGAGTAGATATAAACGTTTTGCAACAGCGATTATTATCATAGAAATTCTGGTTATATTGGTGTGTAACCTGCTTTTCCTGCGAAACCGATCGGGTGATACCGGCAGGATGTATCGTGTGGAGGCTGCCAGAGTGGTTAGGGAGCTTCAGGAGTTGCAACAGCAGGAAGAAGTGAATCAGCAGGCCCCGGAGGGAAGTGCTGAGCTCGCCGAAAAGCTTGACCTGACAGAATACACCACCCTTCTGGTAGTACGAGAATTTGTACCGGATGAAATCTGCCACAACGACTATCTGGTGGAGCAGGTAGGTGATAAGCTGTATCGGATAGAGTATCGAGCAAGCGGGCAGCAGGAGCCTGTGGCTTTGATGAATGCGGGTCTTGGAATCATGTTAGTCATGACTCTGTTCCTGCTTATTTACGTGGGCAAAAAGGTGTTAAAGCCCTTTCACAATATGACAAATCTGTCCTACGAGCTGGCAAAAGGCAATTTGTCCACCCCCATCAAGGAGGAGAAAAGCAAGTTCTTCGGCCGGTTCCTTTGGGGTATGGATATGCTGAGAGAGAATCTGGAAAGTAATAAGGAAAAGGAGCTAGCTTTCCAAAAGGAGAAAAAGACACTGATTCTTTCCCTGTCCCATGATATTAAGACTCCTCTTTCTGCCATAAAGCTGTATACCAAGGCATTATCCCAAAACCTCTATGATACAGAGGAAAAGCGCACAGAAGCCTTACAGGGGATTGATAAGAATGTAAAAGAAATTGAAAAGTACGTCAGTGAAATTGTGGCAGCTTCCAGAGAGGACTTTTTAAATCTGGAGGTACAAATGGGAGAGGTGTACCTGTCTCAGGTTATGACCACTATTCAGACTTATTATCAGGACAAGCTGAGTACTTTACATACCAAGTTTTTGGTAGAGGATATGGAGGAGTGTCTGCTGAAGGCGGACAAGGACCGTCTGGTGGAGGTGCTGCAGAATATGATGGAAAATGCTATCAAATACGGGGATGGCAAGGAGATTCGTATCACTCTTCGAGAGGAAGAGGATTGCAAGTTGCTCTGTGTAGAGAATACGGGGTGCAGCCTGAAGGAAGAAGAGCTCCCCAATCTGTTTGACTCCTTCTATCGGGGCAGTAACAGCCAAGGCGTGAAAGGCAGCGGTCTGGGGCTCTATATCTGCAGGGAGCTGATGAAGAAAATGGATGGTGAAGTTTTCGCTGAAATAAGAAACGGAAGCTTTCTGGTGACGGCGGTGGTACAGAAGGCGTAGAAGAAGTGGGTGACAAAGCCCACTTCTTTGTTAATAAGTATGTGATTGTCAATTAAAGATTGAAAAATATAGAAAGACTGTTTATAATAAACCTTATAAATCTGGTAACTTATCAAATTATTCGAGGCGTTCGCCAAAAGTTTCCGATTGAATAAAAAATGATAGTAGGAGAGTAAATGGAAAAGATTTGTATGCAAGACGAGCTCTTACACTATAATCTTGAGGGAAAGTGGAATGATTATTAAAATAAATGCGAAAGGCATTAAGGAAACAATAGAACCAGGTATGCGCTTTCAAGCTTTGCCCAAAAAGTTAAAACAGCTAAAGATAGCAACATTACGCAAATAATGATTGATGAGGAAATTGTAAATATAAGAATTACAGTAAAAAAGAAGATTGCAGTCAACTGGTTTTGGATACATAATATAGATGAACTTACAAGTTCCAGATAAATTAAAAAGCTTCGAATTACTCGACCCATCCGTGCAGATGGAATTAAAAGAGATTCGAAACTTCTTGGTGTAAATATATCATGATGGGTTTGTATTGTCAATATAATCAGAGCCTCATTCACAAAATTGGCTCTGAAGTTTTGCGTTTAATGATTATTTAATAATTTCTCTTGTATGCTATACCCGTAGACAGGAGAAAGGAGTTATAGAGATATGTTTTTACGAATCTTAAAGAAGGATTTAAAAAGAAAAAAGACCATGAATATTATATTGTTTCTGTTCATTGTGCTGGCTACCATGTTTGTAAGCAGTGGTATCAACAATGTAGTGACGGTAATGAATGGTACCGACTATTATCTGGATAAGGCAGGCGTGGGGGATTTTATCATTATCACTATGGGAGACAATGCGGTAGGCTCTTTGGACGAGATGCTGGAAACAGAGGGGGCTATTAAAGAATACCGTCTGGAACAGATGATTTTTGGCTCCCAAGGCTATATGACCAAGGCAGATGGTAGTGAATTGAAATCGAAAAATTCCTCCCTTTATCAATCCATAGAGGGAGCGGCTATTACTTTTTTTGATAAGGAGAATGAACCCATTACAAAGATAGAGCCGGGGCATATTTATGTAGCAGGTATGGTCATGGAGGAAAATGACTTACAGCCGGGGGATGTCATCCGGTTAAAGCATAACGGCGTAGAGTTGGAATTTATCCTGGATGGGATGGCAAAGGATGCTCTACTTGGATCTGACTTCATGGGAAACACGCGATTTATAATGTGTGATGTAGACATGCAGAAGCTGTTAGCCAATGAAGCGATTTATGATCATTATCGGGGAGAGATTTGCTATATTGACACAGATGATGTAAAGGCCATTAAAGCAGCTATGGCAGAGGTGTCCAATATTGCTTTTGATGGTCCTCGTTCTACCATTAAGCTGGCATATGTAATGGATATGATTGTGGCATTTGTGGTGTTGATTCTTAGCGTGTGTTTAATCATCGTATCATTTGTGGTATTAAAGTTTACCATCACCTTTACCATTACGGAGGAATTTCGTGAAATCGGTGTTATGAAGGCTATCGGACTGTCCAATGGGAAAATCCGAAGTCTGTATATTGTGAAATATTTGCTCATGTCTGTGCTGGGAGCAATGGTAGGATTCTTTGGCAGTATCCCTTTTGGGAAGCTCCTCTTGGATTCCGTGAGTAAGAAAATGGTACTGGGTAATGACAATGCGATACTCATCAATTTCCTGGGTGCCGTGCTGGTAGTATGTGTAATTCTTTTATTTGCCTATCTTTGTACGGGCAAGGTAAAGAAGGCAACACCTGTGGATGCCATTCGTAGTGGTCAGACAGGTGAGCGTTATAAAAACAAGACCGTATTAAGGATTAAGAAATGTCCCACAGGGAATGCCTTATTTATGGCATTAAATGATGTGCTAAGCAGCCCCAAGCGGTTTTTAAGTATCATTATTTCCTTTGGATTATGTACCTTGTTTGTACTGATATTGGTTAATACCACAGCTACCATGAAAAGCGATAAGTTGATTTATACCTTTGGAACCAGAAGTGATCTGTATCTTTCAGATAGTCAAGTCATGGATAATCTTGGTGGTGGTACCAAGGAGGATTTGCTTTCATATATGGATAAGCTGGAAGAGGAGCTTACAGAGGAAGGAATGCCTGCACAGTTAGCATTAGAGCTGATTTATAAATATCCCATTACCTTTCAGGGCAATGATTTTATACTCACCTGCCAGCAGGGCCTAAATACAAAGGCTTCAGAGTATAAGTACATAGAGGGTGTGGCACTGGAGAGTATGAATGAGATTTCTATTACGCCCCAGATTTCAGAGATGATTGGAGCAAAAATCGGGGATACCATAACCATTCATTTTGGAGAACAGGATGTGGAATGTATGATAACTGCATACCACCAGACCATGAATCAGTTAGGAGAAATTATACGGTTACATGAGGAGGCACCTACAGATTTTAAATTTGTAGCAGGTTCGTTGCATTATCAGATTAACTTTTTGGATGCTCCTGACGAGGAAGAAATAGAGCTCCGCAAGGAAAGGCTTAAGAAGCTTTTTGATAATGATAAGGTGATGAACTCTACGGAGTATTGCATTGATTGTACTATGGTGGCAGGTACATTGGAGAGTGTACAATTCCTGCTTTTGGGAATCACTTTAGTGGTTGTAATATTGGTAACCATTTTGATGGAGCGCAGCTTTATTGCAGATGAGAAGGGACAGATAGCCATATTAAAAGCAATCGGTTTTAGAGATAGTGCAATCATTAAGTGGCATGTGTATCGATTCGGTTTAGTAGCACTACTGGCAGTGATTCTTGCCGCAGTATGCTCCATCCCCATGACCGAGCTTTGTATTACACCTATATTCGGTATGATGGGTGCAGTGGATATTGATTATAATATTGACCCCTTGCAGATTTTCCTGCTGTATCCGGGAGCAGTATTAGTTATGACTGTGTTGGTGGCATGGCTGACAGCCCTGTATACCAAGACGATTAAGAGTAGCGATACGGCAAGTGTTGAATAGAATTGGAGGAAAAGAAAAATGGCAGTTTTGGAAGTAAAGGATTTGTGCAAAACCTATGTAGTAAATAAACGACAGAATAATGTGTTAAAGAATGTAAATTTTGCTGTGGAAGATGGGGAAATGGTGGCTATTATGGGCCCCTCCGGCTCCGGTAAGTCCACACTTTTATATGCAGTATCCGGTATGGATGCAGCCACCAGCGGTAATGTAATGTTTGAAGGGAAAGACCTGACCCGGTTAAATAATAAGGACCTGGCAACCTTGCGATTGGATGAGATGGGCTTCATTTTCCAGCAGATGTATATGATGAAGAACCTGACCATCTTGGATAATATTGTGTTGCCGGCCATGGAAAGCAAGAAATCCAAGGAGTCCAAGAAGGAAAAGCTGGAGCGTGGTGAGGAGCTGATGCGTAAGCTGGGTATCATGGAAGTGGCGGACAATGACATCAACGAGGTCTCCGGCGGTCAACTGCAGCGTGCCTGCATTTGCAGAAGCATGATTAATAAACCCAAGGTACTTTTTGCTGATGAGCCCACCGGTGCATTGAACCGCACCGCATCCAATGAGGTAATGGAAGAGCTGGTGAAGTTGAATCAGGAAGGAACCACTATTATGATGGTCACTCATGATGTAAAGGTGGCGGCAAAGTGCAGCAGAGTTCTCTATATCGTGGATGGTAATATTAAAGGTGAATATATCAGCCCTGAAGGAGCCGATGTGCAGGAGAAGGACCGAGAAAGAAGGTTAAATAACTGGCTTATGGAGCTGGGCTGGTAAGAATGTAAAAAGAGGTAGAAATGAAGTATGAATTTGTGCCAAGGGGACACTTTGCTGAGAAAAGTTTGGATTGCCATGGTTTTTTACTTAGTAATTGTCAGTTTGAGCCCTAAGGAGCGTAAGATTTTGAGTAACGTAGCAAGATTGGGTGTGGTTTGAAGTGCCTCAATTCGGGCAACAGAGGATTGGGGCATATCACAAAGAGTGGCTAAGTCGCGCTGACTCAATCCGAATTCTTTATGTTGCTTAATCAGGATACTGATTATTTTTGCCTGTTCTTCCATGTCGGTCAGGTCTTTAGCGGATGCCGGGTCAGATTTTTTTACATATTCCTTATAGTCATTCCAGTTTTTCATGATTGCAGTCCTCCTTTTTGGGATAGATAGTCTTCGCGTTCTGATTTGGCTTGCTCAATCTCGCAGCGAGGTGTCTTTTTTGTCTTTTTGCGAAAGGTATGTAGTAGTACATAATTATTGTTGTCATTGTAGAAATAAAAAATATGATAGAAAAATTATCTTGACATTCTTCGAATCTTCCCTTATACTCAACCATAATCTAAAACCACATAAATGCAGGGAAGAGAAGGAGTACATGCGATTTTGATTACAGAGAGAGGGTGGTTGGTGCGAACCCTTATGAGAATAGCATGGAAGGCGTCTCAGAGCAGCGGAGTGAAGCTTAGTAGCGTCCGACGGATATTCCACCGTTACAGGGAGTAGGTATAAGGTCAGCACATCTGACCCGTACCGGAAAGTGCAGACGCATAGTCTGAAATTAGGTGGGACCGCGGAAAATATTCGCCCTAAGTATATCGAAAGGTATACTTAGGGCGTTCGTGCGTTATAGGCGCAAATTTATAACCCCAAGGAGGACACAAACATGGAAAGAAAAACTTTTACAATGGAGGAGCTGGTGGCGTATTGCAGCCAGTATGGATTTATTTATCAAGGAAGTGAGATTTACGGTGGTCTGGCCAATACCTGGGACTATGGTCCGTTAGGTACCGGACTGAAGAATCAGATTAAGGATGCCTGGCGTTATTATTTTATCCAGATGAGAGAAAACAGCTACGAGGTAGATGCGGACATCCTGATGAATCCCAAGGTGTGGGAAGCCAGTGGACATCTGGCAGGTTTTACAGATCCGCTATTGGACTGTAAAGAGTGTAAGACCAGACATCGGGCTGACAATCTGATACAGGAATATGACAGCAGTGTCAACGCAGATGCTTTTACACAGGAGGAAATGCTTCAGTTTATTCGCTCCAAGCAGGTTCCCTGTCCTGTATGCGGCAAGTCCAATTTTACGGATATCCGCCAGTTCAACCTGATGTTTGAGACCCGTAGGGGTGTCACCAGTGATAATGCAGGAACCATTTATCTGCGCCCGGAAAATGCTCAGGGTGAGTATGTGAACTATTTAAATGTGCTTCGTTCCATGCGTGCTAAGTTACCTTTCAGTATTGGTCAGATTGGTAAGGCATTTCGTAACGAGATTACCCCCAAAAACTTTACCTTCCGAACCATAGAATTTGAGCAGATGGAGTACCAGACCTTCTGTAAGGAAGGCACCGACAATGATTTATATGAGTATTTCAAGGAGTACGGAAAGGAATTTTTTGAATATTTAGGGTTGCCTGCGGAAAAGCTGCGTTTCCATGACCATGAGAAGCTGGCACATTATGCCAAGGCAGCCTGCGATATCGAGTATCTCTTTCCCTTCGGCTGGGGGGAAATCAACGGTACTCACAACCGCACGGACTTTGACCTTAGCCGCCATCAGGAGTATTCCGGCAAATCCATGGAATATTTCGACGAAAGTACCAGAGAGAAGTACATTCCCTACGTTATTGAATCTACTTACGGTGTGGACCGTATCGTATTGGCTATTTTGTTTGAGGGCCTGTGCGAAGAGGAGCTGGGAGAAGGGGAGTCCCGTATTGTGTTCAAGGTGAAGCCTGCTCTGGCGCCCATTAAGGTGAATGTACTGCCCTTGATTAAAAAGCGCCATGCAGAGGAAGCAAAGAAGCTTTATAAGGAGCTGAGCAGTCACTTTATGGTGCAGTATGATGAGTCAGGAAGCATCGGTAAGAGATACCGCAGGGGAGATGCCATCGGTGTACCCTTTGCAGTGACTATCGATGATAATACTCTGGAAAATGGTACTGTAACGGTGCGTGACAGGGATAGTATGGAGCAAAAAGAGATTGCCTTAACCGATTTGGTGCACTATCTGCACGATAATCTGTAGCAATCTCTCTCATAAGAACTATATTACCTTATCTGCATATTGCAGGGGGATACCATAGGTTTCCTCATAGATTTTCTGCCATACATCAAAGTTTTGCTGCATCATATTACGGATGTTTTCGGCCTTGGATTTACCTTCCTTCGGATAAATGGGGGGTGCCACATGTATGGTATATTCCTGTACAAAGAAGCCATCGTCGTCCACCACATCACTATCCTCCATGGTGATAAAGCAGGGCAGTACCGGTACGTTATTGCGTACAGCAAAGGTGAAACCGCCTTTTTTCAGGGGCTTGGGCTTTTTATAGTTCCACCACATGCTTTGCTCCGGATAAATCAACATAAAATGACCGTCCTGCAATACCTGATCCACAGAAGTCATAAACTTCTTCATGGTGTCCTTATTGGAGCTTAAGGGAAAGGTATTGCAGTTACGCATGAGGATGCCGTAAAATCCGGGGAAGCTGGTATAGTTCCCTTCACGGATGATGCGATAAAAGTTTCTGTGGTTCTGTCCGGATGCCTCATAGGTCAGTTGCATGGCGAAGCTGTCCATGGCATTAAAATGATTACAGGTGATAATGGCACCGGAATCCAGATTTGCATAATTTTCGATACCTTTAATCTCTTTGATGATAAGCTTACGGTCACTGATTAAACCATTTACATACTTTCTGGCAATGGCGTAAGCGAAGCGACTTTTTATCTTGCTGCGTAATTTGGTTCGAAGATAATCGATATCCTCCGGCAGCAGTTCTTTTGTGGGTGGGTCTTCCTCCACATCCTCGTCAAAGCGACCTTCTCGCTCCAGCACTTGGAGGATTTCCTCATATACAAAGGTTTCTTTGGCATATTGCCCAAAATACTCTCCAAAGCGACAGTCCTCATAATGCCAGGGCTTGGAAACCATAATGTAGTGAAGAAGCTTAAAGGTATATTCATCTAACAGTGTTACGAACTGTTCCAGGATTTTATTTTCTCGGAAGGCCTTGCAGTTTAGGAGCAAAAGACCGGCATTAAAGTAGCGGTTCCGGTCAATTCCCAGAACATGTTCTGCATAGTCCCCATACACTTCCGTCTGCACCATGACCTGCTCATGTGCCGCACCTACGTAACAGTCTTTCAAATCCTTGTGATACAGTTCAGCCATATCCCCAAGCACGATGGTATCGCTGTCGATATAAACAGCCTTGTCATATTCCGGAAACATTTCCGCAATAAACATGCGGTAATAGGTGGTTTTAGAATAATAATCCCTTATAGGTAAGCTGTCACTTACGGTGTCCAGATAGCTCTTCACATTCACAAAGGAAATCTCAAAATACTCTTCACACATGGTTTTTATCTGTTCCTGCATCTTCGGCTCAATATCCACATGCAAAATATAGGCCTTGTATCAAAAGGCTTTAGAAGCATTTGTTATCACTGTATGCTTATGCAGAAATTTTTGGTCATTGAACCTCTGTGGGAGCATTTTTTTGCAGGTGGTAGAGCGGTAAATGGCACTTTGGTCTGCAAATGTTAGCTTTTTGGTCTTGATTAATTCTCTTGCTTTCTGTAAAAGTCCGGTCTGCTTCATTTCTGCCAGATTAAACAAAAGCACACCGGCGTTGATATAGTTGGGGCGTAGCAATGATACGGTACCAGAAGAAATGAGTAAATTTCTTCCAGGGTCCGGAATATATATATTTGTAGTCACCATTTATTTCTTTAGGGGTTATGACAGCTGTGGAAAATTCGTCATTATAATAAGTCACCTGTTGTTTCATTTTACTTTCAAACCTCATCACAAAATACCACATGTAGTTAATATAACTACATGAAAGAGGTGTGTCAACCGCGTGATGCGTCAAAGGGTGACAATGGTGTAAAAATAGACATAAAAAGAAAATATTGTGAGAAATTTGCACGATAATGGGTGCTAATATGCACTTTTTTGACTTTATTTGTTGGGAAAAATTACTTATACTAAAATCATCAAGTGAAACACTTGTGAGGGGAGCTGCGAAGGATGCAGCAAAGATTTGTGAGCATTACGGGGGGAGATAGTAATGAAGCACAAGAAAATACCGTCTATGACCTGGGGGGGCATAGGCGGTATTTTATGTTGTCCTATTTTTTCTTGATAAATCTTACTACAGCGATTACTATGCAGGAACCAACTACACCTCTGATAATATCACCTACGATGCCCAAACCGATAAAACCTAAAAGGATTCCACCGATTACACCACCGATAACACCTAGAATAACATTAACGAGTAGGCTGTAACCTGTCTTCATAATAATACCTGCTAACCATCCGCAGATACCGCCGATTACAAGTGAAATGAGAAAACCAATAATACTAACCATGATTATTTACCTCCTTTTACATTTGTGTATTTCACCCATTATGTTATCGACAAAAAAGGTATTTTAATGAGTCTTTTTATTAAAATTTACCTATTTCAATCCTTCTGCTTCACTTAAGGTGATGCCGTTACCGGCAGTTCCCAGAGGAATTTCGTGGTCTAGTCCGACGAATTTGCCGTTTTCCTGCCAAAGTACTTCCTTCACGAAATTGTATTTTTCCTCATCCCAGGTTTTGAAATCATCCAGCACCAGTCCACCGGTATCTCCGGAGTTGGCGTTAAAGCACCAGAAGGTGTGGTGGAGATGATAATTTTTGATCAGGCTTCGCATATGGGTCATCCAGGTTAAATTAGGCTCCCTCATAAAGCCCCCCCATTCGCCGATAAGCAAGGGTGCGGTGCCATTTTCATGGATGTAGAGCCAGTTATCGTGCCAGCAATCCTTATACAGGGAATCGTAGTTGTAGCCGGCTTTGAACCAGGGTTGCTGATAAACCGTAGGACCATAATCGTGAGGAGAATATACCAGCTGGTCCTGATGCTTGCCCAGATTAAGGGGATAATCTGCCACGCCTCGTAAGTTACCTCCCCACCAGTTGAAATAATAATCCTTGTCATTGGTGGAGGAGTAGTCTCCATTGGTTTTGATATCAATAGGGTAGATTTCTGTACCCTCTACCATAATCAGTACGTTGGGGTTTTTTTCCAGTATTTTCAGTGCGGTCTGCTCTGCGATATATTTCCAGTTGTTTTTATCCTTGGAGTCGTTCCAGATAGCCTTGTCCTGTTCGTAAGGCTTGCCGTGAGGCTCATTTTTCAGGTCATAGGCAATAATAGTATCGTCCTTAGCATATCGTTCTGCCAGCCATACCAATGCTTCCTGGTACTTCTCGGTAGTAATGTCTCCATTGTACCAGGTATTTGCCATATGACCCATGCTGTCAGTTTTGGCAGAGTGGATATCAATCATTACCTTAAGACCGCATGCACGGAACTGTCCGATAATATAGTCAAAAATCTCCAAACTGTTCATGCCCACCAGATAATAGTTGGTAGCATTATTGAAGTTCGCGGTAGGGTACTGACCGTTTTTCCATTGTAAAATCAGCTCCGCCGACATGGGGATACGAATCAGGTTAAAGCCATGGTCCGCAATGCTTTGGATGGAAGTGTTAAGGTCAGAGTTCCAGATACCGTCAAAAATATTGGTGCCGGTATTATAACCAAACCAATTGACACCGGTAAGCCATACCTGCTTTCCATCCTTATCTACGATTTTGTTACCTTCCACATGGAGCCAGTCATCGGTGGTGGGTTCCGGAACCTCCAGCGCACCCGGATTGGAAGTGGTCTGATTGCCACCTGCATTAGGGTTCTGCTGTGGCTGGTTGCTACCCTGGTTCTGATTATTGGCAGTAGGAGCCTGTGTACCCTTGATTTCGGTAGTGTAGGAGTAATCTCCGGTAATACCTGACAGGATACAGCCGATTTCCTGAGTGCCGCCGGCAGGTACAATAGCGCTGTAGTCCACATTGGTAACAGTCAGGATACCATCCTTGATGCTATAGTTACCACCCCATCCTTCGGTTAGTTGGGCATCTCCCACATTGATATGCAGGGTCCAGCCGTTGATATCCTTGTCCATAGTATTGGTTAAGGTAACGGTCAGCTGGTGAAACACAGGATTGTCACCCCAGGAGTTGAAGGAATCTATATATACGATTAATTCTCCGGTTTCGGTAGTTTCCTGTTCATCATTACCGGTTGTAGGTTCTTCAGTGGGTTTCGCTTCCAAAGCACCATCGGGAACGGGCTGTTTTGTAGCTTGGGGAATCTCTGTGGCCTGAGGGGCTTGCGTTACTTGAGGCTTCTTCTCCTCAGGCGCAGGAGTAGTTTTTGTATCTGTTACCTCCACAGGGGGAGCAGAAGTAGGCTCCGGTTCTGTAGGAGTATCCGTACTTCCCTGTTGGGAGTTTTCTTTATTTACCGAGCTAAGAGTAGCGTCTCCATATTTTTTACCTGCTGCTTTGCCGGCAAAGAAGGCCAATAGTAGCATCAACAGAAGTAAAATCACTGCAAAAGCAATCAAAAGTATGCGTTTTTTATTTTTCATAATAACTTGGTTACCTCCATATGTAAGTGTTTTTACTATACCATAAAAGTTAATGTAAATACTAGTCGGATTTTGGGAGAATATGTGTTATACTAATACAGATAGGGTTACATGAGACCGATGAGAAAAGATAGAAAGAGAGATATGGAGATGGATAATAGAGCAATTTATAGACGAATCGAAGAAATTATACAGAGAGACGGAAGACTGCCGGAGGATTTTGTACCAGAAGTAAAAGACGGAGAAGTACTGTTTGCACCCGGCGCCATGGAGGGTATTTTAAGTCATCACAGTAGTGGAAAGGGTGAAAAGACCTCTTTTGTTCCTGTATTAAAGCAGTATGTGAAAATGTCTCTTGGAGAGGCTTTGCAGGACTTTGAAGTAAATAGGGCGGATACCTTTAAGGCAGCTACTATGCGTGGTTCTCTTTTACAGGAGATTATGAATCACCGGGTGGAGCTGAATCCGGATAAGGTGGCTAATCTGGCCTATTGCTTTGCAGCCAATGGTAGAAAGGCAGAAACAGTAAAGCTGGGATTGACCATGCTGGCATTATTTAATTTCTCAGAAAACCCTCAGGTTTGCCATATGTTGAAGACTTTGGGTTATTGTGAGGATTTTACGGATTATGTGCTGATGAGTGTGGAGGAATGGCCCGAAAAGCAGAAGCAGGAATGTTATTTTGAACTGGCTCGTAACCTGTATGGCTGGGGCAAAATCAATGTAGTGGAAATGATGGAGGCAGATACGGGGGAGAAGAAGCAGTGGATGCTTTGCCATGGCTGTAAAAACTCTATTCTGAATGCATATCTGGGACTGGTTTGTGCAGAAAAGGCAGATTTGTTTGAACGGTTGCAGAAGGGCAGCCTGTCTCCAGAGGAATTACGTGGTGCCACAGAAATCATGGATGGACTTTTGGATGAAGGCCCCTGTGCAGGTATGTCTGCTATAGAGCATCCGGTAGTGTTGACACTGTTGTACTTGAAGGAAGTGGAGCAGGTATTGAAAACAGGTGCTTCTGAAGAAGCAATTGCTTATGTGGCGGTATGTGATAGAATCAATGATTATTTTGGGGATGAAGAAATAGAGATAGAGAATGCCACCAAGGTATGTGAGAAGATTCAGGAGATTATAGACTCTTTGGATGTGGATAGTCTGCTGGCAGCAGGTTTAAAGGACTATACCTGGCAGAGTATACAGGTGGCAAATTTATGTGGCAAGGATGTGTCCGGCAAGTTGCTGGAACTGATGAAGGAGGATTTTACCAAGTATTACAGATACTGTAATTACTTCTTCCAGAAGGAATGTATGGTAGAGGAATTTGTGGCACTTTGTGAGGAAAAAGCAGAAACTGCCATGTATTCCAAGGGAATGGGCAATCTTATGGGTCTGAAGCTGGGTGAAGGTCAGGTGGCATTAGATATGACAGTACAGTATTTGGACCGCTATCCTTTGCAGGGTCAGAAGCTGGTGGAAATTTGTATGGATTCCCCTATTATTCGCTGGAGAAATGTAGCCGGAAAAGCCTTGCAGGGATGGGTGGAAAGGCTGGGTAAGCCTCTACAAGAAATTGCCCCGGACCTTTATGCGAAGGTAATGACCTTGAATATTGTGGAAGTAAATAAGAATACGAAGGAACAGTGGAGTAAGCTGATTTAGCGTATGGAGGAACCATGGCAGAGAAAAAAACATGGAAGAATCGATTGGCAACCTTTGTGCCCCGTTACATACCGAACCTTCTGGTGGCGGGTGTAATAGGGTTTATGCAGATGGTGCAAAGGACGTCCAAGGAGAAAGTGGAGCAAAACTTCATAGAGAACAGTAAGCTACTGGAGGAACAAGCCGTATTACAGGGAGGAGTCCCCTTTTTCTGCCCCGGTACCTATATTGAGAACCAGAGGCTTTGGCGGAAGGTGAGCTTTGGAAGGGATTATACCATGTCCTATGGAGGCTGTGAAATTATTGCGGTTTATAACGCCCTATTGAGTTTGGGAAAAGAGTTATCAAGTGGTGAGCTGGCAGAGCTGATTAGCCATTTTGAGCGTCGTGGTGCCGTACGAGGTGGTTTATGGGGTGTGGCGCCCCAGGCCGTAAAGCCTTATTTTAAAAGAAAAGGTTACCATGTGAAAAAAACCTGGTCCCGTAAGGAAAAGTCCATAAGCCGCATAGGGGAGGAAAGCGATACCGTGATTGTATTTTCCTATAACAATGGTCAAGACATATTTGATGGCATGCATACCGTAAATATTTCTAAGGATGAAGAGGGAAAGTTCCATGTACATAATGATTATCGTACCGGTCCGGATGATCAGGGCAGGATTGTGTTTGTAAGTCATGGACCCTATGATACATTGGCGGAGGCTGTGTCAAATTTGTCAGAAGGTACAGCAGCATCCATATGTGTGATAGGTATAAGGAAGAAAGTGTAAAAACAGAGCAGATTATTTTTAGAGTCCAGGAGGCAATATGGCAACATTATTATTAGCAGTTATTTATCTGGCATTTATTGGTTTGGGGTTACCGGATTCTTTGTTTGGGGCGGCGTGGCCGGCAATTTATACAGAGTATAATTTGCCACTATCTTTTGGAAGCTTCTTAACAGTGCTTTCCTTTTTGGGTACTACTATTTCCAGTCTGAGTAGTGCTAAGGTCATAAATCGGTTCGGTACCAATAAGGTGACTGCATTCAGTACGGCACTAACAGCGGTAGCTCTTTTGATAATGTCTTTTACCGGAAGCTACTTACCCATGTGCCTGTGTGCTCTTCCTTTGGGACTGGGGGCAGGTGCCATTGATACTGCCTTAAACAATTATGTGGCATTGCATTATTCGGCTACGCAGATGAGTTTCCTGCATTGTTTCTATGGCGTGGGTATTTCCGTGAGCCCCTATATATTGTCCCTGGTTCTGAATGGGGAAAGCGGATGGCGGGGAGGATATCGTATTGCAGTAGGAATTCAGGTCTTTATTGCAGTGGTGTTATTTGCAACACTTCCACTATGGAGTAAGGCTCATGGTAAAGAAACCGGGGAAGAGGAGCAGGAGGTAAAGGAACTGTCATTGAAGGAAATAGCCAAGATTCCCGGGGTAAAGGTTATGTGGAGTTTGTTTATCTGTTCTTGTACCATTGAATGTACCTGTGGCTCCTGGGGAAGTACTTTTTTAGTAGAACACAAAGGTCTTGCAGTAGAAAAGGCTGCAGAAGTGATTACTTTTTATTATGTGGGAATGGCTCTTGGAAGATTCCTATCCGGTGTGGTGGCAACCAAGCTGCATAGCTGGACCATTGTGAAAATCGGGCAAGTAGTGATGGGCGTTGCACTGGTGTTGCTGTGTCTGCCTATAGGTGGTGTACTTGCGGGGGTCGCTTTATTTATGGTAGGACTGGGAAATGGCCCCTTATTTCCTAACTTTAGTTATCTGACTCCGGAAAACTTTGGGGAAGAGTTGTCCCCTGCTATTATCGGAACCCAGATGGCAGTGTCCAGTATCGCCATTATGACTATGCCGGTACTGTGTAGTGTATTGGGACAGTTTTTAGGTATGGGAATTTTCCCAATTTACTTATTGGTATTTTTTGTGTTAATGATGGTAGCAATGTGGAGAGCCGGTGTGGTTTTTGGCAGAGGAGACAGGAAATGATTACAGTAAATATATATTATTCAGGGATAAATGGAAATGCAAAAAGATTTGCAGAAGAAATGCTTTCAAGCGGGATTGTGGATAGGATTCGCAGTAAAGAAGGGAATCTTCGATATGAGTATTTCTATCCTCTGGAGGATTGCGAAACCGTACTTTTAATTGACAGCTGGGTAAATCAGGAGGCTTTGGATGACCATCACCATTCGCCCATGATGCAGGAGATTGTACAATTGCGTGAAAAATACGATTTACATATGAAAGTGGAACGTTATTTATCGGACGAAGCAGGGATACCTGGGTTGGACCGCTCATATATAAGAGAATGAAGATAACAGAGCTTTTATATGGAATTGTATGGGAATCCATGTAATTCCAATTGAGTTTTAAGACAGAATAATTTATACTTGTAATATCTGATAATATGATGAAGACGCATAGTTTGGTATATACTATAGACAAGCTTTGGAAGGAGAAAAGGATGCAGGTAGAGATTACAGAAAAAATTAAGTATATTGGGGTTGATGATACCACCATAGATTTATTTGAGAGTCAGTATGTGGTGCCGGAGGGAATTTCTTACAATTCATATGTGATTTTGGATGATGTGGTAGCAGTGATGGATACGGTGGATAAGAGGGGGCAGAAGGAATGGGAGGAGAATCTGCTGGTGGTGCTTAATGGCCGTAAGGTGGATTATCTGGTGATTCAGCACCTGGAACCGGATCATGCTGGTAGTATTGCCCGTATGCTGGAGCTGTTTCCGGAGGTGGTTTTGGTGGGCAATGCCAAGACCTTTGCCATGCTGCCCCAGTTTTTTGAGTTGCCGCCCAATGTAGGCACGCTCACAGTAAAAGAGGGCGATTCGTTGAATCTGGGTGAGCATACTTTAAGCTTTTTCATGGCACCCATGGTGCATTGGCCGGAGGTAATGGTAACCTATGAATCTAAGGAAAAGGTGCTGTTTTCTGCAGACGGTTTTGGTAAGTTTGGAGCTTTAAGCCTGACAGAATCAGATGGATGGGTTTGTGAAGCCAGAAGATATTATTTCAATATTGTAGGCAAATATGGTGCGCCGGTACAGACCCTTTTGAAAAAGGCAGCAGGTCTGGATATTCAGTGCATTTGTCCTTTGCACGGACCTGTTTTGAAGGAAGACTTGGGATATTATATAAACTTATATGATACATGGAGCAGTTATCGAGCGGAAAATGAAGGTATAGTAATCGCTTATGCCTCAATCCATGGTAATACTGCCCGGGTAGCGAAGAAGTTGGGTGAAATGTTGGAGGAAAAGGATGTGAAGGTTTGCCTTCATGATTTGGCAAGAGCAGATATGGCAGAGGTTATCGAGGATGCCTTCCGCTATGATCGTCTGGTTCTGGCAGCAGCCAGCTATGACGGTGGTGTATTCCCCTGTATGCAGGATTTCTTACATCACTTACAAAGCAAGGCCTTCCAGAAGCGTAAGGTGGCCCTGATTGAAAACGGCTCCTGGGGACCTACTGCAGCCAGAGCAATGCGCAGCATCTTAGAAACCATGAAGGAAGTGGAAATAGTAGATCCGGTAGTGACCATCAAATCCACTATGAAAGAGTCAGATGTACCGGCTCTGGAGCAGTTGGCAGAGGTACTGGTGGGTTAAGAGTTTATGAAAAAACAATACGATGAACAAAAAATCCGGGAGATGTATGAGCGCATCACCCGAACGTTGATACAAAAAGGACTGACCATTACGACCATGGAAAGTGCCACCTCCGGGCAGATTGCGTCCCTGATTACGGATACGGAAGGGGCTTCTGCAGTGTTGAAGGGTGCTTTTGTAACCTACTGTAATGAGGCCAAAATCATGCAGGGAGTGCCGGAAGAAATCTTGGAAAAGTACACCGTATATTCCAGAGAAACAGCGGCCGCCATGGCAAAAGCTTGCAGGAACACCTATGGAGCAGACATTAGTATCGGTGTGACAGGCACCATGGGGAATGTGGACTCTGCTAATCCGGAGGCTTCCGTACCCGGTCAGATATATTTTGCTATAGACTTTCAGGGGCATGAAGAAGTATTTTTAGTAGAGCTTTCACCTCAGCCTACCAGGCTGGCCTACAAGCTGGCAGTGGCGTGGGAGATTGGAGAAGTGTTAGAGAAACTGTTGTAGATGAAGAGGGGGGTTATTATGGATGAAAAAATGTTGAAGAAGTTGCAGAGGCAGTTGTTATGGACTAGAGTATTATCTGTCATCGGTTGTTTGCTGATGGTGGTAGTGCTGATAGGAGGCTTTTTGTTTTATCAAAAGACGCAGGAGTATGAATGGCAGCTGAAGAAGTATGATGAGGATATAAAAGAGCATACCGAGGAGATAGAAGCAGCAGTGAAGCAGATGGCACTTTTGGATATGGATGTGTTGAATGATACCTTAAAGGAGACCTTGAAAGCTATACAGGCAGTGGATTGGGAAATGCTTAATGACAATATTGATAATGTGGATTGGACTAAGCTGTCCCAGCAGTTAAGCCAGTTGGATGTAAAAGCAATCAATGCTGCTATCGATGGTCTGGATACAGAAGAGCTAACCCAAGCTTTAGAAAATCTAAACAATGGAGTGGATAAACTAAAGAAAGCTATTGAAGTGCTAAACACTATTGGGGATAAAATCGGAGGATATTTTAAGTAATGCGGATAAACGGTGAGCTTAGGATTAGCACCCTCATTGAAAATATGCCGGATGAAAAGGGAAAGCTTTTGGCAGAGCATGGACTTTCATTACATATTGAATTTGATGGAAGGCAAATTTTGTTTGATACAGGTCAAACCGGTGATTTTATAAAAAATGCGGCTGATTTAGGGATAAATCTTAAAGATTTAGATGATATTATGATTAGTCATGGTCATTATGATCATAGTGGCGGAGTAATGACAGTTTTGTCAGAAATAGAGCACCCCATACCCTTTTATGTGGGAGAAGGATTTTTTACATCCAAATATAAACATCTTTCCGACGGAACCTACCGTTATAACGGGAATCCTTTTACAGAAGAAGATCTAAAAGCTCAAAAGATTGATTTGCACATAGTAACAGAGGATGTCACCAATCTTTCTGAAAAGATACTGATTTTTAAGAATTTTCCCGCTGTTTCCGGGTTTGAGAAGATGAATGAAAAGTTTGTACTGCCTCAGGGAGAGAACTGCATCAGGGATGAATTCCGGGAGGAAATAGCGTTGGGGCTTCGCACAAGCAAGGGTCTGGTGCTTATCGTAGGCTGTTCCCATGTAGGAATCTGTAATATTTTGCAGGCGGTGTCTGAACGGGTAGATGACCACATATATGCAGTACTGGGAGGAACCCACTTGATGGAGGCGGACGAGGAAAGACTGAGAGAAACCATGGAAGTCTTTCGGGAGTTTGGGATACAATGTGTGGCAGTGTCTCACTGCACCGGAGAGCAGGGAATCGCTCTGGCCAGAGAAACCTTCAAAGAGCAATTCATCCTGAACAATACAGGCAACCGGTTTGAGTTATAGAAAGGAATTAAGAATTGAGTTATTTTGTGGCATTTTTAGAAGGGATTATCACCTTCATATCCCCCTGTATATTGCCTATGCTCCCCCTGTATATATCCTATTTTGCTAATGGTGAAAATGATAAAAGAAAAACAGCGGTCAATGCTTGTGGGTTTATACTGGGTTTTACTATAATCTTTGTGCTTCTGGGTGCTTTTGCAGGAGCCCTGGGTGGACTTTTACAAAAGTATGAGGCAGCAGTGAATATCATAACCGGTGGTATTGTAGTGCTACTGGGCTTGAATTTTACAGGTATTATACGTATCGGTTTTTTAAACAGTACAAAGAAGCTGCAGGTGCAGATACAGAAGATTCATTTTACCACATCAGTACTGTTTGGTATGGTTTTTGCCATTGGCTATACTCCCTGCGTAGGTGCATTTTTAGGTTCTGCTTTGATGATGGCTTCCAGACGTGGAACCATGGTAGCAGGTATTATAATGCTGGTGCTGTATTCTGCCGGACTGGGCATTCCTTTTTTCATCAGTGCCCTGCTGATTGACCGGCTGAAATCCACCTTTCAGGTTATCAAAAGTCACTACCGGGTGATTAATCTGGTGTGTGGTATCTTTCTCATACTGATGGGGATACTGATGATGACCGGCACCTTCGGCTATATGATGCGATTATTAAGTGTGTAATGATATAGGCTTAGGTTGCTTGGGCGTGTCATGTAGAATTTTGAATAGGCAATTGATTTAGGGTACACCCAAGCAACCGGGTATTGAAAGAATAACGGAGAACAACAATGAATAAGTATGTAAAATTAGTCCTAGCCATCATCTTCTTTGTGGGATTCATGGCAGGGGTGTTCGTATTGTATCAAAATCTGGCAGTGGAGTATAAACCGGAGCAGAATCTGGTGGTGGAGAATAACGTAGGTGGTACGATTTCGGGGGCTACAGATAGTACCACATCCAAGGAAGAAACTGCCGAGCCCCAGACATCCCAGTCACCGGAAGAGTCCGGGGAAGAAAAGCAAAAAAGTATGGCCATGGATTTTATCATGACCAATAAATCCGGAGAAGAGATACATTTGCTGGATTTCAAAGGTAAGCCAATTATTTTAAATTTTTGGGCCAGCTGGTGCGGTCCCTGTAAAGCAGAACTGCCTGATTTCCAGGCAGCCTTTGAGAAGTATGGAGATGATGTGCAGTTCATTCTGCTAAATATGACAGATGGTCACCAGGAAACTGTGGATACTGCAAGTAAGTATATGGAGAAAGAAGGCTATACCATGCCGGTGTATTTTGATACCATGGATATGCAGGGCTCCTATACTTATGGTGTCAGTGCCATTCCTACTACCTTTTTTATTAGTGCGGAGGGCGAAGTGATTGCTTATGCTTCAGGTATGCTGGATGCAGAAACCTTGGAGTATGGTATTTCACTGATTCTTGAAGAAAATTAGTTTTTTTCTTAATTCTACTAGTTGGTCAACATCTTTTATACTTGCCTTTCTATAATTTATTTGTCACATCCCGAATCACTTCTTTCCCACAATAATCACATGGTTGCTGGCACCGAGTAGAGATTGCTCCCGGCATACGCTATAGTGGTAGTCACACCAGATTTTGAATTCTTCTTCTGTCCAGTTATCTACAGTAGCAGCAAAAGTAGGTGTCAATCCATCTTGGGCAAAGTGGTCTGCAATTTCCAAACCATAATCCTCATAAAGCTGTTCCATTTCTTCCTTGGTGGCATAGTAGGTATCTGTCCAGAAGCATTTTTCGTCATCGTGGTGGAGGACACCGGTAGTTACAATTTGCCGGGAAAGCTTTGCATCCAGAAAATTCTTATTGCTGAGAGCAACATACTGAAATACGTAAAATCGGGGAATATAAGCAGTAAAAAGCAATCCCCCTTTCTTTAAAACACGGATGGATTCCGCCAGACACTTCTGGCGTTGTTCTTCATCGATTAAATGGTAAAAAGGCCCCATATTTAATACCACATCAAAGGTTTCATCGGCAAAGTGACTCATGTCCGTGGCATCCATAACAGCAGTGGTCATGTTATAGGACTTTTCTGTCAAAGTCTGATTGATGACTTCTACATGTCTGGGAGTCAGATCTGTGGCAGTGACCTCATGCCCTTTATCCGCCAAATAGAAAGCATAAATTCCGGTTCCTGCAGCGCAGTCCAGTATCTTTTTCTTGCCATCCAGTAATTCATCCAGAACTCTGGTGGTATTCAGGAACTCAATTCTGCGTGCGTTGTTACTGGTTAAACGAGTCTCCTCAAGAGAGCTTTCGTAGCTATTGATAATATGTTGTTTCATAGAGATTCTCCTTTCGTTGACTTATTTAGCGTACCTGAAAAATGGTTCGATTGACTGTTCCGTTTAGCAAATCAGGGATGGAATACGCGGAGCTTCCGATAATAACTGTAGTTCCGTTTTCTATGGGCCCCCGAATGTACTGAAGCTTAGCCAGCATACCGTTTGCACCTTTACGACTGGCACCATCGCAATACCCCATAAGCTCGTTGATATGTTCCAATAATTCTTCTGTGTTTTTGCCTTCGACGGTTTTAATGAGAGAAGTCTCATCCTGAGGATTTTGCAGCAATCCTTCTGAAGAAGTAAGTATCAGAAGGTACTTGGACTTAAGCAACACAGAAAGTCTGGAGGCAGTTTCATCATTGTCGATGCATTCTGCAACGGTTTCCTGCTTTTTGCGCATTTCAAGCAATTCCACTTTTAGTATTTCATCATTACTGACGGAATCATTATAGTTAATAATGGGTATGGCTTTTTGCTTCATAGATTCTAATAAAAGGGTTTTGATATATGTACTCTTTTCTTTGTCATTGAAGTGGCTGTGTTCCAAAAGAATCTGCCTCATGGAGTAGTCCGGATTTATAAATCTTCGGTAGTTTTCCATTAATATACATTGTCCCTGAGAAGCATATAGGGATTTGGCAATGTCATTTTCGTGGGATAGATATGTATTTTGCCTGTTGAAATAATCTATTTTGCCGATTTCTACCGCACCGGAGCTGACCCAGACATATCCGGGACGTAAGTATTTACCTATTCTGCTAAAAGCGTTATAATCCAATTCATTCAGTTCACGGTTGATTAAAGCCATAGAACCGATTTTACCAACCAGTTCACAATCATATTTCATGATAATACACTTCCTTTCTTAAATAAAGTTATGGAATAAATAACAGTTCCTGAATAGTAATTAATAAAACAAAAAAGCCCTCCTCCCTGAAAGATTTCAAGGACGAGAGCCTAAGCTTCGTGTTACCACCCTGATTCACCGATAATTCGCATTATCCCAGGCATTACACCGAAACTGTCGGTTAAATGTCTGAAGGAAAAGTGAACTTATTTCACTTATCGGCCTCAACAAGTACGGACTTATGGTCGATACTCTGACGCTGTAATGGGCGCACCCAGTATAGCCTTACACAGATGTGTTCGGTATACAGCTCCAAGACGGGTTCCTCCTTTCTTCCATAAAGCCTCGCACCAACCGGCTTCTCTCTGTGCTTTCCAAAAGAAGTACTATCTCTTTTCATCGCTTTTGAGTCAGTATACAGTGAAGATAAAGGATTGTCAAGTCTAATTTACACACCAAATCGATATTCTTTTTCTTCTTTTTCATTGGCGGTCAGGTGGAAATGTTCAATCACCATATCAGCTACCTGGTCCGGTTCCAAATTGGTATTGTCGATTTTCAGATGATTCTTAAACCAGTATTCCCCTTCTGCAGAATTAAGCTGATGGTTGGTGGTGTCTTTAAGAAGATTTGCTTTACTCCAAGCAATATCCCGCTTGGAGGGCTTGCGCTCCATGCGGTGGGGAGTTTCGTTCCGTGTGATTCGGGTTTCCAGGTCCGCACTTAGCTCTACGAAGTAGAAATTGCCGCCGTCTGCTTCGAATTGTGCTGCCAGTCCGTTGAGATACTCTCTTTCTTCGGGCATTTCAAAGGCGCAGACATAGGTAAACAGTAAGTCCACATTGTGTGTTACCGCCAGCTCAAAAGCTTTGGCGCGAAAAGTCCGGCTAAATTCCTTTTGTGCCGGAGTAGCAAGGCCGAAAATCCGGTCCGATATTTCGATACTGTCGTGATTCATCATTAAGTTATATTTCAGTTTGTCTCTTAAGCTTTCAGCAACAGTCATTTTTCCTACGGCCTGAGGGCCGCATACGATGAGTAGATTAGCCATGTTTTATCCTCCCCTGTTTCTAAACAAATGGATATTTTTAAATTATTTTAGTGGTTTGAAGGAGATTTGTAAAGATTTTTGTTGACAGACAGTAGGGATAGTGATAGATTAACACTAACTTGCAAGGAAGAATAAAAGGAGTAGAAGATGATGATGAAGAGCTTACAGTTAACTTTATGCTTATCTGTGTTATGGACGTAGAGGCAAAGGACGAAGCGCATTGATGCACTGGTCTGAGCTGATAGGTCTCTTAATTCGGTGCATAAATGTGAGAATGTAAGCGTAATTTTTATATTTTCGTATTAGTTTCGCACCGGGTTTTGGACCGGTGCGTTTTTTGTTTTAGTTTTATTGGTATAAGAAAGGAGATTAGATTATGACAGATTTTGAAAAGGTAAAAGGATATTATAGTGTATTTGATGAGAAAAAAAGGCTTTCCAGGGACAATAGCGGACGTATGGAATATGAAATGACCATGGGTATTTTGAAGAAATACTTGCCGGAAAAGGGAAAGGTATTGGACATCGGCGGTGGTGCCGGTGCGTATGCTTTTCCTTTGGCAAAGGCCGGATATCAGGTGTATTTGGGGGATTTGTCAGAGCGTTTGATAGAGCAGGCCAGAGAGCAAAAAGCAGCAGAAAATGTGGAAAATATGATATCCATTGATGTGGTAAATGCCACAGATATGAGCCGGTATGAGGATGGTTTCTTTGATGCGGTTATTGCACTGGGACCCTTCTATCATTTGACAGAAAGAGAAGAGAGAGAAGCCTTTGTATCAGAGATTCGCAGAGTTTTGAAACCGGGCGGGGTGGTTGTAGCAGGGTTTATCCCCAGATTGGCGGGAAGCATTGCTATAGTGGAACGATACCTTTGGGATCCGGAACAGGTAGGCGCACATACCATTGAGGAAGTATTTTCCACGGGACGGTTTCACAATATGGCTTCCAGAGGCTTTCAGGAGGGTTATTATGCTACCGCTTCCGAGATGGAGGAAATGTTTGGAGCATGTCACTTTGAACGTGAGTGTATACGGTCTATTCGAGGCTTTGCGTATGAAAAGGAAGATAAAATATACGCCATTGAGGATGAGGTGGTGTTTGCAGAGGTTATGAAGTGTATTGAGGAGACCGCGGAGGATAAGGCTATCGTGGAGATGTGCGGGCATGCGGTGTATATCGGCAGGAAGTAGACTATAGAAAGAGGTTGACAAATGACAACCAAAAATGCTATTTTAAGAATATACAGAATCCATTCAAAAGAGTTAGATATATTTTTAAGAGATTTTGGGGAGGCAGAGTAAATGAGAAAGAGATTATTTGTATTCCTATTAGCCGGTTTCTTGTTGGCGCTTAGTGCCTGCGGAAACACAGATACGGAAGAAACCAATGAAGCAACCAATATAGCTACCGAAGAGGCTCAAGACGAGGAGACTGCATCCACGGAGTCTAAGGCGGAAGAAGTAACAGATGCGGAAGCAGATGCTACAGAGCAGACAAAAGTTAATCAGGAATCAAAGGCAGAGGATACATCTGAGGATGCCGACACAGACTATGTACAACTTATGTTTGACTGGGCGGATGAAACAAAGGATTTCCGGGTGGATTTGTATGAAGACGGAAAGGAAGACACCATTGAATTGGCAATAGATGACGCATACCAATATGCCGTATCCGTAAATGACCGGAAATATGTCTTAGAACAATATGCAACCTATTTCAGCAAAGCATTTCTGGTGAAAAAGGATGGAAATTATTATATATACATGCAACTAAAGTATAATAACTTTCCACGTGTTCGGAGTATTGAGGTATTTTGGATTCATATGGGTTTGGTTTTTTATCAGGGTTCTATTAATGGTCAGTTAATGGAATTTGAAGATCCGGAAAGCTTTATCGTCCGCTATTTTATAGATGAAAGCTTGGTGGAAGTGGAATGTTATGTTAATTGTTTCGGATTGCCGGATTTTGATAGGAAGAGATATAAGCTAATCCAGTATGATAAAAAACGTACCTATGATTATATTTCGCTTGTGGATATTCCGGCGGAGCTGGTGGACGAGCAGGGCCATCGGTTGGCAAGGACTTATAATATTCCGGCAGGCACGGAGTTCCTGCTGATGTATACAGACTTTATGACTTATTATGATGTGAAAACGGATGATGGCAGGTATTGTAGGTATTATATAGAAAAGGTACAGAAAGGGAATGAGTCTTATTTTGCGATAAACGGACTGCCCTTGGATTCCTGTATGGTAGAATTTCCTAAAGAACAGGAGAGCAAGGTGATTACTCCGGAAGATATGTTTGAGCAACCCATGGGGGAGGCTTATCAGGAGAAATACAGTCAGCTTTTGCCCTATGTATCGGATGATACAAATGTATGCAAACTGTCCGGTGAGTTTCTTCAATGCAATGTAAAAAAACGGAAAGCCGTCGACCAATGGGTTGACATGGAGGAAGTGGAGTTTGTGGTGGAAAATACTTCAGTACCGTTTCATAATGATGATTTCGAGATTTCGGCGGATACCTTGGAGTGGAATATAAAGGAGGCTTTGGGAAGGTCAGTAGGGGAAGCGTTTGTATTGCATCACCACAAGAGAGATTTATTTGATGATAAGTATCGGTATACTATTTTAGAAATCAAGAAAAATTCAGCACGGAATAATGTTAAGGAAACTGTGGAATACGGGGATACCATTCGGGCAATCCGCCACAGAGCAGAAGGAGAGGGGGGTACTTCAGAGTACGCCGGATCCTTTTTAATGCAGGTGAACGGGGATGATGTACAGGTTGGACAAAGTGATTATACGTATCCTGATCAATTGATTAAAAAGATAGAGAAGGAAGCTTTAAAACTACCTCTGAGCAGTGGAGACGAGAATTCTTTATTAGGGGTAGGGTTTGATATATATGATGAGGAATATGTCTATTCTGTCAGCGTTACGGCAATTGTATATGGAGATACCCCGTATGAATCTAATATTCCGGAAGGCTGGAGCTACCAGTTTGCCGTACCGAAAATAGGAAGCTTTAAGGAATATACGGAGGATAGTCCTGCCTGCCCTGTGGATATGGAAGGGGGCATATATTTCGGATATGAAGATCGATTGGCTGACGGTTGCTCCACTTGGTGTGCCTGTAATGATTACTATTGTAAAGTAACAGCATCTTCTTCGTTGGCTCCGCAGGGCACACAAACCTATGGTGCAGAAAATCTGAAATCTGCAAATCGTATGAATGCCTGGGCAGAAGGAGTTCCGGGAGATGGTATTGGAGAAATTATTGAAATCCGGGAAATGTATTTTGGTGGGGGAGATCCGATATTCCGTTATAATGAAGTGTGCATTGTAAACGGTTATGCTAAGGATGAAACCACCTGGCTGGAAAATAACCGCGTGAAGAGCATGAAGCTGTATTTTATGGATGAATATATGGGTACCATTACGCTGGAAGATACCATGTTGCCTCAGTATATTGATTTGTCACAGGTAGCCATGAGAGTGGGGAATGGCTGTGAAGCAAAGTTCCTCTTTGAAATTACGGATGTGTATAAGGGTACAAAATATGATGACACCTGTATTTCAGGGATTGTGGTGGAATTTGAAGGCAGATCACATTAAGTGAAACTTGGTCCTGTTTAAAGTGTATTATCATGCATAAGCACTTCTGAATAGACATGTACCATTAGATTGTGCTACGCTTTGAATGAAAAAGATACTTTTAGAGGGCGGAGTGTATGAGAAAGAGATTTTTAGCATTATTATTAAGTGGTATGTTGCTGGGACTGAGCGCCTGCGGAAACACAGATACGGAAGAAAGCAAGGAAGCGGGTGGTATTGCCACAGAAGAATCAAAAGAGGCGACCATTTCCACGCAGGAGGCGCCAGAGGCTACTCAGGCACCTATTGTAGGTGCGGAAGAATCCGGGGAAGAGACGGCTTCTACGGAGGAGATGCCGGAAGCCTCAAAAGAGGAAATACCGGAAGAAATACCGGTACAGATTCCCGATGTAGCTTTGTCGGTTGAGATGGAAGACATATATGACTATTATTACGAACCGGAAACACACTATTTATTAATGAATGGTAACTATGATAGTATTTTCATAAATAATGCGGAGTATTCTGCATTAGCGGATGCGATTTCCTCCTTTCAGGCAAAGCAAGCGGAGCGGTATGAAAAGCTTAAAGAGAAAGCAGATGCTGACTTTAAGGAATATGGCAAGGAGCATTTTGCAATACCATACAAATATGAGAGCAAACTGATTCCTTCCCGTGCGGATGAATTAGTTTTGTCAGTGTTAGAAAGAGATTACATTTATGAAGGGGAAGGAAACGAGAGCTACTGTTTTGAATCCATCAATCTGGATGTAAAAAGCGGAAAAGAAATACCACTATCCGATATTGTCACAGATGTAAGCCAATTGAGCGGAATCCTGGAAAACGAGTTGGAAGATACCTATCTGAATGTGGAGTATGATTCAGTTGCCTTGAACAGTCTTGTACAAGCGTCTGTTCAGCCCACCGGAAATGACGGGGAAAAAGGACTTGCATGGACACTGGGATATAAAGGACTTTCCGTTCATTTTACAGGAGAAGATATAGGATGGACCACGAAGGATACTTTGCAGATAACCATACCCTATAGTGAATATCCTCAATTTTTTGTAAGTGACTATGTGAATTATTTGCCTAAGGATTCCTTCGTAGAGCCGGAAGGAGATTATATTCACTTGTTAACAGATGGTATGGATTTTAAAAATGTATCTGTAGTCGATTTATATGGTGACGGTACTGAGGATTATATTCAGATTGCACCCTATAGTGCGGATGAGTATAGGATAAATATGAATGACCATACTTTCCTTTTGGATTCCTTTTATTTCGGCGAAGCATATCTGGTAAAAAATGATGATAGTTATTATCTGTACTTGCAGATGTACTATGATAATGATATTAGGACTATAGAGATGTTTGTGATCTCACCGGATTCTATAATGTATCTTGGTAAACGAGGAGGAGAATTAGAGAACTTTACAGATCCCAAGCATTTTGTGATAAGAGATTATATGAATATGCTGATGTCTAAACATGTGGAAGCGGATTGCTATATAGGAACGAATGGAGAACCTGCTTTAAGTAAGGGTGTATATAACATTGAACCTCGAGAAGATGAAAGAACCTATGATTATATTTCCCGTGTGGATATTCCTGCAGAGTTAGTGGATGAGCAGGGTAATCAGCTGGGAACCACCTATACCTTTCCGTCAGGAACTGAGTTTACGCTTATAAGAACAGACGGGGAGACCTATGTAGATGCAAAGACAGGAGACGGTAAATACTGCAGACTGTACACCGAACCGGCAGGGGAATGTGATTATCATCCTACCGTAAATGGATTGGATGCCGAAACCTGTTTTGGTATATTGGGATTTGCAGGGTAAGTAAAAGAGAGATTGTTTAGAGGGTGGAGAATATGAGAAAGAGATTACTAGCACTATTATTAACCGGTGTGCTGTTAGGACTGAGCGCCTGTGGGAACGCAGATAAGGGCGAAACTAAGGATGTAGATAATATAGTCACAGAAGAGTCAAAAGAGGAGACAGCTTCTATTCAGGAGACCATAGAGGATTTGGAAACCGATGAAAGCGCTTTGAAGCCGGCAGGTGAGGCTCTGTCGGTGTGGGTGGAGGAAGAATGGGCGCATCAACCTTACCGTTACCAAACGGAACTGGAACGCTATTTATTTAGCGCAGATGCAGAGTATGAGATTCTCACTGCAAAGGAGAATACGTATCCGGCATTGGCTGAAGTAATAGAAGATTTTAATACAAAGCAGGTAGAGAATTCGAAAGAACAGCTTGAACGACTGGTACAAATGGCAGAGGAGGATTATCCGGAGGATGGTTCGACGGAATCGGATGCTATTTACGAATTCGTAAGGGATTTATATCCGGTCCGTACGGACAAAGAAGTTTTTTCCGTGTTGAACAGGGATTATTTCCATGAGGATAAAAGAGGAGAGCGTAGCTATTTTGAAGCAGTGAACCGGGATGTCCAAAGTGGAAAGGAACTGACTTTAGGGGATATTTTTAAGAGCGGAACGGATTTGATGACTATCTTGGAAACCGAGCTGCAAGAGAATCATCCTACCTTTACCTATGATGCACAGGATTTGGTAGAGGAAAACTTAATCTGGACGCTGGGATACAAAGGAGTTTCTGTTTATTTTACCGATACGGATTCCGACCAGCCAATACAGATATTGGTTGCTTATGAAGAATATCCGGATGTTTTTACCGGAAACTATTTTCCTGATGAATGTGAGCACTTTTTTGAGGAACCGGAGGGGGATTATATCCGTTTGTTAACCAATTGGAAGAATAACGAAAATGTATTCGTTATAGATCTATACGGGGACGGAAAGGAAGATTATATCACATTATGGTGTGAAGATTATAGGTATAATATCATGGTAAATGATAATTATTGCTTTTACCGGGATGATTATGCAGCATATTTTGATAGTGTATATTTAGTCAGGAAAGATGGAAAATATTATCTGTATATTGACCAGTACTGGGATAGTGATTACGAGTGTGTGGATGTATTTGAGATTACGGATCATTCTGTAAAGCATGTAGGTGAAGCAGATGTGGAATTGCTGGATTTCACGGACCCCAATCGTTTTGTTGTGAGAGAATATGTATATATGTTTGAAAGCCATTGGATGGAGTATGAGTGTTACGTGGGAACCGACGGTATGCCGGTATCTTATGAGGAAGTGCACAGCATTGATCGAACTCACTATGTTAATGATTATGACTATATTTCATTAGTGGACATCACGGCGCAGTTGGTGGATGAGGAGGGAAATCTTCTCGGAACCACCTATACCTTCCCGGCGGGAACAGAGTTTACCTTTATCCGTACTGATCGTAAAACTTATGAGGATGCAAAAACCGGGGATGGCCGGTACTGCAGACTATATATTGATTGGCCAAGCGAGGAGGAAGATGAGTACTATTATTATCATCCTACCGTAAATGGAATGGATGCGGAAGCCTGCTTTGGACCGTTGCATATTCTTTAAAGAAGTTGAAAGCCTCGGGTGATTCGCCCGAGGCTTTTACTATATCAACATTTATGTGTGAAAATGAAAAAAGGTATTGACAAACACTTTAACATATGATTAAATGTTCATATGATATATGAATAAATGCTCCGTTGTTCATGCAACAAGACAGCGGGTACATATATTTTGCAAAAACACATAATGAGATACTTTGGAAGGAGATAAAGCCATGAAAACAGAAAAAAATATTTTAGTCGCTTTTATATTGAATTTGTCATTTTCGATTTTTGAATTTATTGGAGGAACCCTCACAAACAGTGTAGCTATCGTTTCCGATTCCATTCATGATATAGGAGATGCCATCAGCATCGGTATTTCGTATTTTCTGGAGAAGAAGAGCAAGAAACAGCCGGATGCAACCTACACTTATGGATATGCAAGATATTCCGTAATCGGTAGTGTCATTACTACTTTGATTTTGCTGTTTGGCTCTGTGATGGTTATTTATAATGCGGTAAACCGAATCATTGAACCGGTGGATATTAATTATAACGGAATGATTTTGTTTGCAGTCATCGGTGTCGTCATTAATTTTGGCGCAGCTTACCTGACGAAGGAAGGCGATTCGCTGAATCAGAAGGCTGTAAATCTTCATATGCTGGAAGATGTCCTTGGATGGGTAGTTGTGCTGATTGGAGCGGTTATTATGCGCTTTACAGACATTTCTATTCTGGATCCGATTATGTCAATTCTGGTTGCTCTGTTTATTTTAACAAATGCAATGAAGAACCTGAAAGAAGTGTTGGATTTGTTCCTGGAGAAAACACCACACGGCGTTTCAGTGGAAGAGATTGAAGAACATGTTTCGGAAATAGAGGGAGTGTTGGGTGTGCATCACATCCATATCTGGAGCATGGACGGTCATAATAATTATGCAACGATGCATGTGGTGACCGAAGAAAATGCCCATGTTATGAAAGAAAAAATCCGAGAAGAGTTAAAGGAGCACGGCATCAGCCATGTGACCCTGGAGCTTGAGGGAAAGGATGAAGCTTGCTACGAAGAGCATTGCCATGTGGAGTTTGAGGCATCAGCGGGGCATCATCACCATCATCATCATTGATGAGCGAGGATAGTGTGGTTTGTAAAAGGAACTCAAATCAATTTGAGTTCCTTGATTAAATCTGAGTTTCCAGACTACAACCAATTTATACGATTTTCAAATTTTACTTTAGCCCCACCCGTTTCAATGGTTCCGATTTCATAGCAATCGTAGAATTGCTTAACATGTTTCATAACGGCAGCCTTATATTTCTGCGGGACTACCAGGTTGAAGCCCACGCCGCAGTTAAAGGTACGTAGCATTTCTTCATCGCTGATATTGCCGTTATTTCGGATATATTTGAAGATATTCAGAACCTTCACTTTTGACAAATCTATTTTTGCATATAGTCCATCCGGAATCACTCTGCAAAGGTTTCCTTCTATACCACCTCCGGTAATATGTGCCATGCCGTGAATCACATTCCGGTCAAACAACCCCTTGATGGATTTGTAATAAGGGGTATGGGGCTTCATAATCTGCTCGATAAAGGTGAGACCATCTATTTTATCTAACTTAATTTGCGGCATCTTGTCCATCAGTAAACGGACCAAAGAGTAGCCGTTAGTATGTAATCCGTTGGAAGCGATGGCTAATACGGCATCCCCGTCTTTTATGGCAGAGCCATCAATTACCTTTGATTTCTCCACGATACCTGCAATGCTGGAGGTCAGTACATAAACGCCGGATTCCACGACAAGAGGCTGAATGGAGGTCTCGCCGCCTACAAGAGAGCATTCATTTTCCTGACAGGCTTCAGAAACACCTTTAACCAAGGCTTTAATGGTGTCCTTTTCTGCATTGCCGCATACGATGGTATCCAACACGGCCAGAGGTTTGGCACCCATCACCACAATATCATTTACCAGATGATTTATCATATCGTGGCAAATAGACTCAGTATATCCGTACTCCATAGCCAGCTTCTGTTTGGAGCCGGGCTCTTCAGACTTTAAGACCAAAACAGGATTTGTGATATTGGGAAAATTAATATCATACAAGGAAGCAAAGGGACCTAAACCGTTCAAAACCCGAGGATCCTTGGTTTCCAGATGTTTGGCCATTTCTTTTTTGATGGTATCAGTATATGTAATATCAATACCGGCCTTGCTGTAGGATAAGCCGTCCACATCCTTGTCACTTCCGGCCAGAATTTCATCTACGGATACCTCCAAAACAATAGCTAAATCCCTTAATATTTCAATATTAGGATAAGTGGTGCCGTTTTCCCACTTGGATACAGCCTGAAAGGAAACATTCAGCTTATCTGCTAATTGCTGTTGGGTTAGACCTAAAGTTTTGCGTTTTGCCATTATAAAATTACCGATTTTTGTACTGTTAAGCATTTTGAATACCCTCCATTTTTATTATAGGAAATTGTGCTAGTGCGTTATCCTCTTTTTATAATAGCCTGTAAGTCGGGTGGCAAACAATAACTGCCGAAGGGAATTTATGAGTTAAATTCTATCGATGGTTGAGTTTAGTCCAACCTTCTTTGCTGAATTTTCTTAGGTAATCCATGAGTAATGCTACTCTGGGTAATGAAAGTTTCTTTATCAGCAGTATTCTCAAGGGCATCCAGCCATTCTGCGGCGAATCGTTTATTCCAATAGTCGGAAAGCTTCTCACGATATCCTTCCTCTGTGGAAATTTCTCCAAATCAGGGTAGGACATATTGCTCCATAGCCTTTGCCACATTCTGAAAGCTTACTCGCGCTACCTGTTCTGAAGCATAATCCCACCAAATATCCTTACCACATATATAGTTGCCCAAACGGTGGCCAAAAGTAAATACCAGTACTTCATGGGGCCAATAGAGGGGCATGGCGGAGAAATTCATACAAAAGGTTCTGGCGCCGTAGTGTTCCTTTTGTAAATCAATGTATTCCAGTAAACCAATAGGGTTAATGCGTACATAGGCCCTGGTTTTGTACTTACAGAAGCCATGAGACAGTAAAAGGGTATCAATGAACTCTTTTTTGCATTGTTTAAAGGCGTTATCAGCCTCTTCTTTGTTGATACCTGCCAATTCGTTTTCTACACGGATGTGGGGACGGTTGCCAGCAAAGAAAAAGCTTGATTTGGTAGGTTTTTTATGAAATATCTTAAACATAATGAGGCCCCCTTTCAATGTTAATTTTACTTTAGATCTGCATATTTGTAAACATTCCCACTTGTAAATCGGATGAAAATGGCTTACAATAAATATACCCCCGTGGGGTATATTGAAAAGGAAGTGAAGATCATGAGTGAAGATAAAAAGACCTGTTGCTGCGAGAAAACTACCAAACGTGAATTGCAGGAGCAGAAGAAGCTGATCAACCGGCTGAATCGTATCGAGGGGCAGATTCGCGGTATCCGCAATATGCTGGAGAAGGATGCCTACTGTGCGGATATTCTGGTACAGTCGGCAGCAGTAAATGCGGCGATAAATGCCTTCAACAAGGAGCTGTTGGCCAGCCATATCAAGGGCTGTGTGGCCAGAGACATCCGAGAGGGCAATTATGAAGTCATTGATGAACTGGTTGTTACCTTGCAGAAGCTGATGAAATAATTGTACCGGACAACAACGGAAAGATAGAAGATGATTTGCTTATTTGTACCCCTTATCGTTTTATTACAGGCGGTTGGGAATATAATTTCCTACAAGCAGGTCTTGCAAAACGTCGGCTCTTGGCGAGGTCTTTTCGAGCCTAGTGCCGTTACGTTTTGGACGAAGCGAGAGCGCCCTGCGGTAGGATATTATGTTTCCAACTGCCCCTAAGAGCAGTGTCCAGTACAAATAAGCAAATCAAAGCCAAGACATTTCTGTTGTTGTCCGAACTAAGAAAGGATAATCTATGGAACAATATATTGTAACCGGTATGAGCTGTGCTGCTTGCAGTGCCAGGGTAGAGAAGGCTGTGAAGCAGGTGCCCGGTGTAACGGTTTGTACCGTGAATTTACTGACCGGTGACATGGGCGTGGAAGGGACGGCGACACAGGAGGAAATCATAGCTGCTGTGGAAAAGGCAGGGTATGGTGCCTCAGTAAAGAAGCAAAAGAATAGTGGGGCAGGTGTGTTCCGTGAGAGAACCGGAGCGAGGCTGGAAGACCTTTTGGCGGACAAGGAAACACCTAAGCTGAAAAGGAGATTGATAGCCTCCCTGGGCTTTCTGGCAGTACTCATGTATGTTTCCATGGGACATGTGATGTGGGGCTGGCCGTTGTCCGGATTTTTCGAAGACAATCCGGTGGCAGTTGCATTGGTACAATTACTACTGACCATAGCGGTGATGGTAATTAATCAGAAGTTTTTTGTGAGTGGATTTAAAGGCTTACTTCACAGAGCACCGAATATGGATACGCTGGTAGCCTTAGGGTCAGGGGCATCCTTTGTATACAGTACAGTAGTTTTATTTTTGATGACAGGAGCTCAGGCAAGGGGTGATCAGCAAGGAGCAGAGCACTATTTACATGAACTGTATTTAGAGTCGGCAGCCATGATACTGGCTCTGATTACCGTGGGGAAAATGCTGGAGGCCCGTTCCAAAGGCAAAACCACGGATGCGTTAAAAGGGCTTATGAGATTGGCGCCGGCTACGGCAATGCTACTTATAAACGGACAGGAGCAGGAGGTGCCCATAGAGCAGGTGAAAAAGGGGGATGTGTTTGCCGTGCGTCCCGGTGAAAACATTCCGGTGGATGGGAATGTTTTGGAGGGCAGTAGTGCGGTAAATGAATCCGTTTTGACCGGAGAAAGCATTCCGGTGGATAAGGCTATGGGTGACAGAGTTTCTGCCGGTACCTTAAATCAGTCAGGGTATTTACGTTGTGAAGCCACCCAAGTAGGGGAAGATACCACATTGGCCCATATTATTCAGATGGTCAGTGACGGGGCAGCCACTAAGGCGCCCATTGCTAAGGTGGCAGATAAGGTATCGGGGATTTTCGTGCCGACAGTGATTACCATAGCTTTGATTACGCTGGCAGGATGGCTGATTGCAGGAGAATCTTGGGGATTTGCCCTGGCACGCAGTATTTCCGTGTTGGTCATCAGCTGCCCCTGTGCACTGGGATTGGCTACACCGGTGGCTATTATGGTAGGAAGCGGTGTAGGTGCCCAAAACGGTATATTATTTAAAACAGCGGTATCTCTGGAGGAAACTGGCAAAGCAAAAATTGTGGTTCTGGACAAAACCGGTACCATTACAGCAGGAGTTCCTCAGGTTACCGATATATTACCTGCAGAAGGTATTGCCGGAGAAGAATTACTTCGGTTGGCGGCCCTTTTGGAGGAAAAGAGTGAGCATCCTTTGGCCAAGGCCATTTGGGAGGAAGCACAGAATTTTATGCGTCATGACGATGCAGAAGTTACGGATTTCAAAGCGTTGCCAGGCAATGGCTTGACGGGCTTGCTGGCCGGGAAAGAACTGTGTGGCGGCAATGCCTCCTTTATAGAAAATCAGATGCCCATACCGAAGAGGGTACTTGAAAAAGCCGAAGTACTGGCGCGAGAAGGCAAGACTCCATTATATTTTACCTATGACGACAAGCTTTTGGGCATCATAGCCGTAGCAGATAGCCTTAAGGAAGATAGTGCTCAAGCTGTACAGGAGCTTCAGGATATGGGTTTGCAGGTGGTCATGCTGACTGGTGACAATCAGCAGACCGCCGAAGCAATTGCTAAGCAGGCCGGTGTGGACAGGGTGATTGCCGGAGTGCGGCCGGAAGGCAAAGAAAATGCCATACGGGAATTGCAGAAGCAGGGCAAGGTCATCATGGTAGGCGACGGTATCAACGATGCACCGGCTTTGGTGGCGGCAGATATGGGCATGGCCATCGGCGCAGGCACGGATGTGGCAGTGGATGCGGCAGAGGTGGTGCTTATGAAAAACAGCCTAAGGGATGTGGCAGCAGCCATTCGCTTGAGTCGTAGCACCTTGCGTAATATTCATCAGAATCTGTTCTGGGCATTCTTTTACAATAGTATAGGGATTCCTTTGGCGGTGGGGGTATTTATCCCTATACTGGGCTGGCAGTTAAGTCCCATGTTTGGCGCGGCAGCCATGAGCTTGTCCAGCTTTTGTGTGGTAAGTAATGCCCTGAGGTTGAACTTATGTAAAATATATGGGTTGAAGGAGCAAAGGGAAGTCCTCGAAGAGGCGATTTTGCCGGAAACGGCTCAGAAGAAACAAATAGAAAGCGAGGAAACAATTATGAAGAAAACAATGAAAATTGAAGGTATGATGTGCGGTCATTGCGAGGCAAGAGTAAAGAAGGTACTGGAAGCATTGGAGCAGGTAGAGGTAGCAGAGGTTAGCCATGAAGCAGGAACTGCTGTTGTAACCTTAAAGGCAGCAATCACTGATGAAGAGCTGAAGAAAGTTATTGAAGATCAGGACTATAAAGTTTTAGAGATTTCCTAATATTTCTTGCGGTTGTCAGATTTTTGTTGGTTACACGACCAAATTGCTGGACGGAAATCCTTTTTTGTGGTATAATTTAAATAATAATTTGAAGGAAGTTTTACCATGCAAAAGCTTGTTAATTTTGTGAAAAAAGAAGTGGTTCTGGTGGTGGCTGTGGTACTGGCGTTTGGTTCCATGTTTTTTGTCACCCCGGACGTTGCCTACATAGAATATATCGATTTTCGTACCCTTAGCATTCTGTTTTGCCTCATGGCCGTGATGGCGGGACTACAGCAGATGGGAGTGTTTCGTGAAATAGCGGAAGCCCTGTTAAACAAGGTCAGCAGAATTTGGCAGTTGGTGCTGATTTTGGTCATGCTGTGCTTCTTTTTCAGTATGCTGATAACAAATGATGTGGCTCTGATTACCTTTGTACCTTTTACTTTTATTATTCTGGAGCTTTTGGGAGAAGAGGTTTCGAAGAAGCTGATGATTCCGGTGGTGGTGATGCAAACCATCGCGGCCAATCTGGGAAGTATGTTTACCCCTATCGGGAATCCACAGAATATTTATCTGCATGGCATATCGGGCATGAATATTGGCAACTTTCTGCTGTTGATGTTACCTTATACTTTTGTATCTTTTGTACTGTTGGCTGTGTATTGTTTGTATTTGGGGAGAAAGTGTGAAAAGGGAGATACCAGTGCTTCTCTTCAGTCATTCCGGAATATGACTACACACACTCATTTGCAGGGGGGCACCAGGGATATTATACGATACTTGTTGTTATTTGCCTTAAGTCTGATGACTGTGGCAGGACGGATTCCCTATCCGGTTACCTTAGGCATCGTACTGGTAGAGATGTTGTTGTTTGACAGAAAGCTTTTTGCAAAGATTGATTATGCTTTGCTTGTTACATTTGTAGGATTTTTCGTGTTTATCGGCAATATGGGCAGAGTGGCAGCGTTCCGTGATTTTTTACAGGGGATGATGGAAGGCAACGAGGTGATGACAGCGGTGGTTTCCAGTCAGGTTATCAGTAATGTGCCGGCAGCACTGCTTTTGTCAGGTTTTACGGATAATTATGAAGCATTGATTGTAGGAACCAATCTGGGGGGATTGGGTACCTTGATAGCTTCTATGGCCAGTCTGATTTCCTACAAATATGTGGTGAAAGAGAATAAATGCAGAAAGGGTGCTTATTTCGGTTTCTTTACGGTAGCCAATGTGGTATTTCTGGTACTCTTACTGCTAATATATAAGATGGAGGTATAGCTTATGGAGGTATTAAGGATTTTGATTAGTCCTACCGGCTCCAATCAGGTAAGCTCCGGCAAGGGCTTCTTCAACATGGTGCTCTTTGAGGGTGAGTGTGATTGTGAGAACTTCAAGGGTAAGGTGATGCCCGGCGGAGTGGATACCCAGCATTATTATGCAGAGGGTAAGGGCAGGATTTCCGCTCGTTATATGATGGAGGGCGTGGATAAGGAAGGAAAGGCCTGCAAGATTTTTATTCAGAATGATGGGGAGCATGACAACGGATTTTTACCTACCACACCCAAGGTTTACACAGACAGTGAAGCTTTAAGATGGCTGGAGGATGCTGACTTGGTGGGACACTTGATATTTGAAGGCGATAAGCTGATTATCAGCATTTGCACTAAAGATGAATAAACAGGAGGGAACAGAGTATGAGATTTGTATATCCACAGGGAAAGGCGAAGGCCTTAACATTCAGTTACGACGACGCACAGCATTATGACCGTGAATTGGTGCCCATCTTTAATAAGTATGGTATGAAGGCAACATTCCATCTGAATTCCGGCACTTTGGACGGCGGTATTTTCATTCAGAAGAATGAAGTGGCAGAGCTTTACAAGGGTCACGAAATTGCTACACATGGTGTGCAGCATAAGAATCCTACTATGTTGAACAAGCATCAGCTTGTGTTGGAATTTGGTGAAGACCGCAAGGAGCTGGAAAAGCTTACCGGATATATGGTACAGGGTCTGTCCTATGCTTTTGGTGCATATTCCGGTGATGTAAAGGAAGCAGCAAAGAGTGTGGGTCTGAAATATGCCAGAACCGTAAACAGTACCAATGGCTTCCATACTCCCGGAGACTTTATGGAATGGAATCCTACCTGTCATCATGATGGCGGTATTATGGATTTGGGTAAGAATTTCTTAAATGTGCCTGATTATATCGAACTTCCTTTGATGTATGTATGGGGACATAGCTTTGAATTCGGTCTCAAGAATGATTACAGTGTGATTGAAGAGTTCTGTGAAATGATGCAGGGCAAAGAGGATATCTGGTATGCTACCAACCTGGAAATCTGCGATTATCTGACAGCAACCCGTAGCCTGGAATGGTCTGCAGACGGTAAGATTATGAAGAACCCTACCGCAATCAGTGTTTGGTTTACAGATAATGCAGGAAATCTGTGTGAGTTGAAGCCCGGTGAGATGAAGTGCTTAGCATAAAAATATTCTAAGGAGAAAAGCACAGTGGACGTAACACCAAAGAAACTGTCAACAAAGAAAATTGCTGCAATTGCATTAATGGCATTGGCATTCCTTATGCTGAATATGAGCTGGATTAAGCTTGACAGTGATGGGTTGGATGCTGTAGATGAAATGAGGGACAATTGGGAAAGATCCGTTGAAAGAATCTATAAAAGAATTGGTTTTGACATTGAATACGATAATTTAGCGGATGCATTAGCTGAATGGGGACTTCCCCAAAATGATATTGAAGCAATTGTAAGGCCTAACGAGTGTGTCGATAAAATGCTGGATGAATTGGAGAAGGGAAGTTATTCTGTATGGACAGTGGTATATTTAAGTTCGTTAATGGGTCATATGAAGGAACTTTATACGGATGATGTCCCCCATTTATCTGACAGTGATGCAGATGATTCGAGTTCTATGTTGATAATAGTGTTTAGCATTATTATTGTTGTTGTATTTGCTTTAACCGGCTTGCTGATGATTATAGCAATCCTCTTGCATGTAAAAGACAAGAGAGCATTGGGATTACCGGCCACCATTTTATCCATTCTGTTGGCAGTGATATTTGCGTTCCTTGGTGTAGTGATGAAGACAGAATTTGAATATTGCAGAATTACAGCTGCACCTATTTTGACAGCGGTATTTGCGCTAGCATCCTGTATCGTATGGGCAGGTGCCAGAAAGCAGATTGCTAAGTAAGCATAAGAAAAATAAAAATATGAGGGTGTCCCAAAATGATATGCTCCCTTCTAGGTAGACAGTTAAAATAATAAAACTGTTTATCAAGGAGGGAGCATTTTCTATGCGTAAATATTCTGTAGAAGATAAACTGCGAATGGTAAAACTAGTTTTAGAAGAAAAACATAGCATTGCGTCCATTGCAGCAAGTGAAGGAATTCATCCTACTACTTTGGAAGAATGGGTTCGTAACTATCAAGTTTCTGGCATTCAGGCATTTCATAAGAAGGGATGGACAAAAAGAACTTCTGCCGAGAAAGAAGTCTCTGTACAAGAATATCTTTACGGTCTCGGTTCCCTGCGTGATATTTGTAAAAAATACAAAATTTCCAGTATGCGTACACTCAGACAATGGATTTCGTTGTATAATGGTCATAAGAAGCTGAATGATTCCGGGACTGGAGGAAGTAGCCTTATGACTAAAGGGAGAAAAACAACATTTGAAGAAAGAGTTGAAATTGCATCCTACTGCATTTCTCATGACCATAATTATAATTATGCAGAAGCATCAGAAAAGTTTAAGGTGTCTTATTAGCAGGCGCGAAATTACACTATCAAATATGAAACTGGCGGGGTTACTGCATTACAGGATAACCGTGGCAAAAGGAAACCAGAAAATACACTGACGGAAGTAGAGAAACTTCGTGCTGAGTTAAAATTAGAAAAGCCAAACGGCAACAAGCAGAAATGGAGTTATCCTTCTTAAAAAAAATTAGAGGAAATCGAGAGGAGGCGAGGCTGAGCCTGGTTCGTCATGAGTCGATATATCAGGCAGTCAAGGAAGAGCACGAAGAACATAATTATCCGACACAAGCGCTTTGTCGTCTGGGCGGAGTATCCAGAGCAGCATACTATAAATGGCTGAACCGAGAAGTACCGGAAAGTGAACTGGAAAATAAACGGATTGTCACATTGATAGAAGAAATACATAATGAATCTCCGGATAAGGGTTACCGCAGAATCAGGGATGAACTGGAACGTTATCATGGTATTGGCGCTAATGAAAAACGGATTCTACGCATCTGTCGAAGTCTAGGAATAAAATCGACAATTAAATATACCAACGATGGCTGTACAAGACAGTCATCCAATCCACAGTTCATTGCTGAAAATATACTAAATCGTGATTTTACAGCCGAGGCACCAAATCAAAAATGGCTTACGGATGTAACAGAATTCCACTACTACATGGGAATTGAAAAGCACAAGGTATATTTAAGTGCCATTCTCGACCTATTTGACAGAAGAATTGTAGCTTACCATATCGGTAGTAGCAATAATAATCCGTTGGTGTTTGATACCTTTGATGATGCTGTCAGAGATAATCCTGATGCACATCCGCTGTTCCACAGTGACCGAGGATTTCAGTACACAAACAGAACATTCCATGCAAAGATTGAAGCCGCCGGAATGACACAAAGCATGTCTAGAGTGGCGAAATGTATTGATAATGGTCCGATGGAAGGATTCTGGGGAATTATAAAACGGGAACGTTATTATGGAAAGCGATTTACAGACAAAGAATCTTTCATAACCATGATTGAAGAATACATCAATTACTATAACAATAAACGTTTACAAAGAAATCTTGGAGTATTAACACCAATGGAAAAACACGAAACATATTTGCAGGCAGCATAAAAATCTGCCAGCAGGTAAAACCTACTGGCAGAGAAAATTTTATTTTTTAAATTGTCAACTTGACGGGAAGCAGTTTATTCAGTAAAAAGGGTACATTTTAATTTCTTAAGTAATTAGATAGAGAGTACTATTTAGAAGGTAATCTTTATTTTTGTACCTTTGCCAAACTCGCTATCAAGCGTTATCTTGCCATTATGGTGCTGTACAGCATGTTTTACAATGGACAAGCCAAGACCGGTACCTCCGGTAGCTTTGGAGTGACTTTTGTCAACACGATAGAAACGCTCAAAAATACGGTTTTGGTGTTCAGGTGCAATACCGATACCGGTATCAGAAACAGAGATAACTACTCGTCCTGCTTCTTTACCTATGGAGATTGTAACTTTTCCATCATCCACATTATATCGAATTGCATTATCACACAAGTTATACATAATTTCATAAATATATCGTCGAACACCGTAAATTGTGCAGGGTTCCCCCTCAATACACAATTCAATATTTCTCTTTGCTGCTACTACTGTCAGAATCTCAACAACCTCTTTTGCCACATCTATCAGATTTACTGTTTCCGTTGTGGGCTCGTGATTCTCGTCAAGTTGAGACAGGCGGATAATGTCGTTAATCAAGTTAACAAGTCGGGTTGCTTCCTTACGGATATTAGCAATAAATCTTCCTGTATCTTCCGGTTTTACCAGACCATTTTCGAGAAGCTCTGCACTGCCGATAATGGATTGAAGAGGTGTTTTCAGTTCGTGAGTAACATTGGCAGTAAACTCCTGACGGTTTCGTTCGGCAAAAGCACGGTCTGTAATATCAAAAACAAGGATAACGGCACCGAGTATTTTACCGCCCGATTCGATGGAGTTAATTGTAAATTGATACTCATTTCCGTTTCGCTCTTCGGCATATTCGCTGCGTTTACCATCTAAAGCACTCCAAATAGCTTTACTCATTTTGCTTGTACGGTCAACCAACAGGAAATCGCTACCATTAACATCCTTTTTTACACTAAAAATCTTTTTTGCTGCTGCATTCATACTCAGTATCATACCATGTTCATCAAGTAAAATGAGACCTTCGTTCATAGAAGAAATAATCTGCTCAAACTCATCAGACTTACGACGCAAAGTTTCCATCTGCGACTTGATTTGTTTATGCTGCTTGTGAACCTTGGTGAGGATGGGCGTCAGTTCTTCATAAGTATTATTCTTAGAAGGGTGTTCCAAATCCAGTTGCATTAAGGGCTCTGTAATCTTTTTTGCCATGGTGTGAGAAAGAATAATGGCAACGACTGCAGAAACTAATATAATTGGAAGAATTGCAGGCAACATGCTAAGGATGAGTGCTCCAACAGTAAGTTGACTCACGGAAATACGAAGAACATCGCCATTCTCAAGCAATACCGCCTCATAAAAGGTTTTTTTCATCAGCGTATAAGAGTTTCGTGCACTACTGCCTGCGCCGTCATTAAAAGCTTCCATGATTTCCTCACGCTCTGCGTGGTTTTCCATCTCATTTGTATTCGCTTGAGTGTCGTAAAGAACAGTACCGTCTACATCAACGACGGTAAAACGAAACACCGTTGAGTTGAAGTTTTCAAAGTATTCTACCCCAACTTCATTAACGGTATCAGCAACAAGAGAGAGCTCCGCCTTCAACTGATTTACCTGAGATGTATTAAAATAACTATATATAAAACTTGTCACAATACCAATGCTGGCAAGAAGTACAACCAACGCAACTATAAATATAGAGCGAAATATCTTTTTTGTCATACTTCATTCTCCAATCTGTATCCTACACCAATTACGGTTTTGATTTGACCACCGGCATTTCCCAGCTTTTGGCGCAGGGTTTTTATGTGCATATCTACAGTACGGGTTTCTCCGATATAGTCTATTCCCCAGATTTGGCTCATCAAGGTATCACGCGAAAACACCATATTGGGATTATTCATAAGCAGCTTGAGTATCTCAAATTCTTTATGAGTCAGCTCTATTTTTTCGCCGTTTGCGATGACTTTATGAGCTTTTTCTTTTAAGATGATACCACCAACGCTAATGTGGTCAGAAGGAGCTTCCTTTGTTGTGCGGCGAAGTACGGCTTTCACACGAGCAACCATTTCCATTACACCAAAAGGCTTTACAAGATAATCGTCAGCGCCGGAATTAAGGCCACCGATTTTATCCATTTCAGTACCTTTAGCAGTTGCCATAATCACCGGAATGTTTTTATATTCCGCTTCGGAACGGAGTTTGCCTAGTACTTCCAGTCCGTCCATATCCGGCATCATAATATCAAGGACAATAAGCTCCGGAATCTCAGTTTTTAATGCTTCAAGCATAGAAATGCCGTCGGCAAAGCCGCGGGCTTCAAAGCCCGTTTGCTCTAATGTATATACTTCAATTTCACGGATGGTATTGTCATCATCAACACACCAAATCATAATTTACTCTCCTTTATGAATAGCTGTTACGGAGAATTCAACCCACTCTGCAATAATTATAAAATACTTTTTCTTCTGTTGCAATGCAAGTTCCTTATATGGAGACAATTATATAAAAGAAAGATATTTTTTAGTGTATTCTGTGTACTTCTCTCTGTAGAATTCACTATCACTTCTGATTAGTTTAAGGGACTCGTGTAAATTCATATTCTGCTCTTTTGTATCAATAACGCATCCTGCAATATTTGAACAGTGGTCGGAAACTCTCTCCATATTCGTAATAAGATCATTCCAAACAAATCCGGCTTCAATACCGCAATCGCCTACACGTAAGCGGTCGATATGTCTTGTACGGAGAAGCTCTTTCATTCGGTCAATAACCTGCTCAAGTGGCTCCACAAGGTTAGCCTGCTCGGAGTTGTTTTCAATAAATGCGCCATAGGATAGGGCTACAATTTCAAGGGTTGCCGCAGAAAGGGAATCCATTTCTACTTTTGCGCTGTCTGAGAAGACAATACCTTTCTCACGCATTTCTTCTGCAGATTCAAGAATGTTTACGGCGTGATCGGATATACGCTCAAAGTCACCGATTGCTTTCAGAAGCATAGAAGCCATAGCACCTTCGGTTTCGTTGAGCTGCTTGGTGCTGAGTTTCACCAAATAACTTCCGATAACATCTTCCAGATGATCGGTTTTGTCTTCTGCTTCGCGGATAGCGGCTGCCTTTACTTTATCATAGGAGGTAAGGCACTCAACGCTGATTCTTAAAGCCTCTGTAGCAATCTTAGCCATATCAAAGGTAAGGTTGTGAGCACATTCCAATGCGATTGCAGGAGTAGTCAGAAGTCTGTCATCCAGTTCTGAAACCGTTTCAATCTGCTCATTATCGGGAATCAGCTTATACGCAAGCTTTTCAAGAAGTCCTGACATAGGAAGCAGGAGTAAGGTACATGCAACGTTAAATATAGAGTGAGCCGTAGCGATACCGGCATGGGTTGCAGCATCATTAAGAAGTGCCGGTGAAAGGACTGCTCTAACAGATGTAAAAATAACAAGGCAAACTATGGAACCGATTACATTAAAGGATAAGTGTACAAGAGCTGCTCGTCTTGCATTTTTAGTGGTACCAACTGAAGAAACTAACGCAGTAATACAAGTTCCTATATTTTGTCCCATAATAATGGGAATTGCTGCACCGTAAGAAACAGCACCTGTTGCCGCAAGAGCCTGAAGAATACCAACAGATGCGGAACTGGACTGAATGATAGCGGTAAGCAATGCACCAACAAGAACACCAAGAATAGGATTCTTAAACATGATAAACATCTCTTGAAAGGAAGGAATATCTCTCAGACCTGAAACTGCACCTGTCATGGATTCCATACCGTACATCAGAGTTGCAAAGCCAAGCAAAACTACACCAATATCCTTTTTCTTATTGCTCTTGGTAAACATTACAAAAATAATACCTATAAGAGCAAGGATTGGTGTAAAGGATGAAGGCTTCAGTAATTTAAGGAACATATTACTGCCGGAAATACCGCTAAGGCTCAAAATCCATGCTGTAACAGTTGTACCAATATTGGCACCCATAATAACGTGAATGGCTTGTTTTAAGCTCATTAGTTTGGAATTAACAAAGCCTACAACCATAACCGTTGTAGCAGAAGAACTCTGAATAATGGCAGTAACGCCAAGACCGGTGAGTAAACCAGTCAGTTTACCGGTGGTCAGTTTGCCAATCATCATTTCAAGTTTACTACCTGCGCTTCTTTCCAAAGCGTCGCCCATAAGGTTCATTCCAAAAAGAAATAAGCACAGACCGCCTATGAGCGTTAACACATCAAAAATGTCCATTTTATTAACCTCGTATTCTCATATTTTTATTCGTAGACGAATTTACTTATGATAGTATAACAAGGTTGTAAAATCGGTAATCATATCCGTGTAAAATCCATGTAAAATTCAATGGTTAATGAAGGGTATGTCCACATTTTTGCAATAGAAAAGGCCTTGGCCATTATAGCCAAAGCCTATTTATTCCACACCCAGGTTGTCTTTTTGGTATTCCAAACGTTCTTCCAGTACAGCATCCAGAGTGCCATATTCCCTAAAATCACCATGGTCATGCCAGTAAATCAGGCCGGTTTTCTTGGAAAATACAATTTCTTCACCATCTCCCACAACAGAAGCAATAAAAATATATTCTTCTCCATCTTCTTCTAAAGGTCCCCAGTTGGTCAGATGATACTCTATTTCCTCCAGGCAATAGAAATCATCAAAATCCAAAGAAAAACCATTGGAAAAGAGGAGTAAGTCCTTTAACTCTGCGGGTAATGTGAGATTGTGTTTCTTTTCAAAGGCGGCAATGGCTTTGGGTTTGGCGGGAGCATGAAAGGTTACATTCATATCCTCCGGATAAGCCTTACAAAGTGCGACCAGTTCTGTAAAGTACTCGCTTAAGCTATTGTCCGGAACCTTTACTGTATCCAAGTCTATCTCAGGCAGGCTGGGATAGGGAGGAGCCTGTGGCTCGGGTTCAGGCTTAGGTGCCTCCTGCTTTGGTCGGGTAGAAGGGTAGGGTGCATATGCCGGAAGTTCTTCCTTTACTACGCACTCAAACATTTTTCGGGTATACAGTTGCTTTAAGTCTTCGAAATTCTCTTCTCTTAAGTTGGCTATTTCTTCATGATATCCAAACAGAATAAAGGGGAAAGCTTTCTCCATCTGTTTGGCAATAGCCTGACCAATCTGTAGATTTTCCACAGGTATCAGATGTTCCGTATTATCCTTCATAATCATGTGAATACACGGTTCTTCATCCAGATAGGTCCACAGCATATCTCCAAAGAAAATAACTTTTGTAAACAGACCATAGCTTACTAAGAATTGATTACCTAAGTCTATATTTCCATAGGAAATGCCCTTTTCTAAGTCAGTTTGCAGGATTTCCCAGGTGTAGCCCAGCTCTTTCAGCTGTTGCTCAAATTTACTGATAGGGTTTCCTATCACCATCAAAACCAGAACGGCTATGGCAATCAAAAGGAACCCCAGAACATGTAACAGACCGGAATTTGTAACAATCCGAAACATTGCACCCAGAAAAAAAGCCAGGATGGCAGATAATATTATGGGAAGTGGTTTCTTTAGTATTTTTTTATATAAATTTACCATAAGGTTAGTGTTCATTATCCTTATAAAATATAATACGATTGGTATCTTCTACAATAATAAAGCCCTGACCATTGTCTTCACATATATGATATTGTTTGGCAGAACGTAGTTCCTCTTCTGTCAAATGGATATTATGAGGAAGTAACCACTGCATAACCCGATTGTGAGCATCTTCTTCTGAAATAGATAATACTCTCATGGCTTCCGGAGTATAATGCTGGTTAAGATATTTATTAAAAACATCATATAAGTCTACACAAGCAATTTCGCTAAAAGTGGATTCCCAATCGCTCTCGTCAGCTACCGGCTCAATATTTTCATATTCCATATACCATTCCATGTGTTTCTCTTTACATTTCTGTATATAAGCATCATCTGCTATAAAGGACAAGTTAATATAACTTTTAGCCTGCCAAGCACCTATAAATATTCGGAGACTGACATCAGTAGCACAATTAGGAATGGTTTCCGGAAAATAAGAAACATATCGTTCATACTGTCGATAGTTAGCCATCTCCTTTTCATACTGCCAAGGGTGGCGATAGGTAATAAAACTACAAAATATAGTGAAATAGAAATTCACAGCAAATAGATATATAGCCAATCCTGCAACCACAAAAGCAATCAGGGACAACTTCGTTTTTTGATAAATAATCCAAAGACCCCAGTATACCCAAAGTGTTAGACATAAGTGTACAGACTTAGGACTTACATATATGACACAATTTATAATAGACAGTATGCAAAGCACAGAGTAGACAATAAATAGCCATCTGTGCTTTTTCTTGGGAGTTTGCGTTAATTCCTCTTTTGTACGTTCATCCATCTTTATACCCCTGCAGCTTTCTTAATCAGCTCCATAATGGTAGGGATGGAATTCATCTGACCGCTCTTCTCCATAGCATCGAAGAAAGTCTGGCGGTTTTCATACAATTCGTTTACCTTTTCCACTAAAAGGGCAGTGGTCATATCGTCCTCATGAAGTACAATGGAAAAGCCCTGTTCTCCAAAGGATTCTGCATTCAGAAGCTGGTCGCCACGGCTACTGGAGGCAGGTAAGGGAATCAGGATATTGGGTTTTCGCAGAGCCAAGAGCTCACAAATAGCATTGGCTCCCGCACGGGAGATAACAATATCTGCCATGGCGAAGATATCCTTCAGTTCTGCTTTTAAATATTCAAACTGCTTATAGCCGGGAGTAGATAACAGTAGATTATCCACTTTGTCCTTACCACAAAGGTGTACCACCTGATACTTTTCCAAAAGCTGGGGCAGAGCATCGCGAACTGCTTTATTTACATTCATGGCACCTAAACTGCCGCCAATTACCATAATTACCGGTTTATTGGCAGTGAAGCCACACATCTCCAGTCCGGCAAGTTTATTGCCCTGTGCCAGCTCTGCTCGTATAGGAGTGCCGGTAAGCACGGCTTTTTCTTTCGGAAGCATTTGATAGGTCTCCGGAAAGTTACAACAAATGTTCTTGGCTACCGGGAAGCAAAGCTTATTGGCCAGTCCCGGAGTCATATCGGATTCATGGATAATGCAGGGAATCTTTAAGGAAGCTGCTGCACGTACTACGGGCACGCTAACAAAGCCGCCTTTGGAAAATACCACATCCGGGCGGTATTTTTTCAAAAATTTGCGGGCTTCACCGTATCCCTTTATCACTCGGAAGGGGTCTGTCAGGTTCTTTACATCTAAGTATCTGCGGAATTTGCCGGTAGCAATACCCACATAAGGGATACCGAAATCCTCTACCAGACGCTTTTCAATACCGTCATAAGAGCCCATATAGGTGATTAAAAAACCTGACTCCTGTAAAGCCGGTAATAGGGCAAGATTAGGGGTTACATGCCCCGCCGTTCCGCCACCGGTTAATACGATTTTCTTCATAATATTCCTCCATATATACCATAAGCAGCACTTATGCTACAATTATTCTGATTATTCTGCCATAGATTCCAAGGCTTTCGCCAGCTGGTCCGGGCAGGAGGTACTTTTGAAGCCGCAACGAATACCCTTTAAGCGGGAAATGGCTTCTTCTACCATCATACCTTTTACCAAAGCACTAATACCCTGCAAATTACCGTTACAACCTCCTGTAAATGATACGGATTCAATGCGACCATCCTTTACTTCAACATCTATTGCTGTAGAACAGGTTCCTTTTGTCTGATATCTCATAATATGCCTCCCGAAATAATACTTTACTCTATTATAGCAGAGTCCCTGATGGGAAACAATTCTGAAAAAAGCTTTTTGGAAAAGTTTTCCACACTAAAACTGTTTTCTTTTGTCGTTACCGGCGGAGACTTGTATGAATAGGGTCGAATATGATGAAAAACATCGGTGAAATGGGTGTTACAGGATATTGTAAAAAGTCTGTGAGATAATTATACTTAGGATACGAATTTGAAGGACAGGAAGGGGAAGGATATGTTTCCAATATTTGAACAAGAAAAAGTAGCAGCTTACGGTATGATAATCAGCTTTGTATTGAGCGTGGGAGTACGAATGTTTTTAGGGATGTTATACAGTAGGATGATTGTGGAAACAGACAATATGGCAACCACTACCAATCGCTTGTTAAAGCAGTGCAAGTTGAAATTCAGCCATTGCTATCAGTTGAACAACGGTGTGGCAAATGTGCCGATTTTTGTGGAAAAGTTTTTGGCCGGGCTTTCTCTGGGTCCTATTTCCTTTGGGGTATTGTATCATATTTCGGGACATATGCTGATGCTGTCTGTAATTTTCAGTGGTATAGGAGTATGCCGAAGCATCGTGGGAGGTAGTATGTTTGGGCAAATCCTACCTTTTTATATATGCATTATGATAGAGCTTTATGTGTATTTTAGTGTGGCAGCCATAGTGGATATTAAGCAAAAGAGAAAGGCTTTGAAAATCAACTTAATCGATTACTTGGAGAACCATCTTTCCAAGCGCATGCAGGTGACAAAAGAGGATATCCGCATGCTTTACGGAGAGGAGGATAAGAAGTCCGGTCTGGCAAAGGGATTAGAACTTCTGCCCATAGCAGGCTGGCTGGCAGACAAAAACGAAGAGGCGGAATTGGCCGGTTTGGAGGATGATGAACTGAAACGAAACTCAGATATTCATGATATCCGATCTGTAACAGCTTTTGAAGAGGAAGAAGCAGAAGCGTTGGAGAATTTATTAAAAGAATTTTTGAGTTTGTCTTGAATATTTCTTTGCACTTTGATACACTTAAAGCAGTTGTTCAGAAAACGTTTAAGTACCTTATTTTTGGTGGCCTGTGGAAAGTGGCAGATAAGGTAAGAATATAAAATATTAAAAAGTGAGGTATGTAGCATGAGTGCAAAGGTAACATTTGATTATTCCAAAACAGGTGCTTTTATTTCCGCAGATGAAGTGGCTTTTATGAAGAAGCTGACCTTAGATGCAAAGGACCTTTTGGTATCTAAGACAGGTGCAGGGAATGATTTCTTAGGATGGATTGATTTGCCTGTAGATTATGATAAGGAAGAGTTTGCCCGTATTAAGAAGGCAGCAACTAAGATTCAGAACGATTCAGAAGTATTGCTTGTTATTGGTATTGGTGGTTCTTATCTGGGAGCCAGAGCCGCTATTGAATTCTTGGGTCACAGCTTTGCTAACGTAGTGGATAAGAGCATTCGTAAGGCTCCTGAAATTTATTTCTGCGGTAATTCCATCAGCTCTACTTATTTGAAGCATCTTATGGATGTGATCGGAGACAGAGACTTCTCCATCAATATGATTTCCAAGTCCGGTACCACTACTGAGCCCGCTATTGCATTCCGCGTATTTAAGGCCCTTTTGGAGAAGAAGTACGGCAAGGAAGAGGCAGCAAAGAGAATTTATGCTACCACAGATAAGGCAAGAGGATCTTTAAAGAATCTGGCTACCGAGGAAGGCTATGAAAGCTTCGTTGTGCCGGATGATGTAGGCGGACGTTTCTCTGTACTGACCGCAGTAGGCTTGCTACCTATCGCAGTAAGCGGTGCAGATATTGATAAATTGATGGAAGGTGCAGCAAGCGGACGTAAGCGTGCTTTAGAAGCAGCTTTTGAAGAAAACGACGCTTTACAGTATGCAGCACTTCGTAATATTTTACTTCGTAAGGGTAAGACCATCGAAATCCTGGCAAACTATGAACCCAGCGTTCACTACGTTTCCGAGTGGTGGAAGCAGCTTTATGGCGAAAGCGAAGGCAAGGATCAGAAGGGTATCTTCCCTGCAAGTGTGGACCTGACCACTGACTTACATTCTATGGGTCAGTACATCCAGGACGGTGCAAGAATTCTTTTCGAAACCGTTATCAATGTAGAAAAGTCCAGAGAAGAAATCATCATCGGTGAAGAACCTGTGGATTTAGATGGCTTGAACTATCTGGCAGGACAGACCGTAGATTTCGTTAACAAAAGTGCTATGAACGGAACCATCCTGGCACATACCGACGGTCAGGTACCTAACTTTGTAGTCAATGTTCCTGAAGTAAACGAGTTCTACCTAGGTGAATTATTCTACTTCTTCGAGTTTGCCTGCGGTGTCAGCGGCTACTTACTGGGCGTGAATCCTTTTAACCAGCCCGGTGTAGAAAGCTACAAGAAGAACATGTTTGCACTTCTTGGAAAGCCCGGCTTTGAGGCTCAGAGAGAAGAGCTGTTGAAGAGATTATAAGATTGATTTTAGGAAGTGCCTTGGCGGATGGTCCGCCAAAGCACTTCTATTCTATTAAAAACGAGGCGATTTTCAGCCGGAATGCATGTTGGCTGAATTTTGCAATAGAGTAAGAATTCGGGACCATACCTATTATGTAATGCACTGTACAAAAGCACAGATTCCTTGATTTGTATGTCATAGGCGGACAGTTATGTCCGACATTATGACGAACAAATCAAGGGAGATGCTGTTTTGTCCAGTGTGTGAATAATAGGTATGGTTCAGAATTCGTAGGTATTGAAGGAGGAGAACAGGATGATAATCGTTGCATTAGAGCGCAATAGTGCGGGCACTGACATTTCCATGGAGTGTTTTCAGGATTTTGGTGAAGTGATATATTATGGTAATACGACTACCAAGGAGCAGGTAAAGGAGAGGGTGAAGGAGGCGGAAATCATCATCGCCAACAAATCGCCCTTGAATGAAGAGACTTTACAGGATGCCAAAGATGTAAAGCTGATTTGTGAGTTGGCAACAGGCTATGACAATGTGGACTTGGATTATTGCAAGAATCGTGGTATTACAGTCTGCAATGTGCGGGATTACTGTACCGGTATGGTGGCACAGCATACTATGACTCTGGCTCTGGCTTTAAGTCAGAAGCTGTTTCATTATGACAATTACGTTAAGTCCGGAGAGTATAGTGCTCAGGACAGATTCTCCAATTTTGATATACCCTTTTATGAGCTGGAGGGAAAGACCTGGGGTATCGTAGGCATGGGTAATATCGGCAAGAAGGTGGCTCAGCTGGCCACTGCTTTTGGCTGTAAGGTGATTTTTCACTCTGTGACAGGCAAGAGTACCTGCACAGACTATCCTCAGGTGGACAAGGATACCTTGCTTGCAGAAAGTGACTTTTTGTCCCTGCACTGTCCTTTGAGTGAGCTGTCCAGAGGATTTATCGATGCGCAGGCTCTGAAAAAGATGAAAAAGTCCGCCATTCTTATCAATGTGGCAAGAGGCCCTGTAGTAAATAATGCAGATTTGGCTGCGGCTTTAACCACAGGGGAAATTCTGGCAGCAGGTCTGGATGTTATCGAGGGAGAACCCTTGGAATTAACCAATCCCTTAAGTCAGTTAAAGGACAGCAATCAGCTTATTATCACACCGCATCTGGCATGGGCCAGTGTAGAAGCCCGCACAAGGTGCGTGGAAGGCGTGTACAAAAACATACAGGCATTCCTGGCAGGAACTCCTACCAATGTAGTGAATCCTTGACAGATGACGGCTTTGTGGGTAAAGTAGTGGTGTGTGGGTTTTGACTGCATAGAGAAATAGGAGCAAGAGCTGCTATTAGGAAAGAGGATTTGAAATGGTAGAAAAGATAAAAGAACTTTGGAAGAAATATGAGGAGATTATTGTTTATTTAATTGTGGGTGGTATGACCACAGTATTTTCCTGGTTCTGGATGTTTTTTGTAAATATTGTGATATTCGGTAATCCCTTATATCCTACAAAAACACAGAATTTGATATTAAGTGTGGTAAATTGGACTGCAGGAGTGATATTTGCATACCCGACGAATCGTAAATTTGTGTTCAAAAGCAAAAATCCCAATATTTTGCAGGAAGCTGGTAAATTTGTGGCTTCTCGAGTGTCTACTCTGATTTTAGAAATCGTGGTACGACAAGTATTTGGATGGTTTGGTATCAATGTCTATGTGACCACCATTGTGGCTGCAATATTGGTTATTATTGGTAACTATATATTTAGTAAATTACTTGTATTTCGGAAGAAATAAATGATATAGAGTGTGAATGTAAAGGCATTTTGACACGCATAGTCTTCTTTTGTAAAGACCTTTTGATAGATAAATTTTTTCAGATTTGCTAAGCTCGTAATCGAAGGAGGTTAACAATGAACATTGGAGAAAAAATTAGGAATGCTCGTGAAGAAAATAATCTTACGCAAACTCAGGCGGCGGAAAGCTTGATGGTTTCCAGACAAACCATTTCCAGTTGGGAGAATGGTAAGTCCTTGCCGGATATTCTGAGCGTAATTCGCATGAGCAGTCTCTATCAAATGAGTCTTGATGAGTTATTGAAAGGAGATAAAGCGATGATGGAAAAAATTGAAAAAGAGGCAGAGATACAGAAGGTGTTGTGGAAACTGATTATATTTGCTTTTATTGGTATTTTCATATGGACTGTGCTATTCATACTACATCTTATTGTTGATGGCAATCCTGTTATAGATTTTCTGTATGGAGCTACACCCGGGGTATTATTGGGGCTGACCTTTTTGTCCTTCATAATGTACTTGAATAAACAAAGTACCAATCAAACACAATAGCAAAAAACAGGGAGTATACCATAACCATATGTTCCGAAAGAATCAAAAGAAAAAAGCTTATGATAAGGAAAACTTAAAACCAATCATTCATGCCAGCATTTGTACCGGAGAGCAGGTAGCAGGCTTTAAGGACATAAATACCGGGAAGTTTACGGAAGTGATGCTGATTCGGGATCATAAGGATTTGTATGATTTTAAAGAGATGTATGGTATCAAGGATGAAGAGATTTCAAAAGAGTGGTAGAAATTAAGTTGCGGCAGGGAGTAATCCTTGCCGCTCTTTTGTAAAATAATAAAATTATTCAAATTTTTTGTCACCAAAAGAGTTCCTACTACACTATATGTGTGAAAGGAGACGAAAACCATGGAGGATACAAAGAAAATGCAGGAGAAACTGATTAAGGAATTTGCGGAAAATTATATGGAGCAGATGTTTTACTTTTGTCTGAAAAGGACAGGGGACAGTGAGGAGGCTCAAGATTTGACCCAGGATATTGCACTGAATATTCTGACTGCCCTAAATGGCAAAATCATTCCTACCAATTTCTCAGCATGGGTTTGGAAAATCGCACGCAACAGATACAGTGTATGGGCGGACAGAAAGCATAGAAAAGCAGAGTCGGTAACCGGTGCCGATATTGCCGATTATGAAATCGAGGACGAAAATGCAGATATTCTGGAGAAGGTTATTCACAGTGAGCAGCTGGCACGGTTAAGGGAAGAACTGGCATTTATCTCTGGCGATTACAGGAATATTTTGGTGTCCTTTTACATTGAAGACCGAAGTGTGCGTGATATCGCCTTTGGGTTGTCTCTTTCGCAGGATACGGTGAAGCAGAGATTGCACCGAGCAAGAAAAATATTGAAAGAAGGTATGAATATGGCAAGAGAATTTGGAAAATTATCCTTTAAACCTGAGAACATTACATTTACTACAAACGGAATCTTTGGAGAAAATAAGGAACCTTGGAATTTTATTTCCCGTTCCTTATGCAAAAACATTATGTTGGCAGCTTACAGAACTCCTTCTACTGCAGAAGAACTGTCTATTGAAGTGGGTGTGGCATTGCCCTATATGGAGGAAGAGCTGGCAAGTCTGGTAGAGGCTACCCTCATGAAGAAAAATGGTAACAAATATGAGACCAACTTCTTTATTGTAAGTGCCAATGCGCAGGAGAAAATACATGCTCATCTGCAAGGAGTTTTGCCGGAATTGACAAAAGCTTTAACAGAGGCTTTGGAGGCAAAATTAAACTGGAGAAATGAGAAGAATCCTCAGTGGAATGAAGGTTATCAGTCCGTGGAAGATATGAAATGGGCACTTCTTATGAACGAAGTGGATAGGGTATGCTGGAATATTACATCATCCTATGGAATTGACAAGAAAGCAGATGAAAGATTAGGTGCATGGGGGTTTACACGTCGTCCCAATGGTGGTGAATGGGATATTATGGGCTTAGAAGAATACCAAGGTGAGAGAGTGACCAAGGTAGCACTTAATGGTTGTGTATCTACACCTCAGGAGAAGGAATTGCAGGACATTTCCTTTAGAGAGTATTTATTTGAAGGCATAAAGGGACAAACGAACTTAACCTATGCAGACGGCAAAGCGCTTATGGACATTGCCAATGGTAATTGCGAAAAAGTGGACGAGGTGATTTTACATCGCTTGGAGGAGAAGGGATATATCCGTAAGGTGGAAAAAGGATACGAACCCACCTTCCTGGTAGTTAAAAGAAAGAATGCCAAGGAACTGCCCGCAGAAGTGGCTGACAAGGTGGCGCAGCTTTGTGAAAAAGCCAAGGAAATAGCAGAGAGACATTATCTGTATTGCAGAGAGCAGATTTGTAAGGAAATTCCGGCATTCTTAAAGGATGATGTATATCAGATTGAACAGTCCTGCAATGCGATTTTTGATATGCGAGGTGGCGTATTGGAGGAAACCATTCATCAAGGGTATTTATCTTATGACGAAGAGAAAGATAATCGCATGTTGGGTGTGTATTTAAATATTTAATATGTGATAGTGGGGCTGCCCTTCTCAAGGAAAAGAGAAGGGCGGTTTTTAATTTAAAAAAATAGGGATATAGTGAAAAAACCTCTTGACCTGCTCCTTGGGAGCAGGTTTACAATGTGAATGTAACAAAGGATTACTGTATACAGTTTCTGCCGCGGCCGGGCAGAGCAGGTATGCAGTAAAGTAAGTGTTATTAGTAACATGTAAGAATCAGTTGTGAGTGAGGAGGATAAATATATGAGCAAATCAGCAAAAGAAATATTATATAAGATAAGTGACGTAGAAAAAATCATAGGGGTATCCCGAAAAGCCCTGCAGGAATATGATAAGATGGATATGATACATCCTACAACTAAATCGGAGGCCGGATATTGGCTATATGACGAGGATGCTTTAATGACCATTAATGTGATACAGATGTTTTCAGTGGTGGGGTATTCTCGTAAGGAGATTAAGGAGTTTCTCCCCACAGTAACAGGTTTTGACCATTTGGAGGAGCGTAAGGAACGATTCGAAGAAGCTATCAAACGTCTGGAGGAAAAGAAGGCACAGATAGAAGGGCTGATTGGTATGGCAAGAGGTATGGTTGCCACCTGTGATATGCCTCAGGAAGTGTTACAGCAGATACATGATTATAAAATGGGTGGTACCTTTGGGGAGCAGTCCAACAAAGACCGGATGCAAATGCAGGTGGATTTTTATGCCGGACAGGATGAACAGGTTCAGGAACAAATAAATCAAATGCTGCCTGTTATGAACCCCTATATAGGAAGGCTGATAGAATTAAGTTGCTATCAGGAGGAAACACCTACTTCAGAACTGGTACAGGAGAAGGTGGAAGAGGTATTTGAAGATTTTAAGAAGACCATTACTGCTCTGACACAAGCCATAGGACAATGTTCTCCAAATGAAACGATAGAGGATGCACCTCTTTCCGAACAATTGGTTGCTTTCCGGAGTTTTAGTGAGGAAATACTTGTAACTACACAGCCGCCGTTGGCAGAGAGCATGGAAATGACATTGAATCATCGGTATGGTGAAGGAACAGGAGACCGCATACGTGAGATGTTGGATGCTTTTATTGCAGCAAAAAGCGAGACACAGAAATAGAAATATCGATAACTTTGTATTTAATGATAAGCTGGCAGAGCCGTTTTTGAATCGTAAATAAGGATGTAGAAAAGAACATCACCACCCGTTAGATGGGTGGTGATGTTTTAGTTTCAGACTTTATTTGCTAAGTTTCTCGGCAATTGTTCTCATCTGCTCGGATGTTAATTGCCAATCTTGATTAAAATCAATTTCTACAATGCAATTATCGTAGCAGAGCAAGAAACGCATTTGCAGTTCTCCTTCAAGCTTTAGCTGATAAGCTTCATTTGCTTCCCAAGGAGCAGGGTCTAAAGTGATATGTTCCTCCCATGTAGGATCTTCCGGTACGGGGCGCCCATAGTTGTGTGCAAAGTCATCAAGTAATGCTTTCTTGCACAGATTATAAAGAAATGGAGCTTTTATTCTGGTGATAGAATAATCCAGCCTCGGCTGTGTAAGGGCATCCCAGCGGGGGCGTTGAGTGGCAGCCTCTTGTTCTATGAAAAAGGATTTATTGACCGTGTGCATCTCATAGGAATATCCGTTATACTCGGTTTCTATCAAATCTTCAATGGTCAATAGGAGAGTATCACCATAAACATGAAAGGTTTGTCCTTTGAATTCGTAGGTATCCACCGGTATTTTTTCCGGCTGGGAGGAAAGGACACTATCGATAATAATGAATAATAAAGCGATTGTAAATACAAAGGGAACAATCAGGGATAAAATAATGGTAATATTACGATTCACTTTAGCCGATAGTTTCATTTTCTTCATCAATTTCGAGATGCCACAAATGATTGCTGTGAGACCAATAATAATTGCGATTATTAATACAGATATTAATACCATTCTGCTGTCAGCAAAGGATAGCAGGAGAAAGACAAACAGCAATATCAGAAGAACCAGAGTAACACATTTGGAACGAGGATGGCCCTTTGTTTCAACAAAGCTACCGTCCCGCTCAGCTGCGGTTTTAGCACGTCTGTACCAACTAAAATAGCTTATAATTCCTGTGGTAGGAATGGTTAACATCAGAAGCCAGGATACCCCCGTGAGTAAATTGTTATTGCTTGCAAGGATACTGATAGGGTCCAAAGAGAAACGCCAGAAAAATAGTATTGCCTGCAATACTCCGCATCCTGCTAAAAGATAAGAGCTGGACAAATAAGATTTTTTCATGGATGCATGAATCGCTTCTATTTCCAAAACGGCATCTGTTTCAATAGGGGTGGGTTCCGCATCCTCATTATAAAAAATCTGCATTTGGACATTGGAAGCAGCCAGATTCCAGCCGGTGTGTTCACAAAAATCCTGAAAAGTCAATTGCTCTTCGGATGGCTCTGGGTCAAAGGCAGATGCCTTTGTAAAGTACACAACTGAAAAATGTATTTTTTTCGGTTCAATACGATGGAAATTCCAACCTAAAGAGGATATTTTGTCCAGCATCCAACCATTTTCTGCCTGTTTTTCTAAATAAGTCTCTATTCCTGTACGGTCATAAAAGGAAAATAGAACAAAGCATCTTTTTGAATTCTTCATGAGTGTCTCTCCTTGTTGAAAATCATATGATAATCTGCTAGCTGCGCTGTTAATCTTTCACATTCTTTTTCAAGAATTTCTCTGCCTTTATCTGTAAGAATATAGCTACGGCGTCTGCCTTCCACCTTAGTTTCTTGTATCATTTCTGCATCCAAAAACTGCTCTAACAGAGTATAGAGTGTGCCGGAGCCAACATTAACCCGTCGATTTGTCATAGCAGGAACACGGTCCAGGATATCCATGCCGTAACATTCTTCTTTCAGACAAAGTAATGTATAAAACATTTGCTCAGTTAATGTTTGAAATTTAACTCTTGGCATATACGTCACCTTCCATTCTCGATAATCGAGTATTATGATTGCATTATATTCTCGATTATCGAGAAAGTCAATAATAATTTTGAAAATAATAAAAATGCGGGGTTGGTAGAGGATTATAATTTAGTAATATAAAATGGAGCTACACATGTAATATGTGGTAGCTCCATTAATGTTTTCACTAAAATCGGGTTTAAAGCTTCTGCACAAACTTCTTAGTAAGTTCAGCACAATGCTTCGCAGCCTCCCTTTCAAAGGTAGGATAATCCATCTCTGCACTGTCATCGGCCTTGTCGGAGATGGCACGGATGATAACAAAGGGGATTTTGTTTAAGTAGCAGGTATGGGCGATGGAAGCGCCTTCCATTTCAGCACAGTCTCCCTGGAAGTTGGCAATCAGGGCGTCCTTTACTTCCTTGCTGGAGATGAACTGGTCACCGCTGACCACGCGGCCTACGATAGCCTGGCAATCGGGAATCACTTCTGCACAAGTTTCCTTCGCTAAAGCTACCATGTTTTCGTCTGCTGCAAACTCACGTGTACCCAGCTGAGGTACTTCTCCTAAAGGATAACCGAAAATTCGTACGTCAACATCATGATGAATTACATCCTTGGAAATCAGGATGTCACCGATATCCAGCTTGGCATTTAAGGAGCCGGCCACACCGGTGTTGATAACATGGGTTACACCATATAAATCTGCCAAAATCTGGGTGCAAATAGCCGCATTTACCTTGCCGATACCGCAGCGTACGATAACTACGTCTGCATTCCCCAGTTTTCCTTCATAAAAATCCATATTTGCTCTTGTGGTAGTGTTTACTACTGTCATTTGTGCCTTTAAGCTTTCTACCTCCAGCTCCATGGCACCGATAATTCCGATTTTACTCATAATATTCTCACATAGGTGCCGGTCAGGCACCAAACTCCTTTACAGTTAATAATGAATTTATTATAGTATTTTCAGAGCAGTTTTTCAACTTTAAAAATTTTTTGTAATTTCTTGTAACGAAACAAAACATTACGACATTAACCATATAGAAGCGGCAAGAAAGGAGGCGGTACAATGCAGGACATGGAACAGATTTATCAGGAATATGCCCAGACAGTGTACAAATACCTGTTTAGTAAAACCCATGATCCGGACCTGGCGGAAGAGCTCACCCAGGAAACCTTTTATCAGGCATTAAAGGGCATTGACCGCTTTGATGGAAGCTGTAAGGTTTCTACCTGGCTCTGTGCCATAGCCAAGAATCAGCTCTCGGCATACTGGCGTAAGCATCCCAAACAGGAAGATATTGAGGATACGGATATTGCCACTGAGTCGGTGGAGCAGGATGTGCTTTCAGGACTTGCCCGGGTGGAGCTAATGAAACAGTTACACTCCTGCCCAGAGCCTTTCCGTGAAGTTATGTATCTAAGGATTTTCGGCAATTTATCCTTCCGGGAAATCGGCGAAATCATGGGAAAGACGGAGAATTGGGCCAGAGTTACTTTTTATCGGGGCAAAGAGATGTTGAAGAAAGGATTGGTGGAATATGAGTAAATTACCATGTGAAGTAGTAAAAGATTTGTTACCTTCGTATATTGATGAATTAACAAGTGAAGTCACAAACAATTTGATAGAGGAGCATAATGCAGAGTGTGAAGATTGCAGAAAGACTCTGGAAAGTATGAATAGTCCGGAGGCAGAGCCGGAGAAGCAGTCTCAGAAAAAGGAGATTGATTATCTGAAGAAGACCAGGAAGAAATACCGCGGGAATATCTTTATCACTATAGTGTTGGTTTTGGCACTGGTGTTAGGTGGTCTTGGCGTGAAGCAGTGCTTTATAGGAACGACCTTGCAGAATGAGTATCTGAGCTGTCAGGTACAGGTAAAAGACAAGGAAATCACTGCATTCTGTATGACAGCGGACGGAAACAAGTTAATCTCCGACATTCAGTTTGAGGAAAAGGATGGTGTGATAACCATAGCATGCAAGAGCGTGAGTAATAATCCGCTATTTGACAGTGTTTCCAAGGAAACTTATGTGGCTGAGAACGAGATTAAGGAAATCAGAATGGGAGACTGTGTCCTGTGGGCCAACGGGGTGTATATCTCCACTTGGACTTCAGAATTATTTAAGACCAGACATGCCAATATCAGGGATACAAAAACCAATGCAGAAACAGCCGATGCCTTGTACTTGAGCCATGTATTCCCCGGCTATAAGAGTGTGGTGCAGAAAGAAAAAGAGCCTTATGGCTGGCACTTCCAAAAAGGAATACAGATGAGTGACCTGAAGTCTTTAGAGAAGGACTATTTGGAACCTTATGCTTATATCATGTTGGCACTAGTGGAAGATTTGGGAGAAGTAACCTATGAATTCAGTTATATGGGAGAGCCTATAAGCTGGACCTATACTACGGAGATGGCTTCCAAGTATATCGGTAAGGATATTAAGCTTGTGGGCAAGGATATTGCAGAGTTAGAAAAATTGGTAAGATATGCATCTAGGGCAGATTCCTCATATCCGGCAAGCGAATATGGGGAAGTGTTGGAAGAATACGAGACTCCAGAGAGCTGTGAGATAAATATTGTCAATACTACCGGAGAGGATATCTGGGCCGTTGGTATGACATATTATTCAGACCAGGGGGAGGAATATTTTAGTGGAACCGCATATTTTGATGCAAAAGCTTATAATGAGTTTGATATGCCGTATACCTTGTTTGTGCAAGATCCATATATCTTTAACTATAAAGGAGAATCCTTTGATTTGAAACTGACGATAAATGATTCGGATAATGTGACCTATAGCACCGGGGACAGATTAACTTTCCCTATGGAGTTTGATACAAAGTATGTGATTGAAATAACAGGTAATGCAGAAGAGGGATATCATGTTACCATGAAATAAAAACTGAGAAGGATTTTTAAGTGGGTATGTATGAAAAGTGTCACCAGCGGTTATGATACCGAAGGTGACACTTTTTGCATAAATAGGATTTTCCTATAACAAGTCCTTCTTAGGTTTGTCAAATGAAGGATTCATGTGATAAAAGTTCTTGTGGTCTAAGGTTTCCTTGGTCATTTCCAGAGCTTCACCGAAACGCTGGAAGTGTACGATTTCTCTGGCACGCAGGAACTTTAAGGGTGCGATGACATCCGGGTCGTCAATGACACGGAGCAGGTTTTCGTATACGGTTCGGGCTTTTTGTTCAGCGGCCAGGTTTTCAAACAAATCGGTGATGGCATCTCCTTTGGATTGGAATTCCAGAGAGGTAAAGGGAACGCCTGCCGCAGCCTGAGGCCAGATGCCCTTGGTATGGTCAATATAGTAGGCATCAAAGCCGGCTTTTTTCACATCTGCTTCGGACAAATCTCTGGTAAGCTGATATACCATGGCACAGATGATTTCCATGTGATTCAACTCCTCCGTACCGATATCTGTCAAAAGACCGCCCACCTTTTTTACCGGCATGGTGTAGCGTTGTGCCAGATACCGCATGCTGGCAGACAGCTCCCCATCAGGACCGCCATATTGGCTCATAATCAGTCTGGCGATGTCCGGGTTGGTGTTTTTGATTTTGACAGGAAATTGTAGTCGTTTTTCATAAGCAAACATCAGATACACGCTCCTTCCCATGGCATGGGACCTTCGGACCAGCCATACTGTTTTTTGTCATAGTCTCCGGTTACAATGGAGAGCTGGGTTAAGGGGTAAAATTTGTCAGCAAAGGCTGCCAAAAGTTCCAGCCTCTGCTTTAATAGTTGATGAAACAAGGTAGTGCCGTTGGGACAGTCCGGGTGGGTATACAGATAAAGAGTCAGGTCGTTTAGAGCAAAGCTGACGGCGGCGATTTGGCTCACTAATTCTTCCCTGTTTTGTTGTGCCAAATCGGACGTATTGCTACATGGCTTGCAGTGACATTTACCTTCCGGAGCCTTAAAAAATGTTAAATTCAGGCAAGGAAAGATGGTGCCCTCCGCTAAAGCAGTAGTAAAGTCATAGGGTTCGCACCATTCCTGCTTCGGAACACTGGCCATGGCCAGGTTTTCAGCACAGGTACAAAGATTACTGGAATCCATAAAATACCTCCTTTTTGAAACAAAATGAATAGTGACATAAATATTTTCTGCAAAATTTGAAAAAATAAAAGGGGAGATGTTGGAAAGAAATTAAAAAAACACCACCCTTTACAGGTGGTGTGGTCGTAGATTATACAGGATATATAAGTCGGTCTTCCTTGATATTATAGAGTACATTGTCCAGATAACGTTTTGCCAGCCAGTTGGCCATGGGCAGGTTCATATCCAGGTAGTTGCCGCAGTCCTTGGCAGAAGCGCCGGGTACCTCATCCTTGAAATCCCGGATGAATTCAAACATTTCTACCATCAGGGGTACGATGTCAGCTGAGCTTAAATCCCCTGCCAGTAGCAGATAAAAGCCGGTACGACAGCCCATGGGCCCAAAGTAAATAGTTTTTTCCTTGTACTGAGGATGGTTACGTAAATAGGTAGCAGCCAGATGCTCGATGGTGTGCATTTCTGCAGTGTTCATCACGGGCTCTTCATTGGGGCTGGTCATACGCAAATCGAAGGTGGTGATAGTTTCAGCACCGATTTGGTCCTTGCGGGATACATATACTCCCGGCTGCAGTTTAATATGGTCAATAGTAAAGCTTGCGATTTTTTCCATGATTTGGTTCCTTTCTTGGGGGGTATTATAGGTTAGTCTGTAGATGAATAGTATATCACATTATAATGAAAAGTGGTTAAAAAAATCGTCTGCGCATTTATTTGCTGTCTGTAAGTTTAGTAAGTAGGCTATTACTTCGGCAGAGGTGTCCTGTAAGTGGTCAATTAAAGCGGGGATGTTGGAGGTGTTAAAGGCGCCGGCCTGCTCTAAGATTTGGATGTAGATTAGTTCGTTTTTGCAGTACCGCGGTAAGAGGTCCCAAGTGGTGGTATGGACATCTGCCTTAGCACCCCAAGGCATATGGTCTGTCAGGTAGGTCTGCAAAAGCTGCTTTAAGGATTCTCCAAGGTGCATAGGATATCGAAGGCGTAGAAAAGCCAAAGTCAGCTTGCCGGTACGCTTTTTCTTCAAAAATAGGGGAAGCTGGGTGCTGTATACATCATCATCGTTAAACCAACCGTAAAAAACCGGTTCGAAGCCATGGTTGTCTTCTGAGGTCAGGAATTCTTCCAAGACGGCGTCAAAATCAGTCAGCCAAACAGCATGGGTATTCTTATTTCCTGCCAAATGGGGTTGTAGCAAAGCTGTATTTTGTAGGATGGTTACAGAAGCAGCAAGCATTTCGGGAAGACCTTCATTTTCGCTAGTCTCATCCACGATGTGAATCCGCTGTAGGTTCTCACAATCCAGAAATACCTTTTTACCCATAGCAATGTTCCGGGCCGGCAGATACAGGTCTGTCAGATTGTGCATATGAGCAAATGCCCAGTCACCGATACTTTCCAGACCCTTGGGGAGTTTCAGACTTTCGATGGTCTTACAGCTAAGGAAAGCCTTGGAGGCAATATGAATATAGGGTTCTTCGGCTAGGGAAACAAAGGCTTCCCGACCGGTGTATTTTTCATAGGTCATAAAGGATTACGCTCCAAAATGGTGTTTAGGATATTACTAATAAGCTGATTGTATACAGTGAATTGCACCTTGTCAATAAAAAGATAGAGGTAGTGAGCTTGCAGAATGGGGCGTATATATATTAAATTATTTTAGAAATTAGTACCATTTATTTACATAAAAGGGATACTTATTATTCCAATTGTGCCATATAAGTATTCATCTTGCTGCTGAGGGGGAGGTTTGACAGCTGAAATTAACAATGTTATGATAAGTCAAAAGCTAAGGAAAGAATAAGCGAAGAAATGATAAGTAAGGGAGCAGTACAATGGAGTTAATGAAGGGAAGACCTACAGATTGTACCGGCAGATTAGAAAGAGAAGTGGCTGTGTATGATTTACTGGATAAATTGGAAATTGAATACGAAAGAACCGACCACGAAGAGGCGAATACCATGGAGGCTTGTAATGAGATTGACAGGGTATTAGGTACGATAATTTGCAAAAATCTGTTTCTTTGCAATCGCCAGAAAACGGACTTTTATTTGCTTATGATGCCTGGGGATAAGCCCTTTAAAACCAAGGATTTGTCCAAGCAGATCGGCAGTGCCAGATTATCCTTTGCAGAAGCAGAATATATGGAGGAGTACCTGCATATTAAGCCGGGGGCAGTATCTATCATGGGACTGATGAACGACAAAGAGAATCATGTGCAGCTTCTTATGGACAGGGAAGTGGCTGAGAGTGAGACCTTAGGGTGTCATCCATGTGTCAGTACTTCCAGTCTGCGGTTTGCCACCAAAGATATTTTGGGAAAATTCCTGCCGGCAGTGGCACATTCCCCTATTATGGTAGAACTGCCCAGATATGAGGAAGAGTAATTGGTCCATCGGTGCAGGATAACACACGCAGGCAGTATGAGGCGAAATCTGTAAGAAACTTGCCTGATAACCTTGAAATTTTCTGTCAAGAAGGATATAATTGAAGCAACAAATTTTGTTTTTTTTTATTACATAGGAGGGTTTACGAAATGGGTAAGTTTGTTGTAAAAGAGACCAAAACAGGTATCAAGTTTGATTTAAAGGCAGGCAATGGCGAGGTTATTGCTACTTCTGAAGTATATACTACCAAAAGTGCTTGCATGAATGGTATCGAGTCTGTAAAGAAGAATTCCGTGGCAGCAGCCATTGAAGACCAGACTGTAGAAGGATTTGCTACTGAGAAGAATCCCAAGTTTGAAGTTTATGCTGACAAGGCAGGCGAGTTCAGATTCCGCTTAAAGGCTACTAATGGACAGATTATTGCTACCGGCGAAGGCTATAAGTCAAAGTCAGGCTGCATGAACGGTATTGAGTCTGTAAAGAAGAATGCTCCCGACGCTGAGGTTGTAGAAGCTGAATAAGAGTGATTTTGGAGGCTCCTTGTTAAAGCAGGGAGCTTTCTTGTATGGAAAGGATTTACATGATTTACTTATCAAGTTTTCAGTTTCCGGATATTGAGGAAGAATATAAATTTATATTTGAATTGAAGCGGACTTGCTATGATACCATTTATCCCTTTCAGATTTTGTCTAAGCACGGTTTGCGGAGACTGGATTTCGAGCCTGTGACCATCCTGTATGGGGGGAATGGCTCAGGAAAGACCACTGCTTTGAATGTGATAGGAGAAAAGCTGGGACTGAAGCGTGACAGCTTATGTAATCGCAGCAATTTTTTTGAAGATTATACCATCATGTGTAGGTATGATGTGGAGAATAAAATCCCCAGAGAAAGTGCTATTATTACCAGTGATGATGTATTTGATTTTATGCTGAATCTGCGTAGTGTGAATGAGGGGATTAATCAGAAGCGGGAAGAGCTGTTTGAGGAATATCAGGAGCTGAAGCATAAGCATTTCCAAATGAACTCTCTGGATGATTACGAGCAATTGAAAAAAGTGGTTAGTGCCCGTAGCAAAACCCAGTCAAGGTATGTACGTGCCAATCTGTCGGATAATGTGCGGGAGCATTCTAACGGAGAAAGTGCCTTTTTGTATTTTGGAGAGAAGATTAAGGAGAATGCTTTGTATCTGTTGGACGAACCGGAAAACAGTCTGTCACCGGCAAAGCAGCAGGAGTTGCTTAAGTTTTTAGAGGATTCTGCCCGGTTTTTCGGATGTCAGTTTATCATTGCCACCCACTCTCCCTTTTTACTGTCTATGAAAGGTGCCAAGATTTATGATTTAGATGAGGAACCGGTTGATGTAAAGCGTTGGACGGAGTTGAAAAACGTCCGAGAATACTATGAATTCTTCAAAAATTATGAGAGAGAATTTGAATAAACCCCAAGTCCCACTTAGAGAAGGGACTTGGGGTTTTCAGATATTATCGGATGAAAAGCTGGCACCAGTAGCCGATACCCTTAGTATTTTCATGATAAGCCACACCAATAGTAGTAAAGTTTGGATTCATGATATTGGCACGATGTCCGGGGCTGTTCATCCAGACTTTCATGACTTCCTCTGGAGAGCGCTGTCCCCAGGCAATATTTTCACCAGCACTTCGATAAGAAACATTCTGCTCTTTTAGGGCAGTAGCAAAGGAGCTACCGTCCGGACGGGTATGAGAGAAAAGCTGTTCTGATTCCTTTGCACGTACCTGTGCTGCTACAATCATTAACATAAGAGAAAAATATCCTGCCGCCTCCGGGAAGTACCTGACAATAATTTTTAGTTGCGGCCTGAACAGGGATAGCCTGCCCGGCAATTCCCATGACAGTAAGTGCTGTTGCAGTTAACAAAGTAAGTTTTTTCATTAAAATCTCTTTTCTGGTCCTAATCACAATAAGTATGTCGCGCGAAATATTGCGAAAATAATACAAATATATTACAAAAATGTTACATACAAATTGTAATACATTTTCTTGTCTTGCGAACATGCAATTTTTGGTAATGAGGTCGGACAGGGTATCTTTATATCTTTGAGGTAGGATATTTCGGTGGACGTTTGTATAATTTGGTAGTAAAATATATATAGATGTAGAATGCATGGTATTAGGAAAAAAGTATATGAAATTATGAGGAGGAAAGCAAAATGACAAACAATTATGAAGTACCTAAGGGGTATGATGAAGTGCAGGAGGGTGTAAGATACAGTGAAATACAGGTAATTGAGTATCTTTCCAAAACCACAGGAACAACCAGAAAGGCAAATTTACTTCTGCCCTTAGACTATACACCGGAAAAGAAGTATCCTGTTCTTTATCTGTTACATGGTATAGGCGGCGATCACAATGAATGGCTGGGCGGTGACCCGGCTACTGTAATGGGCAATCTCTGGGCCAAGGGGGAGGCTAAGGATATGATTGTAGTGATTCCTAATGTTCGTGCCAGAGCCAATGACGAGGGGAATCCCGCAGATATTTTCACCATCCCTCATTTTGAAGCATTTAACAATTTTATTAATGACTTAACCAACGATTTGAAGCCTTACATAGAAGCCAATTATTCTGTGGCAGAGGGTAGGAAGAATACTGCTATTGCAGGGCTTTCCATGGGTGGACGTACTTCCCTGTACATCGGTTTTACCCTGCCGGAAACCTATGGTTATATCGGTGCTTTTTGTCCTGCACCGGGAGTTTTAAGCTACAGCAATATTGCCAATGCGGAGGATGGTCTGTTTACCCGTGAAAATTTCACCCTTCCCAAGGAATTGGAAACTCTGGTTATGATTGTGGAGGGTGCTACCGATGATGTAGTGAAGATTTGGCCTTCTACCTATCACCAGGCTCTGGTAGATAATGATGTGGAGCATATTTATTATGTAACAGAAGGCGGTCATGATTTTACTGTTTGGAAGCATGGTTTGTATAATTTTGCAAAGAGGATTTTCTAACTTTCAGCAATGACAAAAGATAATGGAGGTGTAAGGGGATGTTTCTAAAGAAAATGATGGAAAAAATAACGGAAGCAAGTGCCAAGACTTTGGTGAAGGTTTTGTTGGCAGTGTTTTTCATGTTACTTTCTATTTTTGTATTGGCATATGAGGTTCCGAAAACCAAGCTTGTTCAGGAAACTGTGGAAAGTCTGGAGGAAAGCAGGAATCAGATTATGGATTTCTCAGGAGCGACCATTACAACATCCCTGGCCATAACGGCACTTCCGGATGATTTTGGAACTCCTTTGGCAGATACATTAGCAGATATGAATACCTACTTTGTATTTGTGTTTGCAGTGGTATTTGTGGAAAAACTGCTGGTGGTAGAAGGCATTAGGATTGCATTTACCTATGTGATTCCTGCTGCGTTAGGACTCTATATTTTGGGATTGTTAGCTACAAAGGATAGAGTGAAGGTATTTGGGGAAAAATTATTTATCTTCGGTATGGCGGTTGTGTTGGTGATTCCCATAAGCACCCATTTTACAGAAAAGGTATGTGCAGATTATCTGGTTTATGTGGATGAAACCATAGCAGAGGCTAACGATGGTGCAGAAAAGGTTAATGAGATTATGAGCACCAACCCGGATGAAGCCACTATTTTTGATAAATTATCCAATGCTTTTAAAACAGCCATGAAGGAAATGTCAGATTTGCTGGATTACTTTGAAAATGTATTAAAGAAATTTGTGAATTCCATCGCCATTATGATTGTAACCACTTTTGTATTGCCGTTGTTTGTATTGATGGTTTTTAAGTGGTTACTTAATGAGTTGTTTACTTTAAATTTATTCATACCCCAGGTAAAGGTTATGTTGCCGGGAATGCAGAAGGTTGAAAAAGCGGAGGGTTCAGCCTTGTCGGAGAAACTCAAAGTGAAGAAACCGGTGGCTCCGGCTTTGACGCAAGAGTATGAAGAGGAAAAAGAGGAGATTCCGGCTTTATCAGAAGAGTATGCTGAGGAAGAAGAGGAGACTCCTGCCTTAACTGTGGAGTATGCTGAAGAAGAAACAGAAACTACCGCATTGTCGGAAAAGGAGGAAGCATGATGAAGAAGGGTATATTACTCGGTGTTTCGGCTATACTGCTTTTGGCTAGTCTGGTAGTGTTGATTTGGGGAGTATTAGATAAAAGGGTATTATTTCGTGAAGCTTATAGTGATGGCGTTGAACAGATTGATCTGGATACCATATATCTGGGTGATAGTGGTGTGACAGTTGATTTTTCAGAGGTACTTCTGGGAAAGCAATATGAGACCAGACAATTAATCGTAACCACACAGCAGGCTACCGTATCCACGGAGCTTTCAGAAAGTCTGATTAGTAAGCTGGATTTTGATTTCTTAAAAAAGTCCCAAAAAGTCAGCTATACAGGGGAAGGTTATTTTGTTGTGGATTTAGACCAGTTAACAAAAGAATCTATCATAGAGGATAAGAAAAAAAAGATTCTTACCATTAAAATTCCGCATGCTTACTTAAAAACTATTGAGATAGACCCTAATAAAATTATTGTTTTTGCTGTAAAGGAAGGCTTATTCGCAAGGGGAAATATTGAATTATCTGTGGGTGATTACAAAGAAATCGAGAAGGAATTGGTTGCCCGTATGAAAGAGAAATTCAACACCTCAGAACAGGGGCAGATTGCAGATGCTACTGCATTACGTATGGTGAAAGAAGTGTATGAACCGGTGGTGAAGGCCATCGATAAGGAGTATAGTGTAGTGGTGGAGTTTAAGTAATCGACCACATGTATAGACGCAAAGGTGAATATAATATCCTACCGCAGGGCGCTTTCGCTTCGTGGAAAACGTAACGGCACTAGGCTCGAAAAAATCTCGCCAAGGGCCGACGTTTTCCAAGACCTGCTTGCAGGAAATCATATTCACCTTTGCTATCTTTTTGTCTGGTTTTGTATCACGCATGACCACACTATACTGTTGCTTTATTAATCGATTTTATATAGTACCACATCTCCACTCTGGAATACAGGGGTGAAGAGTTGTTGTAGGGTGGGTTCATCTACTGCGTAGGAGCTGCGTTCCCAGCTACTGACGACGATGTAATCCACATCGTATTGCGTGTATAAATCCAGACTGGCAGCAGGGTTTTCGTACATTTGTTGTACATGTATTTTGCGTTCAGTTGTATCAATTCCATGGTAATATAGGAAGGTGTCTGCACCACACACCAGATTACGGCCTGTGAGAGACGCCACCTCATTGTTGTGGCGGGTATTGGTCAGGATAACCGCATCCGGTAAAGTGTTTTCCTCAATATATTTAGCCAATTCTACATGGTTACTTCCATACAGTTGGTACTCAGAAACGACTTCGCGGCCCAGGGTCAGGACGCCGGATAATAGAGAGAAGAATAAAACGCAACCGGTTAACCATTTGGCACCACCCAAATCTTTTACTTTTCTATATAGTTCTACGCTGTAATCGGCGGCAATCACACATAAGAATAGATAGGCGATATAGAGTAATTTATTGTTATCATACACATTGGGCTGGAACACTATCAGTTCTATGACAAACCAGATGACCAGGATAGGCATCAGCAATGGTGTGATACCTTTGCGTTTGGCACAGATGCCGGCAATGCCTAAAATAAAGGGAAGGCCCATGTTTTTTAAGTAAAACCATAGGTAAAAATCTCCCTGATTTCCCCAGTTGAAATGACCACGAAGCATATTGGTATTACCAATCACATGGCCAAAGGTCCAGATAAGAAGCTGTGGCAGGGCCAGTAGCAGGACACAAAGCAGATAGATACACCAGGTCTGTAGTAACTGACGGTAACCATTGGAAGCTATATGGCGAATAAGAAGGTATATGCCATAAAGAATACAGATTACCAGTCCCATGATACAGAAAGTAAACAAATCATTTGGCTGAAGAGCTTCCTTTTTTAGCAGGATTTGCAGGAGGCACATTACTATCGCAAAGAAAAGAATGATCCAGCCAGTAGGAAGTGGTCGCTGATTATCTGATTTGGTACTTTTATATAGGTAAGTCAAAAGCCAGGCGGCACTGATAAGTCCCATCCCTAAAAAGGAATGAGTATGTATCATGGGTAAAGCACTGACCAGGATACCGGCCGGCAGGAAATAATCCCTCCTGTTTTGAAACACAGCTTTGTAAAGCAACCATATGGAAGGAAACAAAATCGCATAACCAAACAAAGTGGCTCTCTGAGGAAGAAACATATCCGCAATTACATTGACCCAGCGAATATTATGTTCAACCAGATTGGTAGGCGTGGTATAAAAGCCGGTAAATATATCCTTTAGAGAGTATCCGCCATCCCTGCTCCAGTTAATAAAGTAAAAGAAGCCAAGTCCTCCGTTTAGGAAAAAGAAAAAATAAGTCAGTAATGCTTTGGCTCGGGAGCGGAGTATAGTAAGGGTCAGAAGATATACGCTACCCAATATTTGTAAAAAGGCTGCCACCATGGGTAGGATATAAGCATAACGCAGGGAGGCACCCATAAGATATATGCTGGAAGAGATACTGTCGGATAAAAAGGGGTAGGACAGCTTTGCTCCCGGAAACAGGGAATATTCCGGAGGAAAAGTCCCCTGGTTGGCAATGCTGGTAATAAAGCCCAGATGCATATTCATATCCCCATAGGTACACTGGCCTGTCAGCATGGCGCCGGCTTCATCTAAGGGGATAGTGTGGGTATGTAGCAGGTATATCCAAAAGACCATAGTGAATCCGGCCACTATCAGGAATACTTTATGGTAAGAAGCTTGTGATAATATGGTGATTGTATGGGGGATATCAGTTTTTAGATTGAGACCGGCCCATAGACAAAGCGGCAAAGTGGCTAACAGTGCCAATATGTGGGAAATAATAGTAAAGTCAAATAAAAATGCAAAAAGTATGGGTAGCCACTGTAAAAGTACAGAACCGGTTACACTACCCAGTAAAAGTCTGGTCAAAGTGCCTTCTTTTTTCAGAAGTCGCCACATTACCAGAATCCCTGCTATTTGAAAATATACAAAGTAAAGAGTACCTAACAGATTTCCAAGAGTACTGCCAAACATAATATGCCTCCACATATCACAGCCAGACTACGCTGTGCCGTTTCAATAAAAATAGTGATATGCTAAGTATATCATCAGTGTACTAAAAAAGACAGAGAAAAACATAAAAAGTAAAAAAATTAATGTTTTTCGTTAAAAAGTTGTTGACAAGGGTAAAAATGCATGTTATAGTGCATTTAACGATAAACATTAAAAACTTATTTTTTATCGTTCGCTTTCTTGCAAGAGTGATTTTAAACAAAACATATAATAAGAATGGAGAAAAGATTATGAAAGAACAGGCAGTTCAAAAGATTAACAAGATTGGTAAGATTAGTAGCGTGGTAACGTTGATTTGTAAGATTTTAGTGGGTATGGGAATTGGTATTTTGCTATTAGCATCAATTGTGTGTTTTGTGATACCTAAGAATAGTATTCGCATTGTATCCACAGAAAAAGTGACTGTGGGGATGGACTATAGTAGATTTGGCTCTTTGTTGAATGTAGAAAACATTGAAGAGCAGGTAAAAGAAGAGATGGGAGGTCTGCTAGTCAATAGTAAAGAAGTAGTAGTAGAAGAAGTAGAAGTGGTAGGGAATATGGTAAATGTTACACAGGAAGGTCAGCAGTTTGTATTGGATATTCATGATGTGGCAGGTATGACATTTATTCTTGCTATTATGTTGGTATTGGTTATGATTACCTTGATTTACGCTGGTGGTTTGTGCAAGGCCTTCCGTGATTGCCAGTCTCCTTTTGAAGAAAATGTGATTAAAAGAATGCAGCACTTTGCATATTCTCTGATTCCCTGGATTGTTGCTTCTTCTGTAATTGAAGGTATTGGCAGTAAGATTATGAGTGGTGGACAGAATGTAAGTTTTTCTATTGATTTGGGTATGATTCTGGTAGTATTGGTAGTGTTTTTACTGGTATACATCTTCAAATATGGTGCAGTATTGCAGCAGGAATCTGACGAAACCTTGTAGGAACAGTAAGCAAAAGAAGTAGCTCATATATTATGTGGGATGTTAGGAGGAAAATATGGGTAAGATAATATTAAGGTTGGACAGAGTCATGGCCGATCGCAAGATGAGTTTAAATGAGTTGTCCGAAAAGGTAGGTGTTTCCAATGTAAACTTGTCCAAGATGAAAACCGGTAAAATCAGTGCTATACGGTTTTCCACGCTGGAGGCTATCTGTGATGTACTAAATTGTCAGCCGGGAGATATATTGGAGTATGATCCCAATGTTACAGAGGAGTAGGAGAAATATAACTATTATATTATGAATAGAGCAGAAAGGATGTCCTCAAGTAGCAATTGACTTGAGGACATCCTGATCTATTTAGAGCTAATACTGTTGTAATTGCTTGGTAAAATAAATATTTGTAATCTTTCCGGTTTCAAAATCGGTATACAAATCCATATTAGTAAAGTCTGCATTAATGAAAAGACCGGATTCACTTTGAGAAACACTTCCAAAATCAAATGTAACATAATCCTTAGTTTGCAACTCGATATATAATTGGGGAGAAGCGGATTCCAGATACTGTGCTAAGGTCATATTAAACATTTCGCTAATATATCCTATACCTAAATCTACATTGGGGAACCCATTATTTTCAACAAAGCTAAAACTATAAGTTATCATATAAGGATCAAATGTTAGGGATAGTATTATACCACTATAAGTGTTGATGCTTACATATGTATAATCGCTTGCGGAGAAATCAATATATATTTCGCCATGCATTTCGCCTTCTAATTGACCGTTGGAGCTGATAACATAGACTTCTGATAATTCGTCGCTATAAGAACAGGGATAAGAAGATCTTATATGGTTCAATAGAGTTTCTTCAGTCCAGTCAGCTATGGGTCTATTAAATAAGGTATAAGGAGTCCAGTCCCAGTTGACACCGGCTACCCAGGGGAGGCCATTGTCATATTCCTGACTCTGCTCCGGAAAGGCGTTGTTATTTGACAAAGAGGAATGGGATGTGTTGGTAGTTATTTCCCAAGTATCATAGAACTGGATGCCAAAACTATAAATGATATTATCCTTTATATGCAAACATATGTATCCGTTAGATTTGTATAAGTAAACCGTATCCTCGTCCTTTACGATATGTACACCATTAACCGTAATATCATTTTTAGACTGCAATTGCTCATAAGCACCGGGGCATATGGATTCCAGGTATTTATCAAAAGGCTTTAATACGATGTTATAAGCATCATCATCACCGCTGTTGCCTTCATAGGAGTAAACGTTCCAATATCTATAAACATCACTGGTAGATGATGTTACATAGGTTACACCATTAGTATCCAATTGAATGGTATTTATATCGGGATGCTCCGGTGTTCCGTTCTCAATGATTGCAAATATATAGTTCATACCGCTTTCGTCAATATAGTTATATTGTCTGTCATCACGTATAATATATCCATTATTATCGTATTCAGGCTGTGCACTAAAGTTGCTACGAATATAGCTTTCTAACTCATCAAACTTCCAATCACCCAGAGGTCTTCCCATCAGTGTAAATTGTGACAAAAGAGAATCATCTTCCCATGCTGCCATTGCTTCTGAATCAAACGTATCAGAATTGGCTTGGTTTCTGTTATTTTCACTATTCGTGACTGCCTCATCTAATTGGAAAAAGGAGTTGAAGATGTCGGCATCATAATCCGGGCCTAATTCTATAGTTCCGGTATTCATTGCTTCTTGTACTTCAGGATAGGTGTTGACCAACTGAGCATGCTTTGCTTCAATTTGTGACCGGTCTTTTTGAGCCACCTTATTATAAGAGAGAGCTAAAGCCTTTGCTGCCAATACAGGTTCTCCCTTTGCCTCATAAGCATCGGCAATTCCCAGATAGGCTTCAGTACATTTCGGATCAATTGCGATTACAGAATTGTATGTGGCAATTGCTTTATCATATTCTAATTCATCCAAATATTTGTCTGCTATCAGAAGTTGTTCTTTTGTGGATTTACCGGTAGATTTCATGCTAATTACAACGATTATGCTTACACAGATAATAGTAATTAGTAGAAGGATAAACCACAATGCTTTTTTACCTTTTGCATTTTTTTCATCCTGTCGCCTCCTAAAGTGTGATAGAGATATTGTATCACACTTTGTCGAATTTGTCTTTCAGATGTCAGAAAATAATACAATATATTCTGAAATGACGCGCGACTCGGTGCCGATTAAAGAATACGCTACAATTCAGTCTTCACCTTCCGACCTTCCACCTTCCGATCAGCTCGTTCTGCTGAAAAACAATAAAAACATATCGAATAACAATAAATACATATTGACATTCAATGCAGTTGATGGTATTTTAGTATCAACACAGATGGTAGGAATTACCAAATAAATCATGCCATGATCTATAGAACACCCCGAACGGCTGATAATGGATGGAGGTTGCTCATATGAAAAAAGAGACTTTAACAAAAGGAACAAAGTACTTTTTGGATTTTATGTTTGTAGGAGGTATTGTAGCTACAGCTACATTGCCTATCAGTTTAAAGATTATCGGACAGTTTTTGCCCAGAGTGGAGGAGCATTACAAGGAAGCGGTGGTAATCTATTTTGTGCTGGGAATAGCAGCAGTAGTAATCATACGAGAATTACGGAAGATGTTTCAAACCGTTTTGAACAAAAATTGCTTTGTTTATGAAAATGTGGTGAGCCTGCAAAAGATGGGAAAGTGGAGTTTCTTTATCGTACTCATGTCCCTGGTGAGAACCTTTGTGTATATGACCATGGCTATGGGGGTAGTGATACTGGTATTTACTGTAGCAGGGCTTTTCAGCCTGGTGCTTTCTTTCGTATTTGAGGAGGCGGTTGGTTTCAAGGAAGAGAACGATTTAACAGTATAGGAGGAGAATCAATGGCAATAGTAATTAATCTGGATGTAATGCTGGCCAAGCGCAAGAAGGGTATGACAGAGCTTGCCAAAGAAGTGGATATTACTCTGGCGAATCTATCCATACTGAAAAATAACAAAGCTAAGGCAGTGCGTTTCAGTACCTTGGATGCTATCTGTAAGGCTTTGGACTGCCAGCCGGGCGATATTTTGGAATATGTAGAGAGAGAAGTGGAGGAAGATAGTGATGATGAATGAGGAAATGCAGAAAGAATCATTACAAGAGAATATACATGGTATTAATTCAAGAAAAAATGTGCAATCTGCACAGGAATGGGCGCAACCGGTAAGATCACAAAATAATACCTTATATCACACAAAGGTAAAGGAAAATTTCCATGTATTTGGGGTAGCAACCTTTCTCTTTGCCTGTTTATATGCCTTTTGTATGTATCGTAATCCCAGCGGAATCACCTATGTGATTTTCGTGGCAGTAGGTATTTTCTATATTAATTTCTGCCTGAAGAAGCTGGAAATAGAGGCAAAAAAGGGTAAGAAATTTTACACAGTCAGCATGATTTTGTTGGCGGTATCCACCTTTTGCACTGATGATGGAAGGATTATTTTCTTTAATAAGGTAGGGGTTTTCCTGCTGACCATCAGTATGTTACTGTGGATTTTCTATAATACAGAGAACTGGAATCTGGGAAAATTTTTGCATTCTATCGGAGATACCTGTCTGGGTGTGTTTGGGGAAATTGGTACACCTTTTGCGGATGCTACATGGTATTGCAGAAATAAGCTGGATAAGAAGAACAGTAAATATTTATATGCGTTGATGGGCCTGGTGGCAGCCATTCCCCTGTTTGTGATTGTGCTGTTACTGTTAACCAGTGCGGATATTGTATTTAAGAATATGGCAGATAATGTGCTTAGTGGTTTTAAGTTCAGTAATATTATACATACAGTATGGCTGGTTTGCTTTATGTTCTTTGCCTGCTATGGAATTCTGGTATTGCTTTGCAGACATTATATTAAGGAAGAAGTAGAGGACAAGCGTAAAGGGGAGCCTTTGATTGCTATCCCTATAGCGACGGTGCTTTCTCTTTTGTATATTGTATTTAGTGGTGTACAAATTCTGTATCTGTTCATGGGGAATATGGAGCTTCCTGCAGGCTATACTTATGCAGAGTATGCCAGAGAGGGATTTTTCCAACTGTTAGCAGTAGGAGTCTTAAATCTGGTGTTGGTGTTGGTTGGATTATGTTATTTTCGTCCCAATAAGGTTTTAAAGGTGATTCTGACAGTGATGTCAGCCTGCACCTTTGTCATGCTGGCATCCAGTGCCATGCGTATGATTATATATATCCAGTACTATTATCTGACCTTTTTAAGGATTTTGGTGCTTTGGAGTCTGGTAGTGCTGTTTTTGATTTTTACGGGAGTCATTATTTTTATATTTAAAGAAGAGTTTCCACTGTTTCGCTACAGTATGGTAGTGGTGACCGTGCTTTATCTGGGACTTAGCTTCGGCCATCCGGATTACTGGATTGCCAAGGTGAATCTGGCAGGTAGTGAAGAAAATCGCAGTGAATTCTTTAAGGGTTCTGCATATCATGATTTTGCTTTATTAAATGAACTGAGCACAGATGCGGCACCGGTGGTGCTGGAATGGGCGGAAGACATCCATGGTTATAGGTATGAGGAGCATATAGCAGAACGGGTAGGAGAAATTACCCTTAGAAACTTCAATGTGTCTCGAGCAGAGGCGGATTTGTTATTAGTCCGAATGAATAAGTGAGGATAAAAGAACATGTTAGAACAAATATTTTGGTTTCTCATTTTTTTAGTAATCACGCTTACACCAATAGTATTGATTGTTGCAGACATTGTATTTTTGATAAAAAGAAAAAAGCATCCCCTATTTGAATTGTTTGCTTTTTTGGTGGGTACTGTCTATATGATATTTGCTTTTTGGTTTTGGGATTTGCCAAGTTATGAGTATTCTCTTAATGTATTTGGAATTGAAAATGCCCATGAGCCGGTGAATAGTACCTATGCGGGAGCAATCTTTTTGTTTGCAGTATGGGGGTTTGTAAGTTACTTTATATTGAAATTCTGTAAAAAGAAAAGTTCACCAATCGCGGAAGTTTTTCTTCTTGCAGGAGTGTATGTAGGTGTTGCATTAAGTCTGGTGTGGATGGTGCAATTGTTAGGTGGTGCCCATCCGCCGGCTGGCAAGATATTTTATCCGGAAACAGGTGAGACAGGTAATGAAATTGTGGAGTTTCACTTAAATGGAACAGATTATTTTTTCATTTTATGTGAGTGTATAGTTCCTATTATATATATTGTACATTGTATTCGTTTAATGGTCAGCATTGTAAAAGAAAAGGCAAAGAAGCAGGAACAGATAGTATATGATAATAAGGTGTTGAATATGGTGAATGGTTTTGTTTATAAAGGAGCCAATCTGTTTTGGTTCGCTGTGGTAGCTTTACTGCCCATATTGGGATTTTTGACTATGATTCTGGTGCTTTTCGGGCAGCAGCCGGATAGTATTATTCTGGCTTTCACCAAGACCAGTGACTGGGTACTTTCGGGAGAATTATCTCCACCACCGATATCATATGACACCCATTATCTGTGTACGGTTTCCCTGCGAGGACATGAAAAGCTGGTAAAGCCTACCCGTTACGGTATCAGACGAGGAGAAAAGATTGTAGTAAACAGACAGCTTTGTGTGGCCAATGCTTTTGAACAGCTGATTCAGGAGCGAACGCCCGGGTTTCATCGCAAACTTCGTCATTTCTATGATACCTATGGATATCCTATATCCAGACATATCAATACTGCCTGGTCAGCAGATGTGGTTTATCTGTTGATGAAGCCATTGGAGTGGATTTTTGTGTTTGTACTCTATCTGTTTGATGAGAAACCGGAGAATAGAATTAATAGTCAGTATTTGCCGAAGATATATACTTAAATCCGTCTGCTTTGTCTACAGTCTGAAGGAAGCTTGTGAAGCTTCCTTTTACATTTTTAGTGAAAATTATCTTGTCTGTTTTAATAAGTTATTTTACTTCAGCCTGTTGACAAAAATAAAAAGGCACCCTATACTCATTATATAAATTAATTCTTCAATTCTGGAAGATCTTAATTTCTGGGCATTTCGCCCGTGATTCAAATTAACAACAGGAGCGGGTGGTGCGTAGAGTAGGATGATACTGCCTGCCGTAACAGGAGGTAGTATGTCAAAAGATGAAGCAGAAGTAGTTATTAATTCGCAGGTTAGGGACAGTGGGGGAAAGATTATTTTTGGAGATAATACATTGTGTTCCCAGTTTTTAAGGGATTATATTCCACTTCCTTATTTGAAGGATGTACAGCCGGAAGATATTGAGGATGTATCGGAACGGTTTGTACCATTATTTGCAGAGGAGCGTAATGCTGACAGAGTGAAGAAGGTGAATATTCGTGGAGCTAATCCGTTCTTTCTGGTTTCCCTTATTGAACACAAGACCCATGTGGATTACAATGTATGTATGCAGATATTCCGCTATATGGTGTACATATGGGATGCTTATGAGAAGGAAGCGGAGCAGAAACAGAAGGGGATTTCCAAACTGGCAGGATTTAAGTATCCGGTTGTTCTGCCTATTGTGTATTACGAAGGAGCAGAGAATTGGACAGTACCGGCAGACTTTAAAAGCCGGATTCAACAGGGAGAAGCCTTTGCAAAATATATTCCGGATTTTGAGTATTATTTGGTGCCACTGAAGGATTACAGTAATGAAGAACTTTTGGAAAAAGCGGATGAAATTTCTCTTGTGATGCTGATAAATAAACTGCAGACCCCTGAGGATGTGGAAAAGTTCCGACGTATTTCACCGCAGAAGCTGGAAGAGATTTTGAGGGAAACCCCTAAGTATCTGTTGGATATTATAGGAGATGTGTTTCTGGCATTTTTGCTGAAGGAAAATATGCCGGTTGAGGAAGCCGAGGACCTGGTAGGAAAGGTAAGGGAAAAAAAGATGGGAATGCTGTTTGAAAATATGGTAAAAATGGACATACAGGAAGAACGTCGGAAAACGGAAGAACAACGTCGACGAGCAGAAGAAGCAGAGCAGAAAGCAGAAGATGCTATACAGAAGCTTGATGATAGTATTCGCTTGTTTGTAGAGAGCTGTCAGGAGTTTGGTATTGCGAAAGATGAGGTAGTGGCTAAGCTGGTAGAAAAGTACGAATTAGAGCCTGAAGAAGCCGGAAAAGTGGTTGAGATGTATTAAAAAAAGAATAAGTCTTGGCTGCATATAAAGAGTCCCGGGATAGTATTTGCTATCCCGGGATTATCATTTAAAACACCCTCGTAGTCCATTTGGTACAATCCCACACATCCGTAGCCAGACCTTCATAGAATTCCGGTTCATGGCAAACCATGAGGATACTGCCCTTGTACTCCTTCAGGGCACGTTTCAGTTCATCCTTGGCATCCACATCCAGATGGTTGGTAGGCTCGTCCAAAAGAAGGATGTTGGTTTCGCGGTTAATCAGCTTGCAGAGACGTACCTTGGCCTGCTCGCCACCGCTTAGTACCTTTACCTTGCTTTCAATATGCTTGGTGGTAAGACCGCATTTCGCTAAAGCTGAGCGGACCTCATACTGGGTAAAGCCGGGGAATTCATTCCAGAGTTCCTCAATACAGGTGGTGGTTACATCCTGACTCATTTCTTGCTCAAAGTAGCCTATATGCAGGTAATCACCCTGTTCCACACTGCCGGAAAGGGGCTGAATCAGTCCTAAAATGCTCTTTAATAGTGTGGTTTTACCAATACCGTTGGCACCGGTAAGTACGATTTTCTGTCCACGTTCCATTTCCAGATTTAAAGGGGAGGACAAAGGCTCATTATAACCGATAACCAAATCCTTTGTCTGGAAAATATAGCGCCCCGGAGTACGGGCTTCCTTAAAGCGGAATTCCGGCTTGGGTCTTTCCGTAGCCAGCTCGATGACATCCATTTTGTCCAGCTTTTTCTGACGGGACATAGCCATATTACGGGTTGCTACACGGGCTTTGTTACGGGCTACGAAATCCTTTAAGTCTGCGATTTCCTTTTGCTGTTTGTTGTAGGCAGCTTCCAGCTGGGCCTTCTTCATGGCATAGACCTCCTGGAATTTGTCATAATCCCCTACATAACGGGTCAGTAGCTGGTTGTCCATGTGATAAATTAAGTTGATAACACTATTTAAGAAAGGAATATCATGGCTGATTAGGATAAATGCATTTTCATAATCATTCAGATAACGCTTCAGCCATTCAATATGCTCCACATCCAGGTAGTTGGTAGGCTCGTCCAAAAGCAGGATATCGGGCTTTTCCAGAAGCAGCTTGCCCAGAAGTACCTTGGTACGCTGGCCGCCGCTAAGCTCTGTTACATCCCGGTCCAGACCAATTTCGGAAAGACCCAGAGCACGGCCCACTTCCTCTACCTTGGAATCAATCATATAGAAATCATGCTGTGTCAGAAGCTCCTGGATGGTACCAAATTCTTCCATATATACTTCCAGCTCCTCTTCAGTGGCTTCCCCCATTTTGTCGCAAAGCTCATTCATCTGAGTCTCCATGTCAAACAGAAAGTCAAAGGCAGAAGCAAGGACATCCCTGATAGTCATGCCCTGCTGTAAAACAGTATGCTGGTCCAGATAGCCTACACGGACATTTTTGGCCCATTCAATTTTACCTTCATCGGGCATCAGCTTCCCGGTGATAATATTCATAAAAGTAGATTTACCCTCTCCGTTGGCACCAATCAGGCCAATGTGCTCGCCTTTGAGCAAACGGAAAGATACATCATTAAAAATAGCACGGTCACCAAAGCCGTGAGTTAAGTGTTCTACATTTAAAATACTCATAAATTCCTCCAAAAGAATTACTATTCCAAAGTATAACGTATATTGGGGGGATTTGTCATCAGAAATATTACGGATATTTAATTTTGACAAAAAAAGGCACGTATTTACAAAAATTTAATATTTTATTGCAATTTATAAAAAAGTAGTATAATATATACTCAGCTAGGTCTGACAACCGGTTGAAACAGCATATGGTTGACTAAAGAATAAATGTGACTTATGAGGAGGATGAGGAAATGGTTTGTAGGAATTGCGGAAATCCTTTAGAGGATGGCGTAAAGTTCTGTACAAAGTGTGGCCAGAGAGTAGAAATGGTTGCCGGAGCAAATACAGAAGCAACCGGGCAGGTACAGAATGCCTTTACAGAGGCTACTATGGAAGTAAGGGAAACGATGGAAGGAGTGAGTGAGAAAGTGAAGAAATTTCCAAAGGGATTGTTAATTGCTGTTGCTGCTATTGCAGTAGTGCTTGTTGTAGTATTGGTTAATTTTAAGAGTATTTCTAATACTGTAAATAAGCTGGTTTCTTCAGAAGATAAATATTATGCAAGTGTGGAAAAGAAAGAAATTAAAGAAATGGCCTCCAATGTTGCAGATATTTATGAGAATTCTATATTAGAATATAGTGATTATAATAATTTAAGTGTTGATTATGGTTTGGAAGTAGAGCTGAGTGAAGATGCGTACGAAATGTTGGCAGCTGCTATCGGAGCAGATGATGGTGAGCCTTTCTCTAAGATGGCTATAGATTTCTTCCTGTCATTTAAGGGTGATGTTATTTCAGCAGATGCCAGCGCAACATTAGGCAAAACCGAGTTAATTTCAGTGAATGGTGTTGCTGATTTAAAGAAGGGTGAAGCTTACGGAACAATTGAAGATCTTACCTCTAAGTATATAGGTATCAGCTTTGAAGAATATACAGATATGATTTCTGAGGTTATGGAACAGGGTGATGAATTTATCAAGCTGTTACCGGATAAGAAAACAGTGAAAAGCTTGTTAAACCGTTACATGGCGGTTGCTGTAGAAAATATTGAAGGTATCACAGAGGAGAAAGATACCATTAAGGTTGGAGACATTGAACAGAAGTGTACCGCTATTCGTGTACGTATCAAGGAAAAAGACTTGAAGAACATTGCAGTTGCAGTACTGGAAGAAGCAAAGGATGATAAGGAGTTAATCTCACTTGTATCTGACTTCGCGGTAGGAATTGCAAAGATAGGCGGCGAAGAAGAGGTTGACGCCAAGGAATTTGAAGAAATGTTTGTAGAGGAAATAGAAGCTGCTTTGGAATCTGCTAAGGAAGCAGAGGAAGATTCTGATGACGAGGAGTCGGATGATGAAGATTCCGATGAAATAATGGTTATGAATGTATGGGTAAATGGTAAGGGAGAAGTGATCGGTAGAGAGATTATAATAGATGATGAAACCTTATTCGTTTACAAGATGCCTGAAAAGGGCGGTAAGTTTGCATTTAAGGCAGTTATCAGCAGTGATGGTGAAGAAGTGATTTTAGATGGTGAAGGTAAGAAGAGTTCTTCTTCCTTAAGCGGTGAGTTCTCACTTGAGATGAAGACCCAGGAATATGATTGGGAGACCGAGACTACTACTGAAAAGACTGTTAAGTTCATAGATATCGCAGTTGATAAATTTGATACCAAGAAGATAAAGGAAGGATATACAAATGGTTCCTTTACTTTTAAGCTTTCCGATGAATTTATAGAGGAAGCAGATGCGGGATTGGCCGGTGCTATAATTGGTGATTACCAGATTAAGTGTGATATTAAGAGCGGTAAGGATGGCGGTACCGTAGTATTGTCTCTTATGGACAAGGAAGAAATGTTTGCAAAGCTTACAGTGGATACAAAGATTGGTTCCGGAAAGTCAGCCTCTTTACCTAAGGGTATTCTGGTAGAAGATGAAGAAGATATAATCGAATGGGCTAAAACCCTTGAGTTTGACAAGTTTATTAAGAAGTTGGAAAAGTCAGGTCTTCCTGAAGAAATCGTGGAACAAATCGAAGAAGCTTGTGAAGAATTAGAGGATGAGTTGAGCAATTACTAAGATGAGCCAAACAATGAGTGAATTAGAAATTGTTAATGTAAGGAAATTTTATAAGAAGCGGGAAGTGCTACAGGGGATTGATTTGCAGGTGAGTCGTGGAAAATGCATTGGTATTCTGGGTGCAAACGGTAGCGGTAAATCTACCTTGTTGGCAATTCTTGCAGGTGTTTTAAAAGCAGACAAAGGGGAATTCTTGTGGCAAGGTAATAATTTGCTAAAGGATTCCCCTTTAGCAGAAAAAATAGTTGGTTATGTGCCACAGGGAACGCCTCTTTTAGAGGAGTTATCAGCTTGGGATAATCTGCTTTTGTGGTATGATAAGTCACATCTGAAGCAGGAGCTGGAGGATGGAGTCCTTGCCATGTTGGGAATAAATGACTTTTTGAAGGTACCTGTATATAAAATGTCAGGTGGAATGAAAAAGCGTCTGGCTATTGGTTGTGCCGTATCCGGACAGCCAACGGTGCTTTTAATGGATGAACCGTCTGCGGCATTGGATTTGGAATGCAAAGAACGAATTATTAATTATATCAAGGATTTTAAGGCTCAGGGTGGTATTGTCTTGCTGGCTACTCATGATGCACAGGAAATCCTGATGTGTGATGAATGGTACATATTGAAACAGGGTGTTTTACATCCTTATGAATATGATGGAAATATCCATTATTTAGTAGGAAATCTGACATGATTAGTTGGAAACGCTATTTACAAGTACAACTGAAAAGAGTAGGAAAAGCATTGCCCGGAATCTGTTTGCTGACGGCCTTTTTGACGTTAGGTTTAATGATTTTTACGAAGGCAATGTTTTTGATTGAAGAATCTAAGGCAGAAAACCGGGCTGTTTGTGTAGGTATTGTGGGAGATATTGATGATACTTATCTGGGTATTGGGATTAATGTAATCAAAAACATGGAGGGTATTAAAAATCTGGCAGATATTCAGACAATGACAGAGGAAGAGGCAAAGCGTAAGTTTGCTTCCGGCGAGATTAGTGCATATCTGTTGGTGCCGGATGGCTTCATAGATTCGGTTATCTATGGCGAGAATAAGCAATTAACCTATGTGACTAATGAAATAGCCCGTGATATTGGTGGGGTGCTGATTAATGAACTGGTAGGCTCTATTTCCGGGATGGTGACCATGACACAAACCTCCATACAGGCTATGCAAAGTTACATGATAGAACATGGTATGCAGGATGAATTGGGGGCGGCTACAGAAGGGATTAATGTTGCCTATATCGAAGTAGTTATGAATCGTATGGAAGTGTTTGAATTAGAGGAGCTGGGTGTCTCCAACAGCATTTCCTTTACTGGTCATTTGTTTACCGGTATATTATTACTTTTGATGCTTTTGTGGGGAATTAATGCTGTAACTCTTTTGGTGAGAGAAGAGAATTCCCTGATTAAAATTATGCACACACGAGGACTGGATAGCAGAAAACAGGTTTTGGCGGAAGTGGGAACCTATAGTGTATTACAGTGTGTGACATTACTATGTGTATTTGTATGTGTGCTGATTATCAAATCTTTTTTGGGACTTTCTATTCGGGAATGGGATGTTCTGGAAGCAGGAGAGAAACTATTATTTGTAGTAAAACTGTTGCCTGTAGTAGTATTGACAGCTACCATACAAGCATTTCTTTATGAATTGGTAACCAATGTAGTAACAGGTGTATTATTGCAGTTTGTTGTAGCAGTAAGTATGGCCTTTGTGTCCGGCTGTATTTATCCCTTGTCTTTTTTCCCTGAAGTGTTGCAGGTATTGGGAAAATATTCGCCTATGGGTGCTGCATTGCGTTATTTGCAAAAGAGTCTTACGTTAAGGAATGGATTGGTGGAACTTGGCATAATGATATTGTACATCCTGTTTTTCTTGGGATTACATATCTGTAAACGAAACGTACGGATTACAAAAGAATGAGGATTAGTGTGAAAAATCAAAGATTTTTCACTTTCTATTTGGGCAGTATCGCAAGCGCTGCTTGCGATATGCATGGAGATTAACATGAGGAAGTTTTTGTTATGGCAATATATGTTAAATAAGCGTTTGCTTCATAAAAAAGAATTTCTGATTCTGTTATTCCTGATTCCCCTTTTGATTGTGGGAATGACTCTGATTTCCAAGGAAGATAGCGGTGTTATAACGGTTCTTTTGTGCATGGAGGATACAGAAGAGGCACTGGTTGGAGAGATTATTAATAAGATGCTGGAAGAGGACAGTATTATTCAGTATAAGCAGGTTGATAAGAAGCAGGCTTATACTGAAGTAAAGGCAGGTAAAGCTGATTGTGCATGGATATTTCGGAAGGATTTTCAGAATAAACTGATTGGAACCTTTGCCGGTGGAGAGGAAGAGGATAAGCCGATTTTGGTAGTAGAACAGGAGGATAATGTAGCTTTGCAGCTTGCCAGAACCAAGCTGTATGGCCATATTTTCCCTAAGCTGACATTCCTGTTGTGCGAAAACTATTTGGAAACGGAAGTACTAGAGGGTCAACCTATATCCGTTCAGGAGCTGCAGGAGCATTATGAAGCCAATATGGTAGAGGGTGGTTTGGTACAGACTGTTTATGTATCTCCGGATGAACTGTCAGGTTTATCAGAAATAGCAACAAAAAGTGAACAGGAGAAGTTCTCTTATTTGGTAGCCCCCATCAGAGGTATACTTATAATACTCATTATAGTAGCAGGTTTGGTGGTGACTATGTATTTTTTACAGGATGAGGAAAGAGGAATGTTTGCCTGGATGCCTTTGCATAAACGCAGAGGGCTCTTTTATTCCTATATTCTGGGTGGAATTATGGATACTGCTATTGTAGTATGGGTGTGTCTGTTAATCAGCGAAGGTAAGTTTCTGCCCTTGAGGGAATTGGTAGTATTTTTGCTTTATTTACCTTTGACAGCAGTATTTTGTGAATTTGTCAAAAATGTGTGCGGAAGAAAAGAGCATTTAGCCAAAACCATCCCTCTGATTAGTGTTTCCATGTTGGGACTCTGCCCTGTGTTTTTGGATTTGGGAAGAGGATTTGCTTTTCAGTATTTGTTTCCGCCCACCTATTATTTAAGAGTTGGAAACGATATGGGTCAGCTATGGATAATGCTGGGATATATGATAATATTGTTTTTAGTGGAAACCATTTATTGTAAATTAAAGTATTTTGAGATAAAATAACCTATGGAAATTAATTGTTAGTTGCAGACATGTGAAAGGTATAGATGGAGGAAAGAAAATGGAAAGATTATTAGAGATTTTAAGAGACTTACATCCGGAAGTGGATTTTGAGAGTTGTGACTCATTAATTGACGACAAAATTTTGGATTCTTTTGATGTAGTATCCATCATAGCAGAAATCGGAGAGGAATTTGATGTGGTAATATCTGCAGAAATGATTACTCCGGAGAACTTTAACTCGGCAGAAGCTCTTTATGAATTGATTCAGGAGCTGGAAGAATAATAAAAGTGGAATATATTCCTGCATAAATGGAAATACTTCTCTTAAACAGTTGACTTAAAATATGGCAACTTGGTTTAAGGAGGAAAATATGAAAAAGGCAATAGTCTGTTTATGTACAGGTATGTTAGTATTAAGTATGGTAGCATGTGGAAGGAACGATGAAGGACAGATGCAGGAAAGTCAGAATCCTACAGAAAGTTCCCAACAGAACAACGATACTGCCACAGCAACACCGGAATCTACCGAAGCTCCTCAGGGGGAGAATGGGACTTCAGAACTCAAAAATATCCGACAGACCCTGGTTGAGGTTTTGGGTGAAAATTATTGGCCCAATACAGAGATTTCGGCAGAATATTTGGAGGATTATGGTCTTTCCGCAGATATGTATGAGGACTTTTATGGCGAGATGCCCATGATTAGTACCAATGTGGATACGGTGATTGTGGTGCAGGCAAAGGAAGGGCAGGTTGTCGCGGTAGAGGAGGTTATGAACAAATACCGGGATAATCTGGTAAATGATACCATGCAATATCCTATGAATGTGGGTAAGATTCAGGCTTCCAGAATAGAAACCTTTGGTAATTATGTTTGCTTTGTGCAGCTGGGAGCAGATACTACCCAAATTTATGGAGAAGATGGGGATGAAGAAGCGGTAATTAAGCATTGTCAGGAGCAGAACGAGCTGGCAATAGAGGCAATCGGAAAAGCACTTGGCAAGTAATGGAGTGTCTATAAATGGTTTTTAGCAGTACGGTATTTTTATTTCGGTTTTTACCAGTCTTTATTATATTGTACTTTGTGGTTCCCGGGAGGATGAAAAATATCATCCTCTTATTTGGGAGCCTTTTTTTCTATGCATGGGGGGAACCGGTTTATGTATTGTTAATGCTGTTTTCCAGCTTTTCGGATTATATACATGGCCGGATTCTGGGAAATACACGCAAGAAGGATTTGAGGGCAATGGTATTGGCTTCGTCTATTATTATAAATCTCTTGGTGTTGGGTTTCTTTAAATACGCAGATTTTGCGATTCAGACTCTAAATAGCCTGACAGGAGCCAATTATCCGCTATTAAACCTGCCATTACCCATTGGTATATCCTTTTATACCTTCCAGACTATGTCTTATACCATTGATTGTTATAGGGGCAAAGTAGAACCCCAAAAGAATTTACTGGACTTTGCAGTGTTTGTTACCATGTTCCCCCAATTGATAGCAGGACCTATAGTGAAGTATAAACAGGTAGAAAAGCAGCTTCACGAAAGAAAGCCGGATATTATCCAAATCAGTTATGGATGCAAGCGGTTTGTTATAGGATTGGCGAAAAAAGTATTGTTAGCCAATAATCTGGGACTTCTCTGGACTCAGGTTTCATCCCGGGATTTTGGAGAATTAAGTGTTCTGATGGCGTGGCTGGGAATACTTGCATTTACTTGTCAGATATATTTTGATTTTTCAGGGTATTCGGACATGGCAATTGGTCTGGGGGCCTGTCTGGGATTTTCCTTTCCTGAAAATTTCAATTATCCATACATTGCAACATCGGTTACGGATTTTTGGAGCAGATGGCACATGACTTTAAGCGGCTGGTTTAAGGAATATGTTTATATTCCTTTGGGAGGAAACAGAAAAGGGCCTGTAAAGCAGATTATGAATATCTTAATTGTATGGCTACTAACAGGTATCTGGCATGGTGCAGGCTGGAATTTTCTGGTGTGGGGACTGTGGTTTGCTTTCTGGCTGATTATGGAAAAGCTGTGGTTGAGAAAGATATTGACACATCTTCCCATGGAAGTGGGACATATTTATACATTGCTGATTGTAATAATCGGATGGGTATTTTTTGAAGTGAATAGTTTTAGGAATGGAGTGCAGTATCTGGGTGCCATGTTCGGCCTGAATGGTGCCGGTTTATATGATGGAGAGGCTCTGTTTTTGGGACTGGAATATCTGATATTGTTTATAATAGCAGTGGTTGCATGTACCCCCATGGTACGAAGAGTGGCTACAAGAATGAGTCAATCCGTAACCGGTTACGGACTGGCAGTTTACCGTTTTTTGGAGAAAGTGCTTCCGGCATTGTTGATTTTACTATCCCTGGCATATATTGTGGATGCCACATTTAATCCGTTTCTTTATTTTCGCTTTTAGAAGGGGACACAATTATGGATTTATATGGTGAAAAGAAAAATGCCATAAGAACAGTAGTGTTTTTATGTGCCATATGGTTGGCCTTTTTTGTGGCAGATTTGGTGCAGGAGGATGTAGTGTTTTCGGAAAATGAAAATCGTATTTTGGCATCCAGACCGGAGTTTACCACGGAAGCTTTGTTGGATGGTATGTATATGAAAGAATATGAAACCTATATAAATGATCAGTTTGTGGGCAGGAAGAATTGGATTACCATCAAAACAGGAATGGATATACTTTTGCAGAAAAAGGAAATAAATGGGGTGTACCTTGCAAAAGATGATTATCTGATAGAACGGCACACGGCAGAAGAGTTTGAGGGAGATAAGCTTCGCAAACGTATAGAGAGCTTACAGAAAATTATTAAAGAATATCCCCAAACAAAGGTCATGCTGGTACCCACAGCAGATAATATTCTGACAAATAAACTTCCGGCCTTTGCACCCTTTTATGATCAGCAGCAGTTGTTGAAGCAGGTCAAGACCATGGTAGGAAAAGAGCGAGTGATTGACGTGATGCCTATATTAAAGGAACATGCTGAGGAATCTATTTACTATCGAACAGATCACCATTGGACTACCCTGGGTGCTTATTATGGTTACAGGGAATTTGCCAGGGCTTACGGACTTCCGTTTCGGAATTATCTGAATAAGGAGAAGGTGGCGGTAACGCAAGATTTTCTTGGTACTTTACATTCCAAGGTGAATATGCCCAGGGATGGCGAAAACATAGAAATGTTTCCTGCCACTCTGGATAAGAAATATACCATTACTTATGATAAAACAAAACATACAAACAGCTTTTACACAGATAGTTACCTGGAAGGTAAAAATAAGTATGGTTATTTTTTGGATGATAATCATGGTTTGGTAGAGATTGAGAGGGAGAGCTTTTCCACAAAAGAACTGTTTATAATTAAGGATAGTTATGCCAACAGCATGATTCCTTTACTTGCCCATCACTACAAAAAAATATATGTGGTGGATTTACGATATTTTAATGGCAAGCTGCTGGACTTTATGCAGGAATGTGACAGTACGGGAAATATGGATGTGCTGGTGTTATATAATTGTGTGCATTTTGTGGAAGATTTTCAGTTTCAATAAGAATGAATAAACAGAAGAAAAGAGGACAAGGGATTGGCAAATTTAGGAATTCCCCAGAATACCATAGCGGTATTACAAAAGTATAATTTTAACTTTCAAAAGAAATTCGGACAGAATTTCCTGATTGATACCCATGTGTTGGAAAAAATCATGGACTCAGCAGAAATTACCAAGGAGGACTGCGTGTTGGAAATTGGTCCCGGTATCGGTACCATGACCCAATATCTGGCAGAGAGAGCAGGACATGTGGTGGTAGTGGAAGTTGATAAAAATCTGATACCTATATTGAGGGATACTTTGTCTGCTTATGACAATGTCACCATCATTAACAATGATATACTAAAGGTGGATGTGAACAGAATCGCCAAAGAGAAGAATGACGGAAAGCCAATCAAGGTGGTTGCCAACCTACCCTATTATATTACCACTCCCATTATTATGGGACTTTTCGAAAGTCATGTGCCTTTACAGAGTATTACCATTATGGTACAGAAGGAAGTGGCAGACCGTATGCAGGTGGGGCCGGGTACCAAAGATTATGGGGCATTGTCTCTGGCAGTCCAGTATTATGCCAAGCCGGAGATTGTAGCTAATGTACCCCCCAACTGTTTCATACCACGTCCCAATGTGGGGAGTGCGGTCATTCGTTTGACCAGATATGAAAAGCCTCCTGTGGATGTAAAGGATGAAAGCCGGATGTTTGCGCTTATCAGAGCTTCCTTTAACCAAAGACGAAAAACTTTGGTGAATGGTTTGACAAATGCACCCGAACTGAAATTATCCAAGGAAAGGGTACTGGAAGCTTTGGAAAAAATGGAGCTACCTCCTACTGTTCGCGGAGAAGCATTAACTCTGGAGCAGTTTGCTTTATTGAGTAATATTTTATAGAAAAGAAAAGCCTCTTGCAGATAGATGTGTAAGAGGTTTTTTCGATATATAGTTTTCCAAATACTACCTTCTATACAATATCTTGTATTTTTTTATAAAAAATTAAACTTTTATTTTTGACATACAAAGGGCATTATGATAGACTAAAAAGTAATAGTGGGAACATAGTAACATAAGATATACAAGAGTGCTTTGTGAATTGATTAGAGGAGCGAATTACTGTGGATAAGTATGAATACAAGATAAAATCAGAAGAAATAAAGGAGCTAATCGCACAAAGAGAATATGTGCGTGCTGCAGAGATTGCAGATACTATTGACTGGCGTCGTGTAAAGAGTGTAATGATGCTTTGTACAATCAGTGATTTGTACAAGATGAATCGTCGGTATGAAGACAGCAGGGATATGTTGCTTTTAGCCTATGACCGTCATCCCGGTGGCAGGACTATAGTATATGCTCTTTGTGAGCTTTCCATCAAAACAGGTGAAATCCCTCAGGCGGTGGAATATTGTAAGGAGTTTGTAAACATAGCACCCAGAGACGCGGGGCGTTATGTATTACAATACAAAATTTATGAAGCCCAGGGAGTTAGTCTGGAAGAGAGGATTGAAGTTCTGGAGGAACTGAAAAAACACGATTATCGGGAAAAGTGGGCTTATGAGCTGGCTTATCTTTATCATAGGATTGGACTGGCCAGCAAATGTGTGGATGAATGTGATGAAATGATTGTCTGGTTTGGAGATGGGAAGTATGTGATTAAGGCTATGGAGCTGAAAATGATTCATCAGCCGCTCACACCTGACCAGCAGTATAAATATGACAGGCGTTTTGCACCGGTGGTGGAAGAAGTACCGGTAGAGGAAGTGTCAAATGAAGAAGCAACTGTGATAGAGGAGATTCCTATGGATATGTCCATGGGAACTGAGGAAGAGGTAAGTGGTTCTACTGCTATCTGGTCCGGTCAGGATGTGGCAGTAGCTATGGAGCCCTTGGGGATTGATACAGAAGCTACCAAGAGATTCCCGGTAGAAGAGATTAATATTCAGGTGAAGACTCTGGATCCGGGCAATGAGTATAATACCATTAATTTGCAGGCGGAACTGGCAGCAGGTTTGAAGGAAGTTTTAGAAAATGAAAAATCTAATGCTGATAAGAAAATTACCAATGCCATTATGGAACCTATGATGCAAACAGATAATGTTGACGGAGAAGAAGTAACCAAGATTCTTACGGTGCCAACAACTGTAGAAGAATCAGAGGTGGCCACGGAAGAAGCAGAAAGATTGATACAGGAGCCTACCATAATCTGGAACAGAGAAGAAGTATTGGCAGGAGTAGAACCGATTGAGCCTATGGAGGAGGCAGAATCTTCTAAGGAAGAAGCTTACCAAGAGGAGTTGCCTTTGAATGAGGAAAAGCTCATTGAGGTGGAGAAAGACACTCTTGTTCCGATTGTAGAAGAATTGTCGGAACAAGAGTTTGTAACTACTGGCCAGCAGGTAATGGAGCAAATGAGAAGAGAAACCATCGAGCCTCCTAAGGAAATGGCCAAAGTGCTTTCCATGGAAGGAGATGGACAGCTTACTTTTTTGCTGGAAGAAAAGAATGCCATTGAACAGCAGATTACCGGACAGCTCAGTATTGCAGATATTATGGCTGAGTGGGAACGTATGAAAAAGGAGCTGGAAGAAAAGGGCAAAGAAAAGGTACGTCAACATGTAAAGGCTAATACCGGTCAGATGTTTACGGAGTTTGAAGCTTCTGTCCGTGATGGTTTGCTGGAACAGTTGGAAGGTGGAAGGTCCATGGAGGCTGTAATGGCAGAGGCAGAAGGCCGTAGCCTTGATGAAGAAGAGCTACCTGTACCGGAGAGTCTGCTGGAGGATGAGGAAGAACCTGCTCCGGAGGATTATGAAGGCATTTCTTATGAAGAGGCCATAGATGCAGTAGAAGAAATTTTGACCGCAGAGGATGTAGTTGAAGAACTGGAAGAAATACAGGAATTTACAGAAGAAGCTACGGAAGAGTCGGATGAAGAGCTGGATATAGAGGTTGCAGAAGAGGATTTTGAGGAGTTTGAAGCAGAGGAAACGGAAGAATTTGCAGAGGAGCTTGAAGCAGAGGAAACCGGAGAGCCTGTGGAGGAGCTTGAAGCAGAGGAAGCGGAAGAATTTGCAGAGGAGCTTGAGGCAGAAGATACCGAAGAGCCTGTGGAAGATTCTGAGGTAGAGGATACGGAAAAAGTGGAAGAAGCTTCTGAGATAGAAGAGACCGTAGAGGAAACTGCTAAGGTGCGCAAGCTGACCAGAGAGGAAAGAGAGTTATTTGCCCCCTTTATACAGGGACGTTCTTCCAGAGAACAACTGGTAAAGGTATTGGATAGTATTTCCATGGCAGCTTATACCGGCAATGTAATTGTAACCGGCGCGGAGGGATTGGATACCTTGGGGCTGGCAAGAAGTATTGTTCAGGATGTACAGGGAACGGATAGTAATTTTTCGGGAAAAACAGCAAAGATTTCCGGTGAAGCATTGAATAAGCGTAATGTAAATGAAATATTGGGTGGATTAGAAAACGGTGCGTTAATTATTCAGAGAGCTCACAATATGAACGAGAAGACTGTGGAGGAGCTGTATAAGGCTTTGCAGCAGGAAAATACTGGTATTATTGTGGTGTTGGAAGGAGTCAGAAAGCTGATGGATGCATTCCTTGCCAAGAATGCAAAACTGGCCAACAGCTTTACCGCCAGAATGGATATGGAAGCCTTAAGTGATGCAACATTGGTAGCATTCTGTAAGAAGTATGCCAAGGAAAATGAATTTGTACTGGACGAACTGGCTATACTGGCATTACATCAGATTATTACTGACAGGCAGACCAGCGATCATGCTGTGACTATTATGGAAGTAAAAGAGATTATGGATGATGCCATGGATAGTGCCAGTCGTAAGAGTGTAGGTCATTTTATTGACATTTTAACGGGCAAACGATACGACGAAGAGGATATGATTATTATCCAAGAGAAGGATTTAATGTAAGAAGCTTAAGGATTCGGGAGGTTTATATGGGCAAAACGCAACAAAAGAAGCCGGTTAAACCGGCTAGAGAGAAAGTGTTTATATCAGAAGCAGACCAATACCTGTTTGGGCAGGGAACTCATTATGATATTTATAAAAAATTGGGTGCTCATATTTCAGTAGAAGGGGGCAAAGAAGGTATTTACTTTGCAGTCTGGGCACCTAATGCCAAATGTGTTCATGTGGTAGGAGATTTTAACCAGTGGAATACCACTTCCCATTCCATGAAAAAGTGCGGTTCTATCGGGATTTATGAGCTTTTTGTGCCGGGGCTGGGAGAAGGTGAGAAGTATAAATATCTCATTACCACTCAGGCAGGGGAGCAGCTTTATAAGGCAGATCCTTTTGCCAATCATGCAGAGTATCGTCCCGGTACTGCTTCCGTGACCACAGATTTGCAGGGCTTTGCCTGGGAAGATGATAAGTGGATGAGTGAGCGGGACAGCAAGGATGTATTGACACAGCCTTTATCTATTTATGAGTGCCATATTGGTTCCTTTATGAAGCATCCGGATGGAACGGAAGGTTTTTATAATTACAGAGAATTTGCAGACCGTATTGTGGAGTATCTAAAGGAAATGCAGTATACCCATATCGAGCTGATGGGGATTGCAGAGCATCCTTTTGATGGTTCCTGGGGATATCAGGTAACCGGTTATTATGCACCTACATCCCGTTATGGTACACCTAAGGATTTCATGTATCTGGTGAATAAGCTACATAAGAATAAGATTGGTGTGATTTTAGACTGGGTACCGGCGCATTTTGCTACAGACGCCCATGGTTTGGGAAACTTTGATGGTCAATGTATTTTTGAACATCCCGATCCCAGAAGGGGAGAGCATCCGGATTGGGGTACCAAGATATTTAACTATGGCAAGTCTGAAGTGAAAAACTTCCTGATTGCCAATGTATTGTTCTGGATTAGAGAATTCCATGTGGATGGCATCCGTGTGGATGCAGTAGCTTCCATGCTGTATTTAGATTATGGTAAAAAGGATGGCCAGTGGTTGCCCAATATTTATGGTGGCAATAAGAATCTGGAAGCCATTGAATTCTTTAAGCATATGAACTCTGTAATAAGAGGCTCCTATCCCGGTTTTATTACAATAGCAGAAGAGTCTACTGCATGGCCGGATGTAACAGGCGAAATTGGGACAGACAGCCTGGGCTTTACTTTTAAGTGGAATATGGGTTGGATGCATGACTTTTGTGAGTATATGAAGCTGGATCCTTATTTTAGAAAGAATAATCATTATGGCATGACCTTTGCCATGAGTTATAACGAAAGTGAGAACTATATTTTACCTCTTTCCCATGATGAGGTGGTACATTTAAAATGCTCCATGTTGAATAAAATGCCCGGTTACCAGTGGGATAAGTTCTCCAATTTGAAAGCCGGATATACCTACATGTTTGGTCATTGCGGAAAGAAGCTTTTGTTCATGGGTCAGGATTTTGGACAGGAAAGAGAATGGAGTGAAGAACGGGAACTGGATTGGTATCTGCTGGGTGAGAAGCTGAACTTAGGTCTGCATCATTATGTGAGAGACTTGCTTAAGCTGTATCGCAAGTATCCCTGTATGTATGAAAGGGATAATAACTGGGAAGGTTTTGAGTGGATGAATGCAGATGATGCAGATCACAGTACGTATTCTTTTGTACGAAAATCCAAAACAGGACGCAATAATCTGCTGTTTGTTATCAATATGACACCTATGAGTTGGGATAATTACAGAGTACGGGTACCCAAGAAGAAAAAGTATAAGCTGTTACTGAATAGCGATGACTTTGAGTACGGCGGAAACGGTAACCTGATTCCACAGGAGGTGACTGCGGAATCAGTAGAAGGAACGGACAATTATAGTATTACCCTTCATTTGCCTGCTTATGTAGCAGTAGTTTATGTATTCTAATCGGGAATGGTTAAGAAAAAGTGAAAAAAAGTCGAAAAAATAGGTGAGTGTATCTGCACTCACTTATTTTTCGTTTGACTAGTGGGAAATGTAGATTTTGACCGGAGGAAAACCATGAAAATTACTTTTGACCAAATGTCACAAATAGATAAGAATACAGCAACCGGCAGACAAAGTGCAATGATTCGAAGGAATGTTGAGGTGGCTGCCAATCATGTAAATGTAGCCTTTGACGGTAAAGAACGGGTGGGGTTTGGTACTCAAAACGGATTTAAGAAAAAAGGAAATATGCCGGAAATGGTGGATTCTGCAGAATTACAGGTGCAGAATATGCGCAATCAGATGACGGTTTTGTCCCATACCATGAGTGATGAGGATTTTGCAAAGATGCGTGAAGAGGGGTTTGATCCTTCAGAGATGGAACCAAAGGAAGCAGTTACCATTTTGGATAAAATCAAGGCAGAGCTTTTAAAATCAGGAGAGTACATTGCAGGCTTTACAGATAATATGGATATGACCACATTAACAGCAGCAGTGGGAAGTTCGGCGTTGGCAGCAGATTTAGCAGAAAGCTTTGAATCACAGGATTTGCCGCTTGATAAACAGAATGTGGAACAGGTTTTGTGGGCACTGGATATTGCAAAGCAGGTGAAGGAACCTACGGATAGCAGTTATTATTATATGGCAGTAAATGGTATGGAAGCGACCTTGAAGGATTTTTATCTGGCAGGCGCCAGTGGTTCCATGCCCGGTCAGGAGCAAAACAATCCCTATTTTGCAGAAGAAGTGGAGGGCTATATCACTAAGAATGTGAGTGAAGCTTTATACAAGCAGCCGGATATGGAGCAGGAAATTCAGAAATTACTGGAAAAGCTGGAATTGCCTACGGATGAAAGAAGCAGGGGATTGGCGGCATGGATGGTGGAAAAAGGATTACCGATAGATGTTCACCAGATGAAGCGCATGCAGGATATTTTTGGGGTTTCGTTTCCGTTACAAACCGGACAGGTGGTAGAAACAGCAGTGGCTGCCATTGCAGAGGGAGTTCCGGTAGGGGACAAGAGCCTGGCAGAAACAGGAACCTGTTTATACAAGGCAGTGGAGCTGTTTGCACGTTATCAGGGCGAGGAAGGATATGCACTGGTACAGGATAGACTTAAATTGGAGGAAGTCCGTTTACATATGACTGTGGAAGCCAATGTAAAATTGTTAAAGAGTGGTTTTTCCATAGATACAACACCTATAGAAGAAACTATACAGGCATTGAAGCAGGCTGAGCAAGAGCTGTCCAAGGACTATTTCCCTCAGGCAGAAGAGCCGCTTACTTCTTATCAAACCTATAAAGAAACCGGCAATGTATTAAAGCAATTACCTCAGCTACCATTAGAAATGGTGGGACGCATGACCTTCCGTATGCAGGAAGTTACTCTGCAGAAGTTCCATGAGGAGGGTGTGCAGCTGGCTTCTGCGTATAAGGCAGCAGGGGAACGTTACGAGACCATATGGACAGCACCCAGAACAGATTTGGGAGACAGCTTGAAAAAAGCATTTGCCAATGTGGATGAGATTCTTCAAAGCTTAGACTATGAGGCCACAGAAGAAAATCGTAAAGCTGTCCGTACACTGGGGTATAATCGTATGGAAATCAATAGCGAAAATGTGGAAAAGGTTAAGGAAGCCCAGCGTAGTGTGGATAATTTGATTCGCCAAATGACGCCCGCAGCCACTTTAAAGATGATACGGGATGGAGTGAATCCTTTGGAAAGTACGCTGGAGCAGTTAAACCGGTATTTTACAGAACTTCCTGAAGAATTTGCACAGGCAGCAGAAAAATATAGTAAATTCTTATATCAGTTGCAAAAGCATGGAGACATCACACCGCAGGAAAGAGAAGCATTTATTGGTTGCTATCGCTTGCTGAACCAGTTGGAGAAAAGTGACGGAGCTGCGGTGGGAGCTTTGGTAAATATAGGAGGGGAGCTAAATTTCCGGAATCTTTTGTCTGCTATACGAACAGGACGTTTCAAGTCCATGGATGTAAAGGTAAATGATATGATTGGTGCTCTATCAGATAAAGCGGTAATTAAGCTTTCTATTTCTGAGCAGATTGCCAAGGGCTTTGAAAAAGAGCAGGCAGATATGACTAGAAACCAATTGGAGGAAGCTGCCACAGCACCTAAAGAAAGCTTTCATATGCTGCAACGTGGTGAACTACCGACTACGGCACAGAATCTGGTGGCGGCAAAAATGTTGGAGCAGGATGCCCAAACATTGTTAGCAGGCTTGCTTCATCGAAGTGAAAAAAAGCAGGACAAAGTGGAGCTTTGGAAAAAACTGGAGAAAAAGCAGGAGTTTGTAGAGAGTTATGGGGAACAGTTGGAGGAAGAAGTCACACAGATAGAAGAAGAAACCTTCCGCCAAGCTGATAATATGCTGGATATTCGTGACAGAAAACTTATTCACAAGCAAATGCATATTATGCAGAAATTAGCTCCTCAGGAAGAATTTTTCTTCCCCATGGAAATTGATGGAAAAATAACCGGTGTGCATCTGCAGTTTACCCATAGCGAAACTCTTCAGGGACAAATTAGTATGACCTTGGAGAGTGGGGAGTGGGGACGTATCAGCGGTAGGCTACAGATAACGGATAAAGGAGTGGAAGGTTATTTTGTAGGAAATCAGAAGGAAACAGTTATGAAATTACGTGCTTCCTCCGATATAATAAATAGTAGCATTCGCAAGGAATGGACGTTTTGCGAGGTGGAATTTGTATATAGTGAAGTAAATGAAATCCCCATGGACTGGACACGGAGGTCCGCTAAGGTGCAGGTAAGCAATGATAGGCTGTACAGTTTGTCGAAGGAATTCTTACAGGCAGTGAAGGCAGTGGGTGAAGCATAGAAAAGAGGTAACATATGAGGATTAATTACAATGTATCTGCCATGCTTACCAATAATGCATTGGCAAACAATGACAACCTCTTAGCACAGTCTTTGGAAAGATTGTCCTCCGGTTTGAAAATTAATCATGGAAAGGATAATCCTGCAGGTCTTGCCATTGCTAAGAGAATGAATGCCCAGTTAAAGGGTTTGGATATGGCAAATCAGAATGCCAGCAACGGAACCTCTGTAATTGAAACTGCGGACGGAGCTTTGACAGAAGTAACACAGATGATTCAGCGTATGAATGAGCTTTGCGTACAGGCATGTAACGGTACGGTGACGGATGAGGACCGAAAGGTTATTAATGATGAAGTGGCTCAGTTAAAGGAGGAGATTACCCGTATTTCTGAGACTACAGAATTTAACAGTCAGCCCTTATTGAATGGTGAATTTGCAGCAAAGGGCTACACGGATGCAGAAGGAATCAAGGTAAATGACTTCAGCCCGGAAACTCCTCCCTTGGTATACACCTTGGATCGTCTGACAATTGCAGAAGAAGAGGATGAGTATGGTAATACCAGAAAAATTGTCACAGACATTGCCTTGGGTGAGAATTTTCCGGAAGGAATGGAGGAACCTAAGGTAGATGATAGCTTTCTTACATTAAGAGGAAAAAATGGTTTTGAATTAAAGCTGGATTTAAAGAAAGCTGAAGCCGGCAGTTACGATGGTATGAAGGTGGATGTAACGGAAATCGGTCCTATGCGATTGCAGATTGGTGCTAATGAGGGCCAGATTTTATCCATGAAGATTCCGGCTGTTTCCTTGAGAAATATGGGCATTGATGATATTGATATAAGTACGGCAACCGGTGCAGAGGACGCACTGGCCAGAATGTCAGGAGCCTTGGCCTTTGTTTCTGATGTTAGGGGTGCTTTGGGTGCTTACCAGAATCGTCTGGAATCTACAGTAAACAGTCTGGATATTACCAGTGAGAATATGACAGCTGCATATTCCAGAATCATGGATTTGGATATGGCGGAGGAAATGACCAATTATACAACCAATCAGGTATTGACTCAGGCAGGTACTTCCATGCTGGCACAGGCCAATGAGAGACCTTCCCAGATACTGCAGCTCTTACAATAATGGGGGATAATCTATGACCAAGGAAGTAAAACAGCAATTTACATTACGTATCAGTAGAGCAAATTCAACAGAGTTGGTTGTCATTCTGTACGAGATGACGTTGCAGTTTTTAGAGGAAGCAGCTAATGCATTTAAAGATGGTGATTTTGTTGGATATAAAGAAGCAATCCGTAAGGTGAGAGGCTGTATCAATGAGTTGATACAGTCTCTGCACTTGGAATATGAACCGGCGCCTAAGCTACTTCGTTTATACCTGTACTGTATACGCAGACTGGCATATGCGGAAGTACGCAAGGAACCGCAGGTTCTGGATGAAATTCGTATGGTGCTTTCAAAGCTTCAGGAAGCATATGCGCAGATTGCTCCAGTTAATACATCTGCGCCGGTAATGAGCAATACTCAGTCTGTAATCAGTGGCCTGACTTATGGAAAGGGTGCCGCCTTAACCGAAGACATGACCGGTCAGGACAGTAACAGAGGGATGCTCGTGTGAGTCAGCTACAGTATTAGTCTGAAGCGCGTATAGGTCGCTTAAATGTTTGTAACGTTTATGCAAGGCATTGATTTCATAAATGTAGCAATCAATCATATCAGGATTAGTTGCATTATCAAAACCCGCATAGGCAATATCTAATGCCTGGCGGGTTTTTTCCAGGTCTTCACGTACGGAGGGGATGCGGATATCTTCCTCCAGAATCTCGGGAGTGTGGTAAGCTTTTTTATAGAATGCTTTCATAGTGCTCCATTCTGACCAGTGGTCAATAAAAATTGTTGTTACAAGTATAGCCCGGTAATTTGCAAATTATACCAGTTGATAAAAAAATAATTTTTACTATGGACAAAAATATTTTGGCATGATATAATTCATTTCAACAGAAGAAATTCTATCTTCTCAAAACAATCTTTATTCTTTTTGTTCTGTGTTTCAAATTTTACCCACAGGATATAATGAGAGAATTTATAAGGAGGACGCAATTGGAGCATAAATTATTAGTTTTGTGCGATCCGGAAGAAGATTATGCCCTGCATATGGCTGATTTTTTGCGCCGAAAAAAAGATATGGACTGGGATGTCCGCATTTTTACGGTATTGGCGGAACTGCAAAGATTTTGTCAGGAAGAAGTCATAGAGATATTGCTGGTGGCAGAGACTGCTTATGGAGAGCATATAAAGGAATTGCCGGTGAAGCTGCCTATTCTGCTGAATGAAAGTGGTATTCTTCGGGAGAAAAATCTGGAAAATATAGATAAATATCAGCCGGCCGAACAGGTTTGGCAGGAGATGCTTGCTCTTTATATGGAGAAAAACGGTGAAAGGTACCCCAAGGTAGGAGGCAGGAAAAGAGGAAAGTTAATTGGATTGTATTCTCCGGTACGTCGCTGCTTACAATCTACATTTGCCTTGACTATGGGGCAGTTAATAGCAGAAAAATATCCTGTTTTGTATGTGAGTTTTGAGTATTTTGCCGGATTGGAAGAATGGCAGGATAGAGATGGACAGGATTTATCGGTGCTACTTTATTACCAACAAAATCGTCCGGATACCTTTGGAGTACAACTACAAGCCCTTGTAAAAAAGGTGGGGAAGCTGGATTATGTGACACCTATGTTAAATGGGGAAAATCTTCTGTATATCACGCAGGAACAGTGGAAAAGTCTTATACAGGCGCTGTTGAACACGGGAGACTATGAATATATTATTTTGGATTTGTCAGAAAGTATTCAGGGACTGTTTGAGATTCTCCACTTATGCCACAAAGTATATACTATTGTTAGGGAAGATTCCAAGGCTTATCAGAAAATATATCGGTACGAACAGCTTTTATCTCTTTTGGAATATGAGGATATAAAAGAAAAAACAGCCAAATGTCATTTGCCACTGTTTCGTAAGTTGCCCGGAGAGGTAGAGAGTTTTACAAAAGGTGAGTTGGCAGAATATATAATGGAATTGTTGAAAAAGGAGGGGATACTTTGAACTATCTGGAATGGAAACAGAGGTTACGACAGGAAATATTGGAACGACTGGATTATGGACGAGAGCTGGAGGATGAAGAGGTTCTGGAGCAGATAGACAGAGCAATTTTGCAACAGGAGGAGTTGCGCAGGTTGCCGGTAGACTTAAGCAGCAGACTAAGGCTGGATTTGTTTGATTCTTTACGGCGACTGGATATTTTGCAGAATCTGGTGGAGGATGCAGGGATTACGGAAATTATGATTAATGGCCCGAACCATATATTTATTGAGAGGGAGGGGCACTTAAGTCAATTGGACACGTGCTTTGAGTCAGAGGAAAAGCTAAAGGATGTTATCCAGCAAATTGTGGCCGGCTGTAACCGTGTGGTAAATGAGGCATCGCCCATTGTGGATGCCAGGCTGAGAAACGGAGCCCGTGTAAATGTGGTCTTGAGCCCCATAGCCTTAAATGGTCCTATTGTTACCATACGAAGGTTTCCCGACAAGCCCATAACAATGGAAGGGCTGATTCAAAAAAAATCTCTTCCGTCACAGGTGGCGGAATTCTTAAAAAGGCTGGTAACAGCTAGGTACAATATTTTCATCAGTGGTGGAACCGGCAGCGGGAAAACTACCTTCTTAAATGTTTTGTCAGGATTTATTCCCAAAGATGAGCGGATTATTACAATAGAGGACAGTGCGGAATTACAATTGCAGGGTATCAAGAACCTGGTATGTCTGGAAACCCGCAACAGTAATGTAGAGGGCTGTCAGGAAATAACAATCAGAGATTTGATTAAGTCCAGTCTGCGAATGCGCCCGGACCGTATCATCGTAGGCGAGGTACGTGGTGCGGAGGCTTCGGATATGCTGCAATGTCTGAATACCGGGCACGAAGGCAGCATGTCTACCGGACATGCCAATAGTGCAGGGGATATGTTACTGCGTTTGGAGAATATGATATTGATGGCCATGGATATTCCCTTAGAGGCCATAAGAAGACAGATTGCTTCCGGTATTGATGTGATTGTGCATTTGGGGAGACTCAGGGACAAAAGCAGAAGAGTATTGGAAATTGTGGAAGTGACAGGATATAAGGAGGGCCAATATGTTTTGAATACTTTGTATCAGTTTGAAGAGGAAGGGGAGGATGCAAATGGAAATGTACAGGGAAGACTGGAAGAAAAAGCCACTTTGGTGCAAATTAGAAAGCTTAAAGCAGCGGGCCTGGCAGGTTAGGCGAGATGTAACACTAACGGATATAGGAACCGGTTTGGGAATTGCGGTATTTTTTTCCTTCTTTTTTTACCGCAGTGCATGGGCTTTTTTACCTATGCTATTGGTGGGTGGGATTTTTGTATATTGGGGTATACAGAAAAAAGGAAGAGAGAAACAGCAGTTATACCTGGAACAGTTCAAGGAGTGTGTTTTGTCTGTGCTGGGCGCCATAAAAGCAGGATATGCAGTGGAGAACGCATTTGCAGAAAGCATTGTAGACATGGAGATTATGTATGGAAAAGATTGTTGGATAGCAAAAGAGGTAAGGATGATATGCAGGGGAGTAAAGAATAATAAAACCCTGGAAGGGGCATTGGCAGATCTGGGAAGAAAGAGTGGGCTTACGGAAATTAAGGAGTTTGCGGAAGTGTTTGCCATTGCGAAGCGAAATAGTGGTAATATACCGGAGACCATTGAGCTGTACAGCAAGGTAATTACTGACAATTTGGAGTTGAATGCAGAGCTGGAAACCTTATTGGCAGCAAAAAGATTGGAGCAGAAGGTGATGAACATAATGCCTTTTTTGATAGTTTTATATCTGGAATATACCAATCGGGGGTATTTTGAAATGATGTATCACAATATGACAGGAGTACTGATTATGACGGGCTGTTTGATGGTATATATGGCAGCATATGCGTTGTCTGAGAAGATTTTCGAAAGAACCTATGGATAAGGAGGCTGGGATGGTTATAGGAATATGTATATTAATCTTGATGGCAATAGGTATGTTGTACATAATGTCTCGGAAGGAATTGGGAGATCCACTGCAACGTATGGGGAATTATCTATACAAATTTTGTTGTGTACATAAATTGCCGATGGTGGAAAGAGATGCTGTCCGGGTGGACTTGGAGCGTTTATATCCAGGCAAGTCTAAAAGGGAGCTGCAAATAGACTATTATGTAAATAAACTTAAGTTGTTTTTGGCAATTCTATTGGTAGGCATTTTGCTTACTTTGTTGCTTTGTGTTAAGAGTTCTATGGAGAGAAACAGTAACCCCCGGGGAGTGGAAAGAAATCCGGTGGGGGAAGGAGAACAGGAAGTATTCTTACAGGCGCAGGTGGGCCAACAAGTGGAAGAATTAAAGGTGATTGTGACAGAAAGACAGTTAACTTTAGAAGAGTTGGAGACCCTTTTTGAAGAGTGTATGAATCAACTGGAAATACAGATGCTTGGAGAGAATTCCGGTCTGAAGCAGGTAGAAAGTAATTTGTTATTAGCGGATAGTCTTAAAGAGTATCCTTTTGAGATTGTTTGGAAAAGCAGTGATATCTCGTTGATTAACAATAGAGGAGAGCTGGGAAATATACAGGAAAGTGCAGTAAAATCCGTATGTCTGACGGCCACACTTTACTATGGGGAACATAAATATAGTAAGGATTTTCTGGTAGAGTTTGGAGAAGTACAAGCAGAAAGTATTTTACTGCAGCAGTTGAAAACTGTTATGCAGGAAAAGGATGGAGAAAGCAGATACGAAGAGGAGATGTTATTGCCACAGGAGCTGAATGGGGAGCCTATAAGCTGGACAGTGGTAAAGGAAGATAATAGTCCTGTGTTTTTGGTATTAACACTTCTTGCTGCAATTGCTGTGTTTTTACTTAAGGATAAAGATTTACATGAGCAGGTGAGGGAACGGAAGAAATCCTTGAAAATGGCCTATCCGGGCATATTAAATAAATTTGTTTTATATATGGGTGCCGGCATGACAGTTAGGGGAAGCTTCTTTAAGATTGCTACGGATTATTTGAACAATCCTACACAAAAAGCTAAGAATACTGCTTATGAGGAGATGTTGTATTCCTGCAATGAGTTAAGTGCCGGTGTATCAGAGGGTTTGGTTTATGAGCAGTTTGGCAAAAGAAGCGGATTGCAGGAATATGCCAGATTTGCGACCATGCTGGGGCAGAATCTGAAAAAAGGAAACGCAGCCTTACTTAATCGGTTGCGGGAAGAAGCGGATAAAGCAATGCAGGAAAATTTGCAGTTTCGTAAAAAAATAGGGGAGGAGGCAGGGACAAAGCTTTTAGTTCCCATGATTATGATGATGGGGATTGTAATGCTTTTGGTTATGTTACCGGCATTTACCTCCTTCGAATAAATAATAGAAAGGAAAGAAAAAATGAAAAGAAAAGGTTTAGTGAATTGGTTGGATAGTAAGTTGATTGGAATGCGTACTCTTTTTGTACAAAAAAACGAAGGAATGGGCACAGTAGAGATCATTCTGATCATTGTGGTTATATTTACTATATATATGGGGTGTAAATAATGTAGATAATGGGGGTAATAGAGGTAAAAGTAAAACACTATACACAGTAGAAAAGTAAGTATGTGTATGCAGTAGAACAGAAAAACTGAATATAGAAGCCATAGATAGTGAAGTCCATTTGTCAGACAAACCACAGTTAATCATACAGAATAATGGAGGTAACGAACATGAAAAGAAAAGTGGTTATTTTTGTAACAGAAGTGGTACTACCTATTGCAGTGGCTATTGTCCTTGCAAGCGTATTCCGAACCGTATATGTGTCAGAAGATGGTTGCAATTTTTTATGGTTATGGATAGTAGTTGGATTCCCATTCGGTATCACTAAGTTAGGATGTCTCCTTGTACCATTAAAGCATGACTTGGCATCGACAGTAGGCATTTGGTTTATCAATGTCATGTTGGCAGGTCTTATTGGTGGAGTGGTATTTGTCTGGCGAGTAATAAAGGGCATGATTAGATGCCTTATAGCATAGGAGGATTTCATTATGGCAGAGATTATTGTAGTAGCAAATCAGAAAGGTGGAGTAGCAAAGACCACCACAACATTTAACTTGGCTTCTGCATTGGAAGCACTGGGTAAGAGAGTTTTAGCAGTAGATTTTGACCATCAGGGTAATTTGACCTCTTGTTTGGCAAAAGAGGGTAAGCAGTCCATTGATATGACGATAGCAAACCTCATGAATATCTGTATGGAGAGTGAGGATGAACCGGAATTACCGGACAGAGCAGAATATAT
>JAFXCD010000041.1 GCA_017521605.1 Lachnospiraceae bacterium | reverse complement strand
ATCAATCTGTCCACGGAAAAACTTGCTACGATTAGTTCCCTTTTCTCGAATAATCTCGGCAGGTTCAACATCCTTTTTATCCCTAATCAGCAATGCTCCTCCTTCTCCCATGGAATAATTCTTTGTTTCATGAAAACTATAACAACCAAAATCACCTATAGTTCCTAATGCCTTGCCTTTATACGAGCTCATAACACCTTGAGCTGCATCTTCCACAACTTTCAGACCGTGTCTACTCGCTATATCCATTATGGTATCCATTTCACATGAAACTCCTGCATAATGCACCGGAACAATCACTTTCGTTTTAGGTGTAATAGCTTCTTCTATTAATGACTCATCAATGTTCATTGTATCCGGTCTGATATCAACAAAAACTATTTTAGCCCCTCTCAACACAAAAGCATCAGCTGTTGAAACAAAGGTAAATGATGGCATAATAACCTCATCTCCGGGACGAACATCGGATAATAAAGCTGCCATTTCCAACGCATGTGTACAAGATGTTGTCAATAATGCTTTCTCTGTTTTTGTATTATTCTCAATCCATTCGTTACATTTTTTAGTAAAGCACCCATCTCCACAAATCTTACCTTCTGAAATGGCAATTTTCATATACTCTAACTCTTTCCCTGTAAATGGGGGAACATTAAATTTTATCATCACTTCTCTCCGCTCTTACTTTTCGTACATATCAGTATAGTATTTCTGATAGTCACCACTGGTTACATTCTTCATCCATTCCTCATTCTCAAAGAACCAGCCAATTGTTCTCCTGATACCTTCCTTAAACATGGTCTCCGGATACCAGCCGATTTCTGACTTAATCTTATCCGGTGCAATGGCATAACGACGGTCATGACCCTTACGGTCTTCCACGTAAGTAATCAAATCCTTGCTTACCAATGCCTTTCTGGGATCTCCCTCCGGCAACATCTCCTGCAGGGTCTCTATGATAATGTTAATAATTTCTATATTCTGCTTTTCATTATGTCCACCCACATTGTAGGTTTCAAACAATCTGCCCTGTTCCTGTACCATGTCGATTGCCTTGGCATGGTCTTCTACAAACAACCAGTCACGTACATTCTTACCATCGCCGTATACAGGAAGCTTCTTGCCTTGTAATGCATTGTTAATAATCAGTGGTATCAGCTTCTCAGGGAACTGATAAGGACCATAATTATTGGAACAGTTGGTAATATTGGCAGGGAACTTATAAGTATCCATATAGGCCTTTACCAGCATGTCTGAGCTGGCCTTACTTGCAGAGTAAGGACTGTGAGGATCATAAGGGGTGGTCTCATAGAAGAATGCATTTTCATCATCCGGCAAGGAACCATATACCTCATCTGTGGAAACATGGAGAAATTTCTTTCCATCCTTAAAGCTTCCATCCTCAAGTTCCCATGCTGCTTTCGCACAGTTTAACATTACTGCTGTGCCTAATACATTGGTCTGTACAAATACTTCCGGGTTACGGATACTTCTGTCCACATGGCTCTCCGCTGCAAAATGTACCACTCTGTCAATATCGTTTTCTGCAAAAATCTTGGCAATTGCCTCTTTGTCACAAATATCTGCTTTTACAAAGGTATAGTTGCTACGTCCTTCTACTTCCTTCAAATTCTCCAGATTGCCTGCATATGTTAATGCATCCACATTAATAATACGGATGTCATTATCATACTTCTTAAACATGTAATGAATATAGTTGGAGCCGATAAATCCGGCACCGCCTGTTACTAAATATGTTCTCATATGTATTCTCCTCTTCCCAAAATACTTCACCACAAAATTTATCTCACAAATCCTTTACTATAAATCACCCTTTACTTCTTCCTTTATCTCTTTCGCAAATTTATCCAATAATAGTTTTGACACTGTTTTCTTATTATCCGAATTGTAATTATCCAATAAATACTTCTTTCGTATATCTCTTTTATAATCCTTATTTTCAATAATCATTTTACCAAAAGTCGCAATATCATCATCTTCTCTAACTAAATAAAGTACATTCTTCAAGTCTTCATTCGGCAAACTATCTTCTCGCTTTAACATTAAAAGTATAGGCTTATCTAACAATAAATACTCTTTAACCAAAGAAGACATATCACTAATCAAAGCATCCGAAACTAATAGAGCCGGCAAATAATCGGAACTTGTATCCAAATATATATTTTCAATTTGACCAATCCTATCCCAAAATTCACCTTTATCCTCTTTATTTGCTTCCAAATTTCTTTCTAAAGCACCAAAAAAAAGTGGATGTGGACGCCATACAAAATACAAATCAGGAGTGTTCTTTATATAGTTAATTATGTATTCACCATATTGTAACCATGTACCAAACATACCATCTTTCTCAATAGAATGATGTGAATTCCACAAGATAACCTTTCTTCCTTTAGCCAGTTGTCTTATTGGGGTAATCTCCTCAATATAGTCTTTTTCCTTCACCCTATGTATCTCATCATATCTTGGCAAACCAACATTCAAATAATTCAATCCCTTTGTATAACCATATTTTTGGGCGGCATTGTAATCCCACAAGTCTGCAGCCAATACAAACCAAGCCAAATATTGCATTGGCAATTTATATCTCAATCTAATTATTTCTTTATCTTCTGAGTCAATCATAATACCATATTGAATATATACACAGCGACGTATAACCTTGTGTATATCATCAATATAAAAACCTTTAGGAACAAAATTATATGGCTTTACAAAAATAGCAATATCCGGACTTGACTGACACAAATTATATTCACTATAATTTTTTATATCGTAACCAGCTTTTCTATACAGTTCTAAATCTTGATACGCGTCATTGGATTTATTATAATGGTTAAAGGGCACAAATACCAATTCTGTAATATATCTGGAATCAATACGTGCTGCTTCATACAATGGCCTCATGCAAGGCCATACTGCGTATTCCTGCGCAAAAAAAACAATGCGAATTTTTCTGGTGATTTGCTTATGCACTTTTCTATAATATGATAATATTTTCAATCTTCTCTTAATTATATTATCATCACTAATAAATTCTCTCAATTTAAGCAAGTGTGCAATATAGCAAATGTCACTTTCTGTCAAATCCCAATAACCATTTTTCTGTTTTCCAACAATATATTCTATTTCTTTACTTATCTTATTAAATATTTCTTCCTTACTGATATCATTTGCTCCAACCAAATCTTTGATAATTTCCCAGATTTTATTTGAATTTGTAAAATTAAGCAAATTATTTTGAAAATTAAATTTTTTATCATTAATAAGTAACTCATCATTTACCAACAAAAATGTATCTTCTTTACTAATACATGTACCTTTTCTGTAACGCATAATCGGCTGACTACATTTTTCATATTGAAGTCCTTCCGTAAACGCATTGATTCCTCTTCGAAATACATGCATATATCGTGATACATCGAATGATTCTTCCTTTGCTTCATAATCACTTAAAACGTCTGTCACAAATTCATATTCATTACTTTCGTTATATACAACGGTATTTCCCACCACATAATCTGTATCCGATGTGAAACTTTTTAATACTTCAGTTAATGAAGTCTCTGTATAGAATGATTCATAATCTTTTAGTACAATCAAATAATCCCCTGTGGCATTATTAACTATATATTCTCTATGATGTTGAACATCTAATTTTTCCTTAGAATAATTAATGTTTATCGAATTAATATTATCTTTTGCATTAGAATTAATACAATCAAAAACTGTGCAAATAGAAACATCACTAGTCTGATTAATAGATACTATCAATTCGATATTTCCATAATTTTGAAACAAAATAGAATTAATCATGTCTATAATATAATTATCATTAGCAATAACGCCAACGGTCACTTTAGGAGTATTTGATAACATAATCTATCTCTTTCTATTCAGCCTTATAGTTTTACCTTACAATTTAACTACTTTCCCTTTTCCCATTCATCATAACCAATTCCATTCCATGGCATACCTCTATCAAAATAATAACGCCAAGGATAGCTTGGTTCACCTGTTGTTTTATTCTTGATATTAGTCACATCGCCCAACTCTTTTACCGGATTACCTACTGCAACCTTTCCCTCAGACACATCTTTATTCACTATGGTTCCTGCACCTACTAATGCATCCCTTCCGATCACCTTACCCGGCAGAACAATACTTCCTGTTGCAACAATAGAAAATTCCTCTAAGGTTACTCCCATCAACTGTTCAGAAGGAGGATTAGGATCATTGGTCAATACAACATACGGGAAAATCCAAACATAATTCTTGATAATACTTTTTTGTCCAATATGCACATTACTATGCATATTTACATAATCTCCTATCAGACAATCTCCTTGAATATCTGACAAAGTACCGATTCTTACATTTCTTCCGATCTTGCTCTTTTCTCTTATGGTTACACGATGACCTGTTTGGAAATTATCACCTATGTTATTTTCACCATATAAAATGGTCTCACTTCTAATAACTGCATTATCCCCAATCACTGTACTATGTTTCTGCTTATCCCTTGCTTGGATAAAATCAACCAAATACTCCCCAAGAATACATCTTGCTCCAATAAAAGCGTTGTCACCAACCTTTACATTTTCACGAATGATCGTACCATAATCAATAAACGTATTTTCACCAAACTGGCTATCTGCACCAATGATAACGCCATCTCTTATTTGGCTCCCGGCACCAATTACAACATTATCCTGAATGGTGACATTGTTACCAATAACCACATCTTCTCCAATTATTGCACTATCATCAACATAACTATTTTTACCAAGAATCATTTCTTTATCCTTTCTATTTCAACATATTGTTAATTCTTTTCGCATATCGCTTTACATAACCTTCATCTAACACAAATGTATCTGCTGCAGCATATGCTGTTTTATCAGTAATCTTAGCATCTAAAAACAAGGGTTTTAATCCCAACAAATATGCAATCGTGGAATACATATAAAATCGATGTTCCGAAGGTATAATGCATCCAATGATTGCACTCTTCTGACAGAATATTGTATTTGTCAAAGCCGCACCTGATGTGGCAACAATACATTTTGCCTGTCCGAAGCATTCTATCTGTTGGCGGAATGTCATCTCCTCCGTATATACTATTTCAAATCCGTTTTCTGCAAATATCTGTCGAACTTTTGTTTCATTACTTAATCTTACTGCTTGAGTATTCTTTCTTGAAATAAATATTTTTCTCCAGGGTTCTCGCTCTTCCCACACTCCTACAGCATTTCTGATATTATGCAACACAGAATCCGCAATCAAAAAATCATCTACCCTAATATCATTTCGATTATATAAATTAGTTGGCATCCACACATTTGAAGAAGGTAAAACTAATTTCTCAACATGATATTTTTTCTCTTTTTCTACCACAATAATCGGATGATTATAACGATTAATACAATCTAATGCACTCTTAAATTGTGGAATACGCATGACCACTTCATCTACTAATATAGGATATTCCCGATATTCTTCCAAATAATCTACAAATGTCAATCTGGAAAGGATTTCCACCACCAAATGATAGTAATTAAAAGAGGCCGCTCCAACCAGATAAATACCCTTTTCAAATACGTCTTCCACATCATAATCCTCTATGACAGCAACCTTATTGATTACTTTTTTGATTGCAGAATATCGTATATCAATACGTTGTTCTTTATCATCAGCAACTGCGTCATTCAACAGCTTATCATTTGCTATAATTACATTACTTGCACCAATCAAGTCAACATTCTCAATACTAGCCACATAAATATCCGGCGAGTTGTACTTTTCGATTTGCTCTTCACTCTTTTCAAAAAAGTCAGGCAAACATACTACTCGTTCTGTTCCTGCTTCAATAACTTGATATTCTGAAATACTTTTCTGCTTTTCAAAATATTCCTTTACACCAATTATTGCAAGACATTGCGTTTGCATACCACCTTTTTTAAGATATCCTCTTAAAAACACAAAAAATAAATCCATATACTCATTTTTTGTAAGTGCATTGTATAACTGACGGCTCTTAGCATAATAAACCCAATATACTTTATTATAATATCCACGTAATTTCCAATAAACCTTATTAAACCAACCATGTATTTTCCAGTATATTTTTTCAAATATTGTTCTAACTTTCCAATAACATTTCTGGTACAATGTACGTACTTTCCAGTATATTTTTTCAACAAATATTCGACACTTCCAATATACTTTCTGCCAAATACCATGGCATACCCAGTATCCTTTTTGAACTATATATCTGCAACCCCAATATAGCTTTCTGAATAACCAGTGACAGCCCCAGTATACCTTTCTGAATAACCAGTGGCAACCCCAGTAACCTTTTTGAAGTACCCATCGACAGCCCCAGTATACCTTTCTATACACCCAGTGACAACCCCAGTAGCCTTTTTGAAGTATCCAGTGGCAGCCCCAATATATCTTTCTAAACAGCCAATGGCTACCCCAATATCCCTTTTGAAGTATCCAGTGACAGCCCCAGTATATCTTTCTAAAAATTACTGCCCATAATGAATTATTACCTTTTAAGGAGGAATTCGCAAAACGTTCTGTCCAAGATGCTTCCCAGCGCTTAATTCGTGCTATCTGTTCTTCTTCTCTTTTTTTCCTCTTAGCTTCTCTTTCAACTGCTTTATCATGCAATCTGGCTTGCCGTATTTTCAGCTTTTCTTCTTTTAGCAACCTTTTATTTTCTTGTTTTGCTTTTCTACGTTCTACAGCCTCTTTACGTTTTTGTTCCTTAATCAATTTCCGCTGTTCTGACTCAAGTAGTTTTTGCTCTTTACGTAATTTTTTTTGCTCTTTACGCAATTGCTTTTGTTCTTTACGTAGCTTCTTTTGCTCTAAAATCTCTTCTTTTCGCTTTTCCTTATACTCTTTTTTCTTTAGAGCTTCTTCTTTTCGTTTCTGACGTTTTTCTTCTCTTCGCTTTTGACGTAATTCTTTTTGTTCCCTTTTTCGCTTCCGCTTATCTGCTTTCTTTTCCAGAGAGATACGCCTTAATTCACGTATCCCCCTGACCACAAATCTCGCAATATGAAACAATACCACAAAGGGCAATGCAATCACACGTCCTATAATGCTACTTATAAAAGCCAAAGCCCTTATAACAGCTATTCTACCCATAGTTACTCCTCACATTCACAGCGAATATTCTAACCCTTATAATCGTTTAATGCGTCGATAATATAATCAATCTGCTCCTGCTGCAGACCAGGATACAGTGGGATACTCACCTCATTAGCACATATTTTTTCAGTAATAGGATACTTTACCATATCCTGCACCATTTCCTTATATGCTCCCTGCTTGGGTATCGGAATAGGATAATGTACATTGGTTCCGATTCCTTTCTCTTCCAAATAAGCAATTAACTTTTGTCTGTCCTGACATAATAATGGATAAATATGGAATACATGACCATCTCTATCATCTATTTGCGGCAGTACAAATAAATCATTATTGATTTTTTGATTGAACTGCTCTGCAATACTCTTTCGTTCTTCATTCCAACCTTCCAGGCATTTCAATTTTACTGATAAAAGTGCTGCCTGAACCTCATCTAATCTGGAGTTGCATCCCTTAAACTGATGATTATACTTTTCAAAAGAACCATATGTGCATATAGCTCTAATATTATCAGCCAAGGCTTTATCATTTGTAGTAACTGCTCCACCATCTCCCAAAGCGCCTAAATTCTTTCCCGGATAGAAACTAAATGCAGCAGCATCTCCCAGATTACCTGTTCTTTTACCTTCACAAACTGCACCATGAGCCTGTGCTGAGTCCTCAATAACTTTCAAACCATACTTATCTGCAATTTTTCTGACAGCATTAACATCAACAACTCTACCATACAAGTGTACAACTATAATGGCCTTTGTTTTATCTGTAATTGCTTCTTCTATTTTTGAAATATCAATATTATAAGTCTTTTCATCTGCATCAACCAAAACCGGAGTTGCTCCTACATAGCTTACTGCTAATACAGTTGCTATAAAAGTATTGGCAGGTACAATTACCTCATCACCTTCGCCAATTCCATAAGCTTGTAAAATAACACGAATCGCATCCAATCCGTTACCCACACCCACACAATATTTAGCACCACAATATGCTGCAAATTCTTCCTCAAATTTTGTACAGGCAGTACCCTGTATAAACCATTCCGAATCAAGCACTTGATTAAACTTCTCCTTAAGTTCCTCTTTAATCGGATCGTGAATTGTTGCTAAATTTAAATATGGTATTTTCATTTTAATTCCTCCATCTGGTTATTTTTTATACTTTTTTTCTATTAAAAGTCCTATCACACCCCAAAAACACTGCGCAGGAAACTTTTTAAACATAAACAAACTATTTTTCCGCAGAAATAATCTATAATACTTTATTCCCTCATAATATTCTAACGGATACCTTACAAACCCATCAAACTCATATCTCTTTGTACTTATTGTACGTATGGATTTCCCACAATCCAATAAATGCTTCAACTCTTCTGAAAACTCTTTATGACCTATTAAAAATTGCTTTAACTGTCCTTCTTTTTCTTTACGATAATCGGGGTTTCTTAATAGTCTGTCAATCTCTTTCATACACTGGTCATAAGAATCGAAATTCCAAAAACTCTGTTCATCCTGAACAGACAACTCTCTCTCCATTCCCGGCGCCACCAGAGTCACCGGTACTTTTTGAGCAAGCAATGCGTACTGAGTCATCAAGCCACCATTGTATGGATAGGTCGATAAATACATTGTACACTGTTTCATTATCTCATAAAAATCGCTTCGTTCATTAGAAAAACAAGCTCTTCCGGGAAATTTTTTAACCAATCCTTTTATCTTCCCGGTATCCCCGGTTCCTAAATACAAAAAATTAGTATCCGGATAATTATTTAATATGTCCTCTACCAACCTATAATATTGATTATCTCTGCTTTCGGTCTTATATAAAGCTCCTCCCGAAAATATAAGCTTATTACTATTGTTCGAAAACTCTAATCCCTGATATTTATTTTCCACAACACATGGATAAAATGGTATATATGCTATTTGCTCGTCCGGAACTCCTCTATAATCTCTGCAAACCTTTGCACCAAACTCTCTAAAATTAATAATAATATCACAGGCTACTCTTCCGACCCAAAACGAATGATCCGTCAAATTAATCAACAAACGCAACAGTCCTCCCTTAAACAAAGAAAAGACTGCTGTTGCCACCAAATCATCCGGAGTCATATAAAGAAATGCATACTTTGCTTCTGATTTCATCACTATCTCTTTTAGTGAAATCATTCGTTCCTGATACGTATTGCCCTCTATGCATAAAATTTCACAAACACCTAATGATTCCGTAATTTCTAATATTTTTTCGTTCTGTATTGGGGATATATATTTCACTTTATATCCCAAATCCTGCAATGCCTTTAAATATATTTTTGTAAGTCCTCTATCAACACTTCCGAAACTATCATAATATATTACTGTTTCATCGGAATAACTATAATTCAATATTGAAACTTCATCAAGGATACTATTTGCTATAAGGATTACCATATTTTCCAGTTCTTCATCATACTGCATCTGATTTAAAGTATACATATATCCACTGGCAACAAATATGGTTTGAAGTGCATGTTCCCAATCATTTCTTGAAATATAGTAACCGGCAAGTTGTTTCATCTTCCCATAATTTTTTAATATCCTGGTTCTTCTATATTCAAAATCCTTATTAAATAGTTTCTCATTCATGTGTAATATTAGTTACCCTTCACATATCTAATAAACTGTTCGTAATCTCTAATATAATCAGATTCATCATAAATCTCCGAAGCCAAAACTAAAAGTACGGCGTCCGGTGAAAAATCATACATTTCTCGCCAAATATTGCTTTGAATAAATATTCCCTTGTTAGGTTCATCTAAAGATACGATTTCTTTATCATAACCATCATCTAATAACACTTTACAAGTGCCATGTATACAAATTAGTAATTGTTTTAGTTCTTTATGTGCATGAAATCCTCTTCGCACCCCTTCTAATGTATCATAAATATAGTAGACACGTTTTATATTAAAAGGAATCTCTTTATTCTCTTCCAACGAAACTAATTGCCCCCTTGCATCTCCATGTTGCTGTGCATAAAACCATTCTACATTCATTTTCTTTTCCCTTTCGTAAATTAATTCATATACTTTCTGTATTCTTCCAATACCGTTTCCGGAGCCCCTATCATTTTCATCTCACCATCATGAATCCACAGAATCTCATCACACAATTCCTCTAAAGTATTTAAATTATGAGACACTATTACAACCGTATGATTTTTGTCCTTAATAAGCTCTTTCATACGACAGTAGCTCTTTTTGGCAAAATGCTCATCACCTACACTTAGTACTTCATCAATAAGTAAAATGTCTGTATTTAATTCTGTTGCCAACGAAAATGCCAGCTTTGAATACATACCGCTGGAATATGTATTCACAGGCTTATCTATAAAATCTCCGATCTCTGCAAACTCTATAATACTATCCATTTTTGCAGCAATCTCATCCATTGTAAAACCGGTCAGCATACCTGACAAAATCACATTTTCTCTTCCTGATAGCAAGTAGTTAAACCCCACACCAATGGATAGCAGTGACACTTTGTTTCCACACAAATCGATGCTACCTTTGTCAACACTGAAAATACCCCCTATTGCTCTTAACAGCGTAGATTTACCACTACCATTCCTACCTACAACACCTAATATTTTTCCCTTTTCCAAGGCAAAATCAATCCCTTTGAGTGCTTGAAATTCATGCTCTACTACAGCATTCTTCTTGAAAAGGTTTCGTACAGAAACACCTTTTCTGGCACAATATGATAAATATACATCATTTACTTTTATTGCATACTCTGACATTATTCACCTCTACATAATCTTTACATATGTGTTTTCTTTTTTGTAAACTACTGTAACACCTATAACAGCTAAGATTACTGCAACTACAAACCAAATTGCTAAAATACCCAAATCCGGTGTTGTTTTATACATAACAGCCTGTCTGGTTGATGTTAATAAAAACGCTACGGGATTTCCGATTCCCAATATACTACACATCGGTTCCGGCACTCTGTTCTCTATTGAAAAGAAAATACCTGTAAAATACATCATCATATTCAGAAAAATACCTATTATATGTGCCAAATCATCAATATATACTCCCCCATGCATTAACAAAACCCCAAATGCAAAGGTCACCATGAAAAAGATTATCATTATTGGTATAACAAATAATATATTTAAACTGATGGGTATCTGGAATATAACCATCATTATTGCTGTCAATCCAAATGATACTAACATCTTGAAGCCATTTACCAGCATTTCTACCATTAATAATATATATTTAGGTAAATATACTTTTGCAATGATTGTTTCATTGTTTCGTATCATTGTCACACTTGCTGCCAGCGTCTTACTGAAAAAAGCCCACATTGTATTACCGATAAATATATATACCGGAAAGTACTGCTCACCTGACTCAAAAATATAACCGAATATTATTGTGTATATTAACATAAAACAAAATGGTTCCAATATCCACCATATCCAGTTTAAATACGAATTTGCAACTTCTGCTTTTAACTGCGACTTAGCAGAATATAATATATAACTTCTATATTTTTTGATATCATTAAGCGCTCTCACATTTATTCTCCACACTCTTTACTATTTGCACAATTATTTGAGCATACATTTAATCTTAACACATCATCCATATATTTGCAACACAGAAGAAATCCCTATATTTTCATAAAAGTTCTTGTCGGGACTATGTTACTCATACTTATTCCTTATCCTGCCTGCAACAGATAATAAAATCACATACAGCTGTTGAAAGTCTGATATCTTTTCTATTTCCTAAATACTGTTTTATTATCCTGGTTCTGTAACCATTTTGTAAATTATTTAGTCGCTCTTTCATAATCTGCTGTTTATTGGTAATTGTTATTCTGCTTTCCTCTTTTTCAAAAAGCTTACTCGTCACTAATTCCTCAAGCCATTTCAAATATATCTCTATTTCCAGTAGCTTTCTCTTCTTATTCAGTAGCTTTCTTGCTCTATGCTCTTCCATTGCCACATTTGCATCATGTCTTCGATGGTACTGATTTATTTGACTCACACACCAAAAATTTCCCTTCTCTGCAGCCAGCATTCCCAGTGCTATGTCATGCGGTATTTTAGACTCTCCTACTCGTTCAATAACTCTATGGCCTAATTCCTTTCGATAGCATGAACACATTCCCGGCCAGTCATTACAATACAGAATACCCTCTATTGTTATATCCCTGTGCTCTTCTTTTTGAGGCATGTGTCCTCTTGAAATTTCTTTCAACACATTATCTTCTGCATCCATAATTCCCCATCTGCTGGCCAATAATTCCACATGTGGATGTGTTTCCATAATCCGCATCATGTTACTGATTTTATTTTCTACCCACACATCATCCTGGTCTGCCAGGAAAACCACATCTCCCGTACACAAACTCATAGCATAATAGAAATTTCCCGGATATCCTTTATTTTCTATGTTTTGATACAACTTCCAGGTCTCTTCCAGCTTGTTGGCACTGATAAACTTCCTTACAATTTCCACAGATTTATCCTTGGAGCAGTCATCACATAGGATAACTTCATCTGCAGGTCTGCTTTGCTTATATATGGTTTGCAACTGTTTTTCTATGAACTTTTCACCATTATAGATTCCCATGCAGACAGATACTTTCATTTATCTTTTCTCCTATTTCAGCAGTTCCTCATATACTCTGCTGTATTCTTCTACCATCTTTTCATTGGAGTTTTCTTCCCGTATTTTTTCCACGAGTTCTTCTCCTCTTAACACACATTCCGACTCTATCAAAGCTTTCTCAACTGCTGCCGCAAACGCTTTCTGATTAGCCACTTCTACTGCTATACCTTTGTCATCCGCCAGCTGTTCCGGTATTCCTCCTGCTGCAAATCCCACCACCGGTGTTCCACAGGCCATAGCCTCCAAAGTAGTGGTAGCGTAATTTTCCGCCAAAGAGGGAATCACAAATAAATCCACCATGCTGTAATACTCTGCCAGCGTTTCCACATCCTTTGTATTCTCTATGGGCACTATATTGGTCAAGCCTTCCAGCATCTTATCGTTTTCATGATTCCATCCGATAAGTATTACCTTTACCTTGTCCTGCAAATCCTTTGCCATTTGCAAAATATATTGAGCACCCTTGCGTGGATCACGATATCCTACTGCAATACCTAATACCAGCTTTTCTTCCTGAGCATATCCATACTTCTCACGGCACTTCTTTCGGTCTCTGGGATAAAAAAGCTCTTCTGTATTGATTCCGTTATGAATGGTTTTGCATGGGTATTTCCCAAAATAGGATTTGGAAGCCTCTTCCGTCAGCCACCGGGAAGGCGTTACTATCACTTTATTATCTCCCTCTGTAAAAAGTGTTTTCTTATGCTTCCACATTTTCTTTGTATGATCAAACCACTGACTGGTAGGATAGTTTTTGATATAAGGGCAATTATCACACCCTGTTTCCCACTTTCGACAATCAAAAAAATAACCACAATTTCCCACAAAGGCGTGACAATCATGGAAGGTCCATACACATGGAATCTTATGTTTATTTATATGACGAAATAGCATGGGTACATTTATATAGTACCCATGCAAAACATGAATATGAATAATATCCGGTTGTATTTTGGTTATCAAGCGTATCAGCTTGCTGGTGGCCATATGGTTAAAGTATCCGTTCCATCCTGTAAAACGACTTAAAAAAGCGGACAAATATACACCGACAGTATTTCCAAAGTATAAGACATTATCCTCCTTTGAAATCTCTCCTCTGCCATATGCCACATAAGCATCTATGCCATTTTTCAATAATTGTCTATGCAGGGTGGCCACAATGCGTGCAGCACCACCCTGGTCATAATGACTGTTAATCTGTAAAACTTTCACGTGACAGCCTTTCTGTTATTACATAATATCCGGAGTCCACTCCACATCTGTATCATTACCACCTGCAGGCGGTGCTGTAGGTTCCGGCACCGGTGTCGGCTCAGGGGTTGGTACAGGCGTTGGTGCCGGTGTCGGCTCAGGGGTCGGTACAGGCGTCGGTGCCGGTGTCGGCTCAGGGGTCGGTACAGGCGTTGGTGCCGGTGTCGGCTCAGGGGTCGGTACAGGCGTCGGTGCCGGTGTCGGCTCAGGTGTCGGTACAGGCGTTGGTGCCGGTGTCGGCTCAGGGGTCGGTACAGGCGTCGGTGCCGGTGTCGGTACAGGCGTTGGTGCCGGCGTCGGTACTGGGGTTGCCGTGGGCTTTGGTGTTGTCGTGGGTTTCGGTTTTTCTGTAGGCTTGGGTGTTGCTGTTGCTTCCGGCTCTAATACTTTGCCTTCTCCTCGATTTGCATAAATCTCCTTCTTCTCACCTTCACTCTCTTTCGGCTCCTCCAACAGTTCCTGATTTACCTTTCCTACTGCTATCCAACTACTGCCGTCATATACCTCTACATCCCCTTCGTAGATTCTCACCTGCAAATCAGAAAGGGCTACTGTCTTGTTTAATATTATAACCTGATCACCCTGATTAGACGGTACCGGTTCATATTTTTCAAAGGCCGGGTATTCCGGCATCCCCATGGTCAGATTACTAAATACATAATCTGACGCACTTTCCTCAGCATTCAAAAATAAATAATTCTTCTTATCAGAAGTGTAGGCATATACAACGGTTTTGTCTGCCTGCTCCGATGTGGCTTCCGGCTGTTTCAATGCGGTACGTCCACTTGCTCCGAAATCTCCCTTGTAGGTCACGAATTCCATATCTTCCTTCATCATCCAAAGAGACATAATATCAGCAGGAGCCTTTCCCCACTTTACCTCTGCAGTATAAGACCCTACCCAGAGCCCATCCTTAAAGGTGCCTTCTTCATGAAACACATCCCCGGCAGAAGCTACGCAGGTCCACATTTCAAACTCACCTTGATATTTGCCGTTTACTAAACCGGTTTTTAAGCTTTGTATGGAATCTGCTGTCTGGTTGATAACCAGTATCTCTTCTCCCTTGCATTTCCAAATAGAAGTCATGCGTTGGTTCTTCTCATTGAAGCCCACCTCTAAGTAAAGGGTGGTATCTCCCTTTTCTCTATAATAACTTCTTATTCCTTTATTGGTGCCCGGCTTCATAGCCTGAAACCATTCATCGGAAAACAGCATACTTATGCTTTCATTGGAATATTCCGGAATATCAAGATTCTGAATAAGCAAATCCAGCTGTGCAGCCATTTCCTCTTCCTCTGCAGCATTCACCGTCAGCTCCTGTAACATCTGATAAACTTCCGCATCCTGCTCCAGTTGATATCCTGCTTCCAGAATATCCCTTGCTTCTTTCTTTTGCTGATTTTGTACATATAGCCTGGCAATAGTCTTAAAATCTACATTCTGCTCAGTTTCTGCATTGTATTGAGTATCCGGTATCTGCACCGGTTCTTCTTCCTGTACTTCCACCTTCTCCTGTTCCACAATAATCGGCTGCGCTTCTTCCCTTGAGTTCATAAGGTTCTTTACACCACAGCCTGACATAGTCATTGCCATGGACATTATACAAATCATACTTATTACTTTTTTTCTTTTCATAATCACTCTGTTCCTTCTCCTGTGGCAGCAGTTGTCTGTTTCGTGGGGACTGTAGCTTATTCTGTCGCCCCTGTGCCCTCATTGGCAGTCCCTGGTTGTGTCGCATTCTGGGATAGATTATCTCCATCTGCTATTATTTGTTTTAAGAAACTCCATGCTGCCGAACCTTCCTGATACAAATTCAAGGAAAGTGCCTGTTCCGATAATGTATAAATACTTCTATACACAATGGGACCATATAAAATAAGCTCTTCCTCATCCTTTGTGAGTACCGTGTAACCTCTAAACGCAAAATCCGTTTTATATTGTTCCGCAGGCATTCCAACCAATACGGATGTGAATCGATATCGATTATTTACAGTCTCATAAATATTATCTACTAAGCTTCCATCACTTGCCATTCCATAAGCAATACCCTGTGCCACCTTTTCGCCTCCCTTAATCATGGGATAGGTTCCTCGATTGGCATTATTCATAACGAGTGTTCCGTATTCTTTCAATCGATATCCTGAGATTCCGTCACCCAAAAGCTGTTCTCTCATGCTTGTTCCGATACCTGTCTTAAAGCGTATTCCGGCTCTTCCTGTTATTCGTACTGAGAATCCATGATAGGTCAGCAAATCCTTCAACCCTTCCACCTCAGTAGCTTTATAGTAGTTTCCGGCATTCTCCAAGGTCCACACAGACATTCCTATCGGGATACCTGCCCCATCATACTGATACATAATAGCAGTTTTGCCTTCCAGACCAGCACCTCTTGCTATGGTATAGCCATTTCTTGTCTCTGCTGCATAGGGGATTCCGTCCACATACACAACAGCCTCCCCGTACCCCTCCGGAGTAGAAAGAATCACTCTGTCAGAGTTTTCCGGCATGGGACTGGCTGCTTCAGGCATGTTGTTATATACCGGAATCTTAAATACAAACAGGTTGTCCACCGAATTGGTTTCCTCATACAATTTGTAGATACTTCTGGCTTCACTGGTGGGTGCAGTAATATTCTGCATGTACTGATGCCAAAACAGTCCGTTATTACTGTCATCCACATCAAATTTCTGCAAATACAGGGTATCCTGCCCCTTTGCAATATAATTGGAACCAATGATAATAGAACCATAATATAGTGAGTAGTAAGGCTCATACCAATTATGCTCCTTTGCATAAGCCAATCCATTCTCGATAACTTCCTGATCGGTTTTTCCACTGGCTCCGATATTGAAGTAATTATAATATCCCTCGTATCCCGGATAAGTACCGGATATCAGTGGAGAGGTTCCCTGCCCCTGCTCCTGGTATACACGGCTGGCCAGATGGAAGGGACTGATATTTTGTTCCTTACCAATGGCCCAGAATACATGAGCATAGGTCATCACTGTCTGGGGTACATTCCCCTTCATAAAGGTATTATCCAGAAAGCTCTGCACTGCAGCTTCACAATTCATATGATAAGACTCATTGAAGGTCAACTGCTCAAACTGGAAAATCTCCTTTTCCTTCAGGCTGTTTCTGGGGTCCAGATAGTATTCCAAAGCTTCTTCTGTGGCATAGGACCAACCATTACTGAATTTACCTTCTTGTAGGTATCCACCCATCGAAGCAGAAATCAGGCTTCGACCACCCATTAATTCCTCTGCCACCACGGTATTCCAATCCAAACCGGTATCCATCTTTACAAACACCCAGTTGGGATGCGCTTCCTTCAAAGCTGTCAACGCTTCTTTATAGCTGGCCGGGAATTGCTCAATATCCTCATAAACACGGGGACCTGCCTCTTCGCCCAACGCAAACATCATTGCATAGGCTCCCGGATTCATGCCATAATTCATTTCCCACTCTAAAAACAGCTCATCCGAACAGGCCAGATTCTTTCGCTGTACATAACCAGCATATTCCTGCTCCTGTCTTGCAAAACTCACCTTCACCCAGGCTTCATACTCTTCTGTCAGCTCCACATCCTGTATCCGAACAGACTGTCCACTGGGTACCTTTATAATAGTTTTACTATCTTCAGATGCTTCTGCCTTTACCGAATACTGATCCGCAAGATACACAACCGCTGTCACATCTTTTTCTTTCAACATATCATACAGAACAGATTTTGCCTCTGCAATCCATTCTGCTTCCTCTTCCGTAAAAGCTTTTGATTCATATGTGTGTGCCGGAGACATTACCATAGCTCCTACCAGCACAATTGACAGGATACCTAATAGAATTTTTTTCATTTGTCACCTCAAAATCTTTTAACCCAAAATCCACTTTGCCGCTTCTATCAATAAACATTCCAGAAAATACAACCTGCTGTAACCGTTTTCCCGATAACAGAACCGATATCTGTCCTGTATTCTTTTCCACGCTGCTTTCATATTTTTCTGATTACTGGCACCACCCATCGTAAAAGCAGCCATCCTTTTATCTGCCACTGCTATTTTACGATTTTGCTTACGCATCTTCAAATAAAACGCGTAATCATCATGAATTCCTTTATTCTGAAAGGGGTATTGCTTGTACAACTCACTCTTTACAAACATGGTGGGATGATTCCAGTCCCTGGAGGTTTGATACCGCTTCCTCTGTCTTGCCTTTTTCTCAAAGCACCTTCCGTCTGATTTATAAATGGCAATATTGCCATACATTAAATCACACCCCGATTCTCTAAAAGTCTTTACTGCAGTACTTACTGCATCCGGTTCGTATCTGTCTCCACTGTTTATGAGCCCGATAATCTCTCCTTGGGCAAGTGCAATTCCCTTGTTCATCGCATCGTATATCCCCTTATCCGGCTCACTGACAATATGATAATCTACATTTCTTTGCCGGAAACTCTCCCTGAACTGTTCCGCTTTTTCCACGGTCTTATCCTTACTGCAGCCGTCAATAATCCAATACTCCAGGTTCTCATAATCCTGCCTAAGTACAGATTCTATGGTTGCTTCAATTTCCGTCTCACTATTGTACGCAATGGTTACAATGGATACTTTCACTAATTCTTCTCCTCAGTTCTTCTTATACTTTCTGTAGTTGAATAGATACAATACCCTTCTATACCCTCACTCAACCCCGAATCATAGGTAAGATTACCAAATGCCTTATTGGTTATTTTCCCAATCTTTCCGGGAAGCTTACTCATCAATCGAATCACCGGATTCAGTAGGCTGCAAAAAAAGATTTTCTTTTGATGTGCAGCTGCAATCTCCCTCACTATTTCCACCGTGGAACTATACTTTGCATTTTGCGGAAACCATAAGCCTCCTCCTTGCTGTTCTATCAGTAGTCTTAAGAATTCATTCAGATTCTCTATATATATCATACTTCTTTCATTAGGTATAGTGGGAAATACAGGCAACCTTTTGGCAAGCTTTGCCATCACCCTGTAATTGCCCTTACTTCCGGTTCCATATACAAAGGGTAATCTCACAATAGATACCTTAAAACTCTCATCTTCTAAGGGTTGCAACCCTTTTTCCGCTTGTAACTTACTATCTCCATAAAAATTCGCAGGTTCCGGAATGGTTTCCTTTGTTATATGCTTTTTCTTTCCTACCGGAGCACTTTCTCCATAGACAATAATACTGCTCAAGTATATAAACTGCTTTACCCCTTCTCTTTTTGCTTTTTGTGCTGTCTTTACAGCCAAATCACAGTTTACCTGATAGTAATTCTCCTTCTCCCGGTCTGATACTTTTCCCACATCCGCATGGGCAATACCGGTTACATCCAGTATGGTATCATATGTACCGAAGTCCAACTGCGCCCAATTCTCATCCTTTTGGGAAATCCGCTCTACACGATAGCATTCACTGCCTTGTGATGCATTATATTCCTGAAGATATCTGTCTACATTGGTCCCTATATAACTATTCAAACCTGTAATCAATATCCTCTTCATCCCAAGCTACCCTCTCTTCTTTGTACTGCCGGTACCGCCTTCCACTACCCCATCTGCTTTCAAAACACTGATAAAGGTACCAAAAAAGCATTTTAAATCCAGCAATGGCCCCATTTTTTCTACATACTCACCATCTAATCTGGCTTTTACCGGAATCTCCAGCTCATCCCTACCGTTAATCTGGGCCCATCCGGTAAGCCCCGGGCGTACATCATTGGCACCGTATTTATCTCTTTCCTCCAGCAGGTCGTACTGGTTCCAAAGAGCAGGTCTGGGCCCTACAATAGCCATATCCCCTTTTATTATGTTAAAAATCTGCGGCAGCTCATCCAAACTGGTTTTTCTTAAGAACTTACCCATTTTAGTAATATATTGTTCCGGGTTTTGTAGCATATGTGTGGGCATATCCTTTGGTGTATTAATATCCATGGTCCGAAATTTCCAAATATAGAAATGGCTTTTATGTATACCCACTCTCTTTTGTTTAAAAATCACCGGTCCGGGCGAATCCAGCTTGATTGCCAGTACCAGAATTAAGAATATAGGCAGCAAAATAATGAGTCCTACACAGGACAGAACAAAATCTATCCCTCGTTTCACCACTACATACATAGTTTTTACCATCCTTACTTTTCATACTGATATGTGGGTACTAATTCCTTAATTAACTCTCTGACATTATCCGCTTCTTCAATAGAAGCCTGCTCCAATTCCTGCAACTGCTGTTCAAAACAGTCTCCGTCAAAATCTATAGGCTTTCCGATATAAATCATCTTATTTGCGGTTTCCTTTAAGCCCTCTTCCTTCATAAGCAGCTCTTCATACATCTTCTCACCTGGACGCAATCCTGTAAATTTAATCTTAATATCTTCATTCACTCTATATCCGGAAAGCTTAATCATATTTTTGGCCAAATCCAATATTTTCATGGGTTCGCCCATATCCAGTACAAAGATTTCTCCTCCTCTGGCATAAGCGCCGGCCTGTAGTACCAAGGATACTGCTTCCGGTATAGTCATAAAGTAACGGATAATATCCGGATGTGTTACAGTTACCGGTCCGCCTTCTTCAATCTGCTTTTTAAACAAAGGTACTACACTTCCGCTGCTTCCAAGTACATTACCAAATCGTACCGCCACATATTCTGTTTCAGAATGCTGATTTAAATTCTGAATCATCATTTCAGCAATGCGCTTAGACGCTCCCATTACATTTGTGGGATTCACTGCTTTATCTGTTGATATCAATACAAAACGTTTGGTACCATATTTATCAGCTGCTTTCGCTGTTTTTAAGGTTCCCAGCACATTATTCTTGATGGCTTCATTAGGACTTCCTTCCATCAAGGGAACATGCTTATGGGCTGCGGCATGATATACAATATCCGGACGATATTCTTTAAAAATAGAATTCATACGTGCTGTATTTCTTACAGATGCAATCAATACTACCAAATCCAACTCAGGAAGTTTTGTTTGCAATTCCTGCTGTACCTCATACACACCATTTTCATAAATATCCAACAGAATCAGGCGTTTCGGTCTGTGAGTTGCTATCTGTCGTGACAATTCACTTCCGATAGAACCACCTGCACCGGTAACCAAAACTGTCTTATTCTGTACATAATCCAAAATTTCTTCGGTATTTACTGCAATAGGCTCTCTTCCCAGCAAATCCTCTATCTGTACCTCCCTCAATTGGGATACACTTACTTCTCCTCTGATAATCTGATACATACCGGGCAAAATCTGGATATGACAGCCGGTTTCCTTACAAATCTCCAAAAGCGGCTTCAGAGTCGCCTTGCTGGCCGAAGGAATAGCTATGATAATCTCATCTATGCCATATCTTTCCACGCAGGCTGCGATCTCATCTCTGCCTCCCACAATGGGTACTCCACGCAGGTATTTTCCCTGGCAGCCCGGATTATCATCAATAACACACGCCACTCTCATATTCAGATAACGGCTGCTCGTAATCTCTTTGATAATGGCATTACCGGCAGCACCACCACCAATTATCATACAAGTAACCTTCTTCTTATTACCTAATTCTCGTAACCTAAATCCTTGAAATGCTCTAAGCAAGCGATATCCAAAACGGGTTCCACAGGAAAACAACATTAGAAAAAAACCGTAAAACAGCGGATAGCTGGAGGGCATACGTACACCCTCAATCCAAAACAGTATGGGTTGCATCATTGCACACATTATTACTGCAATCAAACAATTCACAAGCTCTGTATCAGATGCATATCTCCACACACTATTATACAAATGAAAAATGTGAAATATTATCAATGTTATAACAATATTAGGAAGTATAGAACCGATTGCCGTATACCAGAAATTCTGCGGTATCTCCAAAAACTGGAAATCATATCTCACATAAAGCGATAACACGGAAGCTAATAGTATTCCAAAAATGTCACAAACTATCAACATTATTATGCGTGTTAAAGGTACCTGTAATATACCCACCTTTACATCATTTAAATCTTTCACAATGTATCCCTCTTTCATTTATCATTTCGCTATATTTTGTTTATAAATACACTTCTTCATGGTCTGGTAAACCCCTGCAAACCTGGGGCTTTCTGCCAGCTTTGTCCGCAAGGGTGCCAATGTCAGCAACAAAATAAGCTTATATTTAAACAATTCCTGCTTGGACATGTATTTTTCCGTAATCTCCTTATGCTCTAAGCGGGAGCGCTCTCTGTTTTCTTTTGTCTCAGAGAAACCGCCACCTTCATAGGCTGCCAAAACCACATCTACATATTGTGGGTTAGCCATCTTTACAAAATAACTCCATAGAAAATGTTCATAATCTCCACGCACCCTGTACTTAGGTTCATATCCCCTCTCCTCAAAAAGGCTGTAATGGTAAATACAAGCCTGATGACAGGGCAAATTCCGATAACAGGCAAACGCATCTATGCCGGGGTTTGACTGCACCACCTGACTACGTAATACATCATATATATTTCCGTAATAAATCAAATGTTCTTTGTCACTTTCTTTATCTTTCCGAATTTCCTCTGATACCTGTTTCAATGCCTGCTTATCCCAAAAGCTGTCCCCGCAATTCAGGAAATAATAATATTCTCCTTTTGCGTAACCGGTTGCCTGATTCATTCCATCATAAATGCTTTTATCAGGCTCTTTAACAATTCGTATTCTTTGTCTTAACTGTTCTGACTGTTTTTCTAAGAATTCCTCAAGAGCTTCTACGGAACCATCCTTGGAGCCACCATCCTTTACCAGCACCTCATACTCTGCATTATCCTGCTCCAGAATACTTTCCATAGTTTGCACCAGCTTATTTCCGGCATTTAAAGACACCACCAGTATACTGAACAATATATCTCGCATTATTTAACATCTACCTTCCTTCATTCCCTGCACCATTATTCTGTAGGCCTTCTTTAAAGGAATCTCATTACACATCACTTTTTTATGAACCAGTAAAAAACGTAGTCCCATTATACGATTCAGTTTTCCATACAAGTGGCTGTAAAGCACTCCCCTGTCAAAGAAAAACTTTTCGTTATAGCCCTGAAACCATGTGGAGGGTCTTTCTTTTTCTTCACCAATTGTTACAGGTACCTTATATATTTTTAAACCCTTCTTCAGACAATCTCTGATAAACAGGCTGTCTTCACCATTGCTGTATTTGGCCCCTCCACCAAACAACAGGGAAAACGTAATATTATTCTTATGAATCTTTTCTCTTCTTGCTGCAAGGCTATAAGTAGGATATCGTCCGCAATTATACCACCTGACTCTTCCAAAACTTTCCGTATGATAGGTTTCTCTTCCGGATACAGCCTTCACATTAAATAATAGTATATCTGCCTCCGGATGCATGTTAAACTCCTGTAACACAGCCTCCCTATAGCCTTCCCGGTAAACAATATCTTCATCCGCAAAGAGAATGATATCCCCTTCTGCACGCATCAGACTGGTATTTCGGTTCAATCCCACGCCTCGTTCTGCCGTGGCAAAATAGCGTATTTTATGCCCCTTATAGGAAATCTCCTCATAGGCATAATGCTCTCCCTGACTGACAACAATCGCAGCACTGTCCAGCTGCATTTCCTGTGCCAGTTCCAATGGCTCTTTATTCACTGCTGCTACCAATAGCTGTAATGTCATTCATCCGCTCCTTTCGTCAGTCTTCTTCCTTGTTTCTTTTCATATCCTCCTTTAAGGCCGTGATTTGTTCATTCTCCACGCCTTCCGTACTATCCGGCCAGAATAGTATTTTTAAGGTCAGCAACATTAACTGAATATCCAGCCAGAAAGAATAGTTTTCAATATATGTTAAATCCAGTTTTAACTTATCATATGGTGTTGTATTATACTTACCATATACTTGGGCATAACCTGCCAGTCCTGCTTTTACCTTGGTACGGAAAGCAAATTCCGGCATAATCTCCATATACTGGGCAATAATCTCCGGGCGCTCCGGTCTGGGTCCGATAAAAGACATATCTCCCTTAAAAATATTAATTAACTGGGGCAATTCATCAATTCTTACTTTGCGGATAAATTTCCCTATGGGTGTGATTCGATCATCATTTTTGGTTGCCAGTCTGGCTACTCCGTCCTTTTCCGCATCTGTTCTCATGCTTCGGAACTTCATAATCTTAAACTCTCGCTGATGCTGTGTACATCGAACCTGCTTATACAGTACCGGCCCCCCGTCATACAGCTTAATCGCAATGGCTGTAATCAACATAATGGGCGATGTAATAATGAGCAAAACAGCAGAACAGATAATATCCACTAAACGTTTTGCAAAACATTGCTCCATGGTCAAGCTGTATTCTCTGGTCAACAAAATAGGTGTATCAAATAAGTGTAACTCTTCCGCACCCAGAACAATAACATCCGTAATCTTGGGCATTGTATACACACGAATAGATTTCCCGTAACAGTATTTAAACAATTGATTTCTGTCTTCCGTTGAGATATCCCAAAGAACCACTGCATTGTATTCTCCCGATTCATATCCCCTGGCAATTTCCTCCCTTAAATACTCAACACCATGAGAAATCTCCAAACATTTTACAATATCATATTTATCTTTTCTGCCCGAAAATTTGTTCAATATACTCTCAATAGACCGCTCTCCATGTACCAAAAGCATTTTACGGGGTGGAAAAATCGATTTATATATCCAGTATGCAACATTGTTCCAAATAATAGTGACTACAATCTGTATACCTGTCATCAGCAAAAACATATCCAATATGAATAACTTCTTTGCCATAATAGATAATTCTGCATACATCAGAACATTGGAAGCCAACGTAGCAAACACTTGCGAAAAAACCACTTCCGCATTCTTTAAATAACCGATTCGCATACCACCATACATACGCGAAAGGAAAAATAATATCAATCCGTAAAATCCAACCTCCAGCAAATCAGCTCTATAATAATATTTCACCCCGGTAAGTGTTGTAATACTGGGTGCAAAATTGGTTTTCCAGAAAATATAGAATATTGCCACATAAATCAACAAACCAATTCCTGACAATGCCAGTAATATTAATCTCTTATACGTTTCCAGTTTCCGCATTCTTCTGTGTTCTCCTAAAATTATTACTTAAACTCTCCTCAAAACCGCTTTTATAGCCCAAAAACAAAAATTATAGCAACTATAGGGAATTGATAGTTTTTCCGCTTTTCGATACAAATCCCAAATTCTACGAATAGCCGACAGTTTATTGGATGATAAAGATTTTGCCGGTCTTCGATAAGTCACCAGATTCTCATCCAACCCATAGGCAGCGTAACCATTTCGAAGTACCTTCCACCAAAGGGCTGTATCCTCACTTTTCATATTGGGCATTTCCAATATGTCTTTACTAATCCTTTCTGTATCAAACATTACTGTAGAGGTAAATATAGTGGTATTTTTAAGTGCCTGCCTGTATGTCAGCTTCTCCGGCACCCTTACAACTTTACCTGTTCCCACTGCATTTTCGTCACCAAATTCATAACCGGTAAACACGAATTCCGCTTCTTTTCGTCGCATAAAGTCCAATTCCTTCTCCAGCTTGTCCGATTCCCACAAATCATCTGCATCCAAATAAGCAATATATCTTCCGGCTGACTCCTGCACACCTCTGTTCCGTGCTAAAGCAGCTCCCTTGTTCTGTTCCTGTATAATCAGGCGGATTCTGCTTTCCTCTTCATTCTCAATAACTTCCTTTATTACCGGAATGGTAGGATCCTGTTCCCCATCTACTACCAAAAGGAGTTCCCACGCATCATATGTCTGAGCACATACACTGTCGATAGTTTCTTTTATATACTTCTGTGCATGATATACCGGCACAATAATACTAACCAATTCTCTCATACTGTTCTCCTAGCGTATCACATATATGATATATCTTTGCGTATATGCTTCCTGAAGTACTTTTCCTTCCGCTTCTGCCAGCTCCTCCAAGTTCTTCCCCACATAATCACTTAACAAATTGGGCAACACAATCAAATTGGTTCCTGCCTGCAAGATACTTCGTATGTGTTGCTTAGCTTCTGTATCCCATCCGGCTTCCTTAACAAAAGTTTCCAACGCTTTTTCAGGTTTATCATGTCCTACTGTCAATCTACAATATTCTGTTCCCTTTTCCATCCAAAGATACGCTTCTTCTAACTCCTGGCTATATGCCTCGTAATCATAGGCTCCCGCTTTTTCATCCCACATATCACGCCCATATACCAGTAAAATATGTCCATCCCTGCGACGCATTTCCTGCATTATCCCTCTTGGCGCCCACACCACAAGCTTCTCTTGTATATTCCGGGAATCCAGTAACTGCATAATTTCTCCTGTGTCTGCCCTTTCCTCGCTTTCCTCAGCTGCTACCCTTTGTATCTGTCCCTGATTTCCGCACAGACAGCCAATACTCAAAACAACCAAAGCCAATAACACTTTATACTTTCGTGAAGCCTTCCGAGTCCACAATAACACAAAACCATATGCGATTATTATGGTTAAGGGAACCATACTCCATGCCCATTCATAATCATAAAATCCCGTCTGATAAATCATAACTCCTGCTGCTGTTATTGGACAAAGCAACAGTAACATCATCAATAAACTATAAACCAGAACTCTATTTTGTCCGGTAGTAACATTTTTCTTCTCCATCAACCATAAAACTAAAAGCACTGTCGCCAGAATAACAATCAAATGATTCTGACTCATATAGCGTACTGCACCTTCCCATGCCCGTTCCATACAATTCCACACCATACTCATGCCTGCTCCTCCTTATCAGAAAAGATTTGCAGCATTTTTCCTATCCAAGGAACCTTATGTTCCAGGATATCTAAGAACAGCATACCCATGGTAATCACAATGCATACACCAAAGCCATAAAAGGTCCATGCGATACAAGCTTCCGCTAATATACAAAGAATCGCTTTCCAGTATTTTCTATCCAGCATAGCGCTTATAACATACGGAACCAATACCAGATTACGAATGGATGTCCCCATATATCCGGCATGTAATGCTCCATAACCATCTAAAAAAACTGCTTGATCAGAGAATAAAAACAATATACCCACCGCCAACAAAAAAATGTAGCACTCCTTTAATCTGCTTTTCCCAAACAAGCTTTCACCTAAGCGGAAATAAGTCAAATAAGATGCTCCCAGAACTACAACCGGAACCAAATGATAAATCACTAATCTTGCGTCCGCTTTAAATATATCCGCTATTACTGCATACAAAGTTGGCAAACACAATATAGTATATCGCAAGGGCATTCCTAACTCACTTTGATCTCCCGTTAATGGCATAACCTGATAAATTCCATCCTGTGCCAAAAAACTCTGTACAGTTTCCGGTATGATATCCCCCGGTATAGTAATAGGATTCCTACAAAAAACATATAAGCTCTGCAGGAAAAACATCCCCAAAACAATTATAGGAAGACCCTTTTCCACCACAGAACGCTGTAAAATCTCCTTATTTTGGAACTTATTTTTCCAAATCCTCGATAATCCCACAACCGCCATGAGCAAGGTAAAGCTTACCAAGAGTACCAACCAGATTTTCCCTGTCATCTTCAAAGATACTTTACCAAACAGTCCTAGGCAATGTGCTATCTGTGTAATACCGATACATCCCAAAAAACCGCACACAAAACAATCCGCAAATCCAATAAATCTGCGTTCACTTCTCCAATCAATTATTGTCATAACACCCAATCCCAAAAGGATAGGGGCACCTATCAACAAAATCCAGGCCAACACAATCATGAACTTTAGTCTCCTTGGCAAACTCTGACATCTTATTATACCACAGGTTTACCTATATAGACAAGTAAAACACATAAAGGGAAGGATACCTCCTTCCCCTTATGGTTCACAAAAACCTCTATAGCTATTTATCTTTTACATGGCTTTAATAGTCAATCGTAGCTTATCCGCTATATGTGATATATATTCGCTATTTGTAGGACGTTTTTTTCCCTGTAAGGCAGAATAACCAAAAACCTCTTCAAAAGAATCTGTATTACCTCTGACCCAGGATACCTCTATGGCATTTCGTATAGCCCTCTCCACCTTTTGGTCCGTTGTTTTAAAGTGTTTGGCAATTGTTGGATACAACAGCTTCGTCACGCTACTTACTAACTCCATATTCCTTGCAGAAAGCATAATTGCCTCCCTAAGATAATGGTATCCCTTTAAATGGGCCGGCACACCCATGTCCAGCATGATTTTCGCAATATACATTTCCAGTTCATAATCCTCTACCTTCGCAATCTCCATGATGTAATTCCCCTTTCAAATGTCTGACATTGCTTTTTTACAACTTCTCTCCCTATGGTAGCATATCTACAGGTAATTACAATTCTCATTGGTCGCGGCTTATCGCGGATTCTCTACATATCCCTTTATATTTCTTCTTTTACCAAATAAATTGGACGCTTTTTAACTTCCATATATGTTTTGGACAAGTATTGTCCCAGTATCCCCAGACAAAACAACTGCACACCGCTAACCAGGGAAATAATACAAACCAAAGAAGGCCAGCCGGACACCGGGTCTCCAAAAACAATCTTTCTGAAAATAGTGAAGATAATCATGGCAAAGGCCAATACACAAAACAACACCCCCATAAAAGAGGCAAACATAAGAGGTGCTGTAGAAAATGCCGTAATTCCTTCCACCGAATATATAAGCAGCTTCCAAAAGTTCCACTTGGTTTCACCCTTTGTACGCTCTACATTTTCATACTCCAGCCACTTCGTTTCAAAACCAACCCAACCATATATTCCTTTTGTAAACCGGTTATACTCCTGCATTTGCAATATGGCGTCCACCATCTGTCTTGTCATCATGCGATAATCTCTGGCACCATCCATAATCTCCGTCTTGGAAATATGCTTCATAAGCCTATAAAAGCATCTGGCAAAAAAAGAACGAATCGGCGGTTCTCCTTTCCTAGTCACTCTCCTGGTTGCCACCGAATCATATCCTTCCTTAATATGAGAATACATCTGCGGCAACAATGATGGTGGATCCTGCAAATCCACATCCATAATAACCACATAGTCTCCCTTTGCTTTTTCCAAACCGGCAAACATAGCAGCTTCCTTACCAAAGTTTCTGGAAAAAGACAACATTCTGACCCTTTGGTCCTTTTCCTTTAACTTCTTAATTGCACTCACAGTCCCATCCTTGGAACCGTCATCTATAAACCAAATTTCCAATTCTAAATCTTCTTGTTCAAAAAAAGAAGCATTCTTCATTAATTCCGAATAAAAATCATTAATATTCTCTTCTTCGTTAAAACAGGGAACAATCACACTCAACAACCCCATACTTGTCCCACCTTTCCCATTTCTTCTTTTCAAGTATACTCTCTGTATTCCTTCAATGCAAGGCTATCTTGGCAAAACCTTTACCATTATTTTTATTTTTTTCGCCAGAAAATCTAGCCATATAACCACAAATAGGTTATACTATATTTTATCAATCACAAAGGAACCAGTTTATTATGAATTTTTTTACAGAGCTTTTTCAAAATAAAATTTTTATGGTAGCTGCCACCAGCTGGTTTGTTGCCCAAGTAATCAAAACCATTATACACTTTATATTATCCAAAGAATTTCTATTGGAAAGAATGGTAGGAAGCGGCGGAATGCCCAGTTCTCACTCCTCTACCGTAACAGCTCTGGCCACCGCCATTTATTTTGAATTTGGTGCAAGCAGCTACCAATTCGCTATTGCTGTTATCTTTGCCATTATTGTTATGTATGATGCACGAGGTGTTCGTCGCGAAACCGGTATACAGGCCAAACTACTCAATGATATTATTAAAACCTTCGAGGATATGGGCCGCAAGGAAATTTCTGCCCACGACAAACTAAAAGAGTTTGTAGGACACACTCCTCTGCAGGTACTCATTGGTGCTATACTTGGTATTTTTATTGCATTTTTATTCTATCGATAATTAGTACAAAAGCTGTTGCTACTTGCAACAGCTTTTGTATTATCTACACTCTTATTTTTGATTCTTTCGCATTCTTTTATCTGCATACATTTTTTCATCTGCTTCTTTCATCATTTCCACATAATCTGAACGATCGAAAAACATAGTATAACCAAAAGAAAACTGTAAAGGTACATCCTCACTATTACTCAAATGAACCGTGCTATTATTCTGAATATACTTAAGAGTACCTATAGTATTGGACAGTTCTTCTTCATTGTTATAACCATACAATACAAGCACGAACTCATCGCCACCCTGTCGGGAAGCCAATGCTTCATTCACACCAAATCCCTTAATAATATTACCTATCTTTTTGATATAACTGTCACCTTCTTCGTGACCGTATTTATCATTAATGCCTTTCAGTCCATCAGCATCTATCATGATGATGGCACCATATCCCATTCTGTCAGGATACTTAAAGAGCTTTTCTAATTGATTTTCCAGTCCTCTCCGATTATACAGACCAGTCAGCAAATCAATATCTCTTTCCTTCTCTATTTGCTTTCTCTTTAAAATTTCATCAGTTACATCAATCAATATACCAAAGGTTTTTGCATTTTCATACAACTCTTCGACTCGAATATACTTCTCACTATATCGTCTATAGTAATAAACATTCTCTTCCTCATCAAACACATAACGTCGAACATAATTAACATAAGTTTTAAACTCATTTTTATCAGAGAGTAGTACTTCCATCTCCTCTTCATTTAATTCCAAAATGGGCGCAATCTGTTCTGTCACTAATACCTTTTTTGTAAAATCATTAAATTCATATGTTCCTATTCGCATATGGGATTTGCTCAATACATAAGATAATCTGCGGTTTCCGGCCATAAGGCTACGCACCATCTCGTTAATATACTGACTCAATTCTTCGAACTCCAGGCTCTTACTCACATTAACATTCTCTGTCAGCTTTCCGTCCGATATAGACTTCAGTTTCTTATTAACCTCTTGAATTCCTTCTACAACGCAATTATTTAGATACTTTGTGACCAATACAACCTGTACAATTCCCATCAAAATACAACATACTGCCAACCCCAGAATGTTCCATGTCACATTACTATATAAAGCCTTATTGGTAACACTTCGTCCAAGCCAGTATTCTCCCACACGCTTAAATACAACAAATACTGAATTCCCATTAATTTTTTCATGAAAACCGTTTTTGTCTCGCTTGATTTCCGACATTTTCAGTCCAATATCCGCAACATTTTTTCCCGGAACATCCTGCATTGTGGAACCTATAACCATATTCGTACCGGCATCCACCGCAAAATATTCCACATCATCATTCACTCTTAATAATGTGAAAATATTAGACATCTCGTCTTCGCTTACATTTTCCCATTGATTATTCAAAACACTATCCATCTGAATAATCATGTCATCCGCAGCCGTACGTGCTTCATGCTGGGCATCCAACATCTGAACCACAAAAGATACACTAATGATTACGAAAACAATGGATGCGGTCACAATTGTCATATAACGACCAATCAACCCTTTCAAATTTTGCATTTTACCCTCCAAAATCCAAAATTTCATATCCCATAATACATTTAAACTATATACTAACCCAATTCCAATCTATTTACTGCTGAGAAAATAGCTCTCACAGAAGCCCTTGTAATATTGGAGCTAACACCCACACCATAAGTAATGTTTCCGGTTTCACTATCTAACAAATGAATATATGCTGCCGCCTGTGAATTAGAACCACTTTGTAATGCATGTTCTTCGTAATCTAAAATCTTTACCTTCATACCCAAATCCAATGCAAGTCCACGCTTAACCGCATCAATAGGACCATTACCGGTTGCCTGGAAGGTTTTTTCCATACCATGATCTGTATAGACAACAGTTACTTTGGTATCGAAATCTTCATGTGCCTCTTCTCCCAAATCATCTACTTTCATGCTACGGAAGTGAATAGGCTCCTTCTTATCCAGATACTCTGTGCGGAACGCTTCCATAATCTGTTCAGGAGATACTTCACCCTGCTTTTCGGAGAGCTTCTGAATAACCTTTGCAAATTCCTTATGCATTGCCTTAGGTAATTTGAATCCAAAGTAGGTATCCATAACAAATGCAACTCCGCCTTTACCGGATTGTGAATTAATACGTACAATGGGTTCGTACTGTCTTCCGATATCAGCAGGATCAATGGGAAGATAAGGTACCTGCCAGTATTTGTTGTTACGTTCCTTCATGGCTGTTACACCCTTATTAATTGCATCCTGATGAGAACCGGAGAATGCAGTAAACACCAACTTACCTGCATAAGGATGTCTGGGATGAATCGGTATCTTGCAACAACGTTCATAAATTTCGATAATATCATTGACATGTTCAATATTCAACTCCGGATTTATGCCCTGTGAAAACATATTATATGCAATATTTAATATATCCACATTACCGGTACGCTCACCATTTCCAAACAAGGTTCCTTCCACTCGGTCTGCCCCTGCCAAAAGAGCCAGTTCCGCACTTGCCACACCGGTACCTCTGTCATTATGAGGATGTACACTAATAATCAGACTCTCCCTATTTTCCAAATGTTTAATCATCCATTCTATCTGATCTGCATATACATTGGGAGTATTCATTTCCACTGTAGATGGCAGATTCACTATCATAGGACTCTCCGGTGTGGGTTGCCACTCTCTCTGTACAGCATTACAGATATCTAATGCAAAATCCAGCTCTGTTCCTGTAAAACTTTCCGGAGAGTACTCCAAAATAATCTTTCCGGGGAAGGATTTTGCACGTTCTTTTACCATTCTGGTACCCTGAACAGCAATATCAATAATATGTTCCCTGTCCATATGAAATACCACATCTCTTTGGAGTGTAGACGTAGAATTATAAATATGTACCACTGCCTGCTTACAGCCTTCAATTGCTTCAAAAGTGCGGTCGATTAATTCTTCGCGACACTGAACCAGAACCTGCACAACCACATCATCCGGAATCATCTTACGATCAATTAACTGGCGCAAAAAGTCAAATTCTATCTGGCTTGCTGCCGGAAATCCTATTTCAATCTCCTTAAATCCCAAATCAACCAAAAATTGAAACATTTCTATTTTTTCTTCCACTACCATAGGATCGATTAACGCCTGGTTACCATCGCGTAAATCCACACTACACCAAATGGGCGCTTTTTCAATTTCCTTATTTGGCCATTCTCTCTCCGGATAATCTACCACCGGATTTTTGCAATACCTGGTATAATTCAACATAACTCTTTTCCTCCATCAGTTCCATATATAATACTAACACAGCCCATCCGTATGGGATGGGCCGTACAATTATTGCGATTATTCACCGAGACCATCTTCCACTGCCGCAACCAATGCAGCAAGGGCTTCCTTCTCATCTGCGCCCTCACAGTAAAACTCAATCTCGTCTCCACACTTTACACATGCACCTAATACACTAAGAACACTCTTAGCATTTGCTGTACTATCCCTAAATTGAAACGTAATCAATGATTTATAGTTCATTGCCTCCTTACATAGGACACCTGCCGGTCTTAGATGTAAGCCTGTTGGATTTTTAATAACAACCTTCTGGTTAACCATTTCCCTACCTCCGTCTATACAACAATCATATCACGATTAACTCAGATTCACAACTACTTTTTGTGATATGATTATTGTAGCCGTTAAAACATAATATCTTGAATCAATTTAGCCAATACTTGTGCATCTTCTTTGATCACATTAATATCCTTACCTTCAATCATTACACGTACCAAAGGTTCCGTTCCGGAAGGACGAATTAACACACGACCTTCGCCTGCATATTTCTTTTCTAAATCCCGAATTGCCTGTGCTATCTCAGGAAACTCCATATACTTCTCCTTCTTATGATTAGCAACCTTGGCATTTACCAGCGCCTGAGGCAATACTTCCATAATTGTAGCCAGTTCTGATAATGGTTTGCCTGTCTCTACCATTACCTGTAGCAAATGCAAGGCACTTAATAATCCGTCACCGGTTGTATTCTCATCTAAAAAGATTACATGACCGGATTGTTCTCCACCCAATGAAGCACCAATTTCCTTCATTCTTTCCAGTACATATCTGTCACCAACCTTGGTCTGCTCCACTACCAGATTTTCTTTCTCAGCCATCAGGAAGAATCCCAGATTACTCATAACTGTAGCCACAATGGTATCATTTTTTAATTTACCCCGGCTTCTCATATAATTGCCTACAATGGCCATAATCTGGTCACCATCTACCACTTTACCATTCTCATCCACTGCCAGCATACGGTCTGCATCACCATCAAAAGCCAAGCCTATATTAGCCTTCTCGAAAACAACTCTTGCCTGCAATTCTTCCATATGTGTAGAACCACAGTTTGCATTTATATTTGTCCCGTCCGGGTTATTATGGATAGAAACTATATTTCCTCCCAATTCCTTTAGTGCCTCTACAGAAGTATAGTAGGATGCACCTTCCGCACAATCAACCACTATTTTCAGACCACTCAAATCAACATTCACTGACTGAATAGCCTTATTTACATATTCTTCTCTGGCATCTGTACGATACTTTATTTTACCAACTCCGGGACCAATTGGAAATTTAACGCCCTGCATATTATTCTTCAGAAGTTCTTCTATTTCGTCCTCCAAAGCATCAGGAAGCTTATATCCGTTTCCATCAAAAAACTTAATACCATTAAACTCTACCGGATTGTGGGATGCTGAAATAACAACACCTGCGTCCACTTTATACTTTCTGGTCAGGTAAGCCACTGCCGGTGTTGGAATCACACCTACAAACACACAATTTGCCCCAACAGAGCATGCCCCCGCCATCAAAGCATTTGCCAGCATATCTCCTGAAATTCGGGTATCACATCCTACCATAATAGTAGGCTTGTGTGCATTCTCCTTCGATAATACATAAGCTCCTGCCTGACCCAGCTGCATCGCCATCAGGGGAGTTAATTCTTCATTTGCAATACCTCTCACACCATCTGTACCAAATAATCTAGCCATTTTCTGCCTCCTACATTTTAGTCCTTCTTCACTGTCATTCACTCATACTATTCGCATTTGCTTTATTGGCAAATTCTTCCGGCGTCATAACTTCCAGTGTTACCAATACCGGCTCCACTTGTTCAATCTTTGATGTTAATGCAAATTCTACCGGAATCTGATATGTACCGGAGGATAAATCCCCCATGTGATTCTCATTCATCCAGGCCCCAATATCCACAATTCCTCTCAAAGTATCTACATTAACCAAGGATACATATCTCTCTAATCCGCGTATTTTCAGACTTGGAATCTCCACATTTTCAGCATATTCTATTACTTTATTGACAGGCTTATTGGTAATCTGCAGATTCAACTTGGTAATTTCCAATTCTGCTTCAGCTACTTTCTCAATAAATACCGTAACCTTCGCTTTTCCATCAAAAGACTTGTCTGCAAAGCTTAATCCTGCCGGTAATAGCCTTCTTAAGTTTACATCCTTTTCTACATTCTCTGTTGCGCCGGTTACATCCAACTCCTCCTGTGGCACTTCCAATTCATTAATATTATTAAGAAGTGTAGCCGGCCCTGCCACCTTTATTACTTTGGGTTCGGCTTCAATCTCACCGGTTTTCATATATCCCTTACCGGGAACTCCCGTAGTCGTATAAACCACCGGTATTTCCTTGGTCGGATAAACCACAACAGAAACCTTTACATTGTCAATATTTTTCGTTATACTATCAAAATCTAAAGTTTTGCCATCAGCATTTTTTAACTGAATACTACCACGTGCATAAATATCACTCATTATATCTGTCACGTTCACATCCACAACCGCTCTTGTCACTTCACCGACTTTAGATGCCGGACCGATTATTTCCAATCTGTTTTGATCCAGTGATACGCTGTTTATGACATATCCTTCAGCCACATCACCAATGGGATTATACTTTATGTCAATCCACTTACTAATCTTTTCTTCCACATTTAATTTAACATAGCTTATATTTCCTGTAATATCGGTTACATCATTACTGTACTTGGGACACGAAAACTTAATAGGCACCGTATCCGTGCTGGTCATATCATTAAAATCTGCTTCTGCAATAATATCTGAAGCCTCGATTTTTTCCCTCACAGACTTAGGTGCATTAAAAGTAACTGTTCTTAACTGATTGGTTCCCTCTAACACCTCATATACTTTACCTTTATCTGTCAGTAACTCTGTATTTTCCAACGATACCTTGATATTGGTAAATGTCTTGTCATCAACAGGGTCATTTATACTGATTACCACAAACCAAAGAGCAAAAGCTATGGATAGGGAAATCAACTTTAGGCCCCAATTATTAAATAAAAGCTTCTTACACTTTTTCATACTTAGGCTTTACCCTTTCTTTCCTTTTTGGTTTTTAATCTCTTATTTTTTGTTTCCTTTTCTACTATATTCAGCTTTAGCAAATCCATTAACGTTTCTTTCAATTTTTCACCATCTATATTACGATAAAGATTGCCATCCACAGCCACACTTATTCTGCCTGTTTCTTCAGAGACAATAACCGTTATGGAATCCGCCGCCTCCGAAATACCAACTCCTGCACGATGTCTGGTACCCAATGCCTTACTGATATTCACCTTATCAGTTAATGGCAAATAACAAGTGGCTGCTGTCACACGATTTCCTCTGATAATTACCGCACCATCATGCAAAGGTGTATTATGTTCAAAAATATTAATTAGTAATTCACTACTGACAATAGCATCTATATCAATACCTGTATTTTCGTAATCTGTCAAAGCCTGTTCTCTTTCAATAACTATTAAAGCACCTGTCTTTACTTTACTCATTTCCACACAGGCCATGGTAATTTCGTTTACGGTTTTCTCATTAATCTCTCCGCTTTCCCTTTTCCCGGAATCAAAAGACAACACGGATACCAGGTTCTTTTTTCCCAATTCCTCCAAAGCTTTTCGAAGCTCCGGCTGTAATACAATGAGCATAGCCATTACTGCATATCCAAGTATATTCTTTCCTAACCACAAAATAGTATGCATCTTAAATACATAGGCAATGGCCCAAAAGATTCCCACTACAACAAGACCCTTCAGCAAAACCCATGCTTTTGTGGTCTTAATCCAAAGTACAATATGATACACCAAATAAGTGATAATCAGAATCTCTAATATATCACCTATCTCAATGCCTTCAAATGCTCTTCTTAAACTTGATAAAATCTCTTTTGCCTGTGTCATTTCAATTACCCATTTATATAATAATCTTTCAATCTAAATCTTCGAAAAAATCCTCCACCTCTTCTGTTCGATTGTTTTTCCCTATGGTTACACTTTTTCCACTTACACGTTGTTTTCCATAAGACTCTTTTCTATTCGTACCTGTTCTTTCCGTCACAACGCGTCTTTCACTTCCCCCTTGTCGTTGTACATTGATATGCTTTACGGTCTTAGTGGGTGCTGTCATTGTAATCTTGGGAATAGCCTTCACATAGTAATAGTATTCGTCATCTTCAAACTGCACATTCTCTACTCTGCTGTAATCTACACTAAAACGCATAAACTCCAAAATTTTACCAACTGCAACTGCTAAAAGGGATCCTATTGCAGCCCCTACCAGAGAACTATTGGTATCATACATCAAATCCCCCACCAAAATAATAATTACATTCAGAATAGCGCCGGACACCATGGCGATTGTCCACGAATAGTCAATGGATAGTCTTCTGATAATATAAACTACTATAATCGTAATGGCAAATGCAATAATCATTACCAGCATTTCCTTATTATGAATCAAACCATCCACTATCAATCTTATTTTTGCAACAGCCTCTTCTTCTCCCATATTGCTTATACTTTGCGCATGGGTTACCACATGATGCAACATATGATATCCAGTCAAACCGCATATCACTGCAAAAACAGATGCCGGCGTTGCCAAAAGACCTACTGCAATAGGGATTACATAAGGAATTTTCATAGCTGAACACAGTACCGTAAAAACAATAATCAATGAATCTCGTGTACCTGTTCCCAATCGAAAAAGCAAAAGGAATAACAATAAATAAACAGCCAGTCCCACTATTGCAACTTCCAGAGATAACGCATAAATATGAGCAATGCTTAAAGCCACTCCAAACAAGATAATAAACCCATTGGGCAAAAAGGAACATAAAAGAGAAACAATAAGTATTAACCCCAAATTATCCAACTGGTACATATACCCAAGCTTTCCACTAACTATACTTAGCGCCCAAAAGGCCAGCATAAACTTAAGTACCGGCACTATAGCAAACTCAAAGCGATAATATATTCTTTTTATTTCATCACGTAATTCAATTAAATTTCTCATCTTTTCCTCTCAGCCATACTTACTGGCGATTCATCGAACTTAATTTTTTCAGATTATGGTAATACCTCCGCACACCTTTTTTTGCTTTCGCAAAGCGATGAGCAAAAATCACATAACTAAGCAGGCAATAAACTACCACAAAAATCACATAAATACTAATAGCATTTTTAGCTAATACCAAATAATCCAGGGTATATATATTTTCCAAAAGTTCTTCCACATAATACAGCAAGTAAAGACCCAAACCAATAAAATAGCAAACTGTTGCCACTAACACTGCCTTCAGCAAATGCAAGGATATAAAATCACCCCGAAAATACTTACTAATTGCCACATTCTCCTTACCTTCTCTTTTCTCATAAGAAGTCAGCCTGGTCATTAGGATTACTTTTTCTTCGTTTATCATATCCTTCTCCTATTTATCATCTGATAAAAATCTCATTCTTGCTTCAGCTGAACGACGACTTGGTGAAGTGGGCTCAGCCGGCTTCCTGCCCTGTAACACACTATTAAATCCATTTACCAGATTATTTTTGCATTTATCACAATATCTTCCGGAACGGATTAACCCTCCGCAAGACTCACAAGCCAGCATAATTCCGGAATCTTCTGCAAGCTCTAATCTCTCTTCTCGTAACCATTGACGAATCATATTGGGATCCACATCACATACTTCTGCCACCTCGTTAATCCCTACTCCTTTATGATCTCTAACATATTCTTTCACTTCCTGAAACTTTTCTTCCAATGCTTCTTTACAGGCAGGACAAATCTGATACCCTGCAATATAATTAAATAATCTTCCACATTTTCTACAAGTCCTTACATTCATAGTATATACCTCCATTGGTTGCTATTCTTATGTACTCTCTCCAATCGCCAAAGCCACAAAATATACCTCCTCTATGCCTCGCTCCAAAAGTAATTTGGCAATGGTATCAATGGTACTACCAGTAGTATATATGTCATCAACTATAATTACTCTTTTTAATTTTACACCATTTTCCATCAGAATAAAAGCCTTTTTCAAATTATTTAGCCTTTCTTCAGGATTTAAAAGCTTTAATGGCTTTGTATTTCTATTACGAATCACCAAATTCTCATAAACCGGTATATTTAGTGTTTCTCCCAATATTTTTGCCAACAGAGTCGCCTGATTATATCCCCGTCTACGCACCTTTCTTTTATATAAAGGTACCGGTATTATTGCTTCTGCTCTCAAAGAATTTATATAATCCCCCAGAAAATAGACCATTTCCCTGCCAAAAACACGTGCATAGGCTTTTCGTCCTTTATATTTGTAACGATATATCGCTTTCGCAATATCCTTATAATAAAACAATGCCCTTCCCTGTTTATAATAATGCTTTCTTTCATCACAATCTGTGCAAAATTCTTTCGCCTCTTCCTCTATATGCTTCCCACATTTCAGGCATCTGGGAAGTTCTACATAGCGTATACTTTTCAGGCACTCACTACAAATTCCTTCATCCCACCCGGGAACCACATTATCACAAACAGGACATCTGGCCGGAAACAACAAATCACCTAATACATCTAAAAATTTGTACAACTGCAACTCCTATCCGCAAGTCCTCCCCATTCCTTATAAGGTATCCTCCATGCCCTCCAACTCCCGTATCCGAAGGTCCAAAGAAGTATATCTCCTGTTTTCGCTTTCATTGGCAATCATATCATAAACCGTATCGCTGCTCCCCAAAATAGTAACACAATTTTTGGCACGTGTCACCCCTGTATACAGCAAGTTCCTGTTAAACAATAGTTTAGGCCCTGTCAATAAAGGTAACACCACAGCCGGATATTCACTACCTTGCGATTTATGTATGGTTATTGCATAGGCCAGTTCCAATTCTTCCAACAAAGAAAAAGGATAGGCAACCCGACGCCCTTCATCATATTCCACCACTAATTCAGAAGCATTTTCCCGAATTTCCAAAATACGCCCCATATCACCATTAAACACACCCATTCCTTTGTCCACCGGGATGCCATATCTACTCACCACTTCCCATTCCAGCTGATAATTATTTCTTATCTGCATCACCTTGTCGCCTTCCCGATAAATGGTTTCTCCACTGATATGTTCTCTTTTTCCTACATCCGGTGGGTTTAAATACTTCTGCAAAATACCATTCAGCACTTCGATACCAAGATTCCCCTTCCGCATAGGTGTCAATACCTGAATATCATAAGGTGTGGCATTTACATATTTCGGCAACTTATCCCGAATCAGTTGAATCATATGTTTATAAATCACATGGACATCACTGCGTTCAAGAAAGAAAAAATCTTTGCTTTTATTATTTAGTTGGATTGGTTCTCCTCGGTTTATATGATGAGCATTGACAACTATATCACTTTCACCGGCTTGTCGAAAAATCTTCTGCAGCACTACTGTAGGATAGGCTCCTGAACTAATAATATCCCGCAAAATCTGGCCCGGCCCTACACTTGGCAACTGATTTACATCTCCCACCATAATCAGTCTTGTTCCAGGTGTAATAGCCTTTAACAATGCCTGAAACAAAGGTAAATCCACCATGGACATTTCATCTATAATAACCACATCTGCTTCCAAGGGGTTTTCCATATTACGCTCGAATCGTACACTTCGTTTATTCTCATCAGACAAGGCTCCATTTAATTCCAGCATCCGATGTATGGTACGTGACTCAAATCCGGTAGCTTCCGTCATTCTTTTGGCTGCACGGCCTGTAGGTGCCGCCAGATAAATATCATACCCCTCTCTCTCAAAGTAACGTATAATAGTATTTATTGTTGTGGTTTTTCCGGTGCCGGGACCTCCTGACAAAATAAACACACCATTTTGAATAGCTTCCATTACTGCCTTCTGTTGTAATTCATCCAGCTCAATGTGTATTTCTTTTGTAATTGCCTTAACGACACTTTCCACACGCTCCTCGGATTCCCTCATAGGCATATTTAAATCAAATAACATTCTGGCACAGCTCAATTCTGCATAGTAATAAGTGTACGCATATACTTTTCCTTCTTTAATTACCAGCTTTTTATCCAATACCATATTGGCCAGTTGGGGTTCAATATGTACTGCCTCAACCTGCAGAATTTGTTCCGCTCGTTTCAAAACCTGTTCCACCGGTAAATAACAATGTCCTTCTCCCACTGCTTGTAATAAGGTATATAAGATTCCGCTTCGTATACGATAATCCGAATCCGCATGTATTCCTATCACTGAAGCAATTTCATCCGCAATTTTAAACCCGATCCCTTCAATATCTTCTGCCAGCTTATATGGATTCTCCTTCAAAATACCATATAAATTTGTTCCATAGGTATCAAAAATTCGTATGGCCAGTGCATTAGAAATACCAAATTGTTGTAAATATACCAACGCATCACGCAAATCCTTACGCTCTTCCATCTGTGCCGCTATTTCTCTGGCCATTCTTTCACTGATTCCTTTAATCTCAGCCAATCGCTCCGGTTCCTCTTCCATAATGCGAAAAGCATCATCACCAAAACGTTTCACAATCCTTTTGGCAAGCGTTGCTCCTATTCCTTTTACCGCTCCGGAGCTTAAATACCTTTCAACGCTCACTGAATCCTTGGGAGCTACAACCTTATAAGATGTAATCTTAAGCTGCTGTCCATAAATCGGATGCTCAACATATTCTCCGGTAATTTCTATATTTTCTCCAGCTGCCAGCCCTTTGCAATTACCCACACAAGTAATATCTTTTTCTTCCGAAACCAGTACAAAAACAGTATATCCATTTTCCTGTTTTTGATATATTATATGCTCTACATAACCGGCAAGTGTCTCCATTCTTAAACTCCCTTATACTATAAAGCTCTGAATAGTATCTCAAAAAAGGCTGCTTTCCCAGCAGCCTTTCAAATTATAATTCATAATTTCTCTTCATTTGTTCATAAAGTGTTTGTGCCAGCCCCAGACTATTGGTCTCTGTAGAATCGGTTGCCAGCTCCCGTAACATCTCATCTTTATAATAATCTGTCAAAGTTGATGTAGCGGCTGACATATCTTCATTCTTAGGTACTGTTTTCATCATGGACTTAAACATCTGCTCTACAAAATACGCCTCAAACTGCTCACAAGCCTCCATCAACTCATCATCTGCAGCCTGAGTCAAATCTGTATTCAGTTTATTCTCCAGCTTAGTGGTGGATTGGTTCTTCGTACTCAGCACATCTGAATACATACCTGAAATATTACCAATGTCCATAACTGCCCTCTCTTATGTTAACGTCTCAGATTATTCGCCTGTTGCATCATTTCATCAGAAGCGGTAATCGCTTTAGAATTCAATTCGTAAGCTCTCTGTGCCACGATCATATTTACCATTTCATCCACTACCTGTACATTAGATCCTTCCAAATACCCCTGTACCAAGCGGCTGGGAGAAAGATTTGTATTGGTAGCCTCACTTAATGGCTGCCCACTGGCAGCTGTTTCTGCAAACAAACCATCCGACTGCTTTTCTAAACCTGCCGGATTGCTAAATTGATAAATGCCCATACGCATTCCCAGACTTTGCGCATTATTGGTATCATCCGGATAACATAGTTCACCATTAGAATTTATTGTTATTTCACTCACAACATATTCCTGAGATAATGCTATGCTTTTGCCATTCATATCCAATACAGGTAATCCTTCCGAAGTACACAACATATTGGTATTATTGGGTCCTAATGTCCACTGAAAATTACCATTTCTGGTATAATAGGCCTTACCATCTTCTCCCATAACACTGAAAAAACCTCTACCATCAATGGCAAATGCCGAATCACTCTCCGTATCCAGCAAATTACCCTGCTTAAAAATGGATGTAATGGCTGAATTGCGTACACCAAGTCCCACCTGGGCACTGGTTGGTTTCATGGTTCCGTCTGCCTTGGTGGTTTTGGTTTGGATATTCTGATACAACAGGGACTTAAATTCATTCACCTCTGTTTTATATCCGGTAGTATTCACATTTGACAAGTTATTTGCAATTGTATCTACATTCGTCTGTTGGGCAATCATACCGGTTGCCGCAGTCCATAAACTTCTAACCATTTATGCACCCACCTTTCTCACTACTGTACCTTACCAAGCTGATTTACTGCAATTTCCAGACTGGCATCATAGGTCTGCATGATTTTCTGATTGGTCTCATAAGCTCTGGTAACACTAATCATATTTACCATCTCCGTAACCACCTGTACGTTGGACATTTCCAAATAGCCAGAATTAATCTTAGCACTACCCTCAATCATTTTGGCACCTTCCTTAGGTTGATAGAAGGTATCCCCATATTTCATCAAGTAATCATAATCTTCAAAATCCGCCACCTGAATCTGGGCTACAACACGTCCATTTTGTGTAATATTTCCCAATTCATCAATATGGGCATCTGCCAGCGTGTCTAACTGAATAGGCTGGCTGTTAGTGCCTAATACATATTGACCATCCTTGGTTACCAGATATCCTTCCACATCCAAAGTAAAGGATCCGGAACGGGTATATTTGGTATCCGTTTCACCTGCACTATTAGTGTACTCTACTGCAAAAAATCCATCGCCGGACAATGCCAGATCATAGGTATTTCCGGTCACCCGGAATGAACCCTGACCAAAATCAGTATAGTTCTCTCCAATTTTTACTCCCGGATTATTTACACCAATGCGTTGAATATTCTCAAGACCTACTGAGTTATCTTTAATCTTATAAGCCAACACATCTCCAAAGCTCTGACTGGTCGAGCCTTCCTTTTTAAAGCCTACTGTGGAGGCATTTGCCAGGTTATTGGTCAATATATCCATACGATTCTGTTCATTCCGTAGTCCTGTGTGAACAGTATATAAGCCTTTTAACATAATGCCCTCCTTTATATTATCAGTGATTACCTTTGTAAAATATCGAGATATTGCCTTTTTGTATAATTAGTCTTCTCTGTAACCGGCCAAGAATTCCACATACTTACCTGTGCCTACTGCTACTGCTGTCATGGGATCTTCTGCTGTCATGGTATTGATACCTGTTTTAGATGAAATCAGTTCTTCCAAACCGCGGAGCAGGCTACCACCACCGGTAAGAACAATACCTCTGTCTGCAATATCCGCTGCCAACTCCGGAGGAGTTTTTTCCAAAACGCTATGAATGGTTTCCACAATCTGAGCTGTAATTTCCTTCAATGCTTCTTCTGTTTCTTCTGAAGATACTCTTACTGTCTTAGGCAAACCGGTTACCAGGTTACGCCCACGAACATCCATATAATCTGCCTCCACTCTGGGATAGCAGGAACCAATCTTTATCTTCATATCCTCTGCAGTTCTTTCACCTATCAGAAGATTATGCTTCTTTCTCATGTATCGTACAATAGCTTCATCAAAATCATCCCCTGCCACTTTGATGGAAGCACTTACTACGGTACCTCCTAAAGATATAACTGCAATATCAGAAGTACCACCACCGATGTCTACAATCATATTGCCACAGGGTTTGGAAATATCAATACCGGCACCAATTGCTGCTGCAATAGGCTCCTCAATAATGGATACTTCTCTGGCACCTGCCTGATAAGTAGCATCTTCAACCGCTTTCTTCTCTACTTCAGTAACACCACTGGGTACACAAACTGCAATACGGGGTTTACGGAACATCCTCTTGCCCAATGCTTTCTGAATGAAATACTTCATCATCTTCTCAGTTACGGTATAATCGGAAATAACACCTTGGCGTAAAGGTCTTACCGCAATAATATTACCCGGTGTTCTACCAAGCATAAGCCTTGCATCCTCACCAATTGCCTTAATTTTGTTGGTGTCTCTGTCAAAAGCAACCACTGATGGCTCCTTCAACACGACACCCTTTCCTCTAATGTAAACCAGAATACTGGCTGTTCCCAAATCAATTCCGATGTCTGTACACTGCATACTCTTTTCCCTTCCTGCTCTATCTCTTATTTACGCTTCTTTACGTATTATTTTTTAAATTCGAATAGTTACCCACCATGTATAGTTTACAGTCAGATACAGGAAAATGCAAGTGTTTCCAAAAGCTTTCACAAAAATTTAAAAAATATAACGCGAAAAAGAGAACGGTTCCTTCCGTTCACTTTTTCGCGTCCCTGCTTTGTACATTATATATCGACTATTTTATACAAAACTTTACACCTATAACATTTTCTTTACATATTTTCCTGTATAGGAAATGGGATGTTCTGCAATCTCCTCCGGTGTACCGGTCGCAATTACCGTACCACCTCCATCACCACCCTCCGGACCGATATCAATAATAAAGTCTGCTGTCTTAATCACATCCAGATTGTGTTCTATCACAACCACTGTATTGCCCCCATCTGCCAGACGGTGCAAAATCTCAATCAGCTTATGCACATCCGCAAAATGAAGTCCTGTAGTAGGTTCATCTAAAATATATATTGTTTTGCCTGTACTTCTGCGGGAAAGCTCTGTAGCCAGTTTGATACGTTGCGCTTCTCCGCCGGAAAGGGTGGTAGAAGGTTGTCCCAGCTTAATATAGGACAAGCCAACATCATTCAGGGTTTCAATTTTACGCTTTACTGAAGGCACATTTTCAAAGAAAGTCACTGCCTCCTCCACCGTCATATCTAACACATCAAAGATACTCTTTCCTTTATACTTAACGTCCAGTGTTTCTCGGTTGTAACGCTTTCCGCCACATACCTCACAAGGCACATACACATCTGGCAGGAAATGCATTTCTATCTTGATAATACCGTCTCCGCTACAGGCTTCACAACGCCCCCCCTTTACATTAAAGCTGAATCGTCCTTTAGTATATCCCTTGGCTTTTGCATCCGGAGTAGCTGCAAACAAATCGCGTATCATATCAAACACACCTGTATAGGTAGCCGGATTTGAACGGGGTGTTCTGCCAATAGGTGACTGGTCAATATCTATTACTTTATCCAGCTGCTCCAGTCCCTCTATTCCTTTATGTTTTCCAGGAATAGTACGGGCACGGTTTAATGTACGCGCCAGCTTCTTATAAAGAATTTCATTCACAAGAGAGCTCTTACCCGAGCCGGACACACCGGTTACACAGGTCATTACACCCACCGGGAATTCCACGTCAATATTTTTCAAATTGTTTTCCTGTGCTCCCAGCACCTTTATACTGCCACTGGCTTTTCTTCTCATCTTGGGTACCGGTATCTTTAATTCGCCACTAAGATATTTACCTGTGATAGATTCCGGCACCTTCATAATATCCTCTGCTGTACCTGTGGCTACCACTTCTCCACCATGGGAACCGGCACCGGGACCAATATCCACAATATAATCTGCCGCCCGCATGGTATCCTCATCATGCTCTACCACAATCAGGGTATTACCCAAATCCTTCAGACGCTTCAAGGCTTCCAGAAGCTTGTCATTGTCCCTCTGGTGCAAACCAATACTTGGTTCATCCAAAATATAGCATACACCTACCAGACCGGAACCAATCTGGGTAGCCAGACGTATACGCTGGGCTTCACCTCCGGACAAACTGGCTGTTCCTCTGGCTAAAGACAAATAATCCAGCCCTACATTTACCAAAAAGCCTACTCTGGCACGAATTTCTTTTAATATCTGATGGCCAATTAACTCCTGTTGCTTGGTCAACTGCATCTTAGCCAAAAAATCTGCCAGCTTCCCAATGGACATGGAGGTAATCTCATAAATATTTTTATCACATACAGTAACAGCCAGGGCCTCCTGCTTCAGACGCATTCCGTTGCAAAGCTTACAGGGGGTAATCCGCATAAAAGTCTCGTACTCCGCTTTAGCATTTTCGGAAAAGGTCTCCTTGTACCGACGTTCCACATTTCGAATCAATCCATCAAAGGTAATAGGATAAACACCTTTGCCACGCTGACCCTCATAATACACATCCACAGACTCATCCGTACCATATAACAATATCTTCTTAATCTCTTCCGAATACTGTTCAAAAGGTGTATCCAGATCAAACTTAAAATGTTCACAAAGTGCCCTTAGCATAGCATTGGTAAAGCTACCCTTATCATTACAGGACTGCCAGCCCATAACTGCAATTGCTCCTTGATTGATGCTTTTGCTCATATCCGGAATCATAAGCTCCACATCAAATTCCATCTTATAACCCAAGCCGAAACAATCAGGACAAGCACCAAACGGATTGTTGAAGGAAAAACTTCTTGGTTCCACTTCACTAATACTTACGCCACAATCCGGACAAGAAAAGCTCTGGCTAAAGGTCAGCGTTTCCCCATCAATAATATCAACCATCAGCAGTCCTTCTGCCAAATCCAGTGCTGTTTCAATAGAATCTGTGAGACGTTTCTGGATGCCCTCTCGGACAATCAGTCGATCCACTACGATTTCAATATTATGCTTAATATTCTTGTCCAGTTCAATTTCTTCAGAAAGCTCATATAGACTACCATCCACTCGCACTCTGACGAAACCACTTCTCTTGGCTCTGTCAAAAACCTTTTCATGTCGTCCTTTTTTACCTCTGACCACCGGTGCCAGGAGTTGCAGACGAGTACCTTCGCCCTGCTCCATAATCTGGTCCACCATCTGGTCCACCGTCTGCTTGGCAATGACTCTGCCACATTTGGGACAGTGAGGAATACCGATACGGGCATACAACAGTCGAAAATAATCATAAATCTCCGTCACGGTACCTACTGTGGAACGCGGATTACGGTTGGTGGATTTCTGATCAATGGATATGGCCGGTGACAATCCCTCTATCTGATCTACATTAGGCTTCTCCATCTGTCCCAAAAACTGACGTGCATAAGAAGACAAGGATTCCATATAGCGTCTCTGCCCCTCTGCATAGATAGTATCAAAAGCCAATGAAGATTTACCCGACCCGGACATACCGGTCAGTACTACAAACTCATTTCTGGGAATATCCACATCAATTCCCTTCAAATTATGCTCATGTGCTCCCCTTATTTTAATAAACTCTTTGCGGGGAAGCATCTTCTTTACTTCTTCCATGATTTCCTCTTTTCTCTCTGATAAATCTCTATTCCTCTTCATCCAATTCCTGAAGCTTTTTCTTCAGCTCCAGCATCTTATCACGAAGCTCTGCAGCCGCTTCGAAATTCAATTCCGCAGCGGCTTTCTGCATCTTCTTCTGCACCTCTCCGATAAGCTTCTCCAATTCCTTACGATTCATGGATTCCGGATCCTTTTCAAACTTCACTTCTTCAGCTGCAATAGCCTTGGAGATACTAATCAGGTCCCTTACTGCCTTCTTAATGGTCTGAGGAGTGATGCCATGCTCCTCATTGTACTTCATCTGAATCTCACGACGTCTGTTGGTTTCATCCAGTGCTATCCGCATGGAATCCGTAATCATATCTGCATACATGATGACACGACCTTCTGCATTGCGGGCCGCACGTCCCACTGTCTGTATAAGGGAAGTAGCACTACGCAGAAAGCCTTCTTTATCTGCGTCCAAAATAGCCACCAGGGAAATCTCCGGAATATCCAGACCCTCTCGAAGCAGGTTAATACCTACCAGCACATCAAACACATCCAGACGCATGTCACGGATAATCTCCGCACGCTCCAGAGTATCAATATCCGCATGAAGATACCTTACACGGATGCCCACATCCTTCATATATTCGGTCAAATCTTCAGCCATCCGCTTGGTCAGTGTGGTAATCAGCACCTTATTATGCTTCTCCACTTCCTTGTTTACTTCCCCGATCAAGTCATCAATCTGTCCCTCCACCGAACGCACATCCACTTGCGGGTCCAAAAGCCCTGTAGGACGGATAATCTGCTCCGTACGTAAGAGCTCATGCTCCTCCTCATACACAGAAGGGGTAGCGGACACAAACATCATCTGGTCAATATGGTTCTCAAACTCTTCAAAATTTAAGGGTCTGTTGTCCAGTGCCGAAGGCAGACGGAACCCATAATCCACCAGAGTCTGCTTTCTGGAACGGTCCCCCGCAAACATACCGCGAATCTGTGGAATGGTCATATGGGACTCATCTATAATAATCAAACAGTCATCCTTGAAATAATCCATCAGAGTCATAGGCGTAGCCCCGGGCTCCATGAAATTCAGATGCCTGGAATAATTCTCAATCCCGGAGCAAAAGCCGGTTTCACGAAGCATTTCGATATCAAAATTGGTCCTCTCAGAAATACGCTGGGCTTCAATCAGCTTATCCTCACCCTTAAAATACTGAATCCTTTCCTTTAGCTCTATCTCAATATTGTCACAGGCCTTCTTAATCTTCTCCGGTGCCACCACATAATGGGAAGCCGGGAAAACGGAAATATGATTCAGTGCCGCATGAACCTTACCGGTCAGTGGCTCCACCTCTGTAATACGATCGATTTCATCTCCGAAAAACTCTACACGAATCAGATAGTCTCCACCCTGGGCAGGATAAATCTCCACCACATCCCCTCGCACACGGAAAGTACCACGTTGTATGTCCATATCATTTCTGTCGTACTGGATATCAATCAGTTCCCGAAGCACCTGGTCTCTGTCCTTCAGCATACCGGGACGTAAGGATACAATCATATCCTGATATTCATCAGGACTTCCCAAGCCATAAATGCAGGATACACTGGCTATCACTATTACATCCTTTCTTTCAGAAAGGGAAGCAGTAGCAGACAAGCGTAGCTTATCAATCTCCTCATTAATGGAGGAATCCTTGGCAATATAAGTATCCGAAGAAGGTACATAGGCCTCCGGCTGGTAATAATCGTAGTAGGACACAAAGTACTCTACTGCGTTTTCCGGAAAAAATTCTTTAAACTCCCCATAGAGCTGTCCTGCAAGCGTCTTATTGTGAGCGATAATCAGGGTTGGCTTATTCAGTGCCGCAATCACATTGGCCATGGTAAAGGTCTTACCGGAACCGGTTACACCTAGCAGAGTCTGGAACTGATTGCCTTGCTTAAAACCCTCCACCAGCTCGGCAATAGCCTGTGGCTGGTCACCGGTGGGTGCAAATTCGCTATGAAGTTTGAAAACCTGTTCCTGTGCCATACAAGCCTCCTGAATCGTCTATATCTAAGAATTATCATTAACTACTCTATATCATATACATTTTTACACAAAATACAAGCGTATAAAAATGCACTTTTATAGTATAGCACATTTCTACACGCTTTGCAAACATTTGTTCTGTTTTTATTAATGAAACCTCATCTGAATCCAAAGTTTCTCCCCCACCAGTTCCGCTTCCATACTTCCCTTCATTTTCTCTACAAACTCTTTGGCTATGGTCAGTCCAAGTCCGGTGGAGCCTTGGGTACGGGAGGCATCCGGCGTGTAGAAGCGCTCAAACAGGCGCTCCACATCCGATACATTCATATCCTCCACATCATTGGCAAAGGTAATTTCCACTTCTCCATCCCCCTCATAAACAGACACTTCCAGATAGCTCTTTGCATATCGTACCGCATTTTGGAGCAGATTTTGTAAAACTCTTTGCATGGCATTCTCATTGCCCGTAATCGCTAACGTTCCCTGTGGTATCTTTACCTCCACTTCTAACTGCCGCTTCTCTAATTCCGGATAAGCATCCGCCAAAGCTTCCCGCAGTAGCTTGGTTACCTCTATACCCTCCAAGGAAAGCGAATAATCTGTGGATGTGACCTTAGTATAATCATAGAACTGGGTAATCAGCTCCTGCAGGCGTTCTGCTTTTCGTATAACTGTCTGCAAATCCTCCCGGTCCTCCGGGTTCAGATTGCCGGTCTCCATAATACGCAGATATCCTAACATGGAGGTCAGGGGCGTACGCAAATCATGACTGATATTTTCAATCTGCTGCTTAAGTTCCTTTTCCCTTTTGGCATACACATTTTTTTGCTCACGGATTGCCAGCAGGGATTCATTGACTACTGTTAAAAGCATCTCCGCATCCTTATCCGGTACCGCCAGCTTCACGATACGATTCTCTTCCAGTTCTCTGTTGATTTCCTTCAGCTGCTTTCCGGCACCTTTTAGTGCCATCTTCAAAGAAAGAAGGCGCACCAAAAGATAAACTACTGCTATGCCCAGTATTGCTATAATCAGATATACCATTTTGCACGCTCCTTTCCTCTCATACTACGCAGACTTCAGCACCTTACTCACCAAGTCCCATTTACACTTCCTGCCTTTTACTGACTATCAAGCCAAATGCTAAAAACACAATTAAACCGATAAATCCGGAAATCAGACATTTCGCCACACCCTCCGGGGTCTGCCACAGACAGCTCCAGCCACTCATGTTTACCACAACTTCACTGCTTAGATAATTATGAGGCATCCATACCGCTATTTTAGCTACAGAATCAAACTTTAACCCGAACACAAAACAAATCTGGGGGATACCAACCATAACCGCATACCATGCTATAGATGCCACCAACTCCTTCTCAAAGAGGATGCACATAGCAAGAATCAAAATCTCAGAAGCTACTGCCATAGGAAGCATACATGCCACCCCCTGCAAAGTGATACGCGCCGCATTCGGTTCCACTCCCGGAGTAAGCAGTAACTTAGCACTTCCTAAATACACTGCCAATATCACTACCAGACTAATTAGGGAAACAAACATACCTACCACGCATTTTCCCAGAAAAATATCTGTTCTGGAAATACCGAACGCTATGGAATTCTTTAAACTACCATTTTTCTTATCCCCCACAAACAGCAAATCCACAAGGATAACTCCCACAAAAAACAATACTTCCAACAAACATACCAGATTGCTCAAGGAAAACGCAGCCGTTCCATGGTGGAACGTAGGATCTACCTTATCCAAAAACCACATTGCCAAATTCATCAACAGTGTCAGACCTGCCAAACTTAATGTAAACACATATATGGTAAGGGTATGAGTTACCCGATACCATTCACTCTTTATATAATTTCTCATCCCAATAGCCCTCCCTTTGTCAGATTCATATAATAGTCCTCCAGACTGTTTTGCTTCATGTTCATAGCTAGGATTCCTATGCCATTCTCTCCCGCAAGGGCACTGTATGTTTCCCTATCTTTCTTCATATCAAAAATTTGTACCATGCCATCCTCCAGCACCAGATAGGAGGTGTGCTGTAATTGCTTTTCCAAAAGCATAGTATATTTTGCCGCATCAGTTACCTTAATCTCCAGATAATCCCCGCACTTTTCATGTAAGGCTTTGGCAGATATCTGCTCCAGCATTTTACCCTTATCCAGAAATCCGTAAACCGTTGCCAGATGCTCCAACTCACTTAAAATATGGCTGGAAATCACAATAGTAATATTTTTCTCCCGGTTCAGCTTTTTCAAAAGATTGCGCATTTCGATAATCCCTGCCGGGTCCAGTCCGTTTGCCGGTTCATCCAAAAAGAGCAGTTCCGGCTCACCAAGCAAAGCAATGGCCAGCCCCAATCTTTGCTTCATACCTAAAGAAAGGGTCTTGCCTTTCTTGTTCCGTACCTCCCACAACCCTACCGTCTTCAAGGTATCTTCCACAATTTGCTTCCCTGGCACACCCTTTTGCAGCCTGTAAAACTCCATATTCTGCTCGATGGTAAGCTGAGGATAAAAACCAGGATTTTCAATCAAGGCTCCTAACCGTTTTCTTTGATTCTCAAGTTCCTTTTTTCCATGAGTCCCAAATAATGCAAACTCTCCATCTGTAGAGAAAATTTGTCCTACCAGAATCTTCAGCAGTGTGGTTTTGCCGGCACCGTTTGCTCCCACCAGACCGTAGATTTCGCCGCGCTTAATTTCCAAGCTTACATTTTGTAGCGCTGTACATTTAGGATACTTTTTCGTCAGCCCTTTGGCTTCTATTATGTTCTCCATACTATCTCCCTCCTTTTTCTTTACAAACTTATTTTATCCGTAAGGCTATTAATAAGTCCTCAAGAAAGTTTAAAGAATTCGTAAAGATAACTCTTACGCCAATTTAAAGCCGATTCCCCATACAGTCTTGATATATTCCTGCTCTGCATCCACTGCAGCCAGCTTCTTTCGAATATTACTAACATGCACATTTACAGTATTGTCCTCTCCCAGATATCCGCCTCCCCATATACTTTCATACAGGGCATCTCTGGAGAATACCTTCTCCGGCTGTTGCAGTAAAAGAAGCAATATCTCATACTCATGGGGTGTCAGTGCAATCTCTTCTCCACAGACGGTTACCTTTCGGCTTTCTGTGGTTAGCACCAGATTCTTGTAGGCATACTCTTCTGACGCTTCCTTTTGGCTCTGTACACCACCCAAGCCAGCTCTTCGAAGCAGGGCCATGACACGTACCAATACCTCCCGGGGTTCAAAGGGCTTGGTCAGATAATCATCCGCTCCCATAGTCAGAAGCTCCACCTTATCCTCCAAAGCGGATTTGGCTGACAATATGATGATAGGTACATTACTCTGCTTTTCCTTTCGGACGAATTCCGTAATCTCCTGACCTTTCATCCCCGGCAGCATCAAATCCAGCAAAATCAAGTCCGGCAGCTCCTGCTCCAGACGAAGCTTACCCTCCGTCCCGGAAAAGGCCTGCACCACCTGATACCCTTCCCTGCTTAAGATTTTATATAATAAACGGTTAATATCCTCATCATCCTCAATAATCAATATCCTACTCATATACTCTTCCCTCATTTCAATGCACAATTTCCTATATCATAAAAGTGGTAGAGCCTTTACACTCTACCACCAACTTATGTATTTCCTTTTCTACACTCCAAATCGTACCTTACGATAAGCCAGTATCTCTTCTTTACATTTCTCGAAGCCCAGCACACCGCAATTTAAGCAGAGGTCATAGTTTCTGGCATCAGTCCAATCCTGACCGGTATAATATTTGTAATAGTCGCCACGGTACTTATCCACCTTGGCAATGTACTTCTCCATCTCCTTGGGAGTCATACTGTTGCGCTCCATAGCCCTATCGAAGCAGAACTGCTCATCCGCATATACGAAGACGCTCATTACATTAGGAAAGTCCTTCAACACGTAATCGGCACATCTTCCTACAATAACGCAGGATTCTCTTTCTGCCAGCTGCTTGATAATCTTGGCCTGATAATTAAACAGATTCTTGTCAGACACAAAATCATCGGACTCCGGAGGAATCAAATCTCCGTCATAGGCTGCCTTGGAGCTTTTAAAGAAAGGAACCTTCTTCAGCTTTTCATCAGCCTCACCAAACAATGCCTCACTGATACCACTATCTTCCGACGCCAGACGGAGGATATCTCTGCTGTAAAAAGGAATTCCCAGTTCTTCCGCCACCATCTGTCCTACAGTTTTTCCACCGCTACCATACTGTCTTGCAATAGTTATTACGATATTATCCATGGTATTACCCCTTTCCTTATTCGCCCAGATATGCCTTCTTGATGGAATCATCATTCATAAGTTCCTTGGCATCTCCGGAAAGTACGATTTTACCGGTTTCCAATACATATGCTCTGTCTGCGATAGAGAGCGCCTTCTTTGCATTCTGCTCTACCAGAAGAACCGTGGTTCCTCCGGCACTTACCTTCTCAATAATATCAAAAATTTCATTTACAAAGATAGGAGACAGACCCATGGAGGGCTCATCCATTACTATCATCTTGGGGTTGGACATAAGCGCACGTCCCATAGCCAGCATCTGCTGTTCACCACCGGACAAGGTTCCGGCTCTTTGGTTTTTACGCTCCTCCAATCTGGGGAAACGCTTGTATACATTCTCCAGATTCTCTGCGATTTCCTTTTTATCTTTTCTGGTATAAGCACCCATCTTCAGGTTTTCATACACGCTTAGTTGGGAAAATACTCTTCGTCCCTCAGGCACATGTGCAATACCCATCTCCACAATTTTGTGGGCAGGCACCTTGGTAATATCCTTTCCTTCAAAAATGATAGAACCTTGCTTCGCCGGCAAAAGACCGGTCAAGGTGTGTAGAGTGGTGGTTTTACCCGCACCGTTAGCACCGATTAAGGCAATAACCTCGCCTTGATTTACCTCGAAGGAAATGTCCTTCAATGCCTGAATCACACCATAATATACCTGCAATCCTTTTACTTCCAACATTGCCATTTGGCTTTCCTCCTATTCACCCAGATAAGCAGTAATTACTGCAGGGTCATTTAATACTTTATCGGTCTTTCCCTGTGTAAGCACCTGACCGAAGTTCAATACTGTCAATTCTTCACAAATACCACCTACCAGCTTCATATCATGTTCAATCAAAAGGATGGTCGTATCAAACTTTTCCCTTACGAAACGGATGGTATCCATCAGTTCAATGGTTTCGTTGGGATTCATACCTGCTGCCGGCTCATCCAAAAGAAGCAGCTTGGGCTCTGTTGCAATAGCTCTGGCAATCTCCAGCTTACGTTGTTTACCATAAGGTAGATTACTTGCTAAAATATTTGCCTCTCCATCCAAATCAAACACCTTTAATATTTCTATGGCCTTTTCATTCATGGACTTTTCCACCTGATAATACTTAGGTAATCTCAAAATACCGGTTAAGGTGGAATACGGATTGTGGTTATGCAGTCCGGCCTTTACATTATCCAGCACGGACAATTCTTTAAACAGACGAATATTCTGGAAGGTTCTTGCAATACCTGCTTTGTTAATATCAATAATAGATTTACCTGTAATATCCTTTCCATCCAGCACAACCTTGCCTTCGTTAGGCTTATATACACCTGTCAGTAGGTTAAATACTGTGGTCTTACCTGCTCCGTTAGGACCAATCAATCCATAAAGCATTCCCTTTTCAATTTTCAGATTAAAACCATCCACCGCGCGAAGACCACCGAAGGAAATGGACAAATTCTTTACTTCTAACATTGCCATATTTATTCAGCCTCCCTCGCATTATTTTTCTTAAATTTTGCCTTCAACTTCGCACGCCAGTTAATTGCTGCCGGTGCCCAGTTAAATAACATCATTGCAATCAGAACAATTGCATAAATCAACATACGATAATCAGAAAGTCCACGCAATACTTCAGGCAATACAGTCAATAGCACTGCCGCAATCACGGAGCCTCTGATATTACCAATACCACCCAATACTACAAATACCAGTATCAGAATAGAAGTATTGTAATCAAACTTCTTCACCGTCAGAGTAGATAAGTTGTGGGCATATAATACACCTGCCACACCTGCAAGTGCTGCAGAAATGGTAAATGCCATGAGCTTATACTTAGTAATATTGATACCTACGGATTCTGCTGCAATTCGATTATCACGAATAGCCATAATCGCACGACCACTTCGGGAATTAATTAAATTCAAAATAATAAACAGGGAAATCAATATCAATACTACGCCAATGGTGAAGGTGGAGTTTTTCGGGGTACCGGTAATACCAAGGGCGCCCTTTACGATAACCTTTCCTCCCTCTTCCAAATTTAAGGCTGTAGTATCCGTGGCAGAAAAATGTAACCCTCTGCTGTCACGACCGATATACATTACATTCATCAGATTCTTAATAATTTCACCAAAAGCCAGTGTAACAATGGCCAGATAGTCACCACGCAATTTTAATACCGGAATACCAATCAGGATACCGAATACCGCAGCCACTGCTGCACCAATTAATATTGCCAATGGAAATCTGATAATCTCCGGCAAGACATCCTTGGTCAGTACGGAAAAGAAGGAACTGGAATAAGCACCCACACACATAAATCCTGCATGTCCCAGACTCAACTCTCCGGAAATACCTACTACCAGGTTCAAAGAAATCGCTGCAATCACATATACACAAAGGGGTACTAGAAGACCCTTCATCAAATTGGAAATACTACCGGTGCTAACCAATATCTGTACAATAATATATACAACAATCACCAGCGCGTAGGTAATCAGATTGCTTTTTGTAGTTTTGTTCATGTTCTTAAAAATATTTTTCTTCATAGCAATCCCCTACACTTTCTCTTGAATATTCTTGCCAAACAAACCGGTAGGTTTTACCAACAACACAATAATCAACACTGCAAACACGATAGCATCCGCTACTTGAGAAGATATGTAAGCTTTTCCCAAAATTTCAATAATACCAAGCAAAATACCTCCTACCATAGCTCCCGGAATAGAACCGATACCACCGAATACCGCTGCTACGAACGCCTTAATACCCGGCATCGCACCGGTATAGGGGGTCAGACTGGGATATGCCGAACAAAGCAGTACACCTGCAATGGCTGCCAGACCGGAACCAATAGCAAAGGTCAGTGAAATGGTTGCATTTACATTAACACCCATCAGCTGTGCTGCCCCACGATCCTCTGAAACCGCCTTCATGGCTCTTCCGGGCTTGGTTTTATTTACAAACAGAGTCAAACCAATCATAATAATAATACAAGCAATAATAGTCACTATGGTAGTACCTGTAAGCACCAGCTCTCCTCCTGACAAAGATAGTGATGGCAGAGTAATAATATTAATAAAGGACTTTGTATCTGCTCCGAAAATTAACAATGCAATATTCTGCAGAAAATAGCTGACACCGATAGCTGTTATCAATACTGCCAGAGAAGAAGAAGCATTTCGCAAAGGCTTATAAGCAATCTTCTCAATTGTAATTCCCAAAGCAGTACAGGCCACCATACCGATAATCACTGCAATAAGTGGATGTACACCCACTCCTGTCAACAGGGTAAGTACGGTATATGCTCCTATCATAATCACATCACCATGGGCAAAGTTTAACATCTTTGCAATACCGTATACCATGGTATAACCCAATGCTATAATTGCATATACGCTACCCAGACTGATACCATTAATCAAAAACTGTACAAAACTCATATTTGTCCCCTTCTTTGTTTATAATATGGTTGATTATAACACATCCCCTTAATTTATAGCAAGAAAATCATGTAAAAAGGGACTCCTGAAAACATTACTGTTTCAGGAATCCCTCTATTATTTACTCACTATTAAAAACAACCGTTTCTTACTGCATTGCCTTGTAAGCACCATTTTCAATAACAACTGCCTTAGGCTCCTTATTAGGTTCGCCTGAAGCATCCCATGTAATGGTACCGGTAAGACCTGTTAAGGTAATCTCAGTCATTGCTGCACTCATCTTATCGCAGATTTCAGAAGCTGACATATCTGCAGTAGCACCTGACTTTTCAATAGCTGCCTTGATTGCATAGATAGCATCATAAGCATCTGCTGCGAACTGCATAGGAACTTCACCATTGAACTTCTCAGCATAAGTAGCTACGAACTTCTTAGTCAGTTCATCCTGTGCGTCTGCTGCGAAAGGAGTCAGTAACATAACACCTTCTGCCAAAGAAACATCAAAGTTTTCTACACCAAGAATACCATCTAAACCGTCACAACCGAAAATCTTAGGACTAAAGCCCATTTCGTTTGCCTGAGACAGTATTAATGAAGCTTCCTGATAGTAAATGGGAAGGAATAATAACTCTGCGCCGCTATCCTTTGCCTTCTGTAACTGTACCTTAAAGTCAGTCTTGCTATCTGCGGTAAATGCTTCACTTGCTACAACTTCAATACCCTGCTTAGAAGCCTCTGCCTTAAAGCTTTCGCAGATACCTGCTGAATAAGGGTCAGAGCTGTCATAAATAACAGCAACCTTGGTAGCCAGCTTGTTTACTCCAATGTACTCTGCTGACTTAGTACCCTGTGCAGGATCAGAGAAACACAAACGGAATGCGTTAGAGCCACTGATACAATCTACAGCAGTACCTGAAGGAGTGATCAGGAACATGTTATCGTTAGAAGCTTCTGCTTCTACTGCGATACAGGGAGCACTGGTAACGGTACCCATCATAATCTGCATACCCCAGTCCTTTAAGCTATTATAAGCATTTACACCCTTTTCAGCATCATGCTCATCATCTTCCATCTTCCATTCAAGCTTAACACCATTGATACCACCTGCTGCATTGATTTCATCAACTGCAATCTGGGCACCCTTGTTTACAGCATCACCATATGCTGCTGCGCCACCGGTCAAAGGACCTGAACCGCCAATCTTAAATACCAATTCACCCGAATTGGATGCCTGCTGGTTATTACCTGAATCAGCTGCTTTTTCGCCACATCCGGTTAAGCATCCGATTGCAAGTACTGTTGCAAGTAACACACTAACAATCTTTTTCATAATACTTTCCTCCTATAATTTTGTTACTTTCGAACTATCTTAAACCTAAACCCTTACTTTTGTCAACATTTTCTCATCGCTCATTCCACAAAGTGAAGCCCAGTATCAATACTCCACCCAGCATCTGCAAGATTGTCATGGGTTCTCCCAGTACAATAAAGGATATAGCCACTGCCACCAGGGGGTCCAGATAGCTTAAAATCGCCACCTCCTGTCCCTTTAGCTCCTTCATGGCCGTAAAATACATGCAATAAGTAATTCCCGTATGTATCAGCCCTACTGTCAAAAGGCAAAACCAACCCTTTGGGTCTAATTCTCCAATCTTCAGGTCCCCGCTAATCAACACATAGGGAAACAAAATCACAATGGCCGCCAGAAATTGTAAAAAAGTTCTTTGGATTCCTTCCACATTCTTAATGAATTTGTTGAGTAGGATTACGGTAGCATAAAACACTGCCGCTCCCAATCCCAGCAGAATTCCTAAAAAGTGGTTACTTCCGCCTCCGCCATCAAATCCGATGATAAGCACCAGACCTGCCGTAGACATTACAAAGCAAAGAAGCTGCTTCTTGGTAATCTTCTCCCGAAATAATATGGGGCAAACCACCATCACAATCACCGGTGCAAAATAATAGCTCAGGGTCGCTATGGAAATGGTAGTATGCTTATAGGCTTCAAACAGCAAAATCCAGTTCACACCCATGGCCATACCGGAAAGTAACAAAAGCCACAATTCCTTTTTTATCGACTTAAAATCAATCTTCTTCCCTGCTATCAGAAAATACCCACCGATCAGCACTGCCGCCAAGATAGCTCTGTATAAAGCAAGCTCTCCCGACGTTACGGTAATACTTCTGGAAAACACCCCTATGGTACCAAAAATAATCATGGACAGGCTTATCATTAATTTCGCTTGTCTTTGTTTATTCATACCCATTACTCCAATTCCTTATTAAGCATTTTATTAGTCATTATGACACATAAGCTCATCATTTGTAAACATTTACTTCTGTTTGCATTTTTATAAATATAATGTTATGCTTTAGCAGGATAAACTACTTTCTTAAATGGGGGAAATTATTATGAAGAAAAAAACAAAAATAGTATTACTCATACTGATATTGTGTATCGTCGGTGGTGTTATTGCTTTTATCTTTTTCGGAAAGAAGCAGCCAAACATAATTACTGTGGAAGGACAGAAATATGATCTGTCTAAAAATTTTCAAGTTGTTGTAGGAAAGATGATCGAAGATGACATTGATGTATACCGTCCCTCAGGAAGTTATCAATTATATGATGAAGACGGTAAATTCATTAATGGTTCCGGTGGCCTTATAAACGCAGGTGATATTTTTGCAGAAGAAAAAGACCGGACCGACAGGTTCTATTCCGATATAGCGGAAGAGATGATAGATGAACATGGAAACCTAATCTCTAAAGTATTTTATTTCTACGATATGGAAGACAACGAGATTCGTTCTGATTTCGGCATATCATCCACAGAAGATATCGAAAAACTTGATAGTGATACTTTCATTGAAACAGACTCTCCCATACAACTTGGCTGCGATTACGGATATACAGCTGTTTTTGTAAACGGAAAACCCCTTGATTTTTCTGATTATGAAAAACAATTGGACGAATTAAAAGAGGTTGAATACTCTGCAAACCCGACTATTGGCGGAGTTTTGATGAAATTTACCCCTCACCATCAAGCATTTGGTACACGTTTCAACGGGGATTTTTTCAGAACCTGCCATACCTATGAGCAGTTAGAAGAAATTTTCAAAAAATATTCTAACTCATTAGATGAAGACCTCCTAATCACCTTCGCAATGGAGGATGCATACCAACAATTGGAAGATGAAGAAGCAACGTCTTTTATAGTTGTTACCTTCGGAGTTGATGAAGAAGAGGAAAACGTAAATATGTATTATAATGAGTTCTATTTCGATGAAGATTGGGATCCGGATAAATTCCGTCCTGATGCTGAATAATGACACAGAATAACAAAAGACCGGAGCATATCCGGTCTTTTTTCACGATTATAGTTTAAGTCCAATAAGGTTTCTGGTCCTTATGCGTAAAATTCTTCATACGAATACGTAAGGAATGAATCAAGCTTTCATATCGTTCCTTCTGTTTGTCATTCAGCTTACCGGCCTCTGACAGCTGTTTGAACAGTTCTTCCATCTCGTTCAGATTCATCTGTGCCGCATCCTTATAATTATTTTCCATATTCATCTGAATGCGTTCCAGATATACTTCCAATCCACCGTGTTTACTGCTTTTCAGAAAATCAAACATAAACCATACCTCCTTTATGTCTGTATTATCACAAACACCTTCCCAAAGACTACTCCATTTACATAAAGAAATCGTTACTCACAAAATCCGGCAAACTCCTCCAATAATTCTACAGGAAAATCCGACTTTTTGTAAAGTAATACCGTATTTTTGGTATCTATTTTATATCCAAAATGACTGATATCCTCATATACATGAATTGTCACATTTTCATCATCTTCTAACTGTTCTTTCCATATATCTATATCGGTCTGAAAAATCTGATTATCATAAGTACTGTTAATAATCAGTGTATTAATGTTAGCAGCCTTTATGCTTTCAATAGTATCTAACAAATTGTAGGTAGACCAATAATAGTCGTCCGCTCCGAAATAGTATCTTACTTCCGATTCCATATTCTGTACCTTCTTTGCTTCTTCTGCACAGGCAATATATGTATTCTTGTTTCCAGGGTCCATGGCAATATACTGATCACAGGCCAAATCTGCCAGATGACGTGGAGTACTGTTAAACAATATCATACCATCAATATCTTCATCCTTTGCTGCCAATTCCGGAGCTATCTGTCCTCCCAGACTATGTCCCAACAAATACAAGTTACTAATATTTTGCTCTTTCAGAAAAGCAATGGCTTCTCGACAATCTGCAAAATATTCCTCCTCCACTCCCACCTTGGTATTGGGGGTACCATTCAAAGTTCGCTTGTCCAGTCGAAGGGAATTTACTCCTCTTTGTGCCAATCCCTGTGCAATATCCTGAAAGGGTGAAAGTAAACCGATAGTCTCATTGTAATCACTGGGACCGGAACCGGCAATCAGCAGAACCGCCGGGTGCTTTTCTCCATCATCCACATAAGTATATACCGCATTCAGCTCACATCCATCGTTTTTGAAAACAAAATGTTTTTCTACAATATTATTATCATGACGTATTTCGAAGGTATCCTTAAAATGGATATTGTAAGTAAAACCGGATATTTTCGCCACTTTCATGGAAACAGTTAAGTTCAATGTTACATTTTTGAATTCTACAACTGCGGTATACACATCCGTTCCGAAGGAAGAAGTAACCTGCGGTTCAGAAACGCTCAGCAGTTCTCCGCCAATGACAGAAAGTCTCTGGAAAACACCGGTAAAATCCTCCTTACTCATTAATGTCTGTATCTCTTTTCCTGTATACTCATATATGGCATCCTCAGTATGATTTTTCCAATTTTCCATTACAAAATCAAAAAGCTCTTCATTGGTTGCAAACACATTTTCATCCCGAAAATTGACACCCTCGTCATTTCCCGTCGTTTCCTGACCGGTTTCTTTACCACATGCTGTACACAGCATAATCATAATAAATAACACACACAATAAACCACTTCTTTTTTTCATAATTCTATCTCCCCTTTATCTGCAATATGAATTCATGCCCACAGACTTTCTATCACCAATTATACTAAAGAAGTACACATCCTTTCTTCAATATAACATTAGCATACTGGCTTGTTTCAGAGGTAGCTATTACCGCATAAGCTTTCTTAGCTTCCTCATAGAATGCAAAGCGCTCCAGTTTATCAATAACGCTTACACCTCTCTCTTCTGCTTTTGCAATCTGGCTCTCATAGGTTTTCCAAATAGAAACGTCCGCATTGTCCCCGGGCACTCTCTCCATTAAATATACAGGCTTTTCCACATATTGGTCAAGAGGGAAAACCTCTAAAATGGCTTCCAGAATCTCCGGTACTCCATGACCATCCATACGGATGACGATGCCTTCCTTTCCCATGGTTTCAGCCGGGAAGTTACCATCTGCAATCACAATCGTGTCTCCATGTCCCATTTCACACAACACCTTTAAAAGCATGGGTGAAAGAAGGGGTGATATTCCTTTTAACATATTTTCGTCCTCCTGTAAATGCTCCCTTACGGGATCCTATTTTTCATCCTGCGTCCAAACAAGCCAATCCGTTCCTTACAACATATTCGGTGTAGCCTCCATAGGTTTCATATCCGCAAATCCGTAGAACTTCATTGCGTTTTCACCCAGAAAGGCACGTTTTTCTGCCTCAGTCAGATTATCAGATTCTGCTATAAAGCGTACTGCCATAATGTATGTAATGTCTGTCATGGTACGTGGGTAGTCACTCCCCCACATAAGCTTCTCTATACCACAGATTTCCCTTGCCTCCAAAATGGCATCAATAGCAGAGGGATAGGGATAGAATTCATTATGGAACAACCAAGTCAATCCACCACTTTCAATGTACACATTTTTGTGCTTTGCCAGTGCAATCTGCTTCTGCCAGCCAGTCGTGGTAACCATACCGAAATGTCCGATAGCAATTTTTAAATTCGGGCATTGAGATATGAGATATTCCATGTCCCCAACCTGCTCATCACCGTCTGCCAAATCTATAGACAAAAACCTTCCGGCCTTCTCAATCTCCTTAAAAACCGGTAGCAGTTTCTTTAAATCCTTGTCCTCAAGTCTTCCTGCACAGATTTTGACACCATCCACTCCCTCCAACCTAAAGTCGGGGCTTTCCTCATAAAGAGAGCAGATTTTGATTCTGTCCGGATACTTGGCTTTGGACTCCAACAAATAATCATCCTGATTACCATCAATGTATTCCTGGGTTACCACACAACCATTTACGCAGGCATAATTCATATTTGCAATAAGTCTCTCTACTGTATTCTCATCATCATTCATATAGGGCGGCATCATCTGGCGAATCTCTCCCCCAAAATTACTCTTGCCATCGCCTATCGCATACACAGGTCTACCGTTTACCATTCCCTGCTGTTTTTTCCAAAGATGCAAATGTGCATCGATTATTACATATTTACTCAAAGTGTCACACCATCCTTAAATATTGCTATTTCCCGGTAACCTTCCCGCTCATTGGCGGTTTCCAGACCATTTGCCACTTCTATCACATATTGCAACAGCTCCTTGGACAAATCCTTTCCTTCCAGCGTGGGAGCAGCATTAAAGTCAATCCAGGTTCGCTTCTTTTCTGCCAAAGTCTGATTCGTAGCAATCTTTATAGTAGGCACCGGTCCCCCCAGTGGAGTACCTCTTCCTGTGGAAAACAGTACCATGTGGCAGCCTGCTGCCACCAGATTGGTCACTGCCACCATATCGTTCCCTGGGCCATTTAACAAATTCAGTCCGTTCTTACTTACTCTATCTCCATAATCCAACACATCCACTACCGGTGCCATGCCACCCTTTTGTGTACAGCCCAAGGATTTCTCCTCCAAAGTAGTAATGCCCCCAGCCTTATTACCCGGGGAGGGATTTTCATAAATCACCTGATTGTGGCGGATGTAGTAATCCTTGAAATCATTAATTAACTTCACGGTCTTTTCAAAAGTAGTCTCATCCTTGCAGCGATTCATAAGAATGGTTTCTGCGCCAAACATTTCCGGCACTTCTGTTAACACAGTACTACCACCGGAGGCAATTAGCAAGTCCGAAAACTGTCCAATCAAAGGATTGGCTGTAATACCGGAGAATCCATCGGAACCACCGCATTTTAAACCTACTCTTAATTTAGAAAGGGGTACAGGCTGACGTGTAAAAGTCTCTGCATAGGTCTGTAATTCCTTAATCAGTTTTACTCCCTCTGCAATCTCATCCTCACAGTCCTGGGTATTCAAAAATTTCACCCGACGTTCGTCCACCTCTCCTAAAATCTCCTTGAAAGAGGCAAGATTATTATTTTCACAACCAAGCCCTAACACCAGCACACCCCCTGCATTTGGATGCTGTACAAGTCCTTTTAGAACAAGTTGGGTCAATTTGTGGTCATCCCCCAACTGGGAACAGCCGTAAGGATGAGGGAAAGCAAAAGCCCCTGTCAGACTAGCCAGCTTTTCCGCCACCTTGTTTACACACCCCACTGTATTCACAATCCAGATGTCATTACGAATACCGATTTCACCATTTTCCCTCACATAAGCATTAATGATACCGTCTTCTACCCAGGGCAATTCATACCGCACCGGCTCATAGGTATAAGTCAGCTTTTCTCCCAGATTGGTCTTTACATTGTGGGTGTGAACCGCTTCTCCCGCTTTAATATCTTTCGTAGCATGCCCGATTGGGAAACCAAATTTTATCACATTGCTTCCCTGGGAAATATCTGTTAGCGCCACCTTGTGACCGGTTTCCACATTCACCGCCACATTGTCCAATGCATGAATTTTTAACTGTTTCATGCTAAAACCTCCCTAAACGCCTGCCCCATACCCTTTTCACTCATCAGGGTCAAATACTTCTCTACTTCCGGAAGCATGAAGCTTATATCTCTTCCCCAGTAGCTTTCTTTCTTCAAAATATCCGCCACTTCCGCTGTCTTCATAAATTCCGTGATATCTTCATTATCATTAGCTTCCTCTGTACGATAGAATGCAATCAATGCTGCCAAGGAGAAGGTCATGCACTTAGGCAGAACTCCGTCTGCTTCATAATACTCCAAAATAGTAGGCAATACTCTTGCTTTAAACTTACTTACGGAATTCAATGCGATACTTAAAAGCTGATGCTTCACAAAAGGATTGGCAAAACGCTCCAGCACTGCCTTACCAAAAGCAATATCCTCCTGCGTATTTCCCAAAGTCGGGATGATTTCTTCGAAAATGGTCTTATGCAAAAAAGCATTTACCAATTCATCATCCAGACATTCCTTTACAGTGGACAGACCATACAATCTGGCTGCCAGCACCATGGAGGTATGAGCACCGTTTAAAATGCGCACCTTGCGTTTCTTATAAGGCTTCACATCAGGAGTCCAGATTACATTAATACCTGCTGCCTGCAAAGGAAACTCTTTCTCAAAATCTCCCTCAATCACCCAAAGATGAAAGATTTCTGCCGTATTCATAAGCCTATCTTCTTCTCCCAGACGAGCGGTCAATTCTGCCACCTCATCCTTGGGATAGCCGGTACAAATACGGTCCACCAAGGTATTACAGAAATAATTTTTCTCCTGCACCCACTTTACAAAAGCCTCCGGCAGTTCCCAAAGCCCTGCATATTTCAACACACAGTCCATAAGCTCCTTACCGTTATTATCAATTAGTTCGCAGGAAAGAATAATAAATCCGGGCATCCCCAGTTTGAATCTTTCATACAAAAGCACGGTCAATTTTGCCGGGAAAGATTTGGGTGGTGCGTCCGTAATACTTTCTGTTCCCAAATATTCAATACCGGCCTCCGTAGTATTGGAGATAATCACATGCATATCCGGATTATGTGCCAGCTTCAAATACTCTGCAAAGTCTGTATAAGGATCCACTCCTCTGGAAACAGAAGTAACCTTGATATAGTCATTTACTACTTTGCCCTCTTCAATACCACGCAAAAACTGATGATATACACCCTTCTGCTCATTTAACACAGGGACTAAACCCTTGGCAATGGGCTGTACCACTACCACCTTACCATCATACAAGCCCTGCTCGTTCATTTTATGTACAAACACATCAGCGAAGCTTCTTAAAAATCCTCCTTCGCCAAATTGAATTATAGTTTCTTTCATACTTTTTCCTTTCTGCGCCTTCAACCGTGCACCTTCTCACCGGGGTCTACAGTTCAATCAATACCTTAGACAGGCTGCCGTCGTTATCCACCAAAGCCTTAAAGGCTTCATCCACTTTATCCACGGGATACACTACACTGACCATATCCAGTACATCCACTTCTCCACCTGCTATCAAATCAATAACTGCCTCAAAATCCTTTGCATAGGAATTGCGGCTGCCAAATACATTTAACTCCTTCTTTAACAGTATAGAATGTAAGAAGGTTGTCTCCTTTTTGCCATTACCAATGAGGATAATATTTGCCGCAAATGCCGCACAATCGATGCAAGACAGGAAAGTTGAAGAAAGTCCGCAAGCCTCCACGCACACATCAAAACCATTACCACCGGTAATCTTCATTGCCTCTTCCACAATATTGGTTTTACCGGAGTTGATTACGCCATCTGCTCCGAAATGTAAAGCCTTTTCAAGTCTGCCATCCAACAAATCTGCCACATACACCTCTGCCCCCTGTGCCTTCGCAGCAATCAGAGCAAACAAACCAATGGGACCTGCACCCACTACCAACACTTTATCCCCTTGTTTCACAGGTGCTCTGTGCAAGGCATGATAACTTATGGTAAATGGCTCTACCAAAGCCAGTTCTTTTGCAGATAAACCTTTTCCGTCATAAATACGCTCCACCGGCATTACAATATACTCTCTAAAACTGCCATCGCGCTGAACGCCCATGGTCTGATTATCCGTACAACAGTTTACATAACCACGTTGACAGGAATAGCAGGTACCACAGTTAAAATAAGGATTGGCAGTAACAATATCGCCTGGCTTCAGCCCTTTATCATTGTCCGGAATGGACACTATCTGCGCACTGAACTCATGCCCCGGGATTCTGGGATAGGTGGTAAATGGCTGATTGCCTGTGTAGCTGGATACATCCGCACCACAAATACCGCAGTAAAGCACCTTTAAAAGGGCTTCTCCTTCCCCCGGTGTGGGAATCTCTGTATCTGTTACTGCTATTTCAAATGGTTTTTCAATTAATACTGTCTTCATCTTTTCCCCCTTACGCCTCTTCCACATAGGCCTTGTTCCAAATCACTGCGGTCTTCATAGGTGCATTCTTGCTATAGATTTTATTCTTATAAGCCCCCATCGGATCTGCCGTAAACTCATCCCTGTCAATAAGCTCCACAATTTCATCATAATTACTCTCTGCCAAAAGCTTAATAGCCTCCTCCATATGATCCTGGCGGAAGTTAATAGAAGCCAAAATCAAATGATTTTCAAAGCCAAATGGCATGGAATCAAAGGTAATCTTCGGTCCCAAAGAAAAACTGTTATAAATACCATTGCAGCCCAATACCTTATGTTCAAAAGCAATTCTATGCTCCACATTGCTACCGCTGACACCAATAAAGGTAGTGGCTCTGCCGCCAAGCTTCTCCACAATAGCCTTGGCCAGCTCCTCTTCACTATCAAAGGTATTCTGCAGATACTCCGCATTGGTTTCCTTTAAGGCAAACTGTACCTTAGGAGAATCCTCTGCACTCCTTGCCACAAAGAGCACCTTGGCATTCTTGTGATTGCGCAATATTAAATCTCCGATAAACATACCGGTAGTTCCCAGCCCGAAGATAACCGTTCTATCAAATATCTCTTCTTTTGCAATTTTGCGTCCTTCCTCTTCACTGCATTTATATTTTCGCATAGCCACACGGAAGTTGTGGGCACTACCCAAATCCTCCATACGCTCTAACTGAAACAGCATACAGGCAAATGGATCCGGAAATACCATCTTCTTGGCAAAGGAAAGCTTCAGTTTACCATTTTCCACATATCCGTCCGGAATAGGCAGCAGCATATCCGGGTGAAAATACTGCTTATCTGCAAATAATCCATCAGCCTGGTCGCATCCATATTCAAAATAGGTTTCCTCCTCTGTATAGCGGGTAGGGTCATAGCTGTTACCACCTCGAATCAATACAATAGCAAAGCGATTCTGAGAAGGCACCCATACAATGCCTTCATGGCCATTAATCAGGCGGTTAGTACCTATAGGGAACTTAGCTCCTAATTCTCCCCGACTTCCCATATTCATCAGTTCATTATCCGTACCGCAAAAGCCTACCATAACCGGTTCACACAGGATTCCTTCCTTCTCTTCCTCCCCACGCAGACGCATACGCTTTTCATTTCTTATTTCCACATCCCCATACACCAGTGGATTCTTTTCATCATTCTGAAAATAGGTCGCTTTAACCAGCATTGTAATTCCTCCTAAAACTATTCTTTCTCTAATACCCATGTTACAGGGGCATCCATTATATGATTTATTATAGCTTTATCGAGTCAAAGAACCAAGACTCTCGCATGACGTTTTGCTGTGTTGTATGTCGCATTTTCGCAGTTTTATCCTTTTACCTCTTGTCAGCATTCATGTAAGGTGCGATAATTAAATAAATACATTATATTTAATAGGAGGTCACCCATGAATATCTATACCTGTATCAAAAAATCTTTGTTGTTATCGGCAAAGAGGGATCCACTAAGGATGGAGAAGGCTTTATCGGACATTTGTGGGAGAATGCAAACGGACATTTTGGAGAAGTAGCGAAACCGGCAAAAATTATATATTTTTTTCTATTCGGAAGTTATAAACCTGTAGCCCCATTGACAACGAGGAACCTTTATGAAATACAGAGATCTGAAAATCACCTTTTCCATTGAAAATATTGACTTCACCATACTGAGCATCTGCTTGGAAAAATTGGTACATCCCATCCCTAAGCACAGCCATAGTCGAAGCAGCTATGAGCTCCACTACATTTCCTATGGGTATGGTAACTTGATTGCACAGGGGCAGGAGTATACCATCACTCCCGGGACTTTGTTTATGACCGGTCCCGGGGTGGCTCATGAGCAGATTTCCGCCCCGGAAGACCCTATGACAGAATACTGCGTATATTTTCAGATTGCCAAAGATGCCTATGGGGCTACCACCGGTATTATGAATACTTTCTTGGAACATGATTTTTGGATTGGTATGGCTAACAGTGGTATCCACGGACTGATGAAGCAAATCTTTCAGGAATTGGAAACCCACCCTGCCGGTTACGAGTTGATGTTACCCTCTCTTTTGCAGCAATTGATTTTGCTGCTTACCAGACACTATAAGCAGGAAGATGCTCAGCCCATTTCAGGCACAACCAAATCCACCAATGTAAATGACCTGACCTACCTAATCATTGAGGAGGCTTTTTTGTATGATTATAAAGACTTGACCCTTGATGCACTGGCTAAGCTTGTGAAACTGGGCAAACGCCAAACAGAACGTTTACTAAAGAAACATTACAACAAAACCTTTATGCAAAAACGTACGGAAGCACGTATGTCTGCGGCCTGCATCCTGCTTCAAGACAGCAAAAAAGGCATTGCTGCCATTGCCGAAGAACTTGGATATTCTTCTTCGGAACATTTTACCAATGCCTTTAAAACTATTTATAATATGACACCTTCGGAATTTCGAAAAATAAAGAACAGTTAATCCCTTTCCTTCTGCTTTTTACGTAACATAGTACTAATTAGATTCCCTGTTGTAATACATAAAAGAGCTAATGCCAAAAAGCAGGAAGATTCATTTTCGCTAAACATACTATAAAAACACAATATCGCTCCTATGATTGCCATACATAATGCAATCCCCCTCCATATCTCCTTTTTCATTTCGTTACTCCTTCCCAAGCAATCTCTTCTTAAATGCACAGATTTTGTTGAGGGTTCCTGTAACGAAAAGAATACCCATAATCATGGCAGCCAGAGCTATGCCGCCGGTACTTCCTTCTAAAAATCCCACCCAAAAGGTTTCTTCCAATTCCATAAAGTTCATAGCCAAATTTACAATCAATGCTATAATTCCCAGCACAAAGTACGCAAGTACCAGTCTTGAATTCCTCTTTTTCTCCTCATTGCTGTACTCTGCAACCTTTAATACAGTTTCCTTTAATTCTTCATTCATTTTCTCACTTTTCCTTTCTCCGTCTAAGATTTCCCTAAGATCCACATCATAGAAATCTGCCATCTCTATCAGAATATCCAAGTCCGGCATATTACTGCCGGTCTCCCATCTGAAACAGTTGAAAGGCTTAAAACCTTGATTTTACAAGGATTTTTAAAAGCCACTTGTAGAAAGTGGCTTTTATAAGTGGCTTTTATTGATTTTTTTAAATATCTGTTTTAAAACGCATTTTGTAGCTTTTTTATTATACAATATTACTATTTATATGTAAATGAAATTCTAAAAAGCCCCAGCCACAGATACCACTATATATAGTTCTGAATCATGTGGTTTCAACCACTATATATAGTATATAAAAACAAAATTATTAAATATATAAGTAATTATATGCAATTATATCAATTCTGTTATGTCCTAGTGCTTGCGATACTTCCAACATTGCCTCTTTGTCGTAAATTGTGCCTCGCTTGTCTTTTCTACAAATGTATTTTTGCTCTTTTGGTATATCTTCAACATCACGAGCAATTAATTTATAATATCTGCTGGCATATTCTGCTCGGATGTGGTGGTTATCCAATGCATTCGGTATATTATTAAATACATATCCATTTTGTGCATTATGAAACAAAGTTTTAATATTTGCCATTTGTTGAGGTGTTGCAATAACTTTTACCAATCTGCTTTTACCACCTTTTCCTCGTCTTACATTTACCCAATAACAACCATTTTTTAATATTAAATCAGTGCCTCTTATTGCTTTTAATTCACTTTTACGCAATCCCATACAAATATTAATATTATGCCAATAATTATATGTTTCCTCGCTAATATGTTTATCCTTTTCAACTTCCAAGCGTGAGCGTTTAATGTCTGCTCGGTTTCTAGTTGGTAAATCAATTTTTAAATCAGTTGTTTTAATTCCATACAATTTACAGATTCCACTCGCAGCAGTAGAAATACTCCATGCCGAGCGTTCGTCATTAATCATAAATTGTAAATAATCGCATATATGTTTTTTGCATTGTCGTAAATTAGTACATTTATAATTAGATTTGCACCATTTCGCAAATTTATCGCATTCGTTCATATATGTTTGATATGTTTTTTTAGAAAATATATAATTTCCGTCAGTTCCAGCCTTTTTGTGTTCATGTCGTGATTGACCAAATCCATCATTAAATTTTTGAGTCAAAACATCATATAATTGTTGATGTAATGATTTTTGAAATTCCTTTTTTCGTGTTCTATTAGCCATTATCACTCCCCCTTTAAAAAATTTATCCATAGTTAAGATTTACTACTTTGTAGCATTGACCGCTCAAAAATTGAGCAAAGTGTTAAAATTTACTAACGTCGTAAATTACAGTTTGTTTTAATTGTCCTCACCAAAACAATATAATGTATATTCGTGGTATTAAATATACGGCGTTTTAAATTGTCGCCACCAATTAAAAATGATATTTTACTATTCATATCAACCACTCCTCCTTTCGTAATATTTATAAATCATATAAATATTATGTCATTCATTTTAAACAGATAACTTGCAATTTTTGCACATATCCGTTTATATGACCAAAAAGTCATATAAACCGATATAGAAATTTATGTAATTATAAAAATCAATTTTTATAAAAGTATAATTTTTTTGTCATCATCATTTATATATCAACTCTGCAACCCCTTGTATTTGCTCATGATTCTAAAAATCAATTTTTGAGATTGCGTGAGTATCCGAACACTTGCACAAAAAAATGGCGCTACACGCCTTTAATGCTTACGCATTAAATTCCCAGTCTAACGCCATCAAAATCAATTTTAAAAAATTGCTTTTTCAGTTGTTTTAATCATCATCATCATCTAATAAATCTCGCAACCATGCTTCTCTGTGGGTTATTTGATATTGTAATCTTGCAGATGATAATTCAGCATTTCTTTCAAATTCAGTTTTTTCAGTATCTTCAAAACATAATAATTCAAAAAGAATACAATTCAAATTATCTAATTCTTCTAGTAATTCATCATCACTTAATGATTTTACTTTTTTAATTAAATCATCAGTTCTTTTTATATAACCCTTACTTGCTAAAAATTCACATTCTTCATCAGTTGCAGTTCCTTTCATAAATTTTTTAAATAGTCTTTCTTCTTTTGTCATAATATCAACCTCCTTTTATAAATCATCAAAAAAATCATAATCAATTTCACAATCCTCAAAATCCTCAATCATACAATCCTCATATTTTTTAATTGTAAATTTCAATGATGAAATTTTGCGTCTGTCATTTTTGCTATATACTTTTTCATATTCAATATGTAAATCAGTTAAATCATTTATTTTTGAAATAGCTGGCTCTAAATGTTTATTAAAAAAATGATTAGCTGTTATTTCTTTCTCACTATCATAAAATTTCATAATTGCATCATCAATTTTAATAGGAATTGCATTATTAAAATTTTTGTTAGCATTAGCCCATCTATATAATTGAATTGCACATTTTGTTCGTAATTGTTTTATGTATGCATATTTTGAAAATACACCATTCTCATACTCCAAGAAAAAGAAGATAGTTTCATCGGATAATTTTAATTTTGCAATTCTATTTACATCATCAAATTTGCCTTTATCGAGATAGTGGCAGAAATCCCCCTTTTCATTTTTCCACAATTTCTCAGCAAGTTTATATATAGCATTTTTCATTGATTTAATAGAATTTACACCATATTTATTACTTCTGTTATATCGTTCAATTAGTGTATCGTAAGACATTGACACCCAGCCAAGCTCTTTATCATTTGGTTTTATTTGTGCAACTAATAACAATAATAAATGTAATTCTTTTTCGTTGAGATTGTTAGGCATACAAACAAACTCTCTACTTTCAGCAATTATTAAATTTCCATGTGTAATTAATTCTTTTGTCATATTATCAGCCTCCTTTTTTGTTTCTTGTAGTCAATATGACAGATACAAAACCAAAATAAATGGAAAAATCAAATAAAAAGTTTGCTAACATCAGGTTTCCTATTTTACTAACGTCAGGTTTTGTATTACTAACGTCAGGTTTTGTATTACTAACGTCAGGTTTCCTATCTCAAAATAAAAAGGCTGGGAAGTCCAGCAAATACTAGACCTCCCAGCTTTTTATAAAATTCTGTATTATATTCTTCTATTATACTTTTTTATTATGGAATAATATAGTTTTATTATACACGAAGCAACCCTCGTATTACTTCATGAATGGATAATTGTAGAGGGGGAGAGTAGTAAAACCCTATTTCTATCAATCGCAAAACCCAAGTTGTTTATATTTATATACTTCTTCAAATATCACATGAGCTATAACGTCAAAAATTGATTTTACCTCCATCATTACCATAGAGCCAATGTCCTTGTATAAATAGATAATCTTATTGATTTATTAATGATTGATTATCGAAAAAAACCAATTTCACTATCTGCTAGGCATTGATTTTGTTGGGTTTTTTCAAAAAAATTATCCGACACCCAAAACCAAACAACCCAACAAAATCCCATTCATAAAGTAATACGTGGATAAAAGATAATTGAAGCCGTCAGGCTTCGTTCAACCCCCTCCCAGGGGGAAGCCAGCTGGCAAGCTGGCAAGGGGGGTGCTATTTGTATTCTAATTCGTCAATGCTTGCAATATCTGTTTCAATGTCAGTTATTTTATGCTTTGCAATATGTGTATAAACGTCTAGTGTTGTAGAGAGTTTATCATGTCCAACATATTTTGATATAAATATAATTGATTTGTTTTTTAATGGAGATATAACATTATTGTCAATACTATAACTAATGAATGAATGCCTAAATGAGTGAGGACTTCTTGATCCCTTTTCAATGTCAAGATTTTTTAACATTCGCAAAAATCTAAACTTGAAGTCATCACTAGACAAATAACCATTTTTACCTTGAAAAATAATCACATTATCTTTATTGATTCTACTATCAATTAATTCTTTAAAGAGTGTTAATTCTTCATTATTCAAACCAATCAATCTATTAGAATGTTTGGTTTTTGGTGGTTTAACAATTGTTTCGGTTTTTCCTTGTGCGTTCTTGTGAAGTGCAAGAGCCTTGCTTATTTTTAATGTTTTATTAGTAAAATCAATATCATTGATTGTTAAGGCTTTGAGTTCCCCACCACGAACACCCAAAAGGAACATTAAATAAAACATTTTACAATCTTGCTTATATGCTAAATATCTATTTTTATCATATTCACACATACCATTTACATCTGCAAGTGTATAAACTTCAGCTTTGATTTTTAAAATTTCATCTTCTGCGAAGATTTCGCATTTATCCTCTACTTCTGCTATGTTATCAATTGTAAATTCCTGTTTTTGTTTATTTACAATAACAGGATTTACATTGTCCCATAGGTCATACATAAATATACTGTTTTTAACTAGATATTTATAATGACCTTTCAAGAAGTTTCTAAGACGTTTTCCAACAGTATATTTATACTTTTCATTTATCACTTTTATAATATCATTATAAAATGATATATCAATTTTATGGAGTGGCATATCTAAATTATCAACACAACTAAATAATGAACTATAAATCAATTTTTCATAATTGTATATTGTTGTAGATGATAAAGACCGAGTGATTTTGTAATCTTCCCAAAATTCCAAGAAAGACATTTTAAATGTCTTTTTCAATTCAGACTTTGGGTCAGATTTATTTATTAAAATAGATTTTCTATATAACTCAGCCTTTTTTTGTGCTTCTGCTTCTGCATCTTTCTTGCGTGTGCTAGTTGCAGAAAATCGCTTGCGTTTGTTGTCAATGATAACCGACACCACGCATTTCCATTTTCCATTGTCCAACTTCTCACAATATCCATTTCCGTTGCTAGTTTTTCCCATTTAAAAATCCCCCATTTCTAAAAAATTTACTAAAAAAGTGGCTTCTAAAAGTGGCTTGTCATAGCCTTTTTTATTCATCAACCATTATAAATCAATTTTTTAGAAAAGTAAAGAACCCTTTGTTTTCAAGGGTTCTCGGCATTTTTAAAATATGCAATTTATGTTTTACTCATTCCCACTTGGACACAGTTCTTCTGGCTACGCCAAACTTTTCTGCCAGTTCTTCCTGGGTAAGGTTTTGTTCCTTTCTTAATTCCTTAATAAAGCTTCCGATTTTGATTTGATCCATGATTGTCAACCTCCTGATATTTGCAGACTACTCTCTAAGCCCAAGAAAAAACAGGACACAAAGTGAGCAAATGCCCTGTTTTCATGGATGAGACATGGTATGTCCCTATAATTGTTCATATAATCTCTGTCCCTCTTCTCCTGCCAAAGCATTGCAAACCTGTACCCTTTCCGCCACTACCGGGATTTGTACATGAGCCAGGGCATCCGACACCTCCAGAAGCATCAGTTTCTGAAACGTCTCAAAAGACACCGGAATATTCATATGCTCCCGTACATGCTTTAGACTTAAACTCATACGGTCATCATGATGCTCCACATAATAAATAAGACGTTTCCTGTCTTCCTCTGATAGTTCTGCTCCTTTTTGCAAAAGATAGGGAATCACCTCTGCTTCTACAATCTTGCGACTTTGCACCGGATGTCCGTAATAATGCATGTCCGTATCCTCAGGGCGCTTTCCTCTTACCTGACAGTCCGGCTTACCAATATCATGAAGAAGTGCCGCCAGATACAGCATACCATCCTCCAAGTTTCTGGGAAGCCCTACTACTGTATGCACGCTATGCATCCACAAATCAAACTGATGGGCACTGTTTTTCTGGTCATATTCAAACATATTCTGTACTTTGGGAAGCCATTCTGCTATCTCCTCTCTATGCTTGTCAATCTCTTGTGCATCTTCTGCTGTTATTAACAACTGTATCAACTCTTCAAACTGCATCCAAATTCACCTCTGTATCACTTCATTCTTATTCTTCAAAATGCTTCTCAAGCCACTTGGCAACATCAGCTTCCTCATTGGAACCAATAACTCCTATAAACAAAGTAATCACATTATGCCTTCATTATAGCAAAGACATCCAACCTCTTCCATAGTAATTATCAACTATCTTAAGAAGAAATCGGATGTCTGTTTCCACTTACATTATTCTGTTAAAGTATATATAAACTGACAAACCGCTGCCGACTCTGCTCCATCAATTCCACGGAACTCAAAATCCAGCACCTTACGGTCTCTACAATTATAAAACCTTCCGTAGGCCTTTTGTAAGACCTCTTTTGACAACGGAATCAGCACATCATAATACTCAACCTCCCCTTCTCCGATTAACACTTCCTTAAAGACAGACATTCCGCCTGCCAAAATCTCTATACTTTTTCCTACATCAGTGGTTTTAAAGGTCACCAAAAGTGAGGTGCCTTCCGGATCCACCTCCATGGTATAGGAAAAACTTCCGCCTGCCTTGGCATAACGATTGGTGCCGCCTGAAGTAATACCTACAGAACCTTCCCCATGCTCGGTCATATTGTGCAAGGGATCATTTTCATACTGCCCATAGCCCGGCTGCACCGTATCAATACGGTTACGTTCCGCCTTCACATTATCTGCGTCTGAAATAGCCGATTCCTTGTCAATAAACTCAAAATAAATACCATAGCGTTCCTTATGCTGTGAAAAATGAGGCACATAGATAAGTGTTGCATCCGTACCCTGTAGTTCAAACTTCAGTTCCTTGCCCTGACGCACCAGATGCTTCTCAATATTGGCAATGTATTCTGCCACAGTTCCCTCTGAAACCACCACGAACTCCTTGCGGGAAGGCACATACTTACTCTCAATAATACGATTACCGGGAATGGTTACATTTACACCGGTGGTAGAATCAATCATGTCCTTTGTGCCCAGCAAGGCGCTTAATACCACCGGACCATACTTAAAGGCATAGGTATTCTGCCCATCCGGTAAATTGTAAGCCACCACCTTCATGGGCAGTCTTATCTCAATCTCCGTACCTGCCATAAAAGGACCTTCTACCACAGCATAACCCTTGTCGTTTTCTGCTCCTACGATTGTATAAGAATGTCTGCAACCATTTACAACAACCTCTGCCGCATCCGCCAACCAATAAGGTAAACGAAGCAATATCTTTGCATCCAAGGCTCCCTTGATCACAAACTTCACCTTGTCCGATGCAGGCACATTAGCCTGTTGCTCAATTTCCACACCTTTAAATACTACCTTAGTTGCCATATACTGATTTACAATCAAGATATCTTCTTTCTCAAAATAGAAGCTTTCCTGCAACTTGGAAAAATTCTCCATACCGGTTCCCGTACAGCACCAGAACTTGTTGAAACGTTCTCCATACACCTTGTAATAACCACTGGCCATAGGCTGGAAATAGGTAGTCATACCATTTTCCGGATTCTGGGAGGAAAGGATGGAATTGATAAAGGTATTCTCATACCAGTCCGCATACTTTACTTTCCCGGTAATCATGAAGAACAACTTGGTCATCTTCAGCATATTGTAAACATTACAAGTCTCACAGTTGCAATTGGTACGCTCCTTATTAAGAATATTATCCTCCCCAAAATGCTCCCACTCACTGTTTCCACCGGTAATATAGGTATGATTCTCTGTGACCAGCTTCCAGAAATGTTCTGCATACTCAAAGAATTTTTCTTCACCTGTCACCATATAGCGCTTCAATGCTCCCACAAATTTGGGAATAGTGGTATTGGCATGGTGATTGTTCAAAACATTATCGCCCCTGCCTGCCTTCAACACTTTCTCAAACAGCTCCACCTGATCAAAGGCTTTTGCAGCTGCCAGATGCTCCTCTTTACCCGTAATCAAATACACATCATAAAGGCAGTCGTTCATACCACCATACTCTATCCCCAACACCACTCTATGTAAATCCTCATCCCAGCTACTGGTTCTTCCATAGGTCCAATCTGCCAGACGGGAGGTAACTTCCTTGGTAGTTTTTTTAATTGTATCTGCCAGTTCTCCATCCACATCCATGTTTACCACAGATACCAGACCTTCAAAAAGCTTGTGCATGGTATACCAAGGCACCCATGCTTGGGTAATGATATTTGTTTTATTTTCTTCCACAAAGTCAAACTGCAACTCCACATTACTCTTATCCTGAATGATGGCACCAAACAGAAAGCCCGTATTGGCTTTTGTCTGGCATTCCTTTAGTCCTTCCGCCAGACGCTTCAAAATCTGTAGCAGCTCCTGCCGGTCCTCCTCCTTACAGTTGGCCGATTCACAGCATCTGACACAAGCAGTCATATAGTGTCCTAAAGTATGTCCGCCAATCAGCATACTTTCCCAACCGGAATAACGTTCCTTACCGCCCATATCCACTCCTGCCGTTTCCCGGAAACCTGCCAAAAGTTTATCTGTATCAAAGGCGGTCAGGTACAATACTTCCTTTTCAAGAGCATTTATCAAATAAGAGTCCTTCATGGTAACATTTCGTAATGAAAATGGTTTGTTTTTTCTCATACTCATGGTTCTGATTCCTTTCTAAGTCATAGCAAGCCCTATCCTCTGCCCACTTTCTCTATCTCCATTATGACATAAAAAAAAAGGATTTTAAATCTCGAAAGGTTGTAAAAGGTGTGAAAATGTTATATATTTGATTTGTAATATCAATTTTAACACTTGAAACAACAAAGAAAAGCATAGGAGATGTTGCATGTTTCTTGACTTTGACAGCGAAAATGGTTTTGAATACAGATGGTGTGGAAAGTTCACTCCACCTCATGATGAATGGGTGCATTTAACACGTCATCTAATGGATTATGAGCTGATGGTTGTAACGGAGGGAACTCTCTTTATCGCTGACCACAACCAAGAATATATTGTAAACAAAGGAGAATATTTACTGATGCCTCCTACACCACACCAGTATGGTACCCGGCCCGGTAGCTGTGAATTCTATTGGTTGCATTTTGATTATCATGAAGGACTACAAGATCATTTAAGCCTTCCTGTTATGCCGGAATATCTGTCCGGCCATTTGAGAATACTAGTGCATGGCACTCTCTCCTCCATAGAACGTATTATCATCCTCATGAAACAGTTACAGGACTCTGACCGCCGCTACAAAGAAAACACTTTAAACAATGCCCTTTGTAGTGCAATCCTAGCCGAGCTTAGTGCCCAAAACCGATATACCAATACCAGCGAAAAACAACTAAAGGAACAGCTTTACAATGATATACTGGACTATATTTCCTGGCATGCCCAGGATAACTTACGGGTTTCGGAAATCGCTTACTATTTTGGATACAACGAAAAATACCTGACCACTTTCTTTAAAAAGTACTCAGGTATTACCTTAAAGCAACATATTTTACAAACCAAAATGGAGCTGGCCAAGTCCGCTCTTTCAGAAACAAACCACTCTATTTCCCAGATTGCTTACAGTCTGGGTTTTTCCGATGGTCACAATTTCTCCAATGCTTTTCACAAGGTTACCGGTCTTTCCCCATCAGAATATAGAGCAAGCTATAATAAGCATAATGTTTTTCAAAAATAACTGCTTAATATTTCTAAACAAGGTACTGTTTTATTTATCCTTACAACACTGGCATCTGCCCAGATTTACTCTACCTCGACCACCAAAGGAAACAAATTCTGCCACTTTCTTTACTTCCCCACAAAACTCACAACGTACCCAACGATTGCCCAAAGCATCCAAAACCGGCTGTTCCTGTTGGTCTATAACCATAAGAATGTATTGATGCCCTGCCTCATACTCCTCTCCGGAAGGATTCTCCACATAAACCCGAGTATCTATTATCTCACGTTCTCTACGAAGTACCTCATATTGTCTGAGCAAATATGCTTTGTCCTCTTCCACCTGCTCCTTATACACTGCAAAAGCAAGTTGTTTTTCTTGCAGGAAAGCATTGTATGCTTCTTCAAATCCCCGAGTGGTCAGTGTGCCGTCTTCAAAGTACAAATCATTTATATAAGCTTCATAAGAAAAAAGTTTAGGATAGTTTTCCGAAACCATTTCCTGTCCATCCACCAGATAAGAATCAGGATCCTCCCTGTACTGTGTAATATGCTTTCCATCATAACCTATCACAATTAAGTCCTTCTTACCTGACTCATTCAAACAAAAACGTTTCATAAAATATGTATGTTCTTCCGAAATAGTCTTCCCCGGTTGGTCTGCTACCAGCCAAATCACCTGCATGCCGGCTTTGCTATACGCTTCCTGCAATTTCATTACGTCATCTACATTTGTACTCTTGGTTCCGATCTCTATAGCTGTTGGAACACCATCCTTCCACTCAAAAAACAAATGACTGTAATGATGTGGCAGCACCTTCGTTTCCATTTCTACAGGATAATCACAAGCCTTAAAATGTTCATACAAAAGTACTCTTAGTCCATGAAAAACACCTGCATTCTTCTCAAAAAGAACATAATCACATTCACCATTGTCTCTATGGGCAAAATAAGGGGCCCTGATTTCTCCGTGGCAATACTTTAAAATAGGACTAAGGCATTCCTCATCCGGGCATCTGAGCTCCCCTCGGTAACTGGCCATACGAACCTTCTTCTCTGTCTCATAGTCCTCTGCTACCTCACAAGCTACCAGATGGTGTTTTTTCCAAAGTGCATTTTCCATAATATCTCATCCTATACCCCTTATTCTATGCTTTAACCTTTTATTTCATCATCTCCTTTAAAACTTCTTTCGCGCAATCCAACTGGTTGTCAAACTGTTCTTCTCCATAATATGCTTCTGAATCAAATTCGCATACCACATCCGGTTCAATACCGGTTCCATGGATATTGGTTCCCTTCGGTGAATAATAACTGCTGGTGGTAATTTTGATACCGGAACCGTCTTTAAGAGGCAATACAGTCTGCACAATACCCTTTCCAAAGGTAGTTGTACCTACCAATGTACCCAACTCATAATCCTTAATAGCTCCTGCCAATACTTCTGAAGCACTAGCTGAATTGCCATCCACCAATACTACCAGAGGTTTGTCAAATTCGCGTCTGCCATCACATTTATACTCTTCACGATTACCATTCTTATCTTCCGTGTACATTATTAAGCCTTCCGGCAAAAGCATTCTAGCAATACCTATTACAGATGTCAGACTTCCTCCCGGATTGGCACGTAAGTCAATAATAAGCCCTTCCATTCCGGAACCTCTTACTGTAGCCAAAGCATCTGCAAATTGCTCTACTGTAACTTCACTAAATTGTGTTATTTGAATATATCCAATATTATCCTCTAACATTTCACCGGTAACAGTAGGCGCTTCTACTCTTCTACGCACCAAGGTCACATGAAGATATTCATTTTCTGTAGAACGTGCAATAGTGACTTCAACCTCTGTTCCTTCTTTTCCTCTCATCATGGCAACCGCAGCATCTAAGCTTTTGCCATAAGTAGCTTCTCCGTTAATCTCATATATAATATCTCCGGGACGTAAGTCCGCTTCCTCAGCCGGAGATCCTGCAATAGGAGCTGTAATCATGGGGTACATGCCTGTCTGATCCAGCGTTACATAAGCTCCTATACCATAATATACACCCTCTGAATTTTCTAACATGTCCTTCAGTTCTTTTTCAGAATAGTAACAGGTATAAGGATCTCCCACTGCATCTAATACACCTCGGTAAATACCTTCACTTAATACCGCTTCATCCAAATCATCTTGGTAGTAATACTTATCTATAATTTCCTCAATAGAAGATAATTTACGCAACAGCTGTTCATCAACTAAATCATTATTCTCCAGCAATTCCTCCAACTTTGCATTTTCTTCTGAGCCCTTGGTCAGACTACTAAATTTTCCAAACAAAATAGTCCCTAAAATCGCTAATGCTGCCAATAATAATGTTACCAAAATACCTATAATCAATCCCAGAACAAAAGAACTGTTATCATTACCTTTATTCGTTGTTTTTATACTCGGTTGTTCCATTGACCAATACTCCTATCATTTTACAATATAATTCCATGGCGAAACATATTCTCCATTTTTACGAACACTAAAATGCAAGTGGTTTCCCGTAGAGCGCCCTGTTGTACCTACTCCTGCAATCTTCTGACCCTTTTTCACCACTTCGTCCTTTTTCACATAAAGCTTCGAAGCATGCATATATATCGTATATAAACCATCTCCATGATCTATCATCACATAATTTCCCATTGTCGAGCTATAGGTTGCCGCTACTACAACACCGTTATATGCAGCATATATGGGGGTACCCTTGGGCGAAGCAAAATCCACGCCATTGTGGAACTGTGGCACATTCAAAGTAGGATGTATTCGAGGACCATAATCGTCTGAAACTCTGGTATAAGATTCCAAAGGAAAAGCAAAAGTTCCTCCATCATAGGTCAGAACCAAACCATTCTGCTTTCTGATTCTTTCCTTTTCTTCCTCAACTGCTTTCTCCAACTGCTTAATAATCTCATTCTGTTCTGCAATATCAGCCTCATATTCCTTAATAGCTTTTTCCTGAGTACTTATGTTACTTTCATACTTTTCTATTTCCTGCTTTTTGGTACTGATTAATGCTTCTACAGCAGCCTGTTCGTTCTGTACACTTACTTTTACTGCATCCAGATACTCCTTTTCCACCTGTAACTGCTTCTCGCACAAAGCTATGTACTCTTTATTGGATATAAACTCATCCAGCTTTTGTCTTTCATACTTAACTACTTCTTCTTCATAAGTAATACGATTCAGCAAATCATGAAAACTTCTTGCAGCAAAAATCTGTTCCAATACCTGGTACTCATTAGATTCATAGCTTGATTTGATACGCTTCCGCATAGCTTCATACTGATTCGCTTCTACGGTTTTGGCTTCCTCCAACTCTTTCTGCGTAAATGCTATATCCGCTTCCTTCTCCGTAATCTGCCCTTCCAAATCTATAATTTTTGCCTCTACAACCTCCAAGGTGGCATCCAATTTTTCTACATAATTTTTCAGATTAGACTTTTCACCTTCCAGTTTTTTAACTAATCCCTTTACATCTGACAGAGAACTCTTAAGATCTTTCATCTCTTTTTCTGCTTTTGAAATCTGGTTCTCCATATCCTTTATAGTGGCACTGGTAACATTATTATTCTTAGCCTGCAATGGCTCTGGCACTCCCACCAGCATTGTCATACATAATAATAACCCTATATAAATTCTGATCCTTTTCATTCAAAAATCCTTTTCAAATTACAAGAGAGCCACTTCGGACTCTCTCAACTTACTACACATTTAAGTGTTTTCTTACGGTAGTTACACTTCCAAAGAAACCAATACCCACACCTACAATAAGTGATATCGGTAACAGGAAGTCGAAAATAGTAGCAACCGGAAGGAAGTCTAATAACTTACTCAGATTTGCAAACTCTTTTATCATAAAATTTAACACCGCACTATATAACTCGTAAATAGCATATAGAGGAATCACTGCCCCTAACAGACCTATAATCACACCCTCTATTACAAATGGTGCTCTTACTAAAAAGTCTGTTGCACCGATATACTTCATAATATTAATCTCTGCTTTGCGCACCGAAATACCCACTGTAACCGTATTGCTGATTAAGAAAACAGATACCAGCAGTAATACAATGATAATACCAATGGATACATAACTAATCAAAGTATTCACTGTAGTCAGGGTACTTGCCACTTCATCAAGGCTGTTAATTTTTCGCACTCCCGGAATGGACTGTATATATTGCTTTAGTGGCTCCAGTTTTGAAACATCCGTAGGAAAAACTTCATAATTCATGGAATTGGCCAATGGATTCTCCGGATAGCCTGCCAGAAGTTCATCTGCTTTGTCCTGGAAGTTTTCTTTCTGATAATCCGCCCAAGCTTCCTCTGCAGAGATATATTTGATTTCCGCCACATCATCCCTTCCACGAATCAGGTCTCCTATTTCCGTAATACGTTCCTCAGAAATCCCTTCTTCAAAAAACACCGTAAAGGATACTACTTCTTCTACATTCTTTACAATATGCTGAAAGTTGGCTGCCACAGAATAGAATACACCCAACATTAATAAACATGCTGACATGGTTGCTATGGAAGCAAGGGTATACCATTTGTTACGGAACAAATTGGAGAAGCCCTGCTTTATGGTATAAAAAAAGGTACTAATCTTCATCGATGTAGGTGCCCTCCTCTTCATCACTTATTATGACACCCTTACGCATGGTCACTACTCTCTTCTGCATGGCATTTACAATTTCCTTGTTGTGAGTAACCACGACAACAGTGGTGCCGGCTGCATTTATCTCCTCCAAAAGCTTCATAATCTCCCATGAATTCTTGGGATCCAGATTACCTGTAGGTTCATCCGCAAGCAAAATGGCAGGGTTGTTTACCAAGGCTCTCGCCAAAGCAACTCTCTGCTGTTCACCACCGGATAATTGTCTGGTTTTTGCCTTATATTTGCCGGCAAGACCTACTGTAGCCAGAATTGTGGGTACATTACGACGGATTTCACCGGGGGAAACCTCAATGATTCGCTGTGCAAATGCTACATTTTCATATACATTTCTATCATTTAACAAACGGAAATCCTGAAATACCACACCCAAATTACGACGGTATTTCGGTATCTCTCTGTGCTTGAGTTTAGCCAAATCTCTACCCATTACCCATACTCTGCCACTGGTAGCCGTTAATTCACGAAGCAGCAGCTTAATCAGGGTTGATTTGCCGGAACCACTGTCACCTACAATAAACACAAATTCTCCTCTATGTATATTCAGACTCATATTGTTCACTGCGGGGGAACCAGTTGAATAGGATTTACTCACATTTTCCAGATAAATCAGGCCATGCTCTTCAATTATCTCATTCTGTTGTTGTATTAATAACTCTTTTTTTCTCATGTATTGATATCTCCATGGGAAAACTCTAACAATTAATATTCAAAGCTCTCCATATATTTCATATACTTTACTACCATCAATGCAATCTTAAAGGTGATTGCATCTTCAAAAACCCGCAAATCCAAACCGGTACTCTTCTGAAGCTTATCCAGACGATATACCAGTGTATTACGATGAATAAACAGCTGTCTGGAGGTCTCTGACACATTCAGGCTGTTCTCAAAAAATTTATAAATAGTGGTCAACGTTTCTTCATCAAAGTCATCAGGGCTCTTTCCACCAAAAATCTCACGAATAAACATTTTGCACAATGGGATAGGCAACTGATAAATCAAACGACCGATACCCAATTCACTATAAGCCACTACATTTCTTTCATCAAAGAAAATCTTTCCTACATCCAAAGCCATTTTAGCTTCCTTGTAAGAACGACTCACTTCCTTAATTTCATGTACTACCGTACCATACGATACTCTGATATTCTTTAATCCATCCTTCTGCAACTGTGCAATCAGACTCTTAGCTGATTTATCAATTTCTTTGTTGGTTTCAAAATCAGATACTTCTTTAACAATAATAACATTATTCTCATCTACTGCTGTTACAAAGTCTTTGCTGTTACTTCCTACAAAAGAACGCACTAACTCCAATGCATTAAAATCCTTACTATTGGCAGATTCCATAATCATAACCACACGGGAAACCTCCGTCTGAATATGCAGCTTTTTGGAACGACTGTAGATATCAATTAATAGCAAATTGTCCAAGAGAAGATTTTTGATAAAATTATCTTTATCAAATCTCTCCTTATATGCAACCAACAGATTCTGAAGCTGAAAGGCAATCATTTTGCCAATGGTATAGATATCCTCACCCACTCCTGCCACAATCAATACATACTCCAATTGCTGTTCATCATAAACCTTAAAAAACTGACAACCTTGTATTTCCTGAGAATCCGCAGGGGACTTCACAAATTCCACAGCCACTCTTGACAGATTAGGCAATTCTACGGTATACGCTACCATTTTCCCCTCTGTATCCATGACACAAATATCTACTCTGGCTATTCCTTTTAATCCATCTAAAGTATTTTGTAAAATCTGATTTGATATCATATGTAATCGCTCCTTTGAGATTTAAACAATCGTTTACTACAAATGTACAAAAAAAACCGCAAAAAAGCAATAGTATTTTATGCATTTTTTACATTATTTTTCAGAAATTATAACAAAACGTCCACATTACCACCCCGTTCAGGGTATACACTTCTTTCCATGGCCGCTGCGTCAATCATTTCCACCATGCCTTGTGCCATAGTTTCCCCCATATCCATAGTCTTATCCAGCATAGCCAGACTCACCTTGGATTGTGTTTCCATTGTTGATAAATTCATAGACAAACTTGCAATATCCATACTCTTCCTCCTTGCATAATTTAATTCTGATACCTTTCTTGTATAACATCTGCTGCATACTATGGTAACGATGGTGCTACCATTACACTTCTTTTGTTATATATATCGGCTATTTTACAATTTTCATCTGCGCATTTATCCTGAGACAAATCTCCCAAATACAAATAATAGTACAAGCTCTCCGGCACATCATAGGGTTCAAAAATAACCTCTGAAACAGAATCATCCTGTAACATGGACAGCCTTTTCTGATACTGTTCCTCGTAATATGCTGCCTCGCCATTGGTCAGCACTTGTATAGCAGTGACGGAATGCGGTTTTACATATGCCTCCTTCCATGGTCTGCATATAGACAGTATCAGGCAAGATAACAGCAATACGCTCATCCCTGCCAACCAGCAGACCGTCACCGGTCTTTTTTCCATCATTTCCCACTTCTGCTTATGTGCTTCCAGAAATCTGCATAGTGCTCCTAATCCATAAAAATATACCATCGTCTGTGTCAGAATCATCAGATAGTACACCATGCAAAACACTCTGGCGGCACCACCATTATTCTGGGCATAAAAGGTGGGACAGGATGCAGAACAATAAATTCCAAAGATCAATCCACATACCACTATGGGATACCTGAATTTCCACTTACAATTTCTTATCACATGAATAAATATCGGTGTAATAAATATCACAAATAACACAGACCATACACCGTTCCAATAGATGTAATACCTTGCACTATAGTATATGGATTTAGCAATGGCACTAACTGGTGATATCTTCCACGAAGTCGCCTGACGCAATGCATTCCCGGGAGCCAGCACACTAATCATAAATCCTACCATCATGCAGAAAAATATGACCAGTAACATAACAAACTCTCTTTTTACCGGATTCTTCTTTTTCACATAACCATATCCATAATGACATATTAGTAATGCCAGAATAATCAACGTGGGCAACAGAGACACATAATTGCCACCTGCAATAAATAATGCCAGTATAGCCAACCCAACCATTCTTTTCATCGCCTGCTTTGCAAGCATTCCTATTAACGCTCCCCAAAACCAAAAGGTACATGCCAGAAATCCTGTATAGTACATGGACCCATTGTACCAGTAGAATGTTTCACCACACAAAGGAACCTGTTGCGTACATAAAAGCACTACTAAGGAAGATGTTACAATCCATGCATTTCTGCCTGCTTTCAACATGGTACAAATTAATGAATGGAGCAAATAGAATATACTTGTCACAAAACAGGCAAGCAAAATACCCGGATATACCTTATAGAAAATATCGCCGAATATCTGCGGCGGCAAATGCATTAGAAACATAGCCGAATAGGTTCCCTGCCATATTTGAAATTGCTCCGCTGTACCTGCCACGGCTGCCTTCAGCATTTCCATAATGCTGCCACTTTCTTTCCAAGCCATCATTGCAGCATAACCATAGTGATAGTCATCCCCTGTTGGATGATTATAAAAACCCAAGATAATCATTGGTATTAGGCACAGAAGCATTAATCCCAAAAACAACCGGGCTGCATATTTCTCATATTTTTCCCCAAACAAAAGCATGCTGCTCTCCTCTTGCCTATAGTCTTCGTATTACCTTTTCTGTGATTTCAATCTTGTGGGCCTTCAATAATGTGCCGACTGCTCGTTTAAACTCACTTTTGCTCATACCGGTTTCCCTCTTAATAATCTCCGGTGACACCTTATCATTAAAAGGAAGAACTCCGTCATAACTGTCTATAATGGATAAAATCTCCCGGGCATCCTTTTCTATTTGCAAATATGCTTTCTCTCGAATACTCAGGTTCAGTTTTCCGTCACTTCTTACATCTACTACTCTGGCAGTAACTGTATCACCCACTCGTATATTTCCATATAATTCTTTTTGCGGAATAAGTGCTGAATAAATATTATCCACTGCTACAAAAGCACCAAACTGGTCACTAATGGTATATACCCTGCCACTCACCTGATCATTCTTTTGATAGGAACTGTCCGTTCGTAATACGGGATACACATTCATAGTAGCACACAGCCGGTCACTCTTGTCAATGTAAAGTGTTACCAATACATTATCCCCCTGATTCACCCTAACCAATTGTTGTTTATAAGGTAACATCAAATCTTTTTCCAATCCCCAATCCAAAAAAGCACCGAATTTATTTACTTGGGAAACCGTCAGCTCTGCCACCTGTCCCATTACCAGCTTAGGCGCCTTGGTGGTGGCAATCAGGCGATCCTTAGAATCTTTATACAGAAAAACTTCTATTTCATACCCATTTTCAACCCTTCCGGCACCTGTTTACCGGGAAGCAACACCTTATTCTCTATTTCATCCAAATTGGGAGCCAGATATACCCCGAATTCCACTTCCTTTACTACAACCAGCTTCTGCTTTTCACCTAATTTAATCATTTCTTCTTCCATCCTAATTCATACATCATTCTTCTTTCATTGCCAAAAATTCAGCATTCACATATACCGACTGCTCCTCATCCCTTAAGGATACTATGAACCGTTCATCCTGCTTAGCTACATATGGAATCAATACATCTCCCAAATGAGCCTGTTTTTTATATTCCACCCTCAACCTGCCAATAACAAAGCCTTCCGGCAAACAATCCACAGCCATACTGACATATTGGGCATTGTTTACATGATAATTGCTATCCAAATGCTGCTTACGCACTATAATAGGCTCCAGCCTCTCCATCACATCATTATATTGAATCTTTCTTCCTACATTCTCCATTTCCAACGGCGGCTCTATTTCATACTTATCTGTTAATTCTTTAGGCGCCATTGTAGGTTTCATGGTATCAAAATTGAGTAATGTCCATAAGGTATTTGCCTTCGCCAGCATCTCTCCCTGTTCTGTCATCATACAGAAATTTCTGGACCCAAGAAATCCCTTAAAATCATGGGGATGTGTACCCACTATTACCTTTTCTCCCAGTTTAGGATACCTTTTAATATCAATATGCCAGGAGGCCAATACCCACACCAGATTACGGGGAGCCAAATACGCAAACCCTGCTCCCAATTCCTCTGATTGAAAAGTGGAAGCATCCTGAAAATAATCCAACAAAGATTCCAGCCTCAGTTTACACTCACTATCACATTCACTATATCTGATTCTACTTTCAAAACTATACATTTCTTCACCATTAACAAATAAATTTACCAATCATGGGAATCCTACGCAAAACAGCTGCAGCTATCATACAAATCACAAAACATATAACAGCGAGTAACGGAACTCCAATAATATTGGGTACCATCATACTATCTATACCCCTATTGGCTAAAACTCCCATCAACCCCACATGCATAACATAAATACCCAGAGTATCTGCAGATACCTCTTTGATAATTGCTGTACTTGTACAGGCAAACTGTTTCCTCCCAAAGAACTCCTGTGCCACCAGAAACAATCCTGTAACTACAATAAATGTAAATATTCCAAAACTGTCATAAATGTTTCCCATAGCTTTTTCATAATGATAGGACAATCCATTGCCTAAAACCACATTAAGCAGTATTGATGGTACCACAAGCCAATATATTACCTTACACAATCTTTGGGAAAGTCCCACATGTGCCAGATAATACCCCCATACAAAATATCCCAGATAACTGCATGCCATTTCCACCTTTGTTATATCCAGAATATAATGAATCTCATCCATCATGGTAACAGCACGTAAGGTTTCCCTTCCCACCTGAAGTACCAGAAACAATCCCAGAAAATACTGCAAATTCTTCCTATCAGCATGATGCACCCAAATTCTTACCATGGGTAAAATCATATATAAACCGATTAACATGGGTAAAAACCATAGATGATAGCTTCCATGCAACATTTCCTTTAGGTAAGGTTTCACTCCAACCTCTGCAAAACAAAAATTTCGGGTATCCCACAAACCATACAAACAGGACCATACAATATAGAGCACTACAAATCTTAGAATATTATGCTTATACAAATGCCGGATATCCAATTCGTACTCTGAACTCAAAAACAAGGCTCCGCTAATCATAACAAAGACAGGTACCCCAAAACGGAATACGGCATCATAAGAATTAGCAATTATCCATTCTCTGCTATGAATATCCAATGTATACCAATACTGTGCAGCACTGTGCAGCATCACCACACTGAAGGCAGCAATAATACGGAGCAGGTCATAATGCAGCATTCGTTTTTTTATTCGTTTACCATTCACAGCTATACTTTACCCCCCATCGTATTTATATATTAATTATCTCATGCTACATATAGGATGTCAAACCTGTAAAACTTAAGTATTTATTAAAACATGCCTTCCAATAACTTTGAAAACTGAACTCTTCCATCATATGACAAATGAATTAAATCCATAAACATAGCCGGATTTTGACTATCAAAGGAATATACACGGACACACTCCATTTTCTCCGAATCACATATTTTAGCCGTCTGGTCAGAAATAACAACCATACATTGGTTCTGTTCTAAAAACTGCAAATATTTTTTCATTATCTCCAAATAATTACCCTCGTTATATACCTTCTCATACTTTGGAGTTTCTACAAAAACAATCTCTGTCTGATTATCCAAGCAAAGCTTAATAAGCTTTTCCATATAATCACACTGTATCTCATTTAAATCTGTTGTATCTGTAAACTCTACCGACATTTCATCCAACACCTCTGCAGAGCTTCCACCTGTTCTTCCCAGATTTCCACCATTTTGGTATCTGCTGTTAATAAGAGGAAACGATACCGGCCATGTAAAAAAAACCTCATTATTCGATTTTATCAACATTTCTGCCAAATCCCCACAATCTGCATTTCCTTCTTCCCGGAGTATCTCATATAATGCTAAAATGAATGATGGCGGTACATCCTGAAAGATTCTGGTATCCGAAAGTGCCACTTCTGCAGTCATAGAATAGGCATACATATCCACATATAATGTACCTATTTCTACTCCGGACTCTAAAAGTTCTTTCACTTCAAGATACTCTGCATATGGTTGATTGCCATTGTAAGAAAGAAGATATGCTTTGGTGCCAAATCCTTCCGGATGGATTCCTTGTCTAAACATAGATGAACCAACAAAAAGCTTATCTACCTGTTTCATTTTCTTTAAGTGACTCATACCAAAATTAGCATTTTTCATAAGTATTGGTGTCAATGTGAGCTTGGATGCAATCAGCAAAACAGAGATGATAATAGCACTCACAATAATTGTACATATTCTTTTCATCACAATTCTCCCCTAAAAATTAGCATACACAAAACCCGACGCATTAAAACTACCGAACAAAATAATACTAACCAACAGAAACGTCTGCCATGGTACAGAGGCAATATCCATCCCCTCAATATTCTTCTTTTCCTCATACAATTCCCGTAACCAGAAAATAAAAATGAATCCCATAACAACTAAAAAATACGCAACACAGGTATTATCAAAAGTAAACGGAAGAATCGCATTTTGTATTTCTGAAACCGATATTCGAAAATTCACAAACATACTCTTAATAAATATGATGGCTGTTTTTATTGAATCTGCTCCGAAAAATATCCACCCTATAGTCACCAGCGAAAAATTAATAGCAATCGCAAGTCCATTGCACACTTTATTCTTAATCCCGACAGTTTTTTCCTTTTCATCCTGTATAGTCTTTTTCTTTTGTGGCAGTAATATGTTTAGCAATCCATGATATATTCCCCAGAATAAAAAGGTTAGTTTTGAACCATGCCATAGACCACTTACACAAAAAACTATCATAACATTCAATTTACATTTCAGTTTAGAACACCTGCTACCACCAAGTGGAAAATAAATATAATCTCTCAACCAATCGGACAATGAAATATGCCATCTGTCCCAAAACTGATGTATATTTTTTGAGAAATAAGGGCGCTTAAAGTTCTCTTTATAATGTAATCCAAATAATTGAGTAATTCCGATAGCAATGGAAGAATACCCTGCAAAATCACAATATAACCAAACCGCATAGAAAAATGCTGCCATCCACAACGCAATACCTGTATAAGCTGTGGGATCTGAAAACACAAATGTCACATAATCAGACAATCGATTTGCAATCACTACTTTCATGAAAACACCCTTCAGAACCAGATAGAAGCCACGTTGCATATTTTCATCAGAATAGTTCATTCCATTCTCCATGGAATCTTTAAACTCATTGTATCTTGTTATTGGACCACATAGTATTTCCGGGAAAAAGGATACATAAAGTGCATATTTTAGAATACTTTTTTCCGCCGGATACTTCCCTCTGTAAACATCAACTAAATAGCTTATTGTCTTAAACAGATAATAAGAAATACCCATTGGAATAATCAAATTCCAAACACCTGAAGAGCTCCCCATTCCGACATTATCAAGAAGTGTATTGACCGCCGTCTTAATCAATTCTAAATATTTGAATAGTGCCAACAATAGCACAAGTGAACTAATTCCTGCAATAAGCCATCCCTTACTTTGACTCTTTTCCATTTCCAAAGCACATAACCATGTCCCTAAAATAGTCATTGTCAATATAAAGAATGCCTTCCAGTCACAGCATAAATAAAATATTATGTTCGCAACCAGTAAATATGTGGTTCTACAGCTTTGGGGAACAATGTAGTATATTACTACAACTCCTATTGAAAACAATAAAAAACTTAACACCTCATTCCCCATACCAGTCAAAAGCATAATAGTTCTCCTTTGTTATTTTCAACATCATCTATTACTAAAATCACTATTAATCATTATAGCAAAGAATTTTAACACTTCGCAACAAAAAACCTCTAAGGATTTCTCCCTAGAGGCTCTATTTAGCAGCGCTACAAGGATTCGAACCTTGAAATGACGGAGTCAGAGTCCGTTGCCTTACCGTTTGGCGATAGCGCTATGTCTTAACTACTTAATGAAGTATACACGATAGTTTTGGTTTTGGCAATACCTTTTTTTAAAATTTTTAAATTTATTCTATTTTATATTCAAAAGGTTCAAATATGTGCTGTAAACATGGACATACTTGAACCTTTTTATCATTTTATTACTCTGTATATGCGGAAGCCATCCCCTTCTGCTATAGGATCACTTAACGTCAAAAACTCTCTCACCTGCTTCATATGGGAGATTCCCTCTTCCTCAATAATTATAGTGGGGTAGCGTTCCGGGAATATTTCCCAATACTCTAAAAGCCTTTCATCATATGTAGGGGTGCTTATGGTAGAGTATGTGCTAATCTCTCCGTCCGTCATCATATAACGTATACAATGATATCCTACACATAGTACAACATCCTCTTTGCTTATATACTTTTCTGTCACTTCAGCCAGTATATTATACTGATAGCCATCCATATATCTACAGTAGATTCCCTTTGCCGGTCCACTCAATGCTTTTTGCTTCACATAGAAAATATTCTCTTTCACACCCTCGTTCTCGCAAATCAGGCAGCCTTTTGCAAACATCAGCAAACCGATTGTTACAATCCCCATCCACACACAATATTTCTTATAACCTGCTGCAAGCTTCTTTTCCTTTACATATTCCCATACCAATATACCACCGGCTATAATACCGGGTAATAAATTTGTACCGGTTACACTAATAGTAGTATTGGTAATCAACAGTACCGCCACAATGGTTCCCATAGCCGGCAACATACCAAAAATAAATAGAGGATCCTCCTTTTTTGCCAACACAACTCCTGCTCCAAAAGTAAAATAATAAAACAGGAGCGGTTCATTAATATAGCGTTGTCCGCTATTCCAGGCAAAAAACTGCTGCACATGAGCTACAAATACCAAAAGAAGCAAAAACACCAGTTTTTCCTGACAAAATTTCTTTTTTAATACTCCACACCATATTATTGCATACAAAACAATGGTTACTGCAATTATCAACAATATAGTCGGAAGTAAGTTTAATAATTCTCTTCCATATGTAGCCAGACGTTGCAAAAACGTATAATCATGCTCACCGTCCGTCATCATCTGGCGTAAACCAAACAGAAATTCTTTTGCCCCCAGGTTAAACAAAAAGTATAGGATATATGCAACACCAATTGTCATACAAGTTCCCAAAAACAGGCACAAATGCTTCTTTGGCATATTAGGTACGCTTGTATATATACCATACAGATATATGGGTATCAAAACCAAACAGGTGGGATAGGCTAATATGGCAACACAATAAAATATAGCACCCAGCACTAACCAGACTTCTTTTTTGGCATTTTCCCTTGTGGAACGCAGGAAACACATCATGGTACAAAGATTGCTCCATAATAAAATATTGGAAAATTCCGGTATCTGTATCCACTTTGGCAATAAGCTAAAGCACATAATCCCCGCCCAAAAAGCAATTTCTTTATCGTACATCTTACGTACTGTGCAATAAACAAATAAACTGACGGCTGTCTGCAAAAGCACACCTACTATTCGTAAATAAACAATCAGATATTCTGTACTTCCCAAAATCATCAGAAACAGCTTGATAAATATTGCACAAACAAATCCTGATGTCTGGTGTGGCTCCCACATATTCAAAAACATCTCATCCCCGGATACCATACGATAGGACATTACCACTGCATATTCCTCATCGATAAGCAATCCAAAGAATACCATTTTGATTGCACCAACCAGAGACAATAAAACCAACAGTATCTTACATGAATTAATAATTATTCTCTTCATGCATGCTATACCTCAAATAACAAATCTCCATAGCTTGGCATAGGCCATATTTCCTTCGCCACCAGCATTTCCAACTTATCCACCGGTGCCCGCAATGCTTCCATAGCCACTTTTACAGTATCATTATAATAGAAAGCCAATTCCTTAGGGCATTTCATGGTCTTAGCAGTAGCTTCTGCTTCTTCCAGTTTGTTCAATGCTGCCTTTGTTTCTGCCAGCTTCTCAGACACTTCCTTCAAAAGCTCAGATTGTACGGTAGCATCTGCCCCTGCCTCTCTTACAGCAATCACAGTATCTGCCAATGACTTAGTATACTTAACCACTGCCGGCAATATCTGCTTCCTGGTCATATCTATCATGGTCAGAGCTTCGATATTAATGGTCTTGGAGAAGGTATCATACAATACTTCCTTTCTGGCCTCCAGCTCCGCCTTGGTAAAAATATGAAACTTTTCAAAAAGAGCAATGGATTTCTCAGTAGTCAGGGTTTCAATGGTACCTACCATGGAACCAATATTGGGAAGGCCTCTTCTGGCTGCTTCCTCCACCCATTCCTGTGAATAACCATTCCCATTAAATATGATTCTCTGATGCTCAGTCATATATTTTTTAATCAAATCATGCACTGCCTGGTCAAAATCCTCTGCCGCTTCCAGAACATCCGCCGCTTCGCAAAAAGCCTCTGCCACAATAGCATTTAAAGTAGTATTGGGGCTACCGATAGAATCAGAAGCACCTACACTACGAAACTCAAATTTATTACCTGTAAATGCAAAAGGCGAGGTTCTGTTACGATCCGTTGCATCTTTTACAAAATCCGGAAGCGTGGACACACCGGTTTCCAGCTTCCCCCCCTCTGTCAGATGGGTAGCCTGTCCTGTCTCCACCAACTGTCTTACCACATCCTCCAACTGTTCTCCCAAAAAGATGGAAATAATGGCCGGTGGTGCTTCATTACCACCCAGACGATGATCATTTCCTACATTGGCGGCACTCTGGCGCAGCAAATCAGCATGCTTATCCACTGCACGCATAATACAAGCCAGTACCAGTAAAAACTGTATATTTTCATTAGGTGATTCACCGGGCTCCAGCATATTTACACCATTGTCAGTACAGAGGGACCAGTTATCGTGCTTACCGGAACCATTCACCCCTGCAAAAGGCTTTTCATGAAGCAGACAGGTCAAACCATGACGACCTGCCACCTTTTTCATGGTTTCCATTACTAACTGATTGTGGTCCGCTGCAATATTAGCTGTTTCATAAATAGGCGCCAGCTCATGCTGTGCAGGAGCCGCCTCATTATGCTGTGTCTTGGCACTTACGCCCAATTTCCACAGTTCTATATTGATATCCTTCATATAGGCACCTACACGCTCTCTGATGGTACCAAAATAATGGTCGTCCATTTCCTGTCCCTTGGGCGCAGGCGCACCAAAAAGAGTACGTCCGGCAAAAATCAAATCTTTTCTCTGCAAATATTTCTGGCGGTCTACCAGGAAATACTCCTGTTCCGCACCTACACTGGGAGTCACCTTGGTAGCCTCTGTATTACCAAAAAGCTTCACTATACGAAGAGCCTGCTCACTAATAGCTTCCATGGAACGGAGTAAAGGAGTCTTGGTATCCAGAGCTTCACCCTTGTATGAACAAAATGCAGTAGGGATACACAAAATCACTCCTGTGGCATCTTCTTTTAAGAAAGCCGGCGATGTAATATCCCAGGTTGTATAACCTCTGGCTTCAAAGGTTGCACGAAGTCCACCGGAAGGGAAGGATGATGCATCCGGCTCACCCTTAATCAATTCCTTACCGGAAAAATCCATAATCATACGACCATCCTCATCCGGATGGGTTACAAAAGCATCATGCTTTTCTGCTGTAATACCGGTAAGAGGCTGAAACCAGTGTGTATAATGGGTAGCACCATTCTCAATAGCCCAATCCTTCATAGCCTTTGCCACTACATCTGCAGTGCCCAGAGAAAGTTCTCCTCCCTGTTCTCTGACACGCATTACTTCTCTATATACTTCCTTGGGCAGACGCTCCTTCATCTTTCGATGTGTAAACACCTTACACCCAAACAATTCTTCTACATTTATCAGCTCGTTCATTGTACCCAAGTCCTTTCCATACACAAACTATTCAGAGCCTTCATTCGCAAAACAGCTTCTTCGAAACTTTCCTTAGCAACTTGAAAAAATCGCATAACTCTGAATAGTTATGCACATTTTACAACAACTGTGTTTATCGGTCAACCATATTTTCACGCTTTTACCCGTAACAAATCATATTGTTCCGGTGACTCTGACAACTGTAGCCATATGGTTTGTTTTGAATGAGGACAGCTTTCAACCGGCTCCATATCCTTGTTATACATAGCCTCTACCACTACTTCTACATTCCTGCCATCAGGCTTCATAATTTCAATGGAATCTCCTACACAGAACTTATTCCGTTGTTCAATTCTTACTAAAGACCTTGCCCCTTCTTCCTTCTGCAGCACTTCCTCCACAATTCCCAGATAGATATACTCATTTACATAAGTGTTGCTATCATAAATCTGGGTATTCTCATCCGGCTTACCGAAGTAAAAACCGGTAGTAAACTGTCTGTAGGTACATTTGGATATCTCTGCCTTGTACCAGTCCATATGTGCATGGTAAGTTTCTTCTGACTCATAATACGCATCAATGGCCTTACGATAGGTACGAGCCACGGTTGCTACATAAAGAGCAGTTTTCATTCGTCCTTCTATTTTCAGACTATCAATTCCTGCAGCTACAATTTCCGGTACATACTCAATCATGCACAAATCCTTGGAATTAAAAATATAGGTACCTCTTTCGTTTTCATATACCGGCAAATATTCTCCGGGGCGCTTTTCCTCTACCACTGCATACTTCCAACGACAAGGATGGGTACATGCCCCCTGGTTGGCATCACGACCGGTAAAATAATTACTAAGCAGGCAACGGCCGGAATAGGAAATGCACATAGCACCATGAATAAAGCTTTCTATTTCCATGTCCTCCGGAATATGTGCCCGTATTTCTGCAATTTCAGCAAGGGAAAGCTCCCTGGCCGATACCACACGCTTAGCTCCTAACTGCCACCAGAACAGATAAGTCTGGTAATTGGTGTTATTGGCTTGTGTAGAAATATGTATCTCCACTTCGGGCCAAACCTGTTTCGCTATGGCAAACATACCCGGGTCTGAAATAATCAATGCATCCGGTTGGTCAGGTTTCATATTTTTCAGTTCTTCAAAATATTCTGCTGCTTTTGACAAATCCTCATTATGGGCTAAAATATTAGCAGTTACATATACCTTCACTCCATGGGCATGGGCAAAAACGATTCCTTCCGCCATCTCATCCATAGTAAAATTCTTGGCCTTTGCACGCAGTCCAAAAGCCTCTCCGCCAATATATACAGCATCTGCGCCAAAAATAACAGCTGTTTTTAATACCTCCAGACTACTGGCAGGAATCAACAATTCCGGTTTTTCTCTTCTCATACTCTTCTCCATGCATACTTACTTTTACACTTAACGTAATTCCGTCACCTACCGGTAAAATACAGGTTTCCAACCCCGGATGATGGGTTAATTCATACAAATATTCCCGCATTCTGCCATGAATGGTTCGATTTCTTCGCACCACTGCATAACGGGACTCTATTACATCTCCGTCCTGCAATACATTATCCGATATCAGCAGGCCATCTTCTGCCAGTAATCTCAAAATATCCGGCATGAAATGTATATACTGTCCTTTTGCTGCATCCATAAATATCATATCAAAAGAATCATCCAACTCCTTTAATATATCTGTGGCATCTCCTTCCAACAGCGTAATACATTCTTCCTTACCTGCCTTTTTGAAATTCTCCTTAGCAACCGGAATACGGGGCTCATATTTTTCTATGGTTGTAATCTTACATCCCTTTGGTGCATATTCATTCATCAAAAGTGCCGAAAAACCAATCGCCGTTCCTACCTCCAGAATTTTCATAGGCTTCTTCATAGCCAATAAAAACTTTAAGAAGGTCTGCATTTCCTTACGAATAATAGGCACTTCAGTTTCTATGGCAAATTTCTCTATTTCACTTAAAAAAGGCGTGTTGCCTTTATCAAATGAATTAATAAAGGCAACCATTCTATCATCTACTATCATAATCTAATCCTTTGTTTACCGTAATCTACTCTTCCTCATCCGGACTTACAGTCATTGCTTTTAACATTTCTTCCACTGTCATATTAGTCCGTAATGTAAAGGTTCCCGGCAATAACTCTTCTTTATACTCCGATAAAACATATTGAATACGGAACAGCTTCTCATCTCGAATAAGCCCCTTTTTAAATAGAAGCTCACCCATTTCTTGGGCTGACATTCCTTCCGAAATGGTTATTACTACCTCTCTGCCCTCTCCCTCTGACATAGGCGCTTCCTCAAAAATACGATATCCATAATCATATGCCAGCAATGCACCTCTATAGATAAACATCACTATTACCGCAATAATTGCCACTTTTAGTATGGTTTCGCATATTGATATTACAATATCCCTTGTTTTCATAATAATCCTCCCTGCCTCCTGCAAACTTACTCAAAATCAATAGCATCCGTAATTCTTGCATTGTTTTTCTGTAATAGTCTGCAAAAAGCCAACTCAGCAGCCAAAAACTCATCTACCAAAGGATTCTCCCGAAAATCTCTGTATTCCCTTTCAAAGTCCTCAATCATTTCGAAAACCATATCCTTACTGGTCTGCATCTCAAAATTTCTGGCACGAAACGCATCTATCTGTGCTTTTAACTCCGGATACTGCTTTACCTTTTCTTTTTGCAAAGCATATTCTTTATATTCCGGTGAATCCAAAAGCTTGCATATATATGCCTGCAATGCCTTTTCCATCTGTTAAACCTCCATGATAATGGGAAGAATCATAGGACGTCTCTTCGTCTTCTTCCATACGTATTCACCCAAGGCATCCTTGGTGGTATTTTTTAATTTTCCCCAATCAGTTATTCCTCTGTCAAGACAATGATTCACTGCTTCATTCACTACTACTCTTGCTTCTTCCATTAATTCATCTGACTCTCTGACATATACAAAACCACGGGATACAATATCCGGTCCTGCCACTAACTGACTACTGTATCTGTCCAAGGACATAACTACAATAAGAATACCGTCCTCTGCCAGATGCTGACGGTCACGTAACACCACATTCCCTACATCGCCAACACCTAAACCATCTACCAGAATACCGCCTACCGGCACCTTACCCACAACCTCTGCTGATTCCTCAGATAATTCCAACACATCTCCCGAGGACAGGATAAAGATATCCTCCTTATCCATACCCAGACTCTGGGCAATCTTGGCCTGAGCCTTCAAATGCTTGTACTCGCCATGTACAGGAACCGCATACTTAGGACGTACCAAAGTATAAATCAGCTTTATCTCTTCCTGACAAGCATGTCCGGATACATGTGTATCCTGAAAAATCACATCTGCACCTTTTCGAAGCAGTTCGTTAATTACTCTTGTTACTGCCTTTTCATTACCCGGTATAGGGCTTGATGAAAAAATAACCGTATCCCCATGACCTATAGTAATCTTACGGTGCATATTGCTTGCCATACGGCTCAGTGCAGCCATACTTTCTCCCTGACTGCCGGTGGTAATAATAACCTGCTGCTCATCAGGATAATTCTTTAATTGTTCTATTTCAATCAAAGTATTGTCAGGAATATTAATACATCCCAGACTGGAAGCCGTCTCAATTATGCTTACCATACTGCGGCCTTCCACCACTACCTTACGGCCAAATTTATATGCCGTATTGATTATCTGCTGCACTCGATCTACATTGGAAGCAAAGGTTGCCACAAAAATTCTGCTGTTTTTATGCTCTTCAAATAAAGTATCAAAAGTCTTACCTACCGTTCTTTCAGACTGGGTAAAACCCGGTCTTTCTGCATTGGTAGAATCACACATCAGTGCCAGTACACCCTTCTTACCAATTTCTGCAAATCGTTGCAAATCGATGGCATCACCATATACAGGTGTATAATCCACCTTAAAATCTCCGGTATGAACCACAGTACCTGCCGGGGAATAAATAGCCAGTGCCGCAGCATCGACGATACTGTGGTTGGTCTTAATAAATTCCACTCTGAATTGTCCCAAATTAATGGACTGCCCAAACTTAACCACCTTTCTCTTAGCGGATTTGGTCAAATTATGTTCTTTTAACTTGTTTTCAATAATCCCCATTGTAAGTCGGGTAGCATAAATGGGCACACTCAATTCCTTTAAAATATAAGGCAAGGCACCGATATGATCCTCATGACCGTGAGTAATGACAAAGCCCTTTACTTTATCCACATGATCCTTTAAATAAGTGATATCCGGAATTACCAAATCAATTCCCAACATATCATCTGCCGGAAATGCCAAACCACAATCCACAACAATAATACTGTCCTCGTACTCGAAGGCAGTAATATTCATACCAATCTGCTCCAGGCCTCCCAAAGGTATTATCTTTAACCCGGATACAATATTATTCTCTTT
>JAFXCD010000040.1 GCA_017521605.1 Lachnospiraceae bacterium | reverse complement strand
TAAACCGAAGATATATGTTAAGTTGTTCTAGAAGTGAATGTTATTATGAGGAGCCGTATGCGGGAAAGCCGCACGTACGGTTCTGTGAGGGGCTAGTGTCGTGAGGCATTAGTCTACTCGACTTTCTAAGAGTTGAAAGCAATTATTATTTGAATTCTACAGAGGGATACAATGATGAGAATTGAAACAGAAAGAGTGATTATTACCGAATTTGATTTAGCTATGGCGGAAAGTGTACATAGAAATTCTTTGGATGAGGATACTAGGCGGTTCGTGCCTGATGAAGTGTTTGAAACCGTAGAAGATGCAAGGGAAACGATAGAGTTTCTTATGAGTATGTACGAGTCGACGGAAGGCCCCTTGGTGTATTCGGTATTACTGAAAGATGGAACTAATATAGGATATGTTCAGCTTGTGCCGATAGAAGAAGGATTTGAAGTGGGGTATCATATCGGAAAAGAATATACCGGAAATGGCTATGCCACAGAATCATTAAAAGCATTTCTAAGTGAGATAATGCAGAAAAAAGAATTAGACATAGTATATGGAATCTGTGTGTCAGAAAACCTTGCATCTAAAAAAGTCCTGGAAAAGTGTGGTTTCAAAAAGGAATATGAAGGTATGGGAGAGTACCAGAAGCAAAGCAGACAGATTGCGAAATATATTTTAAAGAGAGCATAAAGCAAGTACGAATTGAATTAGATGGAGGATATTTTACAATTTGATAATCATGGATATATATATTTAGTTGGTACAGATGGAAAAGAGGTTCTGCCCGGAAGCAGTATTGCATTCTGGGATGAGGAAAGAAGGGGAAGCTATGAGGAGTATATATTTGATATCAATGCTGATGAAATAAATGAATATGAGATTTATGGGCATTTCTTTACTTGCCAAAATCTTGTGAAGGGAGATTGGAAGGTTAGATTTACAATAGAGAATCAGAATCAGAAAGGTTGATAAAAGTACACCAACAATGTGAAATGGGTGTGAATATAGATTTACTTACGAAGGGGAGGAAACATATGAAAAAGTGGTTAGTGATTTTAGCATTAGCTCTTCTTATGACCGGTTGTGACATGAATCAGGAGACGGATGAAAAAGAAGAGGGCCCGAAAAGTTTAGTGGAGATGAGTGTGGAGCCGTCAGAGCCGACAGAGGAAACTGAGGAGACAAAGGAAACGGAAGAGAGTTTGGTGCAGACCGCGGAAGTGCTGGAAGCAACAGAAGAGACTACAGAGTCAGTACAAGAAAGCACAGAGCCGGAAGAGGAATCTACGGAAGTCATAGAAAGCGAAGCTTCTGAAGAAACGGATGAATCCGAGGAGAGTACGGAAGACTCAGAAGAAACAGAAGACTCGGAGAAAATAGGATATCCTTGGGAAATGGAAGAATTGTTTCCAACCAGTAGTGAAGAGGAAATACCGACGGAATTGTTGGAAGGAATGTCAGTAGAAGACCTTGAACGTGCCAGGCATGAAATCTTTTGGAGAAATGAAGAATATGATTGGTATGATGAGAAAGAACTAAATCCGATTGAACAACAGAATGTTGAAAAAATCAAGGTGCTTGAAGGACAAAAGCGTTTGGTAGTTCCTGTGCCTACCACAGACCTTGTATTTTTTGAATGCTATGCCGCCCCTTGGGATGAATGTTTGGGTTATGGTATTTATGTGTATATATCAGGTGGAGATATGTACTATTGTTATGACGGTAACGGCAGTTACATATTTGGTACATACTATTGTAGGGGGCAGATAAAGAAATATACCGGATTGAGTAATATTAAGAGACTGAAAACATTTAATCGCGGAACCGATGTAAATCCATGTCCCTGTATCATTACAGAAGAGGGAGAAGTGTATTGGGTGGATTTTAATTTTGGGTCAGATGGAGGGCCTGAAATCATTTTAGAGCGGTTTGAGTTTCTGAAGGATTATCAGGTAGAGGATATTTTATACTACAGTGGAGAATGGCAGCATAAGGTGGAAATATCGTTAAAGGATGGCAGAATTATTTATTTAGAAAGTGAGCCTTGGGGTTAGAGTCATTTCGCTATCAGAAGTGCAGAAACAGGAAGATTGAAAAATTCGAACTATATCGTATCGTGATAGGGAAGGCTTGGACATGGTAGGATGTAATTTTTCTAATCCAGTGTGTTTTTCTCATTGTAAGGCTTTAAGTTATCTGAATTTGTCAAAAAATCCAATTGAGTTTAATAAACCGCTTAGTGAGTTGTCCTTGTTGAGGGAACTTGATTTTTCAGGATGTCATTTAGAAAAGCTGGATGAATAGCAGTTTTGATGGGTATCATCGTTTTGACGATTACTGCTGTAGCTGTATGGCATGACAATTAAACCGGATGATTTTTGGGACTGATATAAGGAGAGCATTATAAGCACGCTCAAATTCTTTCAGACTTAAGTTGAGTCTGAAAGCACGCAAGAATTTCAGTCTTACAGACAGATTGAAAGCAACAGAAGATTGAATTTTACATTACTTTTTCCCGTAAATAAGGCGGTGCAACTGGACTTAACAGGATTGTTAAAGATGGAATTTCATAATAAATTGTATAATCTTCGAAAACAAAAAGGCTTATCACAAGAAGAACTTGCTAATCGTTTGAGTGTTTCTAGGCAAACTGTATCGAAATGGGGTTGAAGATTGCTGCAATTATTTTGGGAATAATTGTATTGATTGATGTTATTTCTATGATTGTATATTTTAGTTTATATGGTTTACCACAGTAAGGTGAAAATTTCAAGTTTCACCTGATTTAATAATTTGATATTGAAGAACATATACAGCGGTAGAGCCCAAAGGTTCAAACGCTTCTTTACGATCTTAAAAATTCAAGTGCAGTCTTCAAGATAGAAATATGGCGCATGTAGGGTAGGACAATTCGAACATGTGATGAGAGTCAATGTTTGTTTACCGTAAGCAGGATTCGTGGTAAAATGTGTATGGTTAAAGAATGTAAACAGCAGAAGCGGGTAAGTAAAATTATGACAGAAGAGCAAAAAGAATACTTAAAAGAATTCGGATTTAAGGTAAGTGATGAAGAAATTAGTTATGGGGATGCTGATTGGAAATCGTCTACTGACCCGGGAGGATATGTGACAGCGCTTCGTTTGGATAATGAACGGGTAGCGTATAGGGAAGGAAATCATGGCTGGATAAGTAAATGGTATATTGTTTCTGTAGAAGAGATGGCAAAACATATCCAAAAGAACTGGGATAAGGATTGCGACAGAGGGATGTATTTAAACAATGTGCAGATTGAACATAATAAATATATAACCAGACAAGAGATTGATGATAATTTGAACATAATGTGAAAGTCATGACAAGGAGCATGCTGCGGCATTGACAAATACTTATGGCTTTACATATAATGGGTATGTATATTTTAACGAAAGAAATGCATGATTAAGGTGAGGAAAATGGCAGACGTATTTATAAGTCATAGTTCAAAGGATAAAGTAATAGCGGACAAGATGTGTGAGGCTTTGGAGGCAAGAGGGCTGAAGTGTTGGATTGCGCCCAGGGATATTACGCCGGGTACTGAATGGGCTGTGGCCATTAGTGATGCTATTGCTACCATTAAGGTGATGGTGGTAATTTATAGTGCTAATTCTGCTGCTTCTACTCAGGTGCCCAAGGAATTGGGGCTTGCAGATAAGCGTGGCAAATTTATTATACCTTACAAGATTGATGATACGGAGCTTACAGGAGCTTTTGATTATTATCTGGCCGGAGCCCACTGGATTGTGGCAGATATTCAGGCAGGTGATTATAAATTTGAAGAATTGTATGGTGTGATGAATGGTGTTATGCAGGTGCCTTTGCAGAACATTACCAACAATACTTATATTGACAAGGTAACCATTCATACTTCTGTACCACAAGACGCCGGTAATATAGAGAAAAGTAGCAAAAAGTGGGTTGTTCCCGTAGGAATAGTGGCAAGTTTATTACTTGTGGTTGCTATTTTGCTGGGTCTGAATTTGTTGAAATCAGATAAAAGGCAGAAGGACGAAAGTCAGGAAACTGTGATAGAAAATATAGAAAGCACAGACTATAGGGAGCAGGAAATTGAAACAGAAGAGATAGAGGAAACTTCTTCGGAGTTGGAAGCAGCCTCCTTGCAGGATTTAATGTATGAGATTAAGAATGGAGAAGCTACTATTGTTGGTTATAAAGGTACTGCTCCCAAGGTAATTATTCCTTCTGAGATTGATGGAGCAGTAGTTACTTATATTGCAGAGGGTGCTTTTTATCAATGCAGTGACCTTCAAGTCGTGGAGATACCGGAGAGTGTAGTAGGAATCGGACCATGGGCTTTTGCGGAGACCGATTTAAGAAATGTTACCATTCCCACAAGTGTGAAAAAGATAGACGAAGCGGCTTTTTGTCGTTGCAGGATGTTGGAGGAGGCAAACCTGCTTAACGGAGTAAAGGAAATTGCCAGAGGAGCTTTTTCAGAAACTGCTTTAAAGGAGATTATCATACCCAATTCTGTTATGGTAGTGGGTGAATCCGCATTCGCATACTGTACGCAATTAATATATGCATATTTACCCTCTGATTTAGAAAAGGTGGCAGATTATATGTTTAACGGATGTACCAGCTTGCAGCAGTTGGACATTCCGAAAAGTGTAACTGTTATTGGTGATTTTGCTTTTGCAGAAACGTTTTTTGAAAAGGTTTGTTTATCTGAAACAAATATTGTACAGATGGGTGCCGGCGCCTTTAGTGAATGTCCTGATTTGAAATATGTGGAGCTTCCCGAAACTTTGGTTAGAATCGATAATGGAGCCTTTCAGATGTGCTATAATTTGGAGACAGTAGTGGTACCGGAGGAGATAAAGGCCATTAATTATAATGCATTTTTTGATTCAATAAATGTGCAAGTAGTTAAAGGTGAGAAGGTTTATAATTATGATACCTATTGGGAAATGGCAGATGATTTGTCTGAAAAGCTGGCATTGGATTTCCAATATGAAATAACTAAAAATGGTGTTTATATTGCTGAATATATAGGAAATGATAAGGTTGTGGTAGTGCCGGATGCAATAGAGGGAACGAAGGTTACTGCCATTGGTAAAGAGGCTTTTGCAAAATGTGAGAGTATGGAGTTTTTAAGTCTTCCCACTAGCATTAATCAAATAGAAGAGAATGCATTTGCAGATTGTATCAATTTAAGAACCATAGCCGGTGAAGACGGAGTGACAGAAGTAAACTATGGTGCATATCGGGGAACTGGCATTGAGCAAGTTGAAATCCCTCTGGTTCAGCAAAACGTTGAATATTGTATGTTTTATGGTTGCCCCTATCTTACTTCCGTGTACATTCCGGAGGGGATGGTTCGTATTGAGGAATTTGCTTTTTCTGAGTGTAAGAGTCTTACAGAGTTGCGAATCCCCAATAGTGTGGAACAGATTGCAAGCAATGCTTTTGATGGCAGTGAGAAGCTCACATTGATTTATCAGGGTCATCGTTATAGTTATGAAGAACGTCACAAAATACCGGTTATGGTGGAAGTGGCAGAATAGAAGGAAAATAAGTTATGTATATTATTGTAGGCCTGGGAAATCCGGGCAAAGATTATACAAATACCAGACATAATATTGGTTTTGATGTCATAGATGCTTTGGCAGATGTGACCGGTATTTCTGTAATTGAGAAAAAGCACAAGGCCATTATTGGCAAAGGTGTTTTAGATGGTCAGAAGGTAATTTTGGTGAAACCACAGACCTATATGAATCTAAGTGGTGAAAGTGTCAGAGACATCATAGACTATTATAAGGTGAACGAGGAGCAGGAGCTGATTGTGGTTTCTGATGACACCAGTTTGGATGTGGGCAGCATCAGAATTCGCAAAAAGGGCAGTGCCGGTGGACACAATGGACTGAAGAATATTATTGCCCATCTGGGACATGATACCTTTATGCGTGTGAAAATGGGCGTAGGTGAAAAGCCCAAGGGATATGATTTGGCGGATTATGTTTTGGGACATTTCAGCAGTGGAGAGCGTAAGCTCATGGATGAAGCGGCTAAGAGTGCAGTGGATGCTATCCGTATGATGATGGCAGGAGATGTGGACAAAGCTATGAATCAGTTTAACAGAAAGTCAACACAACAAAGCTAAGGAGTTTATTATGCAGGCATTATTGGCACCTCTTACAGAACTGGCAGAGTACAGTGATATTAAAAACTTCATACAGAAGAAAAAAGATGTAACTGCCATCAGTGGGTGTGTGGATTCACAGAAGCTGCATATGATCTATGGATTGGCAGAGGGTATTAAGTACAAGGTGATTGTGACCTACAGCGATTTACGTGCCAAGGAAATCTATGAAGAGTATCGTTTTTTTGATAGAAATGTGCTTTTATATCCGGCTAAGGATTTAATCTTTTTTCAGGCAGATATTCATGGTAATCAATTAACCAAGGAGCGTATCAGGGTACTGCGCCGATTGACGGAAAAGAAACCTATGACACTGGTTACTACCTTTGCGGCACTTATGACACCACAAGTAATTTGGGAAGAGGACAAAGATATTTTAAGGATTGAAAAGGGTGGAGTACTGGATGAAAGACGACTGGCTGAAAAGCTGGTCTCTTTTGGTTATGAAAAAACCTATCAGGTGGAAACAAACGGCCAATTCAGTATTCGTGGCGGCATTGTAGATATTTTTGAACTGACAGAGGAGAATCCTTATCGTATAGAGCTTTGGGGAGATGAAGTGGATTCTATCCGAAGCTTTGATGTGTTAAGTCAGCGTTCTGTAGAGAAGTTGAATAGTATAACAATTTATCCTGCTACGGAGTTTGTGCTAGAGGATGAACGTATTCATCAGGGATTGGATAAATTGGTGAAGGAAGCAAAGATACGTGAAGAATATTTTCGGGGAGAACATATGCCGGAGGAGGCGCATCGTATTGCTACTCAGGTGAGAGAATTGAAGGAACAGCTTCTGGAATTCCGGAATGTAATGAATGTGGAAGGCTATATCCGATACTTTTATGAGGATTTAGTCACACTGCCGGAAATCTTTCTGCAAATGGCGGAGAAAGAGAAAAACAACACCTTGGTATTTTATTTGGATGAACCTACTCATATAGAAGCCCAGGTAAAGGTAGTGGAATTGGAATTTCGTGAGAGTATGGAGCAACGGGCTAAGAAGGGATATATATTACCCGGACAGATGGATTTACTTTGTAGTGGAGAGTATGTTATGGCCAAGCTGATGAGGGCACCAATAGTAACTCTTTCCATTATGGCGACCCGTAACAGCCTGGTTCATGCAGACCGCAAAGTGAGTGTAAATGCTCGAAGTGTTTCCTCCTATAACAATAGTTTTGAAGCCTTGGTAAAGGATTTGAAGCAGTATCGAAAGAATGGCTATAGGGTACTATTGCTGTCCGGTTCCCGTACCAGAGCGAAACGTCTGGCAGAGGATTTGCGGGAACATGAGCTGGCAGCAGTGTATACAGAGGATCCCTTCAGAGAGGTACAAACGGGAGAGGTTTTGACCTATTATGGCCATGTAAATAAAGGGTTTGAATATCCTTTGTTGAAATTTGTAGTAATTTCAGAGTCGGATATTTTTGGCAAGGAACGTAAAAAGAAGAAGCGTAAGCTCTATCAAGGGCAGAAGATAAATGATTTTAATGAGCTAAAGGTAGGAGACTATGTGGTCCATGAATCCCATGGTCTGGGTATCTATCGTGGCATTGAAAAAGTGGAAATGGAACGGGTTGTAAAGGACTATATGAAGATTGAGTACCGTGATGGAGGCAATCTGTATATTCTGGCAACCGGGTTGGATGTCATACAGAAATATGCGGCAGCAGATGCAGCCAAAACACCTAAGCTGAATAAGCTGGGAGGCAAGGAGTGGGAAAAGACCAAAACCAAGGTTCGCAGTGCTGTTTATGAAGTGGCAAAGGATTTGGTGGAGCTTTATGCCTTGCGTCAGCAAAGTCAGGGCCATGCCTTTAGTAAGGATACAGTTTGGCAGAGAGAGTTTGAAGAAATGTTCCCTTTTGAGGAAACAGAAGATCAGCTACTGGCTATTGAGGATACAAAGGCTGATATGGAAAGCACCAAAATTATGGATCGCCTGATTTGCGGAGATGTGGGATATGGTAAGACAGAGATTGCCATTCGTGCAGCTTTTAAGGCAGTACAGGAGGGTAAGCAGGTAGTATATCTGGTACCTACTACCATTTTGGCACAACAGCATTATAATACCTTTATTCAGCGTATGAAGGACTTTCCCATCCGCGTGGATTTGTTGTCCCGATTCCGTACACCGGGGGAGATAAAGAAAAGCCTTACAGATTTGCAAAAGGGTTTTGTAGATATTATTATTGGTACCCACAGAGTCCTGTCTCAGGATGTGGTATTTAAGGATTTGGGACTTCTGATAATAGACGAGGAGCAGCGTTTTGGTGTGACCCATAAGGAAAAAATCAAGAAGTTAAAAGAGAACGTAGACGTATTAACATTGACAGCAACACCCATTCCTCGTACCTTACACATGAGTCTCATAGGGATTCGTGATATGAGTGTGTTGGAGGAGGCACCGGGAGAACGGTTACCCATACAGACCTTTGTTTGTGAATACAACGAGGAAATGGTGCGTGAGGCCATTGTCCGTGAGCTGGCAAGAAACGGGCAGGTGTATTATGTATACAATAGAGTGAATAATATAGCGGATGTAGCGGCAAATGTAGCAAAGCTTGTACCGGAAGCGACAGTGGCTTTTGCTCATGGACAAATGAAGGAGCATGAGCTGGAACGAATTATGTTTGACTATATTGCCGGAGAAATTGATGTGTTGGTTTCTACTACGATTATTGAAACGGGTTTAGATATTTCCAATGCCAATACCATGATTATTCATGACTCCGATAATATGGGGCTTTCCCAGTTGTATCAGTTGAGAGGACGTGTTGGACGATCGAATCGTACAGCGTATGCCTTTCTAATGTACAAGCGGGATAAGATGCTGAAGGAAGTAGCAGAAAAGCGTTTGGCAGCCATAAAGGAATTTACGGATTTGGGAAGTGGATATAAAATTGCTATGAGAGATTTGGAAATCCGTGGTGCAGGCAATCTGTTGGGTACGAAACAGCATGGACATATGGAAGCAGTAGGGTATGATCTGTATTGTAAGATGCTGAATGAGGCAGTAAAGAATTTGAAAGGAATTCCTACTGCACCTACAGACTTTACTACCACTGTGGATATGGATGTAGATGCATATATTCCGGCCAGCTATATTGTGAACGAAGTGCAGAAGCTGGATATTTACAAAAGGATTGCAGGGATTGAGAACCTAAAGGAGCGGGATGATATGCTGGATGAGCTGTTGGACCGTTTTGGTGAGGTACCAAGAAGTGTAGAAAATCTGCTACGGATTGCACTGATAAGAGTGGCCGCTCATGAATTGTTTATGACAGAGATTAAAGGAAAAAATGAAAGGATTCAATTGATTTTTCGCTCCGATGCAAGGATTAAGGTAGAACAGATTCCGGAGCTGATAAAGAGACACAAGGATAATTTAAGCTTTACAGCCTATGGAAATCCTTTCTTTACCTACCGTTATTATAAATGCGGAGTGGCAGAGAAGGATGCAGAAAATCTGCTTAGCACTACAGAGAGACTATTGCAGGATATGCAGGAGTTTTTGTTGGAAGAGAAGAAATAGACAAAGGCGTGTAGGAATAAAAATCCTATACGCTTTATTTGTGCGAAAATTCACGATAAATACAGTTTATTTTTGGTAAAAACATTGATTTTTTAGACAAAAAGTAGTAAAATGAGAGTGGTATATAGTCCAAGGATGGAGGTGAAAGTATGGATCGGATACGTAAAGAATATGACATTACTGAAAGCGAAGCCATTGTAATTAATGGATTGGAAGTGAATGCTTTAACCGGTCTGTATTTAAGCCATACTTTCTTTCAGAAAGCTGAAGAGTTCTTAAAGAGTGTGGATGGTGACGGATATTGTGTATTAGCCATTGATTTGGAGCATTTCCGGTTATTTAATAAGATATATTCCAGAGAACAGGGAGATGAATTGCTGAAACGAGTGGCTGAAAAACTGAAGGAATATCGCATCAATTATGGCGGTGTTATCGGCTATTTTGGTGGGGATAATTTTGCGATTTTGACGCAAATGGATACGGACCGGTTTAGAGATTTTCATCGGGCCATTGCTAAAGAAGTTGCTTGTTGGAGCAATACGGTTGGATTTTTGCCGGCATTTGGTGTTTATCCGATTACCGATACCGCTATAGATATTGCAACCATGTATGACAGAGCGACTATGGCACTCAAAAAGATTGTGGGTAATTATTCCCAACGTCATTGTATTTATTCTGAGGATATGGAGGAAAAGGAAGAAGAGGAATTACGACTTCTTTCAGAAATACAAAGTTCTTTAAAGAATCAGGAATTTACGTTTTATGTACAGCCACAATGTGATATTGCCACCGGTAAGATTGTGGGTGGAGAGTGTCTGGTGCGATGGATTCATCCGAAAAAAGGTCTCATTTCTCCGGGTATATTTATTCCTGTACTTGAGAAAAATGGTTTTATTGCCAGTTTGGACCGTTATGTTTGGGAGAAGGTATGCAAATGGTTGAGAACCTTAATTGATAGGGGATTTGAACCTGTGCCGGTTTCTATTAATGTGTCCCGTATTGATATTTATTCCATGGATGTGCCCGGTTTTTTAATGGAGCTTTTGGAAAAATATAAACTGTCTTCTGACCTATTAAAGGTGGAAATTACAGAAAGTACTTATGTAGAGAATAATGACAAGGTCATTCGTACAGTGAAGCAACTTAGAGATGCTAAGATGTGGGTGATGATGGATGATTTTGGAAGCGGATATTCTTCTTTGAATATGTTACGCAGTATAGCAGTGGATGTATTGAAGTTGGACATGCGTTTTCTGGAAATTAATGATAGTGAAGAAGAAAAGGGGATTGGCATACTGGAATCGGTAGTGAATATGGCCAGACAGATGCAGTTACCTATTATTGTAGAAGGAGTGGAAAATCAGAAGCAGGAAAGCTTTTTGTTGAAGATGGGTTGCAGATATTCACAGGGATATTATTATTACAGACCCATGCCCATTGCAGATTTTGAAGAGTTAATAAGGGATGTTCACAATCTGGATAAGGATGGTATTTGGTGTAAACGAGTAGAAGCTCTGCGGATGAATGAGTTTCTGGATAGAAATGTTTTCAGTGATACTTTATTGAATAATATTTTGGGTCCGGCTGCCTTTTATGATATGTATGAGAATAATATAAAGATTACTCGGGTAAACAATCAATATTATGATTTGTTGGGAGGAAATTCTAAGGCAGTAGAGAGTGATAACCCTAATAAGAGTGATTTCCTTTTACATGTAAATGCAGAAGACAAGGAAAAAATATTACGCATTTTCAAACAGGCTGGAGAGAATCAGAACAGTGAAGCAACAGAGTATATTCATTTTGTACGAATGGACGGAAGGAGACTTTGGGTACGAATCAGTATTCATTTTCTGAGGGAACATGATGGCCATCGGATTTATTATGGTTCACTGATGGATTTGACAGAGTTGCAGGAAAAGAAAGAAGTTACAACATCCGGAGAATACGATGTAGAGGAATTAACAGAGAGACAATGGCGCCATATAGAGAAGTATTATGGAGATTTCCCACGAGGATGTGTATTGATTAAGCCGGTTTTGGATGAAGAGCATAAAGTCAGGGAGTGTCAGATTATCTATGCTAATAAGGAAATTGGACGTATTACCGGTGGAAGTGTGGTTCGTATGCAGTTTATGGCAGCTAAAGCATTCGCTCACAGACGGGAAGAATTATTTGATAAAATGTATCGTACCGCATATCTGGGAGAGAAATTTGACATACCGATTTATAGTGCTTATTCCAAGCGTTATTTACAGCTGGTATTTACCAGATATCAGAAGGGTTATATTTGCTGTATGTTGGAAGATGACACCAGAATACATATGTGTGAGGCGGCTATGAATCAATTGGTGCAGGAGTATAAGGAAGTTTATTATGTACATCTGCAGGAGAATTTTGGTCGTATGCTATATCCGGATGAAAATCATTTAATGGAACAAGGGAAATATGAAGAAATGATACAGGTACATATTGAAAATGGTACCATTTGTCCGGAAGATATACAAAAGGCAAAGGAATTTTTTGATACAAAGCATGTGTTAAAGGAATTGGAAACCAAGAACCATATTTCTGTAGAATATCGACGTAAAGGATCAGATGATACTTGGGAATGGTGCAGAACCACTATCCGAGTTTGTGACAGAGTAAACGGAAAACCAATGTCGGGATTGCTTACAGTAAAAGAGATTCAAAAGTCGAAATAACAGGTGAGAGAATTACCATTAACGGGGGAACCTGTTAATGGTAATTTTTTGTGATGGCGAAGAGGTGAGCACTATCGTGGTTGCACCATATGGTATTCGATGACCGCTCATCAGAGCGAGATTAGCAAAGAATATCTCGTCTCTATGAAAAGGGATGTGATATGCATGGGGGACAAAATGGTAATTCATAATGTAAACCTTTATACAGAGAAGAACGGCTTTCAAGAGGGAATGGTTGTTATTGAAAAGGATAGGATAACCAATGTTTTTTTGCAGGATACGTTGGACTATGATTTGCAGAAAAAAAGGTATATAAAGGATGGGGAGCAGCAATGCCTGAATGGAGAGAGGGCTTATCTGATTCCGGGAATGATTGATATTCATTTGCATGGGTGTAATGGATACGATTTTTGTGACGGGACTTTGGAGGCTGTGGAAAAAATAACAGAATATCAGGCAAATATAGGGGTGACGACCATAGCTCCTGCTACCATGACATTACCAATCAAACGTTTAGGGGAAATATTAAAGCAGGGAGCTGTTTTCCATGAAAAGAAAGCTTGTGGGGAATATGACAACCATGCTGATTTGGCAGGAATTAATATGGAAGGCCCCTTTATCAGTAAAGAAAAGAAAGGGGCTCAGAAAGAGGATGATATCAGGAAACCGGAAGTTACCTTGTTTCGTCAATTTCAACAGTCTGCAGAGGGCTTAATTAAATATATAGGGATAGCTCCGGAAGAGGAGGGGGCATTAGAGTTTATTAGAGAAATAAAAGATGAGGTGAAAGTAACACTGGCTCATAGCAATGCAGATTATGGTACTGCCAAGACAGCTTTTGAAGCCGGTGCGTGTCATGTAACCCATTTGTATAATGGAATGACTGCTTACAGCCATCGGGAGCCTGGAATCGTAGGAGCAGTATATGATTGTAAGGATATAGAGGTGGAGCTGATTTGCGATGGAATACATGTACATCCTACTGTTATAAGAGCCACATTTGCTATGTTGGGAAAAGATAAGATTATAGTAATTAGTGACAGTATTAGGGCTACCGGAATGTCTATGGGTGATTATGAGTTGGGAGGGCAACAGGTAACCATCAGAAAAGACAGGGCAGTAATAAGCGGAACAGAAATTATAGCGGGTTCTATTGTTTCTTTGCCTGAGGCATTACGTTATATTGTGCAAGTTGCAGGTATTTCATTGGAGGATGCAATTATGTGTATGACTCAGAATCCGGCTAAAAGTTTGGGGATTTATGAAGAGTGTGGTTCTATTTCTGTAGGAAAACGAGCAGATTTGGTGTTACTTGATGAAAATTTAATGGTGAAGTCGGTAATAAAAAGAGGAAAACTCATAAAATAAAAAAGTGTGAAATACTCCCAAAAACAAATATCTATTAAATAAATAATGTGCTAATAATATAAAAAAGTGCACGATATGAAATGAAAGTTGCAAAAACGCCGGCAGATTATGGAAAAAATTATAAGGTAGATGAAAAGTATTGTGGATTTCAGATGAATATTTTGTAAAGTATAGCCAATTACCCTATGATTGTGATATAATTAAAACGATTTACTAAATTGTTTCGCGACGAGAAAGGGGTATAAGGTTATGCAAGATTTACCAGAGAGAACAGTGTTTTCTGATGGAAGTAAAATGTGGGAAAAGGAATTTGAAAAATTCCGTGTGAAAGTATATGTGCCTACTACAGAATTGATGGCAGATATTATCAATTATGGTTTTTTGGCGCCCTATCAATTGGTATTTGAAGAAACAGAAAGTAGCCCTGAGGAGGCAAAAAAATATGCTGAGGAAACAGGTCTTGCTCAGATTGCATCAGACTTCGCAGGTAGTGTGGTATTTGTTTATCCTACCAATGAAGGTGGGTGGGAAAAGGCACCATCAGATATTTTCGAAGCCATCATTTCCCAGTCCAAAATCAGCCAGTATTATGAGGATGGTGCGGCCAAGATGTGGGACCGTTTCAATAAATGCTGGGGTGAGTATTTTATCCGAGGTGCTATTTTAAGAACCTGTTTGTATGGTCGGGGAATCGCGGCGGATTACATAGCAAAGAATTGCCTGAAAAAAGTAGAGGGAGATGGTTTGTTCGGCAAGGGGGATATCACTCCTGTGACCTGTGTGCTGGAGAATTTATCCATAGTTCCGGATTTGCAGAAGAGAGACATTCCTGTGATTTCTGTTGGTAACAGTGAAGAAGTGAATGCTATTTTCAAGGAGGGTTGTGACCATCTGTTAATCAAGGATAAGGCAGACTATGTTGAAGATTATTATGCATTTACCAAGCAGTTTAAGCGTATGGTGGGTAATCTGGAAATTGATCCCGATTTTGAAAAGATGGGCGTGGCTATGGAGCCCGGTGTTTGTATCGTAACCACTGCTCCTGATAATAAGGGAGATGATGCAGGGACTACAGAGCATAAGGTGGGTTATATGGCATACTATAACAAAGCAAGCATGGACGGTAGTAAGAAGCTTCCCTTAGTGCTTTGTTTTCATGGAGGCGGAGATTCTACTTTCTTTATGAGCAGTGTTTCCGGCTGGTCCAGAATTGCTGCTAAGTACGACTTCCTTTTGGTTTGTATTGAAAACCATTTGAATAGTACTGCTACGGAAATGATGGAGCTGATTGTACATTTAGAGGAAAAGTATCATATCGATAGTGAAAAGATTTATTCCACTGGTTTCTCCATGGGTGGTTGTAAATCTTGGGATATGTATCAGGAATATCCGTTAACTTTTGCTGCTGTGGCACCTATGGATGCAACTTTTGATGTGGGTTGCAATTCTTATGGTAGTGAAGTGCCTGGATATAATCAGGATAAGATTGTTCCTGTGTTTTATACAGGTGGTGAGATTACCCCTTTGCCAGAGCTTCCTTTCCAAGCACAGAAATGTGTGGATAGAATGGGCTATGTCATGAAAATTAACCAGACCAAAACCAAGTATGATGTGGATTATGAGAAGCAGGAAGATTGGAAAAATCCTATCTGGGGAATTGATGGGGATGTAATATGTAAGATCGATGACCCGATAAGAGGCAGTGTGCTGACCTTGAACCTTTTTGAGAGTGAAGGAAACAAGTGTTACTGTGTATTTGGAAGCATCAGTGGTCAGGGCCATGAAGTCAGACATCATACCTGTGAGCATGCATGGTTGTTTATGAATCAGTTCAGAAGATTGGCGGATGGTACACTGGTAGGCGGAGATTTTGAAGATATTGTAAAGATGTATCAGGAACTGGAGAAGTAAGAAAATAAAAGGGGGCGGCTTTTAGTCGCCCTTAGATTTATTCGTAAACAGTCACTCAACAGGAAGAACATCATTCTCTGTTCCCAGTATCTCCGCTCTTCGTATTTCAAAAGGATTAGTACCGGTTACCAGATGCGAGTTCTTATACACATAATTTTTGTGATTCCATAAGATTACTACATTATTCTTACCCCAGCCACTATATTCAAAGCTGGTATAATAAGTAGAATAGATATAGCGGTTATCCTGTTCAATGACTTCCCTATAAATGATGGGATTGGTATCATATGAATGAAAAACGTCTAATTGTTCTTTTACATAATCAGCACTTAATTCCCCTAACAAATAGGCGCGCCAGTGATTTACATTGGTCTCAACAATATAATTCTTTAAATACACCTGCCTGTATGCTCTGGGAACGTCGGTTGAGGTTAATTTATCATTCTCATACATGGTGCACCTTTGAGTGTAGCGTACACTATATTCTGCATACAAATCATTTTCACCACAGAAAAAAGTATCCTTACTAACCACAACGCGACCTGTTTCATCACCTGGTTTTTGTGTATTGGCATAGTAATACATCATTTCAATATCATTATCTACCAATCGTTGAAATTCAGATTTCGGAATAGGTTTAGAAACATCCAGGTCTATCTCTAAATCCTTTAACCAGAAAAAATCAATAGAAACATTTTCATATATATCTCTATCCGGTTCAATTCCGAACAGATCCAACTCCTTGAATTCACCATCTTCATAAAAATCCATAGTTTTATAGGTATGTTGATTAATAAAAATTAAATCTTCATCCGGCATCTGCTCTACTTCTTCTGAAGAAGTGAAATGATATGTTGGAAGAGTTTCAGCTTGGATTACAGATATTTCAGTGCTATCCTTTGAGTCGGATTTCAAGGACTGTTTAGAATCATTTTTAATGGTGCTAAAGTTGATAATTGGTTGTATCTTTCTTTTAAACAAGGAATATAATTTCTTGGCATATGCATCCTGTAATTCACCATCATAGTCGCCGGTCTCGTAACAGGTAATAAGTTTCTGAACACTTGTGTCATAAATTTTTAGCGAGTCTGAGCCGGCATCACATGCCCGATGAGTCTTGGTAAAGGTGCTGTCAATATTTATGTGTGAAACATACCAATAAAGCTCTTTGAGGGTGTCAGCATTCAGGGTAGTGATAGGGTCTTCATTAGCGCGTATAGTATGTAGATTATTTATGAAGTCGGCATCAGTTGAGGCTTGATTGAGATTGTATGAAGTTTGCGTAAAATCAAAGGAATACACACCACCCTCAGAATCAATAAAAATACCATTATTTTGATATCCCCATGCAAAGTTTACATATTGACTGATAAGTAAAATTTCATCAGAAGGAAGCTCTACAGCCTTCCATTCCCTTTTAGTAAAGGAGATAATAAAATAGATACTAATCAGAATAAATAACATGATGCAAAATGAAAAAATAAGTTTCTTCTTCATAAGGATCCTTTCAAGCTGTCTGCTACTCTCTTGATTATTTAGCTGAGAGTAGCAGACAGCTAATAGTTATCTTAAATTACGCATCATTTTGCACAATTCTTCACGGGCTTCATCATCAGCAGTACCGTTCTTAACCAGCTGATATGCAGAGTCCATGGTAGCATTGCCAAGATAATCGCTGTCATTGATAATCATGGTAAGCTCTGCAATACCTGCAACGAAGGATAAATCTTCGGAAAGGTCATCAGAAGAATCTTTTGGAGCAAGTACATCAAAGTTTTCTTCTACACTTTTCTTGCCATCGGGTTCTTTATAACGGATGGAGAGAGTTAATAATTCATCACTCAAGGCTGCGTCTGTTAATTCGCGGTCAGTCTGGTACTTCAGATCGCTACCTTTATTACCATCATCATTACGAACCAGTTCGTACAGAACGGTTACGGTCTGACCGGCGCCGGTTTCACCGCCATCCTTGGTATCATCCTCAAAATCTTCTGCTGCCATAGTACGGTTTTCATAACCGATTAAACGGTATTCAGAAACCTGAGTAGGGTTGAATTCTACCTGAAGCTTTACATCTTTGGCAACAGTAACAGTAGTTTCCTTTAATTGGTCTACCAGTACACGTTCAGCTTCTTCAATGCAATCAATATAGTGATAATTACCATTACCGCAGTCAGCCAGACTTTCCATGTTGGCATCAGAATAGTTGCCGGTACCATAACCCAGTACAGTTAAGAATACACCGGATTCTTTCTTTTCGCTAATAAGATCTGTGAGGCCACCGGTGCTGGTAATACCTAAGTTCATATCTCCGTCGGAAGCGATGATGACACGATTGTTACCACCTTCCATGAAGTTTTCATCTGCCAGCTCGTATGCTGCGGTAATACCACCGCTACCATTGGTGCCGCCACCGAATTCAATAGAGTCCAAAGCTCTGCATATTTTGTCATAATCATCACCATCACAGCTGTCCAATATGACCTGTGAAGAGCCGGAATAGGTAACGATGGATACACGGTCGTCTTCGGTTAAGGTTTCAGCCAGAAGTTTAAAGGATTTAATAGCCAAATCACCTTTATCATTGGAACGCATGGAGCCTGAAGAGTCAATGAGGAATACAAAATTATTACCTACATAATCCAAATCTACATCTTTAGCTTTTACGGTCAGCATTAATAAATCATTGTCTTCATTCCATGGGCAGATGCCTGTTTCATAAGCTACTGCAAAACGGTTATCATCTCTGCTTTCTTTGATGTCATAATCAAAATAGTTAATCATTTCTTCAGCACGGATAGCACCCATAGGAATATCTTCCAAGGAATAGTTATCATGAATCATACGACGGAAGTTGCTGTATGAGCCTGTGTCCACATCTGCAGCAAAGGTAGATAATGGAGAAGTAGCTACTTTCAGAAAGCCATTTTCCTGGATGTAGTTGTATTCTTCTGTGTTGAACTCCTCTTCATAATAATCTCCCGGCATGAAAGACTCGACTTCTGCAGATTCACAGCAAATACTATCATAAGCAGAATTCAGTTCATAGGAGAATTCATCTAAGAAGGATTCTTCTTTGGCTTTTCTGATAACGACATCATTTTGTGTAGTAGTTCCGCTTTCAGTACTACTGCCGGAAGATGAAGCGGTATTCGCTATGGGTTTTTCGACCTTATTGGAAGGTCTGTAATCAGAAGTAACTTCTGAAGTTGTTGCAGCTTCACCACATGCAGTTAAAGAAGTGGTTAAACCAACGAGACAAATAAGAGCAATAATTTTTTTTCTTAACATAATAAATTCCTCCCCGAATTTAAAGATTTTTTGTTTGCTTACCTATAAAGACAGGAACACTTACGGATTGGTTACAAAATTTGGAAAAAATTTTTGTCAACTTAAAAAGGTAAATAGAGCTGTTAAAATATAATGAAAGTATTAAGCAATTAGAGGATACAAGTGATATGGTCAAACATCGAATGAATGTAAGTATTTAAGGTATAAAATTCCTTTCTTTACAGATACTAGTTTCAAAACTAGAAAATGTAAAGAAAGGAATTTTTTATATGAAAGCAACAGGTATTGTGCGTAGAATAGATGACTTAGGCCGTATTGTTATTCCCAAGGAAATTCGCAGAACATTACACATCAGGGAAAGCGACCCTGTTGAGATTTTTACAGACAGGGAAGGACAGGTGATTTTGAAGAAGTATTCCCCTATTGGAGAGATGACAACCTTTGCAAAGCAGTATGCAGAAAGTCTGGCTAAGGTATCCGGTCATGTGGCTTTGATTGCGGACAGAGATCAGTTTATTGCTGTGGCCGGTGGTGGCAAAGCTTTTGCAGGGAAGGAAGTAAGCACTCAGTTGGAAGAAAAGATGGACCAGAGAGAAAGTGTTTTTGCTTCCAAAGGTGACAGAAATTATGTTGTTGTTTCAGATGAAGTACAGGAAGAATTTCAGCACCAGGCAATCGTACCAATTATTTGTGAGGGAGATGTTATCGGAGCTGTATTACTGTTGGAGACTGAACAGAAAAACCGTATGGGTGAAGTAGAGCAGAAACTTTTGCAGTCTGCCGCAACCTTCCTAGGACGACAGATGGAGCAGTAAAGGCTGCTCGAGCGGTTTGTTGGAATAAAAAGGAGTAGGATATCATAACCAATTTGTGTCATGGTAACCTGCTCCTATTAAATTACAATATTTATGGTTTGTTGGATTTTGCAGATTCTAAACTGTTGCATAACAGGGTAGTAGCCCAAGGTGTTGCAAGCATTAATGGATAGATATAGCGGAATAAAGCAACCGGACCTAATAATAAGGTTCCGAAAAACAGGAAAGGTATGGATGTTCCTATAAGTATTATCTTATTATTTTGTACAATTGCGATTCCCAACAATGCAGTTAAAATCCAGATGCAGATCCCCGGTTGTAAAAGCCATGTAATAATTGAGGACTTGTTACCCAAAGTACTTAGTATGAAATCAGTTAGAAATTCCTTATAAGAGGGAAAAAGGGTAGTTTGCTGGATTCCCCATTTTGTCGAAACATGGGGAAATGTATTTTCTACACATAAATACCGAAATTGGCTTAATGTCATATTCCAATAAGGATAAATCATGTTACGCATGGCCATTAGGTAATAGCCTGGATTTTTTAAGCCAATAGATAAATACAATTTAATATATCCGGGTAAATCTTCTTTCAGAACGGCTGTATTAAAATAGCTTTTAACAGGGTCCGAAATGTCCTGTCTGTAATTGGGAAGATATTCTGCATTCACCAGAAGTGTGAATTTGTCGAATTCCTCTTGTGTCAGATTCACATCCCCCTGTTGCATATATTGATTGCAAACAAAGGCCATCTGCTGCATAGGAATACTAAGCATTTCTCTTTCATCGGTTTTCTTAACTCCAAATACATTGGTACTTATTGCAAAAAATAGCTGGCTGACAATTATGATTGTGCCAAGTGATAATAAAAGCTTACGGTCGGTGCGGTATAGAATCAGGCAAAGCAGTAACAATACCAGAATAATATATTTGCCCTGATTGCGTAAAAGACAGGACATAATCCCCCAAAACACAAGAAGTAGTATTTCTGATTTGGTATGTACCTCCTGTTTTTCCAACCATTTATAGCAACACAATATAAAATGGAGAAAGCATACACCGAATAAGATATCTTTTGTAATGTTAAAGGACAATACCTGTAATACCGGATTGCAGGCACAGACCAGAAATGTGATTGCCAGAACCGGGAAAGGGGTTCGTTTGATTTTCATAAAAAGAAAGCAGTATGAAATACTTCCGGTTACCAGGATTCCCTGAATAATGCAAAAAAGTGCAACACCACCACTATAGCTGCCGGAAAGATTTTTTCCGCATTCCATAAGACCACCGAGGATAAATGTGTGGAGAATGGGATGATGTGCAGAAAAAGGGGCTTCTCCCATTAACTGTTGCATTTGTATGGGAGCGTCATAGCCAAATATACCGGGAAAGAAAGCCAGGTATGTGGGTAGCCAGCAAATCAGCAGGAGTCCCCAAAGTATTAATACAAAACGACGATTTGTCCATGTAGTGTAAATCTTATTTTCTATTTTGGGGCAGTGTATTCTGGTTAATATAGTAGGAGCTATTCTGTAAAGAACACAAAGTATTACAATAAACAAAAAAACAGAAACAAGTATACTAAGTGCAATATTTGTTAAGGAAACAGTACCTACATAAGGAAGCGCTGCGTAAATGGCGCACAAACCCGCTGTGATTAAAACGGCAATAATTGTCTGTGATTTGACCTTCATATATGAATGCTCCTTTGTTGTATCTTAGCATGTCCGTAAATAAACAAAACAAATTTTAGCCTTCACTCATTTGGTCTAAGAGCTGAATCTTGGTATCATACAGCTTTTTGGAAAGGTCAACATAAACCTTATGAGGATTTACGAAACGTTTGGACTCTTCCCAAAGAGTATCCTGCTCCTTTAAACAGTAATCACGAATTTCCATAACCTTGGGTGAAGTATATACACACTCACCGCGGTCAAAAATCTGCTCAAAGAGAGGACGTAAAGTATAGGTGCCCGCTTTTAGCTTGGTTTTTTTCCAGGGTTCTACCGGGTCAAAAAGAGATAAGTCATTGTCCTCGCTATAGGTTTCATCTGCCAGACAGATTAAGTCGGCAATAATTTTGTTTGCCTCTTTATCATAAACACGATAGATGACTTTGTTGCCGGGGTTGGTAACTTTTTCGCTATTTTCGGAAAGTTTAATCTTAGGGATAAATTCTCCATTCGGTCCCATGATAGCTGCCAGCTTGTACACACCGCCAAAAGAAGGATTATCCTTGGCAGTAATCAGGTTGGTACCTACACCCCAGGAGGTGATGGTAGCACCCTGAGCCTTCAGGGATTCGATTAAATATTCGTCCAAATCATTGGATGCAGAGATGACTGCATCAGGGAACCCGGCTGCATCTAACATTTTGCGGGCTTTTTTGGACAGATAAGCCAAGTCTCCGCTATCCAGACGTATACCATAGAAGGTGAGGGGGATACCTGCTTCACGCATTTCTGTAAATACCTTGATGGCATTAGGTACACCGGATTTTAAAGTATCATAAGTATCTACCAACAGGATACATGCCTGAGGGTACATCTCTGCATAAGTTTTAAATGCAGTATATTCATCCGGAAAACTCATAATCCAGCTGTGAGCATGGGTGCCCTTTACAGGTACATCAAAGAGGCGTCCGGCCAATACATTGGAGGTTCCTACACAACCTGCAATCATAGCCGCACGTGCACCGTACAGACCGGCATCAGGTCCCTGGGCACGGCGAAGACCGAATTCCATGATACCATCGCCTTTGGCTGCATAGCAGACACGAGCTGCTTTGGTGGCAATAAGACTCTGATGATTAATAATATTTAAAATGGCTGTTTCAATCAGCTGAGCTTCCATAATAGGTGCAATAACCTTTACCAAAGGTTCTCTGGGGAAGACAACAGTTCCTTCAGGAATAGCATAAATATCTCCCGTAAAGTGGAAGCCTCTTAAATAATCTAAGAAATCTCTGTCAAAAATATTCAGGCTCTTTAAATAATCAATGTCTTCAGCAGAAAAATGCAGATTTTTCACATATTCGATAACCTGCTCCAGACCTGCAGCAATAGAATAGCCGCTTCCGCAGGGATTGTTTCTGTAAAAGGCATCAAAAATAACAGTTTCGTTCTGACCTTTGTTTTTAAAATAACCCTGCATCATGGTTAATTCATAAAGGTCTGTTAATAGGGTTAGATTTTGTTTGCTCATAGTTTCCTCCCGGATTATAGTTTAGGATATAATACAATCTCGACCGGCTGCTTTTCCTTCATAAAGCTTATTATCTGCCAGTTCAATTAGTTCTTCCATTTTGAGGGTTGCATCGCAGGCAACTCCAAAAGTCATTGTAACATAAATTTCGTTTTCTTCAATAGTATGTACAAATTCTCTAAGCTCCGTTTGGAGTTGCTTCAGACATGTAAGAGTTTCTTCTAAGGTATGGTTTTCAAAAACCAACATAAATTCTTCACCACCCCAGCGAATAGCATATCCTTTATGATAGGTGTGGTTTTTAAGAAAAACAGAAATATTTTGTAGGACAATGTCTCCGTTATGGTGTCCATAGGTATCATTTATGGATTTAAAATAATCGATATCTGCTAAAACAATGGAAAATGGTGTTTCTGAATCCTTGGAGGATAAATAGGTACTTCTTAATTTTTGCTCTCCTGTACGACGATTCAGAAGATTTGTCAGACCATCAAGCTCTACCATATTACGTAAGGATTTTTGCATGAAAAGTGCTGCGTTGGCAATCTCTGAAAATTCATCATTTCGATTAATGATTTTGGAGTCTATTTTTACATTCAGATTGCCGGTAGCTGTTTTGTTAAAAAAGCTTTTTATTCTGTGCAAAGTATTAATAAAATTCTTAGCATAAGAAAAAGAAATAATACCGGAAATAATCATGGAAATCAGTCCGACAATAATTATGGGATTGAGGGAACTGTTAATGCGATTTTTTATTTCCTCAATGGGCTTTCCAACAAAAAGCATTCCCACAACAGTACCATCACTATTAGTTAAGGGATGGTAGCAGGAAAAATACTTTTGACCGTTTATCAGTGCATTATCATAGAATTGTACCTCATTATCTTTCTGTACTTCTGAGATAATGTGTTCCGGAGCGGCGGTTCCTATGATGCGCTGGTTGTCCCAGTCCAAAATAGTAGTCAGTATACGGGTATCCTTATAAAAGAGAGTAACATCCATACCGGTATCTTCTTTAAAATGATCTACAATATGGAATTGTTCTGTGATATCAGTATCTCCTTTGTAGAGAGAATAAAGAGGCTGGTTGTTGTGTTCTTTTCTTTCAAGAATATAATCTCCCGGATAATTGGAATCTATTAGAGATATAAGTAAATGGGCAGAGGTGTCCAGATGCTCAAAAACCTCTTGGGTCATGGTTTTTGTAAAGGAGACTGTACCAAATGCTAATATCAGTATACCAAATAACAAAATAGGCAAAAGACTGATTGCCTGCATAGAGTAATAGATTTTTCCTCTTTTGTTATGATTCATGTTAACCCTCCTGATTGCAAAAAACATTGCTAAGCTTATTATAGACTTCTTCTCGAAGAAAGTACAGAAAAAATTACCTTGACAAAGAGAAAAATGAGCCTTATAATCTATAAAAACGTTTTTTAAATGCGATGACGAAGACAGTACTACTATCAGAAAGATTTCAGCGAGCCGGAGAGGGTGTGAGACCGGTATGGAGTAAGGTAGAAGGAAGATCACTTCTGAGCTGCAGTCCTAAAATTTACAAGGTGTAGAGGATGCTCCAAGAGAAAGTAAGGATTGACGCTGTCTCCCCGTTAAGGAGAAACATATGAAACGGTTCGCCGGGAGTATGCGTAATAGGTGGTTATACGAGAAATATTTAGAGCCTCGTCCTATTATAGGATGGGGCTCTCTCTGCGATAAGCACCTTAAAATCGCTTCGCGATTCTTCGGTCGCGTTGCGCGTCATATGCCCGAAAGAAAAGCCTTGTGCGTGCACAGTCGTTTTCTTTCGAACACATGACTTTGCTTATTGCGAATATATTATAGAAAGGATGAGTGCTATGTATCAGAAAGTATCTACAGATTTAAATTTCGTAGACAGAGAGAAACAGGTAGAAAAGTTTTGGAAAGACAATGACATCTTCAGAAAGAGCATGGAAAATAACAAAGAAGGGGAAACCTATACCTTCTATGATGGCCCACCGACTGCAAACGGTAAGCCTCACATCGGTCATGTTTTAACCCGTGTTATTAAGGATATGATTCCCAGATATCGTACCATGAAGGGTTATATGGTACCCCGTAAGGCTGGCTGGGATACTCACGGTTTGCCCGTTGAATTGGAAGTGGAAAAGCTTTTAGGCTTAAACGGTAAGGAGCAGATTGAAGAGTACGGTATGGAGCCTTTTATCTGCAAGTGTAAGGAATCCGTATGGCAGTACAAGGGTATGTGGGAGGATTTCTCCGGTACCGTTGGTTTCTGGGCGGATATGGATGATCCTTATGTAACCTATGATGATAACTTTATTGAGTCTGAATGGTGGGCACTTAAGGAAATCTGGAACAAGAACCTTTTATACAAAGGCTTTAAGATTGTACCTTATTGTCCTCGTTGTGGTACTCCTCTTTCGACAGCTGAAGTATCTCAGGGATACAAGACCGTAAAAGAGCGTTCGGCTATCGCTTCCTTTAAGGTGGCAAACGAAGAGGCATATTTCTTAGTTTGGACCACTACCCCCTGGACCCTGCCTTCTAACGTGGCACTTTGTGTGAACCCGGATGAGGATTATTGCAAGGTGAAAGCGGCAGACGGACGTACCTATTATATGGCAAAGGCACTTTTGGATGCAGTACTGGGCAAGCTGGCTGATGCAGAAAATGGCGTAAAGGCCTATGAAGTGTTGGAAACCTATAAGGGTAAGGATTTAGAGTATAAAGAATATGAGTCCCTGTTCCCTTGGGCAGTGGATGTGGCTGCAAAGCAGGGCAAGAAGGCTCATTATGTGACTTGTGACAGCTATGTAACCATGTCAGACGGTACCGGTATCGTACATATTGCACCAGCGTTCGGTGAGGATGATGCACAGGTAGGCCGTAAGTATGACTTACCTTTTGTACAGTTTGTAAACGGCAAGGGTGAAATGACCGAAGAAACTGCTTATGCAGGTATGTTTGTAAAGGATGCAGACCCTGTAATCTTAAAGGATCTGGATGCAGAGGGTAAGCTTTATGATGCTCCTAAATTTGAACACGAATATCCTCACTGTTGGAGATGTGATACTCCTCTTATTTACTATGCACGTGAATCCTGGTACATCAAGGAAACAGCAGTAAGAGATGATTTAATCCGTAACAACAATACTGTAAATTGGATTCCCGAATCCATCGGTAAGGGACGTTTTGGTAACTGGTTGGAGAACATTCAGGACTGGGCAATCTCCCGTAACCGTTATTGGGGAACTCCTCTCAACATCTGGGAGTGTGAGTGCGGACATCAGGAATGTATCGGTAGCCGTGCAGAGTTGGCTGAGCGTAGCGGTAAGGCATCCGATGCACAGGTAGAGCTTCACAGACCTTATATTGATGAAGTGACCTTTGCATGTCCTGACTGTGGTAAGACCATGCACAGAGTACCGGAGGTTATCGACTGCTGGTTTGACTCAGGTGCGATGCCTTTCGCACAGCATCACTATCCTTTTGAAAACAAGGAATTGTTTGAAGCACAGTTCCCGGCACAGTTTATTTCAGAGGCAGTAGACCAGACCAGAGGATGGTTCCATTCTTTGATGGCTATCTCTACTCTGTTATTTAATAAAGCACCTTATGAGAACGTAATTGTTCTGGGTCATGTACAGGATGAGAACGGTCAGAAGATGAGTAAGTCCAAGGGTAATGCAGTAGATCCTTTCGAAGCATTGGAAACCTATGGTGCAGATGCTATCCGTTGGTACTTCTACATTAACTCTGCTCCATGGTTACCCAACCGATTCCACGGTAAGGCTGTTGTAGAAGGTCAGCGTAAGTTCATGAGTACCCTTTGGAACACCTATTCCTTCTTCGTGCTATATGCAAACATTGATGATTTTGATGCTTCTAAGTATACCTTGGAGTATGATAAGCTTCCCGTTATGGATAAGTGGTTGCTTTCTAAGTTAAATACTGTAGTAGGAGAAGTGGATTACAATTTAGATAACTATCGTATCCCTGAAGCTGCAAGAGCATTGCAGGATTTTGTGGATGAAATGAGTAACTGGTATGTACGCAGAAGCCGTGAACGTTTCTGGGCAAAGGGTATGGAGCAGGATAAGATTAATGCGTACATGACTCTTTATACAGCACTTGTTACCATTGCTAAGACTGCGGCACCCATGATTCCTTTCATGACTGAGGATATCTATCAGAATTTGGTAAGAAGCGTGGATAAGGAGGCTCCTGAAAGTATCCATCTGTGCAAATTCCCTGTGGTGGATGAGACCATGATAGACAAGAGTCTGGAAAAGGCTATGGAGGATGTACTGGACGCAGTAGTAATGGGTAGAGCATGCCGTAATGCAGCTACTATCAAGAACCGTCAGCCAATTGGAAAAATGTACATTAAGGCAGACCTAACATTAGACAGCTTCTATACCGATATAATCAAGGATGAGTTAAATGTGAAGGAAGTCATCTTTACTGATGATGTAAGAGATTTCACTTCTTATACCTTTAAACCACAGCTTCGTACCGTAGGTCCTAAGTACGGCAAGCAGCTGGGCGGTATCCAGAAGACCCTTGCTTCTTTGGATGGCAATGCGGCTATGGATGATTTGAATGCAAACGGTGCTTTAAGTTTCATGGTTGGTGATGTTAATGTAGAGCTGACCAAGGATGATTTACTGATTGATATGGCACAGAAGGAAGGTTATGTATCCGAAGAAAATAATAAGATGACTGTTGTGCTGGATACCAACCTGACTGAAGAGCTTATCGAAGAAGGTTATGTTTTCGAGATAATCAGTAAGATTCAGACCATGCGTAAGGAAGCGGATTTTGAGGTGATGGACCATATCAAGGTTGCATTAACCGGTAATGATAAATTATATGCAATTGTAGAAAAGAACAGTGCAGCTATCGCCGGTAAAGTACTGGCTGACAGTATTGAAGCAAATGCTTCCTTCAGTGTCAGCAAGGATTGGGACATCAATGGGGAGAAGGTAAACATTTCCATCGAAAAGCAAAGCTAAGCAGGAGGATTTTATGAGCGCAAAGAAAGGTGCAAAAACAATAAAATTTAATAAAGAGGCTTTCAAAAAAGGCGTAGAAGAAAATTTAAGAACACTGTTTCGTCGAAACTTAGACGAAGCAACTCCCCAGCAGATTTTCCAGGCAGTTTCTTATGAAATTAAAGAAAAAATCGTAGAAAACTGGATGGAGACCCAGAAAGCATACGAGGAAGAAGATCCTAAGATGGTATATTATATGTCCATGGAGTTTTTAATGGGTCGTGCTTTGGGTAATAACATGATTAATATGCAGGCTTATGAAGGAGTAAAGGAAGCCCTTCAGGAAATGGGACTGGATATCAATATGGTAGAAGACCAGGAGCCGGATGCTGCTCTTGGTAACGGGGGCTTAGGAAGACTGGCAGCATGCTTCCTGGATTCCCTGGCAACTTTGGGATATCCTGCATACGGCTGTGGTATCCGTTATCGTTACGGTATGTTCAAACAGCAGATTCGTGACGGTTTCCAGGTAGAGGTCCCGGATAACTGGTTGGCAGACGGCAATCCTTTTGAACTTCGTCGTCCCGAATATGCCAAAATTGTTAAATTTGGCGGTTATGTAGCAGTCAGAAATGATGAAAATGGCAGAAGCCATTATTATCAGGAAGGTTATCAGTCTGTAAAGGCAGTTCCTTTTGATTTCCCTATTGTGGGCTATGGCAATAGTATTGTTAATACTTTGCGTATCTGGGATGCAGAAGCTGTAGAATGTTTCCAGTTGGACTCTTTTGATAAGGGTGAATACCAGAAGGCAGTAGAGCAGGAAAATCTGGCTCGTAATATTGTAGAAGTATTATATCCTAATGATAACCATTATGCAGGAAAAGAGCTTCGCTTGAAGCAGCAGTATTTCTTTGTCTCTGCATCCATTCAGGAAGCAGTTGAGAAATACATGAGAAAGCATGATGATATCCGCAAGTTCCACGAGAAGGTAACCTTCCAGTTGAACGATACCCATCCTACGGTAGCAGTACCGGAGCTTATGCGTATTCTGCTGGATGAGTATTATCTGACATGGGATGAGGCATGGGAGGTAACTACCAAGACTTGTGCATATACCAACCACACTATCATGGCAGAAGCTTTGGAAAAATGGCCTATCGAGCTGTTCTCCAGACTGCTTCCCCGTATTTACCAGATTGTGGAAGAAATCAATCGTCGTTTTATTATGAATATCGAAAATAAGTATGCAAATACTGATGTAAATGTACAGGAAAAGATTCGCAAGATGGCTATCGTATATGATGGACAGGTGAAGATGGCTCATATGGCTATTGTAGCAGGTTACTCTGTAAACGGTGTAGCAAGACTTCATACAGAAATCTTAAAGAAGCAGGAGCTTCGTGATTTCTATGAGATGTTCCCTGAGCGTTTCAATAACAAGACTAATGGTATTACCCAGAGACGTTTCCTCTTACATGGTAATCCGCTTTTGGCAAACTGGGTAACTGAACATATTGGCAACGAATGGATTACAGATTTAGCTCATATCAGTAAGTTGAAGGTATATGCTTCTGATGCAAAGGCACAACAGGAGTTTATGAATATTAAGTACCAGAATAAGGTGCGTCTGGCCAAGTACATTTTAGAACACAACGGAGTAGAGGTTGACCCTCGTTCTATCTTTGATGTACAGGTTAAGAGACTTCATGAGTACAAGCGCCAGCTTCTTAATATTTTACATGTAATGTATCTATACAATGAAATTAAGGAACATCCTGAGATGGATTTCTATCCCAGAACATTCATCTTTGGTGCGAAGGCAGCTGCAGGCTATCGAAATGCAAAGCTGACAATTAAGCTGATTAATGCAGTGGCTGATGTGGTAAACAATGATGCTTCCATTAACGGTAAGATTAAGGTGGTATTTATCGAGAACTACAATGTTTCCAATGCAGAGATTATCTTTGCGGCAGCAGATGTTTCCGAGCAGATATCTACTGCTTCTAAGGAAGCTTCCGGTACCGGTAACATGAAGTTTATGTTAAATGGTGCCCTGACCTTGGGAACCATGGATGGCGCAAATGTGGAAATCGTGGAAGAAGTAGGTGAGGAGCATGCATTTATCTTTGGTTTAAGCTCAGATGAAGTGATTGCTTACGAAAATAATGGTGGTTATGATCCCATGGAAATCTTTAACAATGACCAGGATATCCGTAAGGTGCTAATGCAGTTAATCAACGGAACCTATTCCCGTGATACTGAACTGTTCCGCCATTTGTACAATTCTCTGTTAAACACATTAAGTACATCCAAGGCAGATACTTACTTTATTCTAAAGGATTTCAGAAGCTATGCAGAAGCACAGCGTAAGGTGGGTGTCGCATATCAGGATGAAGCTGCATGGGCAGAGAGTGCTATTTTAAACGTAGCTTGCTCCGGCAAGTTTACCTCTGACAGAACCATTAAGCAGTATGTGGATGAAATCTGGCATCTTGATAAGGTTGTGTTGAAATAAGAGGTGTAGGACGCGGGGGAATAGCAGTATATGAAAACAAATGAAAAACTAAAGCAGTGGATTAAGAAAGAATGTACCGGCTGGTCTCAATTTGATGTTGCTTGGATTATGATTGCGACAATAGTTATTTTAGGCCTTTCCATTTATTGGAAGGACAATATGATTAGTATTATCGCAGCGCTTACCGGTGTATGGTGTGTGATTTTGACTGGAAAAGGAAAGCGTTCCTCTTTCCTGTTTGGAACAGTGAATGTATTGTTCTATGCAATAATATCTTATCAGGCTGCTTATTATGGCGAAGTAATGTTGAATATACTGTATTATCTCCCCGCCAACTTTATTGGTTGGTTTGCTTGGAAGAAGCATATGAACGATGAAACCAACGAGGTTAATAAAGCAAGGTTGCCTTTTCAGAAAAGTTTGATACTTTATGGCGTTACAGCCATGGGTATTGTTGGTTATGGTTTTGTGCTGAATCTTATGGGAGGAAATCTACCTTTTGTTGACAGCATGAGTACTGTAGTATCCGTTGTTGCCCAGATTCTTTCTATTAAGCGTCTTACAGAGCAGTGGATATTGTGGATTGTGGTGGATGTGGTAACAGTCATTATGTGGGCGATTAATTTTGCCAATGGAGGAGAATCCATAGCCACACTTGCCATGTGGAGTGTATATTTGATAAATGCAATCATAATGTTTGTAAAATGGAACAAGGAGGCAAAACAGGCATGACTTATGGCGTAGGTATGTATGGTGGTACTTTTAATCCTTTACATTTTGGACATGTTGATTGTATTATTCAGGCTACAAATATGTGTGAAAAGCTTTTTATTGTACTCAGTGTGGCTACGAATAGGGAGGAGATAAATCCAAGAGTGCGATATCGCTGGTTATATTCCCTAACCAAGCATATCGGGAATGTTAAGATTATTACTTTGGAAGACAGGTCTCTCACTAAAGCTGATTATACGGAAAAGTATTGGCAGTCAGATGCAGATAAGATTAAAGCAGAGATTGGTGAAAAAATTGATGTAGTATTTTGTGGAAGTGATTACGATGAAAATAGCTTTTGGAATATTTGTTATCCGGAAAGTGAATTGCATGTTTTTCCGCGAAATGGTATGAGTTCCACAGAGATTAATAAAAATCCATATCGGTGTTGGGATTGGTTACCTAATGTGGTACGTCCGTATTTTACCAAAAAGGTCCTTTTGATTGGTGGAGAAAGCACAGGAAAGTCTACACTTACAATCAATTTGGCTAATCGATTTAATACCAACTATATTGAGGAAGCAGGGCGGGATATTTCAGAACGTTCCGGTACGGATTTACTTATGCTTCCTGAAGATTTTACTGAGATATTATTGCAGCATAAGCTGAATGAGATAAAAGCTCTTGAACAAAGTAATAAGGTATTGTTCATTGACACAGATGCATTGGTGACTCAGTTCTATATGAATTTTCTGGGTGACCCTTTGGTTGAAAAAAATAAGGCTTTATCGGATGCAGTGGATGCTTTAAACAATTATGACCTGATTCTATTTCTGGAGCCGGATGTGAAATTTGTGCAGGACGGAGACAGAAGTGAAGTTATTCATGCCGACAGGAGTAAATATAGTGAGCAAATAAAAGAGTTGCTTCGCATACACGGTCACCAGTTTGTTGAAGTTAAGGGTACTTATCAACAACGATATCAGCAGGCTGTTGAACATGTGAAGGGAATATTGGGAGAAGAATAGAGAAATAATTTTTCATTGCATAAGAGAAAGCTTTCTATTATAATGATTTTTAGTATCGTTAATTAGAAAAGCGGTATGAGAAAAGAGGGAAAGTATTATGATTAAGTTATTAAATGGCGGGGCTTATTTAGTAAATGGCACCGAAATCGTTGAGGATAATGCGGAAAGCTTAGCTGCCATTAAAAGCAAAACCGGTAAGGAAGTAGCAAAGGCAGAAGCGGCAAAGCAGACTATTGCTTATGGTATTTTGGCAGACCACAATACCTCCGGCAATATGGATAAGTTAAAAATCAAGTTTGACAAATTGACCAGTCACGATATTACCTTTGTAGGTATTATCCAGACTGCAAGAGCATCAGGACTTCAGAAATTCCCTATGCCCTATGTACTTACCAACTGTCATAACTCTTTGTGTGCAGTAGGTGGTACTATCAACGAGGATGACCACATGTTTGGTCTTTCCTGTGCAAAGAAGTATGGTGGTGTATATGTGCCTCCTCATCAGGCAGTTATTCACCAGTTTGCAAGAGAAATGCTGGCAGGCGGCGGTAAGATGATTTTAGGTTCTGACTCCCATACCCGTTACGGTGCACTCGGTACCATGGCAGTAGGTGAAGGTGGTCCTGAGCTGGTTAAGCAGCTTTTGAACCAGACTTATGACATTAATATGCCAGGTGTAGTAGGTGTTTACATGACAGGTGAACCTGTAAAGGGCGTAGGTCCTCAGGACGTGGCGCTGGCTATTATTGGTGCTGTATTTGCCAATGGTTTTGTAAAGAATAAGGTTATGGAATTCGTAGGTCCCGGCGTAAGTTCTTTAAGCGCTGACTTCCGTATAGGTGTGGATGTTATGACCACTGAAACAACCTGTTTATCTTCTATCTGGAGAACTGATGATGAAATCAAAGAGTTCTACGAGATTCACGGACGTAAGGAAGAGTACAAGGAGTTAAATCCGGGAGAAGTGGCATACTATGATGGTATGATTATGGTTGACTTATCAAAGATTCGTCCCATGATTGCAATGCCTTTCCATCCCAGCAATACTTACACTATCGAAGAGTTAAATGCAAATCTTATGGACATCTTGGATGAAACTGAAAAGAGAGCATTGGTATCCTTAGATGGTGCAGTTGATTTCAATTTAAAGAATAAAGTAAAGAACGGCAAGTTCATGGTTGACCAGGGTATCATCGCAGGTTGTGCAGGTGGCGGTTTCGAAAACATTTGTGCGGCAGCAGATATCTTAAAGGGCAGATACATCGGTTCCGATGGATTTACCTTAAGCGTATATCCTGCTTCCATGCCTGTATATATGGAACTCATTAAGAATGGTTGTGCAGCAACGATTCTGGAAACAGGTGCAGTAATGAAGACCGCATTCTGCGGACCTTGCTTCGGTGCCGGAGATACTCCTGCAAACAATGCGTTCAGTATTCGTCATTCAACCAGAAACTTCCCTAACAGAGAAGGTTCTAAGTTGCAGAATGGTCAGATTTCTTCTGTAGCACTGATGGATGCACGTTCTATCGCAGCAACTGCTGCTAATCAGGGCGTACTTACACCAGCTACTGAGTTTGACGGTGAACTTAACAAATACAAATATCATTATGATAGTAATATTTACGCTAACCGCGTATTTGATTCCAAGGGTGTGGCAGATCCCGATGTGGAAATCCAGTTAGGACCCAACATTAAGGACTGGCCGGCTATGGGAGCACTTCCTGAGAACTTAGTTCTTAAGGTAGTCAGCGAAATCCATGACCCTGTAACCACTACTGATGAGTTGATTCCTTCCGGTGAAACTTCAAGCTATCGTTCCAATCCTTTGGGGCTGGCTGAGTTTGCACTTTCCAGAAAGGATCCTATGTATGTAGGCCGCGCAAAAGAAATCCAGAAAGCTGAAAAGGCTCGTATGGAAGGTCAGAAGCCTTGTGAAGCAGTAGCGGAAGTGGCTGATGTGATGAAAGCGGTTCGTGAGAAGTTTGCGGATGCAGATTCTACAAACACCGGTTTCGGTTCTACTATCTTCGCAGTGAAGCCCGGTGATGGTTCTGCGAGAGAGCAGGCAGCAAGTTGCCAGAAGGTGCTTGGCGGTTGGGCAAACATTGCTAACGAATATGCTACCAAGCGTTATCGTTCCAACCTGATTAACTGGGGTATGCTTCCTTTCCTGATTCAGGAGGGAGAGCTTCCTTTCAAAAATTTGGATTACTTATTTGTACCCGGTATTAAAGCGGCTGTTGAGAACAAAACTGAAGTGATTAAGGCGTATGTAGTAAAAGAAAATAACTTGACTGCATTTGATTTGAAGCTGGGAGAGTTAACCGATGAAGAGCGTCAGATTATTTTGAAGGGTTGTTTGATTAACTATAACAGAGTTTAATAAGGGGAAAGAGTATGAGCGAAAAGCAGAAAACAATTAATAATCCTATGCTGATGGGGGCATTAGAGCTTTTAAGAGCTGAGAATACACAGGATCATCGGAATATGGTAATGCAGGAGATTTTGCGTGCCAGATTTTTAGCACCTGTAGTGGTGGATCCGCCATTGGTTGCCAATGAGGAAGGTATTGCCAGGGCGGAAGCAGACAGAGCTATTAATTTCTTATTGTTAAAAGCCAGTGATGACAAGGGATATTTCATGGGCTATACAGACATGGAAGAATTAAAGAGATGGAAGGGTCAGACACCTCATCAGGTATTTGCACTTAAGTTTAGTGATTATGTGCATATGTTATTAAAACCTGATTGTGAAGTGAATGGTGTAGTGATTAATCCTTTTGACCACAATCTGGTAATCACCAAGGATATGATTCGCGGTATGCTTGATAAGAGCAATTATTCGCAGGAAATGTAATTGAGTAAAACACTATGATTTGTTGAAAAATAAGTCATAGTGTTTTTTATGTTCGTATTTTTATGAATAAAGCACGTACCATGGGAAAGAATAGTAATATGACAACAAAAGCATGAAAAAGGAGTGGTATGTGTATGGATAAACAAATTAGACCTTATAAAAACAGAAAAGCATCAATCAAAAGAGAAAGAGCTATTATGGTCACATCTGCAGCTGCGGTGATGGCAGCATTAACGTTGACAGGGGTATACATGAAAGAAAAGAATGCTCAGGAAAAGCAGGATGAATTCTCTATTGATTTGGCGCAGATGGAGAACAATGTAGAAGACCGGTATGCTAAGCTGGTAGATGAGTTGGTTCCTCCTGTGGAAGTGGCAGACAAAGGTAATACAGGTACGGAAATCAAAGTGAATATTCCTAAGATTGAGGAGGCTCCTATGGTAGATGGGGAGTTGGATTATATGCCTAGAGAAGACAGTATTATCGATTTTGATGTGGCCGAGGTGGATTCCGGTATGGTAGAAATCCCCGGACTTACAGATATTGTGGAGGAACCTATTATCGAAGAGGCTCCGCAGGTTGTGCCACAGGCATTCACCTTTACGGAAGAGGAGGGGTTAATTGCACCTATTGGAAATGAAGTACTGATGCATTTCAATATGGACAATACCATATATTTTGCGACACTGGATCAGTATAAATACAATCCTGCAGTGATTTACAAAGCAGAGGTAGGTAATCAGGTGATTTCCTGTGCTGATGGTATCGTAATAGATATGTACCACAATGAAGAGCTGGGACAGGTTGTAGTATTGGACTTAGGCAATGGCTATCAGGCCACTTACGGCCAGCTAAAGGATGTGAATGTAGTAATTGGTTCTACCGTAACTGCAGGACAGACTATTGCTAATGTGGCTGAACCTACCATTTACTACAGTGTGGAAGGTGCAAATCTGTATTTTGGATTAACCAAAGACGGTGTGGCAGTAAACCCGGAGGAATTGATGTAAGAACGTAAGCTCAGAAACCGGTTTGGTCCCGGTGCATATATATCCCAATGAGGGTACCCTGAAAGACGTCAGCCCTTGGCGAGGTCACTCACGAGCCTAGTGCTGTTACGTCTTTCATAAGCGAAAGCGGGTCCGAATAGGATATATATGCACCGGGACCAAACCGGTTTCGTCTCTTTGAAAAAATCTTTCTTTTTTTATGGAAATTATCAGGGAAAAGGGATATACTATAATAGATGTGGTTTCTTTGAGATGCCATCACTAAGATTCATCGGAGGTAAGCTATGAAAATCGTAGTATTAGCAGGCGGTATCAGTACCGAAAGAGATGTATCCCTATCCTCAGGAACAGGGATTTATAAAGCACTGAAGGAAAAAGGCCATCAGGCCATTTTGATAGATGTATTTTTGGGATATCCGGGAGAACTTACAGAGGATTTATTTGCTCTGGAGAAGGATTGGGCAACAGACATGCGTGGCGTGTCTGAAGAGATTACAGATATTGCGCAGATTTTAGCACTTCGTCCTGATTACAAAAAGAGCTTCTTTGGGCCTAATGTGTTAACTCTTTGCCAGCAGGCGGATGTGGTGTTTATGGCACTTCATGGTGCAGAGGGCGAGAACGGTAAGATCCAGGCATGCTTTGATTTGATGGGCATCCGATATACCGGTACAGATCATATCAGCAGTGCCATTGCTATGGATAAGGCTATTTCCAAAGAATTGTTCAGGGAGAATGGTATTCCTACACCCGCAGGCATTCATTTGAAAAAGGGTGAGACCGATCCAAAGACCGTACCTTTCCCTTTGGTAGTGAAATGCTGTAACGGTGGCTCCAGTGTAGGTACATATATTGTGGAGAAGGAAGAGGAGTACGAGCAGGCTAAGGTAGATTCCTTCCGTTATGACGATGAAATCATTATTGAGCAGTATATTAAGGGTAGAGAGTTCAGCGTAGGTGTTATAGATGGTAAGGCACTGCCGATTATTGAAATTGCACCCATCAGTGGTTTCTATGACTATAAAAATAAATACCAGGCAGGCTCTACCATTGAAACCTGTCCGGCAGTTTTGAGTGAGGAATTGACTGTAAAGATGCAGCAGTATGCGGAGAAGGTATTTAAGACTTTACGTTTGAAGAACTATGCCCGTATGGACTTTATGTTAAAAGAAAACGGCGAAATGTACTGCCTGGAGGCGAATACCCTTCCCGGTATGACTCCGACTTCCCTGTTGCCACAGGAGGCGCAGGCTATTGGTGTTCCTTATGGGGATTTGTGTGAGTGGCTGATAAAGATATCTTTGAGAGAAGAATAATAATGATTAAACGGAAGAATGCTTATGGCATTCTTCTGTAGTTTAGAGAGGAGACCCGTCTATGCGGAATATGACCTTGGAAAATATTGCAAAATGCTTAAGTAAGCCTTTGTATGGGGCAAACGGTAAAGAACAGCAGGTGATTGCCGGTGCAGTACTGGACTCCCGTAAGGTGGCGGAAGGCTTCGCATTCTTTGCAACCAGAGGGGAAAAGGTGGATGGTCACAGCTTCATACCTCAGGTGGCGGAAAAGAAGGCGGCACTGGTGATTTGTGAAGTGGCACCTACTGTGGAGATACCCTACATATTGGTAGAGGATACTTTTGTGGCATTGAAGGAAGTAGCAGCATTTTATAGAGAGCAGTTAAACATACCTTTTGTAGGGGTTACAGGTAGTGTGGGTAAAACCAGTACCAAGGAGATGATTGCAGCAGCTTTGGGAGCTAAGTTTAATGTGCTGAAAACCCAGGGGAATTTTAATAACGAAGTGGGTTTGCCCCTGACCATTTTAGGTATCCGTGAAGAGCATGAAGTGGCAGTGGTAGAAATGGGTATCAGTGATTTTGATGAGATGCATCGATTAAGTCGTATTGCCAAGCCGGATGTATGTGTGATTACCAATATCGGCCAGTGTCATTTGGAGAATCTCATAGACAGGGACGGTGTGTTGAAGGCTAAAACAGAGATATTTGATTTTATGCAGGAAGACGGATGTGTGGTACTAAACGGTGATGACGATAAGCTGGCTACGGTGAAAGCGGTAAAAGGAAAGGCTCCTTTCTTCTTCGGTTTGCAGGCCAGTGATAATAAGACTGCCTTGGCTACGGATATTCAAAACCATGGATTATTTGGCAGTGATTTTAAGATGAGCTTGTTTGGCAAGGAATTAGAAGCAAGTGTACCCTTGCCGGGGCAGCATATGGTAATTAACGCACTGGCAGCAGCTACTGTAGGGAAGTTGCTTGGCATGGAGGAAGAGGATATTCTGAAAGGAATTGCTTCCGTACAGGCTACCGGAGGTCGTAGTAATATCATGAAGCTGGCAGACAAAACCGTCATTGATGATTGCTACAATGCCAACCCTGTATCTATGAAGGCGGCTATTGATTTGCTGATGATGGCTCAGGGACGTAAAGTAGTCATCTTAGGAGATATGTTTGAGCTGGGTACGGATGAATTGGCACTTCATAGAGAAGTGGGAATGTATGCCGCTATGGCCCGTTTAGAGGGAATGATATTTATTGGTAATTTATCTAAGGAAATGTATGAAGGTGCAGTCAAACTACGTGCCATGCCCGAGTATTATACGGATAAGGAAGCCTTCTTCGCCGCACATAAGCCGGAGGATTTCACAGATGCCACGGTACTGGTGAAAGCTTCCCATGGAATGCATTTTGAGGAGATTGTAGAGTGGTTGAAATAAAACAAAAAAGGACAAATGTGTAACCGGACAAAACTGTCCGATGTATAAATTCGCTATTTATGTCGTGTTACGGATGATGATTTTTTGCTAAGTTGTGTTCGAAAGGAGGAAACAAATGGACCAGAAGAAAATAGGAAACTTCTTAAGAGACTTGCGTAAGAGTAATGGATTTACGCAGGAACAAGTAGCAGAAAGACTAGGAACATCCAGCCGTACCATATCAAGATGGGAAACAGGAGCTTATATGCCCGACATTTCCTTACTTGTTACCATTGCAGAGATGTATGATGTGGATGTCCGCGAAATCATCGATGGAGAAAGGAAAAAAGAAAACATGAATAGCGAAGTAAAAGAGGTGGCCGTAAAGATGGCCGATTATTCTACTATGGAAAAGAAAAATATGCTTAAGTGGATTAAGCTGATGAGCATAGCAAGCTTTATTGTATCCTTATGTGTTATTGTATTGAATTGGATTAGAACCTTTGGGGTAATGAAAACAGCAACTACGGATATGGCGGGAAAGATATTTTTTGCCAAATGTATGGATGCCAATTCCATACTGGCTTACATACTGTTGGCATTTTCTGTTGCGGTGATGCTTTATGCAAGTGGTAAACTTAAACAGATTGAGCAGAGCAAAGTGGGAGCAACCGTTATTAAGATTATCGTTGTGGTTGCTGTTGGTCTGGCAGTGTTTGCCATGATACAAGCATTTGGAGGAAATAATTATTACTTTATAGATGTGAATAGTATTATAGGATAAGGTATTGCTGTGAGATTCTATTTAGCTGATTAGGACCTCACAGCAATTTTTATATAATACTAATTGATAACACTTACTACAACAATGATAACACTTATCACAACAATGATTGTTAGCAAATAACAAATATTTGGACAATTACTTTCATTATAATCGCAAAATACTTTTCGGGGATTGTTAATATAATACATTTGAATTTCCTCTTTCGGATATTTCGCGCCCAAGTATCTATATACATATTTTTTACCATTAACCACATATCTGTAAGTAGCGTGGTATCGTGAAGTCGCTGGTGATTCTCCTGGTTCTGCATCATCCCAAAACTTTGTTCGTTCTGCCATTACTACATGCCCCAACGCTATAGCCATTTCCATTTTCTTTTTTTTATTTCTTGATTCTATTTCATTTATCCAGCGTAGCAGAATAACAAATATAACAATACCTACAATAATACCGATAATACCTATAAACACATTGAAGTCAAACACAGTTGTCCAAAATTCTTTAAACATGTAGAAAAACTCTTTATATTTATCAACTAATTCGTCCATATTTCCTCCAACACTTAAAATTTAGTCAAAAATTTAATCATTTGCTAATCTGCTGTATTTCCAATACTATATCCCAAAACATCTAACTTCTAATCATGCAACCGGAATCTGTAACAGATACATACACAAAGCCGCTAGTATCCACGGAATCGCAATTATCAAAAGATAAAAAATACATTTTCGATTTCCAGCCTGAAAATCATTCGTAGAAAATACTTAATCCAGAAGATGTTTTTTACTAAGTTTAAATGCCACAATATAACTGAGAATGAAAACAACAAACACAAATAGCCCATTTTATCCAATTTATAGGATTATCTGTAAAATCTCTGAAGATATACTATTTGAATCCATGTATTATCCTCTTTCCATTAAGTTAAATGTTACATTATTTGGGGGAGGTCATTCACCATTATATTTTGTACGAAACATTATAAATCACCTAAATATAGATAATCAATATGTTTCAAATCACATTGTATCATAACATGACTTCTTACGCCAATTGTTTTTTCTTGACAAATAATAGGTAATATGTTACCTTGTAGAAAAGTAATATATTACCTAATGGAGGCGGCTATGAATTTAAAGGAAGTAATCAGAAGTGATAAGGTGGATTTTACAGGTATTGAATCCTCTTATTTTTTGCTGGGATTGTTAAGTGCTTTTGAGAACAGATTTCAGGCAGTAGCAGATCAGGCTATGAAGGTGGTTAGCTGGAAACAGTTTTTTGCAATTATATGTATCAATTTGTGCAAAACACCGCCCACTGTTAAGGAGCTGGCGGAAATCATGGGGAGCTCTCATCAGAATGTGAAGCAAATCCTATTGAAGCTGGAGAAGAAAGGGTTTGTTAGTATTGCTGTGGATGAGCAGGATAAGAGAAAGCAACGTATTGAGCTTACCCCACAATGCATAGAGTTTTGTATGAATAATGATGAAAAAAGTATGGAGCTTTTGAAGAGAATGTTTGCCGGGGTCTCTGAAGAGCAATTGCAGGTTACTATACAAACAATCATACAGATTGAAGATAATCTGAAAGCGATTTAAAGGGAGAAAAGGGATGAAGATTTTAGTGACATATAAAAGCAAAACTGAGTTTACAAAAAGATATGCGGAAGTCATAGCACAAGAAGTAAAAGGAATGCTTGTGGATTTTAAAGAAGTTACAGTTGAAAAAATGTCAGAATTTGATGTAGTTGTTTATGGTGGCGGATTGTATGCGGGAATGATAAACGGTTATAAGAAGGCGAAAGAGATGTTTGAAAAGAGTTCCGCTAAAAAGTTTATCCTCTTTGCTACCGGGGGAACTCCCAATGAAGCTACGAAAGAAATTGAGGAGGTTTGGAAGCACAACTTATCAGCCGAAGAATTAGAATCTATCCCCCATTTTTATATGCAAGGAGGAATCTGCTATGAGAAAATGTCTTTACCGGATAAAACCATTATGAAAATGATGTCCAAGGTATTAAATAAAAAGAAGAACAAGGATAGTGCTGAAGAAGGCTTTACACAAGCGATTAAGAGTTCCTATGATATCTCTTCCAAGGAATATGCCGAGCCGCTTATAAAGTGTTTGCTGGAGGTGTAAAGGATTCATGAAGAAGCTAATCAAGATAGTTGTAGTACTATTAGTTATAGTACTGATAGGAGTAATAGGTTTTAGTCTCTGGAGTACAAAGCTTGTGAAAGAAGCTGCGGCACTTAAGGACGTTTCTATAGATATGTCAGAAGTAGAGGATGGAGTATATGAAGGTCATAGTGAACTGGGACCTGTCATTGTGGACGTAAAGGTAATAGTAGAAAATAGTAAAATCATAGAAGTTGAAATTCTGCAACATCAAAATGGTTTGGGTCAGACCGCAAATGTTATTGTGGAGGATATGGTAGATAAAAATACATACGATGTAGATGCTGTTAGCGGTGCAACGGTTTCAAGTGAAATTATTATGAATGCAGTTAATGATGCTTTGCAGAAAGGGTTAAAGTAAGAGGAGGTGTAGGATGATTATTCTTATTGGAATAATTGTTATAGTTGTTATTATTTTAATTTGGTTTCACATTCCCTACTCACCGGTGAAAAGTTGTTTTTCAAAGGATGTTGAGAATTTAAAAGTCAGCAATAGACTAAAAGAAGAGGGAAATGCATTTACAAATGAAGATTTTTCACATTTGCCCCTTACAATTAGGAGATATATAGAATATTGCGGATATATTGGAACGCCTAAGATGAGCTATCTGAAGATGGAGTATCATGATGTGGATTTTATGCAGGGCAGAACCGGTCCGGCATTAAAGATTGATTATACTCAGTTTGATTTTGTGTCACAACCATGCAGAATGGCCCTGATTGATAGTAGTATGTTTGGAGTGCCTTTTGAAGGGTATGATTATTATCAAAATGGTGTTGGAGGTATGAAGGGGGTTATTGCTAAGGGCATAACCCTGTTCCATCAAACCGGAGCGGAGATGGATAAGGCATGTCTGGTTACATACCTTGCGGAATGCATGTTTGCTCCATCGGCTTTGTTGCAGGATTATATAGCATTTGAAGAAGTCAGTGATTACGAAGTAAAGGCTACAATTCAGTATGCAGGTCAATCTGCAAGTGGTATTTTCACATTTAATGAGAAATATGAATATGTTCTGTTTATCACGAATGATAGAGGTGTAACAAATGCAGACGGAACCATGGAATATGTCCCATGGTCCGCTGTATGTGGCGACTATTATGTTTCTGAAAGTAGAATTAAATATCCTACCAAGTTCCAAGCCGTATGGAACTATCCTGACGGTAATTTTGTCTATTTTGATGGTAGGATTAGTGAGATATCTTATGAGTGAGATATTAAGTAGGTATGTATGGATGAGCAAAAGTAAATAAAGGTCAAGATTGATTTGGAATTAGGACGAATCTTCAAAAAAACTTAAGAAATCTTTGGGATATTATAATGGTTTAAGTATGCAATAAATGGTAATATTAAAAAAGTAACAGATTGTTCTGGGGAGTTGTGGCGAGGACGCCGGGGAGTCAGTGATTATAGAGGAGTAAGAGGATAAATAAATGGAAAGAATTATCGGGGAAGATACAAAGAAAAATATAAGCATATCAAATAGAATTATATCCTTTATCAGTAAAGTTTTTGTGGTGATTTGGGTAGGTTTTTCAGTAGTGTGGACAGAACCATTTTTTGTAGACTACTATCAGAAACAGGCAAATAGTCATTATGATGGTTTAAATCAATGGTTTCAAATAGGACCTGTATTCATAGTGGCCTTGATTTTATCAATTTATAGTTTTCTACATAAGAAAATTTTTCTGGGAGTATTAACAGCTATTATTGCAATATGGTCTTTTTACTGGGCTTTTGTGGTTAGGTTCTCTTGTTTTCATTGTACATATGGAGGATAATCACCTAATAAATTTAAAAGAAACCGATTTTACCGATAAGACATCAAAAATGACCGAACAGACAGAAATCAACATTTCTTCCTTTTCTTTTGCTATTATGAGTATAGAAGCAAAAGAAAAGGAGGAAAACACATATGTATGAAATCAAAACAACAGAGCTTGTCAAAGGATACAGGGATATTACTGCCGTTGACAAGCTCAATTTAGATATTGAGCAGGGGGAATTATTTTCCCTGCTGGGCGTAAATGGTGCAGGGAAGACCACAACCATTAAAATGCTTACCTGTCTTACAAAGCCATCTGCAGGTGATGCCCTGGTAGGAGGTTACAGTATTACAAAGGAGCCGAAACAGGTAAAGCAGTTGATTGGAGTGTCTCCACAGGAGACCGCTGTTGCCCCTAATCTTTCCGTAAAAGAAAATCTGGAGCTAATTTGCGGGATTTACGGATTCTCAAAAGAGAAAACGAAGAAAAGGATTGAAGAAATTTCCAAGCAATTTTCACTTGGAGAAGTTTTAAAGAGAAAGTCCGGTAAGTTATCCGGCGGTTGGCAGAGACGCGTCAGTATTGCAATGGCACTGATTAGCGAACCACGAATTCTGTTTTTAGATGAACCTACCCTTGGTCTGGATGTTATAGCAAGACATGACCTTTGGGAAGTGATTCGCACCTTGAAAGGCAAAATAACCATTATATTAACCACTCATTACATGGAAGAAGCAGAGGCACTTTCAGACCGTATCGGTATTATGAGAAGTGGCAGGCTTTTGGCGGTAGGAACGGTTGAAGAATTGAAACAAAAGGCTAATGCAAAGGATTTTGAGACAGCCTTTGTGTCTATTGTAAAGGAGGGGTTGGTATGAGAATGATGACTTTTGCAAAAAGATGTACAAAAGAAATTTTGAGGGATCCGCTAAACCTTTTCTTTGGTTTGGGATTTCCCCTAGTGTTACTGTTACTTCTCAGTGCCATACAGGCAAATGTACCGGTGAATTTGTTTAAAATTAATAGGCTGACTCCTGGTATTACTGTATTTGGATTATCCTTTATGACGCTTTTTTCCGCTACATTGATTTCCAAGGATAGGGAGAGCTCCCTTTTACAGAGATTATACACTACGCCTCTTACAGGAATGGATTTTATCATAGGCTATATGCTCCCTATTTTGCCCATAGCGTTGGGTCAGACCATTATCTGCTATTTGTTTGCCATTCCCTTGGGATTGACTTTTAGTGTGAATGTTCTGTATGCTATTGTTGGGATGATTCCTATGGCTATTTTTAACATTTCGCTTGGGCTTTTGTGTGGCAGTCTTTTGGGAGTGAAGCAGGTTGGCGGTATTTGCGGTGCGTTGCTTACCAACCTTTCCGCATGGCTTTCCGGTGTTTGGTTCGATTTGAACCTGGTAGGCGGTATTTTTGAAAAAATAGCCAAAGCATTGCCGTTTATGCATGCAGTTGAAATGGAAAAAGCGTTGTTTAACGGAGATTTTGAGACCGCTGCTTCACATGTTCTGCCGGTTCTTTTATATGCCATAGTTACCACTGTGATTGCTGTGCTCTGTTTCCTCAGGCAAATGAAAAAACAGTAAGGATTGAGACGATGAAATACAAACTAGTTATTGACAAAAATGTGGAAGAAGAAATTATAGCCATTGTTCATGAACCTTCCCCACTAACCCAACAGATAGAGAATCTGGTCTGTAGCTTTTCGGGTTCGGATAGTATTATGGGCTACAAGGATGATGAGATGCGAAAACTGGCTTTTGAAGAAATAGAGTGTATCACAATTATTGACCGGAAGGTGATTGCCATTGACACTGCCAGTAACAAGTATCGTATCCAAGACAGGCTTCGTGATTTGGAGGAGATTTTACCCTCTTACTTTATTCGTATTAATAAATCCAGTCTGGCCAACGAGCATTGTATTCTGCGATTTAAGGCAGCCTTTAGCGGTGGGGTGGATGCGGTATTCCGATGCGGCTATAAGGAATATGTTTCCAGACGTTGCTTTGCGGAGATTAGAAGGAGGTATGAAGGCAAATGAGAAAGATTGTTTTGGAATTTTTTCACCGTGGTTTGATTGTTTGCGGTTTCGGCCCCATTATTTTGGCCATTATATATATGATATTGCAAAAGAATGGTGTTCTGGATACACTGACGGTAAATCAGGTCTGCATTGGTATTTTTTCGATATACACACTTGCTTTTATTGCAGGCGGAATGAATGTGGTTTACCAGATTGAACGCCTGCCGCTGATGGTGGCAATTTTGATCCATGGGGTAGTTTTATATTTTGCTTATTTAGTAACCTATCTGCTTAACGATTGGTTGGAAGCAGGTATGATGCCGCTTTTGATTTTTACCGTGATTTTTGTTGTTGGCTACTTGGTAATTTGGGCGATTATTTATGCCATCATAAAAGGGCGTACAGAGAAGCTTAATGTATTGTTAGGCAGAAACAACAAAGAGCAAAGAGAAAGGAAACAGTATGAGTAGAATAGCATTTTTTTGTATTCCGGCACATGGGCATACCAATCCTACGCTGGAAGTGGTCAAAGAATTAATTCGTCAGGGACATGAAGTAAGATACTATTCCTATGAATGTATGAAAGAAAAAATAGAGTCTACAGGGGCAGAGTATATCTCATGTGATGAATATGATTATGAACAAAAGCTGACCCCGGCAGACGGTAAGAGGATTGCCGAGGATATGGCATTTGCAGTTGAGGTGCTGGTAAATTCAACACTTGCCATGGATGCAGCCCTTTTGGAACAGATAAAGCAGTGGAAACCGGATTGTATTGTGGCAGATTCTATGGCTTTGTGGGGGAAATTGATTGCAAAGAAATTAAACGTTCCATTTGTATCATCAACCACAACCTTTGCATTTAATAAACAGTCAGCACAGGTGATGCAGGGAAGTTTAAAAGATTTATTTAAAGTCATATTGCAAATGGGAAAAGCCAAAAGGCATCTGAAACGATTACAGGAGAAGGGATATATTATTAAAAGTGCTCTTGAAATTATTCAGAACGATAATGATACCAATACGATTGTATATACATCACCGGAATTTCAGCCATGCGCAGAGTCGTTTTCGGATAAATATGCTTTTGTAGGGCCATCCATTCGCCCGGCAGAAACAACCTTTGAAAAGACAAGGGAGAAGCTTATTTATATTTCTATGGGAACCGTTAACAATGATATGACTACCTTTTATAAGAATTGTATTGATGCACTGGCTAGCAGTGACTATCAGGTAGTGATTTCAGTAGGAAGTCAGGTGGATATCAAGTTACTGGAAGAGTACGTGACAAGTTCCAATAACAGAGCTGAGTTTTGTATCTTGCCCTATGTGGATCAGATTGCAGTTCTTCAAAAGGCAGATGCATTTCTTACTCATTGTGGTATGAATAGTGTAAGTGAGGCTTTGTATTTTAAGGTGCCGCTTGTGATGTATCCCCAGACTAATGAACAGAAAGGTGTAGCTTTTCGAGTGAATGAACTTGGTGCAGGTTTGTACTTAACAGATGAGACGAAGATGGGTATACAAACTGCATTCCATGAAGTGATGCAGGATGAAATGTATCAAGAACATGCAGGTGAAATCAGTGACAGTTTTGCCAAATGTGGTGGTAGCAAAGAGGCAGTAGAGAAGATAATAGATGCTTTTGCTTAATATAAATACTTTTATTGAGAATTTCTACCATTGGTTGAGTGATTAGTCCGTATTCAAATGATTGGTTATTGATTAAAAGCAGCAATGTCCTTACAATAAAACCAGAAACCAAGAAGCGGCAGAAACAAAGCTGTCAGTTGACTGACTATGGAGGGTGAGTATGGAATATAATATTGGACAATTCATAGCAAGTAAAAGAAAGGAATTAGGCTATACCCAGCAGTATCTTGCTGACAAATTAAACATATCATTTCAGGCTGTTTCCAAGTGGGAGAAAGGAGGTTCCCTTAGTTAAAGATACTACACCACGACCCACGCTTACACAGTATTGCAAGGAAACAACTTTTGGATAAATATAAAGAAGCACTGTCAACATCCCCTTTGAAGATGGCGACGGTGCTTTTTTAGATTTCCGGGGCAAGGATGTAAAACCGGCAAGGTCGGTTTTGTATCCGAGAAACGGAAATGATGGGGGAATCCAAAGGGGGCAACGCCCCTTTTTGGCACACG
>JAFXCD010000039.1 GCA_017521605.1 Lachnospiraceae bacterium | reverse complement strand
GGGAACTTGAGGATGGAAGCTTTAAGGAGGGAAAGAAATTTCTCCATGTTTCCACAGATGAGGTATATGGTTCCTTGCCGGATGATGAAAATGCATTCTTCTATGAGACCACCCCTTATGATCCTCACAGTCCTTACTCTGCAAGTAAGGCCAGCTCAGACATGCTGGTAAAGGCCTATATGGATACTTATAAGTTCCCTGCCAATATTACCAACTGTTCCAATAATTATGGTCCTTATCAGTTCCCTGAGAAGCTGATACCACTGATTATTAACAATGCATTACAAGGCAAGAAGCTTCCTGTATACGGCGATGGTAAGAATGTACGTGACTGGTTGTTTGTAGAAGACCATGCCAAGGCAATCGACATGGTACAGGAACAGGGCAGATTGTTTGAAACCTACAATGTGGGTGGACATAATGAAAAGCAGAATATAGAAATTATTAACATTATCATAGAGACCCTGCAGGAGATGTTGCCGGAGGGAGATCCCAGAAAGGCATTGGTAAGCAAGGATTTGATTACTTACGTGGAAGACCGTAAGGGTCATGACCGTCGTTATGCCATTGCACCGGATAAGATTAAGTCAGAAATCGGCTGGTATCCGGAGACCATGTTTAAGGAAGGTATCAGGAGAACAATTGGCTGGTTCTTTGAGAATGAGGAATGGATGAAGAATGTAACCAGTGGTGACTATCAGAAATACTATACTGATATGTACGAAAAGTAAGAGCGGAGAGAAGTGATGATAAAATTTAATGTTCCCCCATTTACAGGGAAAGAGTTAGAGTATATGAAAATTGCCATTTCAGAAGGTAAGATTTGTGGAGATGGGTGCTTTACTAAAAAATGTAACGAATGGATTGAGAATAATACAAAAACAGAGAAAGCATTATTGACAACATCTTGTACACATGCGTTGGAAATGGCAGCTTTATTATCCGATGTTCGTCCCGGAGATGAGGTTATTATGCCATCATTTACCTTTGTTTCAACAGCTGATGCTTTTGTGTTGAGAGGGGCTAAAATAGTTTTTGTTGATATCAGACCGGATACAATGAACATTGATGAGTCATTAATAGAAGAAGCTATTACACCTAAAACGAAAGTGATTGTTCCGGTGCATTATGCAGGAGTTTCATGTGAAATGGATACCATAATGGATATAGCGAGTAGACACGGTCTGAAAGTTGTGGAAGATGCAGCTCAAGGTGTTATGAGCTCGTATAAAGGCAAGGCATTAGGAACTATAGGTGATTTTGGTTGTTATAGTTTTCATGAAACAAAGAATTATTCCATGGGAGAAGGAGGAGCATTGCTGATTAGGGATAAAAAGGATGTTGAACCTGCCGAGATTATTCGAGAAAAGGGAACTAATCGTAGCAAGTTTTTCCGTGGACAGATTGATAAATATACCTGGGTTGAACAGGGTTCGTCTTATTTGCCAAGTGATTTGAATGCTGCATATCTGTATGCCCAGTTAGAGTTGGCAGAGGAAATAAATAACAACAGATTGGATTCGTGGCAAAGCTATAAAGAAGGTTTAGTGGAATTACAGAATGCAGGAAAGATAGAGCTCCCGTATATACCAAAGGATTGTATTCATAATGCTCATATGTTCTATTTGAAAGCAAAGGATGTTGAAGAAAGAACACGATTAATTGATTACTTGAAGAGCCATGACATATTGTCTGTATTTCATTATGTACCTCTACATTCGGCACCTGCCGGAATTAAATATGGGCGTTTCTATGGAGAAGACAGATATACAACAAAAGAGAGCGAACGTTTATTGAGACTACCTATGTATTATGGTCTTAAAAAAGATGAAATTGAAAAAATAGTAGAGTTAATTAATAAGTTCTATCGTTAGATTTCGTTTAGATATGAGGTGATAAATAAATGAAAATAGAGAACAATAAGAAGGTAGTTGTAAATGTTATAGCTTTTTTTGGTGGATTGATATTTTATTATATTGCCACTCACGGAACTATGGAAATGAATATGGCGAGCTATGATGCAAAGGATATCTGGCAAACTATAACGAGCTTTTATACAGATGAAATGTATCCATCATATGTATTGTATAAAGGGATTAATGCGGTATATCCTTATGTATGGTTGTATCATTTAGCGATGCTTTTTCATCTGAATGAATGGTTCTTTGTTAAAATGTTTTATGGTATTTGTTTTGCTTATGTGTCAGGAGTGGGATTTCCCAATATTGTAGAGAAGCTGTTAAAGAATAAAGTATCAATAGTACCCCGTTGTATAATGATAGTGGTTCTTTGGGATTTGTGGGATACATCGTTTGCGTTTACGCAATTAATGATTGATTTGCCATGTTTGGCATATTTTGTATTGTTGATAAACCTGGCATTAACACTATATCGAAATAAAAATAATAGGATTTTATTTGCATTGTGCGGTTTGTTGTGCGGATTATGTATGTCAGCAAGCGGACAATATACGATACCGGCTATTTGCGTAGTGATATTGTTAGTTTGCTGTTCGTTGAAAAATGAGAAAACCGGTATTAAGAGATTTGGAATGGCTGCCACATATTTACTTCCATGTATTTTGTGTATAGGTGTTGTTCTGCTATGCAATACAAACTTTGAAAAGGAAGTTGTAGATGAGGCACGTCAGGAAGGGGCATGGATACCTTCTGGGGACGACTGGTTGAAATCCGGTTTAGTTCGTTTTAGATATAATTATAGGGCTGATAGAGAATTAGAGATTTCTTCAAATAGAAAGGCTGCAATTTTGGTTGAATATTTTGGCGGCGAAGAGCAAATACCTGCGGCATTGACGGTAGAAGAGTATATGGCTATTTTCTTTAAATATCCGGCTGACAGTATTATAAACTATTTGAATAGCTTTTTCTTGATTTTGAGCCCGGATGGCGGGGCATTTAATGCATGGCCGTTATTTTTCTTCTATTCTATGATTTATTTGGCTTTGTATGAAGGAGTTAAAAGATGTGATACCTGGAAGAAGTTTTTTTCGCCATTATTCTGGGTGGGATTTGCATTTGTCTGGGCAACCGTTCCAATGTTGGTAATGAACATTGAAGCACGTACATGTATGCAGATTCAAGGCTTAATTGCTGCATTGGCAATTTGTGGAACAACTTTCAGAGAAGGGGCAAAGAAATTAATAGAAACAGTAAAGGAGTGTTGGAGGAGTAAAAGCTTAAAGTCCTTATCACATATTCCATATCCGGTTTTGCTATATATCATTTTTATTTGCGTTTGTTTTGTACATATAGCCACATTGTATGATGGAAATGCAATTAATCCAAGTAGCGTTTTAATAGATTTCTGATAGAATAATAGTAATAATTAAGAAGTTGCTAATTGTCTCCAAATTATGATGGAAGTCATGATTTGGAGATAATTTTTTTAGAGTTTCTTAAAATAATTGAAAGCATCAGACATGCTTTATTTACAATTTGCCTTTCTGCTTGAATTGTGATAAAATACTATAGATAATGTCCAGGATTATGTCCGAAAGTGAGGAGTATATATGTTAAACGATAAAGCAATATTAATTACAGGTGGAACAGGCAGCTTTGGTAAAGCATTTACCAAGTATGTTTTGGAGAACTACAATCCAAAGAAAATCATTATTTATTCCAGAGATGAGTTTAAGCAGTATATTATGCAGAATGAGTTTAAGGAGTATAAAAGTAAATTGCGTTTCTTTATCGGCGATGTAAGAGATAAGGAAAGACTGACACGTGCATTTGATGGTGTGGATTATGTAATTCATGCAGCTGCTATGAAGCAGGTGCCGGCATGTGAATACAATCCGTCTGAAGCGATAAAGACAAATATTCATGGTGCACAGAATATCATTGATGCAGCATTGGATTCTAATGTAAAGAAGGTAGTAGCCTTGTCCACAGATAAAGCAGTAAACCCTGTAAACTTATATGGTGGAACCAAATTGGTATCCGATAAATTGTTTATTGCAGCCAATGCCTATGCAGGAGATAAGGATATTAATTTTTCCATTGTTCGCTATGGTAACGTAGCAGGCAGCCGTGGTTCAATCATTCCGTTATTTCACAATATTATAAAGAATGGAGGAACAGAGCTTCCCATCACTGATTATCGTATGACCCGTTTCTGGATTAGCTTGCGTCAGGGTGTAGAGCTGGTAATCAAGGCTTTGGAAGAAGCTAAGGGTGGAGAAACCTTTATTTCCAAGATTCCTTCTTTTAAGATTACTGATTTGGCAGAAGCAATGCTTCCCGGATGTAAGATGCCCGAGATAGGTATTCGTGAAGGTGAAAAGTTGCATGAGATTATGGTAACGGTAGAGGATTCCATGACTACTTATGAGTACGATAAGCATTTTATAGTATATCCTCAGATGGTTTGGAGCGAAAGCCGTAGGGCAATTCCTACCGGCAAGAAGGTTCCGGAAGGATTCTCTTACAGCTCAGGTAATAATACAGAATGGTTAACTGTGGAAGAGATTCGTGAGTTGATTAAGACTGTAGATTTAGAAAAATAATTGAAGTGTGAATAAAAGCACTTGGAGGTATTATGGAAAGATTGGCTAAAAATGGTGGTGTGCCTGTGCGTGATACAGTCATCGGATACGGAAGACAATATATTGATGAAGCCGATATTGCAGCAGTGGTGGAAACCTTAAAAAGCCCGGCTTTAACCTGTGGACCTAAGATTACAGAGCTTGAGAAAAAGCTTTGTGAAGTTACCGGTGCAAAGTATGCTGTGGCGGTCAGTAACGGCACGGCAGCTCTTCATATAGCTGCTATGGCAGCAGGGATTGGCCCCGGAGATGAAGTGATTGTCAGTCCCATTACCTTTGCAGCATCAGCCAATTGTGTACTCTACTGTGGCGGTACGCCGGTGTTTGCGGATATCAATCCCAAGACCTACAATATAGACCCGGCTTCCATCCGGGAAAAGATTACAGATAAGACCAAAGCTATAGTGGCAGTGGATTTTACCGGTCAGGCAGTAGAGCTGGATGAGATCCGAGCAATATGTAAAGAATATGATTTGATATTAATTGAGGATGCGGCGCATTCCATCGGTACGAAGTACAATGGTAAAGGGGTGGGCAGTATAGCAGATATGACTACCTTTAGTTTCCATCCGGTAAAGACTGTTACCAGCGGAGAAGGTGGTGCAGTAACGACTAATGATGAAGAATTGTATCGCAAGCTTCGATTATATCCTACCCATGGTATAACCCGCAGGATGGAGGAGATGTGCAATCCTTCGGATGCAGGCTGGTATTATGAGCAGGTAGAACTGGGATACAACTATCGTATGACGGATATACAGGCAGCTTTGCTAATCAGTCAGCTGGATAAGCTTCCGGCTTTCTCCGTAAGAAGAAAAGAGATTGTAAAGAGGTATGACGAAGAGTTTCGTCAAATGCCGGAAATCATAGTACAGGAAGAAATCAAAGAATCGGATACCACGAGACATTTATATATCCTGCGTTTGAATACAGAATTGCTGAATTGTAACAGGCGTGAGTTTTTTGATGCACTGCATGCAGAGAATATTGGTACTCAGGTACATTATATTCCTGTTTATTGGCATTCCTATTATGAGAGGCTGGGTTACGAGAAAGGAATTTGCCCACAGGCTGAGAAATTATATGAAGAGATTTTGAGTATACCTTTGTTTTATGCTATGACAGACAGTGATGTGGAGGATGTTATAGCTGCTGTTAAGAAGCTGGTAGCATACTATCGTAAATAGAGGAATAGTTGACATATGGATAAGATTGCAGTATTGATTCCTTGCTATAACGAGGAAAAGACAATTGAAAAGGTAGTTAAGGATGTAAAACAGGCATTACCGGAAGCGGTAGTTTATGTGTATGATAATAATTCTACAGATAAAACTGCTGAGCTTGCTGTAAAGGCAGGTGCCATACTGCGTCATGAATACAAGCAGGGAAAAGGAAATGTAATTCGTAGAATGTTTCGTGAAATCGATGCCCAGTGTTATCTTATGATAGACGGAGATGATACCTATCCGCTGGATTGTGCCAAGGAACTGGTAGATAAGGTATTGCTGCGCAACGCGGACATGGTGGTAGGAGACAGATTGTCCTCTACCTACTTTACAGAGAACAAGCGTCCTTTTCATAACTTTGGAAATACATTGATGCGAACAAGTATCAATCGTTTATTTCACACGGATATTAAGGATATCATGACCGGCTACAGAGCCTTTTCCTATGAATTTGTAAAGACATTTCCGGTCTTTTCTGCAGGCTTTGAAATTGAAACAGAGATGACCATACATGCAGTAAACTATAATCTGCAGGTGGAAAACGTAGTAGTACAATACAGGGATCGCCCGGAAGGCAGTGAATCCAAGTTGAATACCATTCCGGATGGTATACGTGTGATTCGCAAGATGTTACAGCTTTATAAAAACTATCAGCCATTAAAGTGTTTTGGTCTGATTGCGCTGTTCTTTATTTTGGCAGCAGTGATTTTCTTTGCACCTGTTCTGCTGGAGTATATACAAACAGGACTGGTACCCAGATTCCCTACCTTAATTGTCTGTGGCTTTATGGCATTGGGAGGTATGTTATCTTTCTTTGCAGGGGTTATTTTGGATGTAACAGTGGCAAAGGACAGAAGAGATTTTGAATACCGAAGAAATTGTGTGAATACAGAGATGAAAAGAAAGCTGGAGAAAGTAAATGAAGAGATATGAGGATGAGGTGGCTGGTATTTATCTGCGTTTAATGACAGCAGATGATACAGACCGGATTGTGAATTGGAGAAACAGTGACGGAGTCAGAAAGAATTTTATCTATCAGGCTTTGTTTACCAGGGAGAGTCATGAAAACTGGATAAGAACCATGATAGACACCGGAAAGGTAGTACAGCTGATGATTTGTGAGACTGCCACGGATAAAGCAGTGGGCAGTGTGTATATTCGTGATATAGATACCACCCATCATAAAGCAGAATATGGTATTTTCATAGGAGAAGATGATGCTAGGGGGAAAGGTTATGGTACTTCCGCGGCAAAGCTTATGATAAAGTATTGTTTTGAGGAATTGGAGCTACATCGATTGTTTTTGCGGGTATATGCTGAGAACACACAGGCGATTCGCAGTTATGAAAAAGCAGGCTTTGTAAAAGAAGCCTATCTCCATGATGATGTATATGTGGATGGAAGATATCGGGATATCGTATTAATGGGAATCATTAATAAGTAAGAAACTAAAGGTTTACGGAAATGAGGAAGAGTATGAAGAAAGTTAGTTTTGTAATACCTTGTTATCGTTCAGAGCATACGGTGGAAGGTGTTGTGAAAGAAATAGAGACTACCATGGATGAACCGGGAGTTAAAAAGAACTATTCCTACGAGATTATTTTAGTAAATGACTGTTCACCGGATAACACTATGGGAACAATACGAAAGCTGTGTGAGGAAAAAAACTATATTAAGGGAATTGGGTTTTCCAGAAATTTTGGTCAACATTCAGCACTGATGGCAGGACTGCGTCAGTCGAACGGTGATTATGTGGTTTGTCTGGATGATGACGGACAGACACCGGCAGATGAAGTGGGGAAATTGTTGGAAAAGCTGGAAGAAGGTTTTGACGCAGTATATGCTAAATATGAACATAAGCAACATTCCGGATTTCGAAATCTGGGCAGTAAGGTCAATGAACTGATGACCAGAATGATGCTGGGAAAGCCCAAAGAACTATATATATCCAGTTATTTTGCCGTAAAAAGATTTGTGGTAGAGGATATGATACGTTATGAGAATTCCTATCCTTATGTTATCGGACTGGTGCTTCGTGCTACCAAAAGTATTACTAATGTGGTAGTACAGCATAGGGAACGTGAGGAAGGAACTTCCGGGTATACTCTTAAGAAGCTGTTAAGTTTGTGGTTTAATGGTTTTACGGCATTCTCTGTAAAGCCGCTGCGAATTGCTACCTGTGTGGGTGGATTCAGTGCGGTGGTAGGATTCGCGTATGGCATCTATACCATAATTAAAAAGTTTATTAATCCGGATGTGCCTATGGGCTTTAGTTCTATGATGGCTGTACTGGTTTTTTTGGGTGGTATGATTATGATTATGTTGGGATTGATAGGTGAATATATCGGTCGAATATATATCAGTATGAACAATTCTCCCCAATATGTTATCAAAGAACGATTGAATGTAGAAAATCAGGATGAAGTATAAAGGGTGCTTATATAGGAGTACAAGGCGCTATGAAGGAGAGACTGAAACGTAACGGAATGTGGTACGCTAAGGCAGTAATGATGGGATTACTGCCTCTTTTGTGTTGTGTACTTACCTGTGCCATTTATGGGTATCAGCTTGGTGATATTTATCTGCCGGCTTCGGATTGGAATGATGAATTGTTTTATTATAAGCAGGTAGAGAGCATGCTACAGTTTGGTTATCCCCAGGGGTATTTTGGTTTCAATGAAAGTCATGCATTGAAGCTATCCTTTGCAGCCTGGAGTCCGGTGCTGGTTTTTCCATGGCTTTTGTTTGGAGCTATCTTTGGCTGGAACATGATGTCTCCTATATATTGCAATATTCTATTAATGTCATTGGCATGTGCTGTTTTTGTATTGTTGGTGAAACCCAAATGGAAGCAATTGTTTTTATTGACTATATTATTCTGTGTGTTTCGCCCTTTTTCTCTTTATATGCTACGGGGAATGCCGGAGTGTATCTGCTTTAGTATGCTTATTATTTATTATGCAGTGATGGAGTGGTATGAGAGAGAGAAGAAGTTCCGAGGTGTTGTATGGCTGTTGCTTCTGGCAGGGATAATGACGCTTATGCGCCCCTATTTGCTGCTGTTTCTTATCTACCCTGTAGTGCTGTGGATTAAAAAGGACAAAAAACAGGGTATTATTGGTTCCATACTTTTGATGGCTGTGGTTGGTGCCTCTTATTGGGCCATTAATCATTATCTTGCTGCAGAGTATTTTACGCCCTTGTTTAAAACCGATTGGTTGGAGCCTTTTTTACATGGGGATATTTGGGGAGGAATCCATGGAATCCTTAGTCGTATGTTCCATGATGGGAAGAGATTTTTGGCATTGACAGTGGAGGGACTTAAGAGTGGATTTACGGAAGGGGCTTTTTTCGCCGGATATCTGGCATTGATGCTTCTTTTTGTCTGGCAGGGCGTGTCAGAGTGGACACAAAAGAATAAAGAGAAGGCGTGGAAGTATCTGTATTTTGCATTTTGCTTTTTTGCTATGACAATAGCTTTGATTCTGATGTACAAGATGAAAGAGGGAAGTAAGCATTTGCTGACCTTTATGGCCATGGGTATTTTTGTGCTTAGCGCAATGCCTACCAAATTTTATAAAAAACCTATGTTTTTTGCAGCACTCTGTGTGTATTTGTATAGTATGAAAGCTACCAATCCCATAGATTACCAGATTTGTTTTGCGACTTCAGAGAGGGTGGCAAAAGTGGATTGCTGGGCAGGGATTTTTGAAAAAGAACTTCATTTGGATATAGAAGAGGTACCTAATTATGATAATGTAGTGATTTGGGTGTTCTCGGATACTGTAGGAGAAGGAGCCTCCCGGAAAGTAGTCATCACGGATTGGCAGGTGCTCTATGGATTGCCCGCCGGTTTTGGTGTCAGCTGTTGTTATGACACCTATGTGCTTGAAAATTTTGAGCAGTTAAAGAGTAAATATATTACCATTCCTACAGGTGGTGACATTCAGAGCATTTGCGAAGAAAAAGGTCTGCGTATGCTTGGGCAGGATGAAAGTGTATGTGTGTACGAGTTGCGGTAACACAAAGAGAATATAGGCTTTGGGTATAGTCGTAAGCAAGGAAAGAAATGAGGCATATTTAGTGGATAAAAAGTTCCAATGGAGACGAGTGGGTCTACCGATAATAGTGTGCATGACAAGTTTATATGGTATTGCCTGTTTGTATCTGTATTTACAGCAGGCCGTACAGCCGCTGGATTATAATAATCGATATTTTCAGTCGGATTTACCCTATCACATCAGTATGATCATAGATGATGGGTGGTATTATAGTTTTACTGCTTATGCCTATCAGTTGTTATACTGGATGGCCGGAAAAAATACCTGGTTAATTGCAGTGCTTTTGGCAGTGGTAAGCTTTGTGAATGTATTTTTGACAGATAAATTACTTCGTGTGTTGATGGGGCAAAAAGAACGAACAGCTCTTACACTGGGGGGAGCGTTAATGCTCAATCTGGTAATGCCCTTTTTTATGGAGTTAGCAGGTGTTTATCGATATGTGAGCTACCAGTCCGGTAATTTGTGGCATAATTCCACATACCTGTGCATGCGTTTGTTTGCTGTGGCAAGTATATTGGCTTATATGAAAATAGAAGAAAAATACAGGGAAAAGATAGAATGGAAGCAATGGTTACAGTTTGCCCTGTTATTGGTAGTTGCCACAGGAATTAAGCCCAGCTTTTTGACAGTGTTTGCACCTGCCATGGCATTGAAACTGTTGTGGGATTTGTGTCACAAGGTGCCTTTTAAACAGATTTTTCTGTTTGGATGCGCAGTGCTACCGGCATGTGGGGTAGTCCTGTGGCAAAATGCAGTGTTGTTCGGGGAAGAAACCGGACAGGGATTTGCCTTAAAGCCTTGGTTTACTTTTTCCTTGCATGCAGACAGGCCTAAGCTGGCAGTGCTTTGTTCCATTGCTTTTCCATTGGTAGTACTTCTTTTTTCCATAAAGGAATTGTGGAAGGATAGAAAATACTTTTTTGCCTGGTTAATAACGGGTATAGGCTTTATGGAAGCTTTGTTGCTGGCTGAAACCGGCAGTCGTGCCAATGACGGTAATTTCCTGTGGGGCTATTGCTTTGCCATTTTTTATATTTATGTAGTAAGCTTTGTAAAATGGCTGGATATTTGGAAAAGGGAGAAGTATTCAACAGTATGGAAAATCCTGTTTCTAGTGGCGGGTCTGGTACTTTTTTATCAGTTGTATTGTGGTGTATATTTCTTCCTGCGCTTATTGGGAGGAGAGACCTACTTTATGCTGAAATAGTGCGGGGACGTAAGATTGACATGGAAAATCAACGTGGTATAATTGCGAGTAGATAGTTTGGCTGATACAATAGAGGTTAAATGAGGATACAAAATGAGCGTATTAGGAATAATTGGTGGTCTGGGACCCATGGCAACAGCATATTTTTTGCAATTGGTTACCCAGATGACTGATGCGGACATAGATCAGGAGCATATAGAGATAGTAATACACAGTAAGCCCCAGATTCCGGACAGAACCAGATATATTTTGGGGCAGAGTCAGGAAACTCCCGTTACAGAAATGATAAAGACCGGAAACGGACTGGTGGCTCAGGGAGCAGAAGTGCTGGCAATTCCGTGCATCACAGCACATTATTTTCAAAAAGAATTGACGGAAGCTATCAATGTACCCGTTATCAATGCTATAGAAGAAACTGCGAGATATTTAGAGAAACATGGGGTTACCAAGGTAGGCATTATGGCTACAGATGGTACCATGGAAAGCGGAATTTTTCAGAAGGAATTGGAAAGCTTAGGGATGGAAGTTATCGTTCCCTCAAAGGATAAGCAGAAGAAGGTGATGCACCTGATTTACGAGAATGTAAAGGCCGGCAAAAAACTGGACAAGCAGATGTTTGATGAAATCGGTCGTGAACTGCTGATGCGTGGTGCCCAGGTGATTATTTTGGGTTGCACGGAGCTTTCTTTGATTAAAAGGGATTTTTCTATAGGATATCCCTATTTGGATGTTATGGAGGTATTGGCTCGCAAGGCAGTACTTACCTGTGGGAAATTAAAAACAGAATATGATGAGCTGTTTTAGTTGGTTTGAAGCAGCTATATTTATATAAAGAGGTTAAGAGTTATGCAGAATCATGTATTGGATTACTTGAATAATATTGTGCTAAAGAAACCGGACAAGGTGGCTTTTTCCAATGGTGTGGACCATATGACATTTTCAGAAGTATTTGACCAAAGTAATGCCATTGGTACCTATTTGTTGGAAAAGAATATTTATCGTAAACCGGTAGTGGTATTTATGAATAAGCACCCAAAAGAAGTCACGGCTTTTTTTGGAGTAATTCGTGGCGGGAATTTTTATGTACCTATTGATGAAGAGATGCCGGGCACAAGAATACAGTTAATTCTGGAAAATGTACAGCCGGAAATCATCATATGTGATGAGGAAACCAAGGAAATTGCAAAGAAGTTTACCTTTGAAGGTGAGATTGTAGTATATGATGAAATTAAGAATACACCAATAAATAAGGAATTGTTAAATAAGGCATATGATTCTTCGATTGATACGGACCCTATTTATATTGTATTTACATCCGGTTCCACAGGTGTTCCCAAGGGAGTGGCAGCATGTCACAGATCGGTAATTGATTATATAGAGCAATTGTCGGAAACATTGGAGTTTAATGAGGATACTGTGTTTGGTAATCAGACTCCATTGTATTTTGATGCCTGCTTAAAGGAGCTTTATCCTACACTTAAGTTTGGTGCCACTACGTATTTGATTCCCAGAAGCTTATTTATGTTTCCGGTGAAACTGGTGGAATTTTTAAATGAGCATCGGATTAACACTATTTGCTGGGTAGTATCAGCATTAACCATGATATCGGCATTTGGTACATTCAAAACTATTAAACCGAAGTTTTTGAAGGTTATTGCTTTTGGTAGTGAAGTATTTCCTATTAAGCAATTTAATTGTTGGAAGGAAGTATTGCCGGAGGCAAAGTTTACAAACCTCTATGGTCCTACTGAGGGCACCGGTATGTGCTGTTACTATAAGGTAAATAGAGAATTTGCGGTGGATGAAGTGATTCCTATAGGAAGACCCTTTAAGAATACTGAGATATTGCTTTTGACAGAGGATGGAAAGCAAGCACCTTCGGGTGAAGTGGGTGAGATTTGTATCAGGGGTACTTCGGTGACTCTGGGATATTATAATAACTGGGAAAAAACCAATGAAGTGTTTGTGCAGAATCCGTTAAATAAAGCTTATCCGGAATTGATTTATAAAACCGGTGATTTGGGCAAATATAATGAATACGGAGAATTGATTTTTGTATCCCGTAAGGATTATCAAATTAAACATATGGGACACAGAATTGAATTGGGCGAGATAGAAGTCAATGTGAATCTTTTGGAGGAAATCAAGATATCCTGCTGTATTTATGATGAAATAAAGGGACGTATTGTACTTTATTATGTGGGTAATATTGATGAGAAGACATTGGCACAGTTGTTAAAGGACAGATTGCCAAGATATATGGTACCCAATAATATTATACACATTGATAAGATGCCGTTTACCGCAAACGGTAAAATCGACAGAGTTACTTTGAAGAAAAAATATCAGAATGGGTAATTTAGGTTAGTATTGGAGGAAAACTTGTGGGAGATTATATCAAGTGGGAAAATATCATAGATAGAATAGAGCGGATTGAAAAAGGTGATATTATCTACCTGGTTTCGGATGTTACAAAATTGGCGCTAAATGCTTTGAAGGAAAAAGATGTGTATGATGGAAATATACTATTGGAAAAGTTGATGGAAAGAATCGGTCCGGAGGGGACGTTATTGGTGCCTACCTTCAATTGGGACTTTTGTTCCGGTAAAGGATTTGATTATAAGAAAAGTAAAAGTCAAACAGGAGCATTGGGAAATGTGGCACTGAAAAGAGCTGATTTTAAGCGTACCAAGCACCCTATCTATTCCTTTGCTGTATGGGGCAAGGGCTGTGAAGAACTCTGTGCCATGGAAAATAAGGATGCCTGGGGAGATGGAACACCTTTTTCCTATATGCAGGAAAAGGAAGGTAAAGCGCTGATTATAGGTTTGGAGAATACCAAGGGATTAACATCTAAGCTACACAATGAACAGGTGGTAGGAGTGCCTTATCGATATATTAAGGATTTTACTGCACCTTATACCGATGAAGACGGAAATACAAGTATGAAAACATATTCCATGAATGTGCGGGATTATGACATGGATCCTCAATATGTGGAGCCCCAGACAGTATTCTCAAGAATTCTGAGGGATTTGAAGGTGCTTAATACACAGGAAATTAACGGGGAACCGGTATCTACAGTGCTACTGAAGGAACTGGCACAGGTAGAAGAGGTGGAAATCAAATGCAATAAATGTAGAAATATGTATACATATAAAGGTCAGGATGAATAAATGGAAGCCGGAAAATGGATGTATGATTTGGCGGAAAGACTATTTCCTATAGGAAGAAGTCTGACCGGTGCAGGAGTAAGAAAAAGCTTACAAATAATCAAAGAGCAAATTCCTGAATTGGAAATTTGTGAGGTGCCCAGCAAAACTCAGGTTTTTGATTGGGAAGTACCCAAAGAGTGGGAGATTACGGAAGGGTATATAGAGGATGAAGAGGGCAACAGAATTATTGATTATGCCCAAAATAATCTGCATGTGATGGGGTATTCCATGCCTTTGGATGAATATGTGGATTTAGAAGAGTTATATACATACATTCGGGTGGAAGAAGGACAACCGGATGTAATACCATATGTAACATCCTATTATGTGCCAAGAAGCGGTTTTTGTATGTCCCGTAATATGCGGGATTCCCTAAAGCCGGGTAAGTATCATATGGTGATAAAGAGCCGTTTGTTTGACGGCGTGTTAAATTATGCAGAATTGTATTTGCCGGGTAAAAGTAAAAAGGAAGTGTTATTGTCAACCTATATCTGCCACCCTTCCATGGCAAATAATGAATTGTCCGGACCGGTTTTGGCAACACAGCTGATGCGTTGGTTGAAAACTCTGGACAGAAACCTCTCATACCGTTTGGTGATTGTGCCGGAAACCATAGGTTCCATTACATATTTGTCAAAAAATCTGCAGATGCTGAAGGAGAATATGATAGCAGGCTTTGTATTAAGCTGTGTAGGAGATAATCGGGCTTACTCCTACATAGAAACCAGAGAAGCAGATACTCTGGCGGATAAGGTGATGCAGAATGTTTTAAAGCATGTGGATCCGGAGTATAAGAGATACAGCTTTTTGGAGCGTGGTTCAGATGAACGGCAATATAATGCCCCGGGAGTGGATTTGCCGGTATGCGGATTCTGCCGTACAAAATACGGGGAATATCCGGAATACCATACTTCTGCAGATGATATGAGCGTGATTTCACCGGAAGGCTTGCAGGGAGCCTATGATGTAATGCAGAAGGTGATTATGGCATTAGAGTATAACAAATATTATAGGATTAAGTGTCTATGTGAACCCCAGTTGGGGAAAAGGGGTCTCTATCCTACTGTAAGCAGAAAGGGGATTTATGCAGAGGTTCGTAAATTAACAAATTTCATTGCTTATGCGGATGGAAAGAGAGACTTGCTTGATATCAGTAATAAAATCGGAGAGCCGGTTTGGGAATTGATTCATCACATTGACAAGTTAAAGGAAAGTGGATTATTAGATGAAGAAAGCACCAGCGATATCTAGAGTGTATGTTTGTCATACCTACTATCATGTATATGTAAGCTTTTTGAAGGAATTGAATCTTCCCGATGAAGAAAGAGGAAAAGCGGATATCATTTTGAGTACAATGACAACTGCTTTTGAAACGATTAAGAGTCGTATTGAAGAAAGTGGTATATTTCATATGGTGATTATGTTTGATGAAAAGAGGGATGTATTCTTTCCGCAACTGGCGCCCTATATGAATATGACCGGTAACCAGATTAAGATTATGCTGGGGCGTATGAAATATACCAAGTTGTTTGGAAAGCTTCAGGAACCCTATATTCCGGTGGATTTTAAGGAATATAAAGATATATATGTATATTGTGATTCCGATCCAATCGGTTATTATCTGAATTATAAAAAGATATATTATCATGCAGTGGAGGATGGGTTAAATACCTTGAAGCACTGTGATGCAGCAAGATATCGTAACCAACGTTTTTTCAAGTTAAAAGTCTGGTTATCTTCTATGAATTTGATATTTATTCAGAACGGCTATGGAAAGTACTGTCTGGATATGGAAGTAAACGATATATCCTGCTTAAAGTATACCCATAAAAAATACGTAGAAGTGCCCAGACAGAAGTTGGTTGACCATTTATCGGAAGAACAAAAACAACTTCTTTTGAAGGTGTTTATAGAGGATTGCGACGAGCTGCAACGATTGGTAACACAAGGAGATGTATTACTTGTATTAACAGAACCTCTTTGTGATATGGAGACAAGAGAAAAGATTTTCAAGGATATAGTTGCACAGTACGAAGGGGAAGGAACCATTGTATTTAAGCCACATCCCAACGATTTTCTGGATTATAAAAGTGTTTTCCCGGAGAATATTGTTATTGAACGTAGAGCACCTATGGAATTAATGAATTTTATTCCGGGGTTGATGTTTAAGAAGGTGGTGGCTGTGTTTACGGAGCTGTCAGGCTTATCCTTTGCTAAAGAGAAGGTGCGTTTAGGCCCGGACTTTATGGATAATTATGAAGACCCGACTGTCCACAGATATAATGATAATTTATAGGAAATTCCACAATTGCTAGGAGTAGAGTAATGTTACTGAGTATTATTGTACCGGTATTTAATATGAATAAGGATGGTAAGCTGCGATATTGTCTGGATTCTTTGCTGAATCAGACTATTACAGATTTTGAAATCATTGCAGTGGATGATAAGTCTACAGATGATTCTTTGGAGGTCCTGAGGGAGTATGAAGAGAAGTATCCCGATAAAGTAAAGGTGATTGCGTCACCGGAAAACAGGCGCCAGGGTGGTGCTAAAAATCTGGGGCTAAATATTGCCCGAGGTGAATGGCTTGGTTTCATGGACAGTGACGATTGGGCAGCAACAGATATGTATGAAAAGCTGATAAGGAAGGCAGAAGAAACCGGTGCGGATGTAGTGGGATGTGATTATCGAAAAACAGAGAAGACCGGCGTAACAGAAGGTATTTCTGTGCTGAATAATACATCAGAACAGACAGGATTGTTAACAAAGGAAAAGTATCAGAACCTGATTATTAAGCCGGGCAGTATGGTTATAAAAATATATCGTAGAGAACTATTTGAAGATAACAAAATCAGATTCCCTGAAAAAATGTTTTATGAGGATAATGCAGTTGGCGTATTGCCTTTATTGTATGCAAAGAGATTTGAGAGAGTAGAAGAAGATTTATATTTTTATTATCAGCATGCGGAATCTACAGTGCATACTATCAGTATTGAACGCTGTAAAGACAGAGTGAAGGCTGCTCAGATTTATATGGATGAATGTAAGAGCAGAGGTTTTTATGAACAATTTCAGGAAGAAATAGAGTATAAGGTATTTGAGTTGGGATACCGCAACACATTGTTTTCTCATCTTCAGGAGACTTCCATTCCTAATTATAAATTTGTGGTTCAGATGCAGAAATTTCTAAAGGAATATACTCCTGATTTTGAAAAGAACACTTATTACAATCGTTTTATGGATGAGGAAAACAAAAAATTAATTAAGATGCATAGTAAAAATGTCCTTGTATTTCTGACATATTACAAAATGCTTTATCTTTATCGAAAGATACGGTATGGGAAAAGATAAAAGGAGCAAACATAGATAATTATGAAGAAAATCATAAAGAAACTGAATGTTTTGTTAGATAAAAAGCAAAAAAGAACCATGTGGCTGTTGGTAATTATGATGATTATCGGAGCAGGTCTTCAGGTGGCAGGTGTGGGTATGATTGTACCTGTGGTGAGTATTGTTATGAATCCGGAGTCAGTAGAAAAGGAAGGGCTGGTAAGAACATTGTATTTAATGCTTGGAGAAGGCTCTACCCAGCGCTTTGCAATTATTATTATGCTGGGACTTATTATGATTTTTATCATAAAGAATGTTTTCTTGTATTTTCAACAGAAGGCCACCTTTGCTTTTGTTTATACCAATCAGTTCCGCACTTCCGAGCAAATGATGAAGAATTATTTACGAAGAGGTTATGAGTTTTATTTAAATGCAGACACTGCAATAGTACAGAGAAATATTACATCGGATGTTAATAATATGTATGCCATGATTTTAGCCTTGTTGCAATTGGTATCCGACAGTATCATTTTTGTGTTTTTGGTATTATATTGTTTGCAACAGGATGTGGGCATGAGTTTGTTGCTGGCAAGTGTAATGTTACTGTTATTATTTGTAATCAAGAAAATATTGAAACCCATCCTGCAAAAGGCAGGCAAGGATAATCAGGATTATTATAGTTCATTGTTTAAGTGGATTTCACAGACTGTTCTGGGAATTAAAGAGGTTAAGATTTCATGTAAAGAGCAATACTTTATATCCGAATATGTTAAGTGTGGAAAAGGGTATGTAGATGCTGTACAGAAGTATAGTTTATACAATAATATCCCAAAATTATTTATCGAATCCATATGCGTAGTATGTATGATAGGGTATCTGCTAATTATGATGCTGATGGGAGTCAGCTCCGAGGATATGATGCAGACTCTGACCGCTTTTGCGGCAGCAGCCCTTGTGCTTTTACCTTGTGTGAATCGTATTAATAATCAGATCAATAATATTGCATATTTTGAACCCTTTTTTATGGGAGTAACGGATCATTTGCAGGATGAAATCAGTGGTTCCAAGGTAGATATGTCTTATGCTACTGATACAGATGAAAAGCTTCCCATCAAACATCAGATTGAATTGCAGGATGTTGTATATGCCTATCCCAATACGGATAAGTTGATTTTTGATAAGGCAAATCTGACAGTTCCCATAGGAGCGAGTGTAGGTATTGTGGGAACCTCCGGTGCCGGAAAAAGTACAGTAGTGGATATTTTGCTGGGACTTTTGGAAGTAAAGAGTGGAAAAATATTGGCAGATGGTAAGGATATTAATGAAAACTATCGTGCATGGCTAAAGAATATCGGATATATTCCTCAGATGATTTTTATGTTGGATGATACCATTCGTAATAATGTGGCATTTGGTGTGCCTAAGGACAAGATTAATGAGGAACGAGTGTGGGAAGTATTAAAAGAAGCACAGTTGGATGAATTCATAAAAACATTGCTGGATGGTTTGGATACCGGTATTGGTGAGAGAGGAATACGATTGTCAGGTGGTCAGAGACAGCGTATTGGTATTGCCAGAGCTTTGTATAACAATCCGGAGGTATTGATTCTGGATGAGGCGACCTCTGCATTGGATAATGATACAGAAACTGCTATAATGGAATCCATCAATCGTCTTCACGGTAAGAAGACCTTGATTATCATAGCTCACAGATTACAAACAATTGAAAAATGTGACATGGTATATCGGGTTGAGAATGGCAAGGCAATCATTGAACGGGATAAAGAAAGGAAGTAATCAAAATGAGCAATGTGGCAATTATTACAGCCAGGGGAGGCAGTAAGCGTATTCCGGGTAAGAATATAAAACCTTTTTTGGGAAAGCCTATAATAGCATACTCTATTGAAGCGGCATTGGAGTCAGGCTGTTTTGATGAAGTTATGGTTTCCACGGATGATGAAGAGATTGCCAAGATTGCAAAAAGTTGTGGTGCAAAGGTTCCTTTTATGAGAAGTGAGAAGACATCTGATGATTATGCAACTACTGTGGATGTACTGACAGAAGTTTTGGAAGAATATGAAAAGAGGGGGCAAGAATTTGAATACATGTGCTGTATTTATCCTACAGCTCCTTTTGTGACAGCTGAAAAGTTAAGTAAGGCTATGGAGCTTATACGTGAAAGCGACTCGGATTCTTTGGTTCCTGTAGTGAGGTATGGTTTTCCTCCACAGAGAAGCTTTGTTATAAATGAAGGGAATCTGGCATATAAGTGGCCGGAAAATATGTTAAAACGTTCTCAGGATTTAGAGCCCATGTATCATGATTGCGGGCAGTTTTATATTATGCAGGCTTCGCGATTTATGGAGAGCAAAAAGGTATATACGGATAAAACCTATGCCTTGGTTTGTACAGAATTAGAAGTACAGGATATTGATAATCTGACGGACTGGCAGATTGCAGAAATGAAGTACCGCTTGATGGTGGAAAGAAATGAAAAGGGAGAAAATGCATGAAAATAGGAGATAGAATTATCGGACCGGGACATCCCACATATATCATAGCAGAAATGTCTGCAAATCATGCAGGTAGCTTAGAAAATGCAAAAGCCATTATTCATGCCGCAAAAGAAGCCAGTGCAGATTGTGTGAAGATACAGACCTATACACCGGATACCATTACCATGAATTGTGACAATGCTTATTTTCATATAGATACAGGAACATGGGAAGGTGAGAACTTATATCAGTTATATGAAAAGGCGTATACACCTTGGGAATGGCATCAGGCTTTAAAGGATGAAGCGGAAAAAGTGGGGATAGATTTTTTCTCCTCTCCTTTTGATAATACAGCAGTAGATTTATTGGAGGAAATCGGTGTAGGCTTTTATAAGGTGGCTTCCTTTGAGTTGATTGATATTCCTTTGATTAAATATATAGCGTCCAAGGGTAAGCCCATTATTATGTCCACCGGTATGGCAACCTTAGGGGAAATAGAAGCAGCAGTAAATGCAGCATATGAGTGTGGAAACAGACAGGTAGCACTTCTCAGATGTGCCAGTGCTTATCCGGCAATAACAGATGACATGAATTTACGAACCATGCAGAATATGGCAGAAGTGTTTAATGTGCCTGTGGGGTTGTCGGATCATTCCATGGGGGATGTAGGAGCAATTACGGCAGTGGCATTGGGAGCCAGTATTATTGAAAAGCATTTTTGCCTGGATAGAGCCATTGAGAATCCGGATTCCAGTTTTTCCATGAACCCGGATGAATTTGCACAAATGGTGAGAAATATCCGACAGGCAGAGGTTGCAATAGGGCAAGTTAAATATGGAGCGGCAGAACAGGAGAAACATAATCTGGCCTTCAGACGTTCTATCTTTTGTGTGGAGAATATCAAAAAGGGTGAAAAGCTTACAGAGAAAAATGTACGGGTTATCCGACCGGGACAAGGTTTGGAACCGAAGTATTATGAACAGGTATTAGGGATGGTGGCTACAGTGGACATAGAGAGAGGAACACCGTTGCGTTTTGGAATGTTAAGGGAGGAATAGTATGAGCAATTTTTTGTCAGAAGAGGAGCTTGCGCAGCTGGGATTGGCAGAATATGGTGAAGATGTTTTAATCGGAAGATATGCGGTATTATACAGCCCCGGGACATTACGTATCGGTAATCATGTTAGAATTGATGATTTTACTATTATTAGTGGAAATGTGGAGTTGCATGATTATATTCATATTTCTCAGTTTTGTGGTTTGTATGGTGGTAGCGCAGGTATTATAATGGAGGATTATTCCGGATTATCATCCAAATGTTCCATATATGCTACTTCAGATGATTATACAGGTGCCTCTATGACCAATCCCATGGTGCCGGCGAAGTATAAGCCAAGGGCTATTAACGCACCCGTGCATATAAAGAAGCATGCCATTGTAGGGTGTAATTCTGTGGTGTTACCGGGAGTGACAATCGCAGAAGGAACTGCAGTGGGAAGTATGGCGTTATGTACCAAAACTACAGAAGAATGGTCTATTTATTCCGGTATTCCGGCTATGAAAATGAAGGATCGTAAGAAAGATATTTTAGAGTTGGAAAAGCAGTTTGAAGAGGATAGGGCAAATGGCTGATTTTGTGGTAGGACAGAAGGCTCAGATAGAAAAGATATTCAGCTTGGAGGATGTAATTGCTTATGCCAAGCTGACAGGGGATAATAATCCGTTACATGTAAATCCTGAGTATGCTAAGGAAAGTAGATTTGGAGATAATATTGTACATGGGATGTTTGTAATGGGAGTGATTTCTAAGATTCTGGGCACGGTTTTGCCCGGTAACGGAACCATTTATCTGGGACAGGATGTCAGATTTAAGAAACCTGTATATGTAAATCAAAAAGTTATAATACAGGTAGAAATAACACAAATAGAGGAAGAACGTAATTTGATTTATTTAAGTACTTCTGTATGGGATACAGAAGGAAAATGTCTGGTGGAGGGGAATGCCAAGGTTTTGTATGAAAGATAATAAGATAATCTATATTCGAGTAGATGCAAATGAACATATAGCTATGGGACATCTGATGCGAACCCTTTCCATTGCAGAAGCCGTTAGGGCAGTTGGTGGTGAATGTTGTTTTATTACAGCAGATAATCAAGGGCATGAAAAAATCCTTGAGAGAGGGTTTACAGCCATCTGTTTGGGAACAGTATGGGATGACTTGAATAGTGAAATAGCTGTGATGGAACAACTAATCAGGGAACAGAATATAGGTTGTTTGTTGCTGGATTCTTATTATGTAACACCGGAGTATATGGATACACTTTCTAAGATGACACGACTTGTGTACATAGATGATTTAAAGGCCTTTCCATATTCCTGCAAAGTGCTTATCAATTATGTAATAGGTGAGACAGGAGAGGCGTATGCGGGTTTTGGGGGAGAATTGTATACCGGTTCTTTGTATGTACCCTTAAGAACTGAGTTTTCCGAAACAGAAGGAAAGATAGAAGAGAACCTGCAGACAATAATGGTGACCACCGGTGGTGCAGATAGGTATCATTTTGGAATAGGGTTTCTGCAGGCAATTTTGGCAGATAAACGTTTCTCAAACTGTAAAGTCACTATGGTAGTAGGTAGTAAAAGCATAGATAAAGAATATATTCTTACTGCATACGGGAAATCAGATAGAGTGAAGATTATTGTAGATGCCAACAATATGGGGTGGCTTATGAAACAGGCAGATTGTATTGTGTCTGCCGGAGGGACTACTTTGTATGAGGCCTGTGCCTGTAAAACACCGGCCATTTCCTATGCCGTTGCAGACAATCAGATAACCAATGTGTTGCGGTTTCATGATTTGGGTGCTTTATACTATGCGGGAGATGTCCGAGATGGTATGAAGGAAGTAATAGAGAGAATTTTGGAAAGACTGGAGTATATGAAACCCCATTGTATACGTAAGGAAATAGCAGACAAGATGGGAATGGCAGTAGATGGTAAAGGTGCAGTAAGAATTGCAGAAATATTAATGAAACTGTTTAATGAATAGATATGTGAGGTTGAGAGTATGGAAATTAGAACAGAAGCAATTAAGATGAAAAAGAGTGCCCCTGTATTGGCGGCTTCTACCATGGAACAGAGAAATCATGCACTGGATTTGATTGCCGGTGCTTTGGAGAAGAATAAAACAGTTATTTTTGAAGCAAACCATAAAGATATGGAATATGCTGCTAACAATGGGGTGGCACAGTCCATTCAAAAGAGACTGAAGTATGATGAAAAGAAGCTGGCAGACAGTATTAGCGGTGTATTGGAATTGAAGGAATTGGCAGATCCTATCGGCAAGGTTATTATGAACCGGCAGCTGGATGAGGGACTTGTATTGAAGAAAATCAGTGTGCCCATTGGTGTAATCGGTGTCATATTTGAGGCACGTCCGGATGCCATGATTCAGGTAGCTTCCCTTTGTATAAAGAGTGGTAATTGTGCTATTTTGAAGGGCGGTAAGGAAACAGCCAATACCAATAAGGTATTATTTGAAATTATTAAGAATGCAGTAATAGAAGCGGGACTTCCGGCAGAGTGCCTTTTACAGGCAGAGCAGCATAATGAAATAGACGAATTGTTAAAGTGTGATAATGAGGTGGATTTACTGATTCCCAGAGGAAGTAATCAGTTTGTAAGATACATTATGGAGAATACAAAGATTCCGGTGATGGGACATTCCAGTGGTATTTGTCATATTTATGTAGATAAGGAAGTGGATAAGGAACTGGCATTATCGGTGATTCTGGATGCCAAGAAGAACTATCCTGCAGCTTGTAATGCAGTAGAAACCTTGCTTGTTCACAGAGAAATAGCTTCTTGGTTTTTGCCGCTTCTGTCTGCGATGTTTGTTGAGGAATCTGTGAAGATTAACGGAACAGAAGAAGTAAAAGGAATCTTGGGAACAGATATTGATATCATGAAAGAAGATGAGTTTGCCATGGAATACAATGATATGGTGATTTCTATAAAGTTGGTATCCGATGTAAATGAAGCAATACAGCATATTAATTATTTCGGTTCTCATCATACAGATTGTATCTTGACTGAAAATGATGAAATTGCTGATTTCTTTATTCAGATGATTGACAGTGCAGGAGTTTACAGAAATTGTTCTACAAGATTTGCGGATGGATTCCGTTATGGTTTTGGAGCGGAGGTAGGTATCAGCACGGGTAAGCTCCATGCCAGAGGACCGGTAGGTTTAGAAGGTTTAGTTACCTATAAATATGTACTGAACGGAAATGGTCATATTGTGGCGGATTATTCCGGTGGAAAGAAGAAATTTAATCATATGGATTTGTAAAGACCTAAGGAAAGTTTCGCTTTACCATATAGATTGTATAGAAGATATACGAATGTGTTGCTTACCGGGGGCGGTAGTGCTAAACTGAATAGTATATAATAGTTTAGTCAATGCTTAGGAAAGATAATACTGTCAACATAACTTGATAAGAAAGGTAACAACGTGTATGAAGAGTCCTTCAGAGATTTTGGCTTACCTAAAAAAACATATGAAGAAAGAGTGGAAGGTAGCATTCCTTTCGGCATTCCTGTTAGGTGTGCTGCTTCATGCCCCCATGATGCTTCGGGATATACCCAATCATGATGGCTTGGACAGTATTCATTTTGACCAGAATATGATTGTGTCCGGTCGTTGGTTTCTGTCCATAGCTTGTGGGATATCCTCCTATTATACCATACCATGGCTGATCGGATTATTAGCGATGGTCTATCTTGGATTAACCAGTGTACTTTTGGTGGATTTTCTGGAGGTGGAGGATACCATATCTGCGGTACTTATTAGTGGCTTGCTGGTATCCTTTCCTGCACTCGCCTCAACCTTTGCCTATGTATTTACCATGGATGGTTATATGATGGCTGTTTTTCTGGCGGTATTAGCAGTATGGATTACTAAGAAAAAACGTCTGGGATTTATTCCCGGTGCGGTTTTGTTGGCCTTAAGTATGGCTATTTATCAGGCATATCTTCCTTTTGCCGTACTTTTATGCATTTATGGTATCTTGATGATTGCCATGGAAAAGGGTGAGGTTAAAGAGAAAATACTGAATAGTTTTCATTACCTGTATATGGGACTTATAGGCAGTCTGGGGTACTATGTGATTTTGCAGATTATGCTGAAACTTCAGGGGAAAGAAATTGGTACTTATCAGGAAGGAAGTAATCTGGGATTATTGGGAGAAGCCAGTCTGGTGGAAACTCTTAAGCATATTTATTTGGATTTTCTGGCATTTACTTTTAAAGGCAATGTGCTGATGAACAATCTGTTTTCTATTACTGCGTTGATTTTGTTAGGACTGGTTACTTTGATTACCCTGATTCGACTGGTGGGATATACGGATTGGTGGAAAAATTTTTGGTTTTATATTATTGGTATTTTATTAATGATTGGTTTGCCTATAGCAACAAATATAATGCTGCTACTACTGCCCGGTGTTACATACCATTTGTTAATGCGGTTTCAGTGGGTGTTGTATCCTATTTTGATGGTAGGGTTTGTAAGCCGGTACAATAAAGGACTGCTGGGGGATAAACGCAGGGAATGGTTTGTGCTGATTACGGCAGGGGTATTGATTTGGAATTTTACCGTAACAGACCAGATTGCTTATTCTAATTTACAGAAGAAGTACGAAAAGACTTATAGTTATTGTGTAAGACTCTTAGATCGTATTGAACAGACAGAGGGATATTATCAGGGGATTCCCATTGCTATGATTGGAGTGATAGGAAAAGAATCATATCCCAGTACAGATATCACGCAGAATGTGACTTCAAATCTGATTGGAATGAATGGAGAATATCTGCTTTATACAGGCAATAATTATGAATTGTTTATGAAACATTATTTGGGAGCCACTTTGAATATTTTGCCCCCTGATAGTATGGAGGAAATGTATTATAGTCCTGAATATCGGGAAATGGAAAGCTTCCCGGCACAGGATTCTATCAGAATCATTAATGGTATCATGTATATTAAGACAGAGAATAAAGAATAGAGAAAGGAAGGTCATTTATGGCTTTATTGTCGATTGTACTTCCGTCATACAATGAAGAACAGAATATTGCAAATACGGCTCAGGTTTTGACCGACCTTTTAGAGCAGGAAAAAATAGATTATGAGTTGGTATTTGTCAGTGATGGCTCCAAGGATGCCACTTACGAAGAGATTCAGAAGGTAGCAGAAAAAAACCCTAAAATAAAGGGTGCCAGATTCAGCCGTAATTTTGGTAAGGAGGCTTGTATCTTTGCGGGGCTTCGTTTGACAATCGGTGATGCGGTAATCGTTATGGATTGTGATTTACAGCATCCGCCACAGACGATTTGTGAGATGTGGAAATTGTGGCAGGAAGGATATGAAGTAGTAGAAGGTGTAAAATCCAGTCGTGGTAAGGAAGGTCTGGCATATAAGCTTTCTGCAGGACTTTTTTATAAGATTATGAGCAAGCTGATAAAGGTAGATATGAATGCCTCTTCTGATTATAAGTTATTGGACCGTAAGGTTGTGGATGTGCTGTTAGGATTACCGGAGAGAAATACCTTTTTCCGTGCACTTACCTTTTGGGCGGGCTTTCGTACTACTACGGTGGAATATGAGGTACAGGAGCGAGCATATGGAACCAGCAAATGGTCCCTGATTAGTCTGATGCGTTATGCTATTACCAATGCAACTTCTTTTAGTACATTACCGTTACAATTGGTGACCATCATGGGTATGGTATCTATATTGTTTAGTGTCATTCTGGCTATTCAGACTATGGTGAAATACTTGTGTGGCAGTTCAGTAGAAGGCTTCACTACAGTAATCTTGCTGATTTTGATTATTGGTGGATTTATTATGCTGAGTCTGGGTATCATTGGTCATTATATTGCCAGAATTTATGAAGAGGTAAAGGGACGGCCAAAATATATTATCAGTGAAGTGACGGAGAATATACAGGGAGAGGCACTGGGTACCTGGAAAAAATAAGGAGGATGAAAACTCCATGAAGAAAAGAGTAGTTAGTATTGAATTATTGCGAGTAATAGCCATGATGATGGTTGTAATGTTGCATTATTTGGGTAAAGGAGAAATTTTGCCTGCTTTGACGGGAGAAGTAAAGCTAAATGGTTTTGTGGCATGGACTATAGAAGCGCTTAGTATAGTGGCAGTAAATGTGTACATGCTTATCAGCGGATATTTTCTGGTAAATACCCATTTTAAAGTATCTCGATTGATAGAATTGGTATGTCAGGTATTATTCTACAGCATACTGGTAGAATTGGTTTTGATAGCAACGGGAATTGTCAGTATAGAGGTTATCACCTTTAACCGGATACTGGAGTTGATATTTCCTTTACAAATGGAGCATTACTGGTTTATTACAGCGTATATCATTATGTATTTATTTAGTCCTATACTTAGTACGGCAGTGCATCATATGGAACAAAAGCAATTACGGAATACGATTATTGGCCTGTTAATTTTCTTTGCTGTTAGCAAGTCCTTTTTGCCTGTACAGCTGGCAATTGATAATAAGGGATATGATGGGATATGGTTTATCTGTGTATTTTTGGTGGCAGCGTATATACGACTTTATGGGATTCCCTGGTTGGCAAAAGGAAAGAAAAGTGGAGTATTCTGCTATATTGCAGGTGTGTTGGGGATTTTAACACTAACCTTTTTGGTAAGAGCCGTATACTTGAAAACAGGCAGCCTGGATCATTTTATTCAGACAGCATTTCATTATAATCATGTATTGAACTTATTGGCAGCAGTAGGATTGTTTTATGCTTTCCTGAATATGGATTTATCTACGGAAGGGAAGTTGGCCAAGGCGGTTTATAAAGTAGCCCCTTATTCTTTGGGGGTCTATCTGTTGCATGAGCAGATTGACGTGCGCTATTTATGGCCCCATTGGCTTGGTGCAAGTTCGGAGGGAAATGTGATAATGCTGATTGCGCGCTGTCTGTTGGCAGTGTTTATTGTATATGTAGTAGGAACATTAGTGGATGCTTTGAGAAATGTATTATTTAAATGGGTTTCCAAGTTGTTGCGCAGAGTGTTACAGAAGGCATAGGAGCTTATGGCAATACAGTTAGAAAAGAAACAGAAAATAAATAAAATATTGCAGTTTGTGTTTCCGGTATTTTTGTTTTTGTACCCCTTGAGACATATTTGTTTTGGTATGGGGTGGACAGATACCGGATATAACTATGGTAATTTTGTTTACATGGACTATATGGATCCCATGTGGCTTTTTAGTACCTATCTGTCTAACGGATTGGGGAATTTGTTTACAAAGCTGCCTTTGGGGAATACAATGTTGGGGCTGAACCTGTATACCGGTTTATTTATTAGTGGTCTTGCGGTGGCAGGATATTTTTTCTTTGTTAAAGTAATTAAATTATCCATGTATATTACTTTTGTAGGAGAATTTATAGCTGTTAATCTGTGCTGGTGCCCTACAGCTCTTTTGTATAATTATTTAAGCTATGCTTTATTGGGAACCGGAGTTGTGTTATTATATTTTGGGCTGATGAAAAGCAAGAGGAGTCCCCTGTTTTTTGTGCTGGCAGGAGTGGCTTTAGGAGTAAATGTTTTTGTACGTTTTCCTAATTTGACCAATATGGCTCTGATTGTGGCAGTATGGGCTATGGGTATTATCCGCAAGGAAAAGGTGGTTACTATATTAAGGCAGACCGGATTATGTATTTTAGGGTATTTGATTGGTCTGGGTGGCTGTTTGGGACTGATTAGTCTGAAATATGGTGCGGGAAATTATGTGCAGGGAATTATCCGTTTGTTGTCCATGCCATCAGAAGCGGAAGATTATACAGTAGTATCCATGGTAATGCAACAAATCCAGAATTATTGGCAGAATATTATCTGGTTAGGCTATCTGGCATTGTTTATGCTGTTGGGAACGATTGTGTATCAGATATTACCCAAATCATGGAAATGGATTAAGAATGTTGGTTATGTAGGGGCTGTTTTTTGTGGTTTCTACTTCCTTTGGGCAAAAAACATGTTTAACCTGGAGTATAATACCTATATGAGCATGTTTCAGTGGGCAGCCATGTTACTTACTGCGACACTGACAGCCGGTGTGGTGATTATTTTCGGCAAAGGCTTTACAGAACAGGAGAAGCTGGTAAGCGGGTTAAATGTATTGGTGATTCTGATTACACCACTGGGAAGTAATAATCATTTATACCTTGCCATGAATAATTTATTTTTGGTGGCACCATTCACATTATGGATGATATACCGTTTTTTCAAATGGATTCCGGATGTGTGGAAGGTGAAAAAGTGGGAGATTTCCACTTATACTTTAAAGGCGATGTTAGGATGTATACTGTTTATGATTTTGGCACAGACGACCATGTTTGGTAACGAGTTTGTGTTTCTGGAGGCAAATGGTGGCATAAACAGTCGAAAGAGTTTAGATACCAAAGTAGAGAATAATGATATTCTAAAAGGTATGCGGATGGAAAAGGAAAGAGCACAGATAATTTCTGAGATTTCTGCGTATGTTAAGGAGAATGATTTACAAGGTGGAGAAATTATACTGTATGGAGATATTCCGGTGATGTCCTATATTTTGCAGATGCCCTTTGCATTGTCCGCATGGCCGGATATGCGTTCCTATAACTATACAGTAATGGAAGCTGACTTACAGGCCATTGAGGATGGGGCTGTACAAGGAAATAGGGAGTTACCTATAATATTACTGGAGAAGAAGCAGGGAACCTATGTTGTGTCCGGGAAAGAAGGATTGAAAGAATTATCTTATGAAGATAAGGTTATAACTGTCTTGGAATCAGATAAGAAGCTACAGTTGTTGAGTAGAATGATTGAGCGGCAGAACTATCGGTTGACATTTGAAAATGACAAATTTATGCTGTTTGAAGCAGCGCAGGAGGAATAAAATGATTCATTTCAATGTACCTCCCTATACAGGGAAGGAAATGGAGTATATTAAAGAGTGTGTGGAGAATCAGAAGATTTGTGGAGATGGTGCATACACAAGAAAGTGTAATGAGTGGATTGAAAAAAAGACAGGAACTTTCAAATGTCTTTTGACAACATCTTGTACCCATGCATTGGAGATGGCGGCACTTCTTGCAGATATACAGCCGGGAGATGAAGTAATTATGCCCGCCTTTACCTTTGTGTCTACTGCAGATGCTTTTGTAATGAGAGGCGCAGTGCCGGTATTTGTGGATATACGCCCGGATACCATGAATATAGATGAAAACTTAATTGAAGCAGCGATTACAGAAAAAACCAAGGCCATTGTACCTGTGCATTATGCGGGAGTGGCCTGCGAAATGGAAAAAATTATGCAGCTGGCAAAGAAATATAATTTGTATGTAATTGAAGATGCTGCACAGGGAATTATGTCCACATATAAGGGAAAAGCCTTAGGAACCATTGGAGATTTTGGTTGTTTCAGTTTTCATGAAACCAAGAACTACAGCATGGGAGAGGGTGGTGCATTATTAATTCAAAAAGAAGAGTATGTGGAAGATGCAGAAATCATCCGGGAAAAGGGTACTAATCGCAGTAAGTTCTACCGGGGACAAATCGATAAATATACCTGGGTAAATTTTGGCTCATCCTATCTGCCCAGTGATATGAATGCAGCGTATTTGTATGCGCAGTTAGAAATGGCAGAAGAGATTAATGATTCCAGATTGGCTTGCTGGAACAGGTATTATGAGAAGCTGAAGCCATTGGCAGAAGCGGGAAAGATTGAATTGCCGGTTGTTCCGAAGGAATGTGTTCATAATGCTCATATGTTCTATATTAAGACCGGGGATATTGAAGAAAGAACTAAAATAATTGACTTTTTGAAGAAAAAGGAAGTTATGTCAGTATTTCATTATATTCCTCTTCATACAGCACCGGCAGGTAAGAAGTATGGTCGTTTTCATGGTGAGGATAAGTTTACAACAAGAGAAAGTGAAAGACTTACCAGATTGCCTATGTTCTATGGCCTGACATTGGAACAGGTGGATTATATTTGTGAGCAGATGTATAGTTTTTATAAATAAGAACTATACAAGGTCGTACTTTAATAGCAGGTAGTAATAGGGAGCAGGCATGTTGGGAGTACAATTACTGATTTTAGGTATTATATTGATAATTATTCCAATTCTTGTGGGAACATTGTTTACTCGGGAAAAACAGAATGGGCAGAAATGGATATTTTGCTGGATTAGTGGACAGATGACATTGTGGGCAGGATTTCTGGTGATTTGTGTCCCCATGATTTTGTTGAGAAAATCATTTGTTCTGGTAACCAATATATTTTTTGGATATACAATGGTATTGCTATTGATAGCAGTATTGATTGGGTTAAGGAGATATAAAAGAGGTGGTTACAGAAGAGATATAGTGGCAGTTAATGGTAAAATTCCAATATCCAAATGTCAGGTACTTATGTGGGGAATATTTGTATGTTTGTTGTTGATGCAATTGGTTTTAACTATCATCCTTGCATATGAAGAAGGTGATGATGCTTTTTATCTGGCTACAGCCACGATTACAGAAAAGTCCAATACTATGTATCTGGTGTTACCATATTATGGTGTTTCTACCGGATTGGATGCAAGACATGGGTTGGCACCATTTCCCATATGGATTGCCTATTTGGCAAGATTATCGGGAATTGAGACGATTTCAGTGGCACAAGTATTTTTGCCCTTGTCGCTCATAGGGATGGCTTATGGTATTTATTATCTGGTGGCTGAGCATTTATGTAAAGATAATAGAGGGAATATTCCCTTTTTTATGATACTAATAGGGTTACTGAATATATTTGGTGGGTATTCCGTATATTCGGCTGAAAATTTTCTGTTGGTCAGGGCTTCTCAGGGAAAAGCGGTTATAGCTGCAATAATTATTCCCTTTTTACTATATTTGTTTATGCTTTTAGTAGAGCATTTACAGAATGCAACCCCATGTAGCCTACATTTTTGGATATTAATGATAATGACTACCATGGCAGGCTGTTTGTGTAGTACATTGGGAACTATATTAACTTGTATGCTGATAGGAGTAACCGGGTTATGTACGGCAGTCAGTTATCGTAATTGGAAGGTCTTGATTCCTATGGTGTTTAGTTGTGTGGTTCCTGTAGGAATGGCGCTTTTGTATTTTGTTGTTCAATAGATGGACCGGAGGAAACAATTATGGTAGAAACATTTCAAAAGTATAGCGGTACCGGTCTGATTGTCAGTTGGTTTTTGGTGGCCTGGTTTTATTTATTGCTGAAGGAAAAGAAGAAGCAGAATCGGGTAATCTTTGTATATATGCCGGCATGTATTCTGTTGCTGTTCTTTAATCCTCTTTTTTATCGCATTTTTGTGGATATTACAGAAGACGCTATTTATTTTCGGTTTTTATGGATTTTGCCAATATCAGTTGTTATTGCATATTCGGTGATATCTATAGTAAATGAATTGCGTGGGAAGAAAAAAATAATATTTGGCGTTATTGCTGCAGGAATAATTATGATTTCCGGAAAATTAGTTTATACGAATCCTCTTTTTGAGAGAGCGGATAATCTCTATCATATTCCTTGGGAAGTGGTAGAAATCTGTGATTCCATAAAAGTGGAAGGCAGAGAAGTTATGGCAGTATTTCCTAGGGAGTTTTTGTTATATGTGAGGCAGTATTCACCTTATGTATGTATGCCGTACGGAAGAGAAGCATTTGAAGACGGAGACAGTTTCTTTTGGCTGATGGAACAGGATGTAATTGTTGCAAAAGAATTGGCGGTTATTTCTAAGGAACATGGATGTCACTATGTGATTCTGAATAAGGCGAAAAAGCTGATAGGAAGCATGGAAGCCAATGACTATATAATGATAAAAGAGATTGGCGATTATTTGTTATATAGAGATAATACAATGAATTTTGGACTTAATATAGAAGAAGAGTAGGTTGCCCTACTCTTCTTTTTCGTCATAATATTCTAAGGCATAAACAAAACGTTCTGCCAATTTTTTGCGGCCTTCCACATTCAGATTAATGTGGTCTAATAGGTATTGGTCTGCGTTGTTTTCGTTAATGGTTCCATAAATATTATCTACAAAGGAAACACCCTGTGCAGCAGCAGAATCTGCTAACATAAGTGCATAGGTGGAAAGCTTGTAATCATTCAGATAACAATATAAATCACTACTTACATAATCGCCATCCGGATTAATGGCATAGGCATATGTGGGTGACATTACAATAATCCGGATGTGCGGATAATAATCCTGAATCAAATCAATGCTGGCCTCTAAATTACCGGTGTAATAATGAACATCGTCATTTTTATCAAGGTTAGTTAATGGCTTTCCTGCCAAATAATCATGGGCATCGTACATAATACCGATGACATCCACTGTGTCGAAGTCAATAGAGCAAAGTGTATCAAAGGTCTCTTTGGCATCAGTGGGAATTTTATCCTTATAGTCATCAAAAATGATTTCATAAGGACCTAAATTGTCAACTGCATAAGAGGCGGTTAACCAATATAAATTAAAGGCATCCATAGGGTCGGATTCCAGATTGACATAATAATTGGTGGAGGATAGGTAAGAGCCTGTGAAAGCACAATTGTATACTGTTGCACCGGACAGTTCTGCTATCATATTGGCCATATCATCACTGGTACCCTTATTTTGAGCAAAAGTATCATTACCGAATAAAACCACCTTTGTAATGCTATCGGTAAGAGCGGGAGCATCACCCTCGTAAAGATTTGGTACTATGTCATCGACGTCTTCTATATCATAATTAGTATCATCAACGATTCCTAATTTATCCAAATCCACTTTGGTGCCCCAGTTTTTGAAGCGGTATATAATAAATATGACGGATAATACAAATACAATAAGAAGTACTAAATGCCAGTTGATTCTTAAAATACAATCCATAATACCGGATGACTCCTGCTTGGAGGATTGCGAACCTGATTGAGGTGTGTTTTCCATTTTTAAGGAGTTTTCTTTTGAAAACTTATCATAATCAATAATAGCATCATCGTCTAATTTATCTAAGTCAATAATGTCAACTTGGGAAAGACTTTTGTCCTTTGATGAATCCAAGCCGGAGTTAATTTCTCTTTTCATTTTAAATCCTCTTTTTGTATAGTTTAAGTGATACTCACTTATTTTACTATTATATGCTTTTTTTGTCCATAATACTTAGAAAAATTTAAGAATTGCTGAAGAAACACAGATTGGCTTGCACCATATAGGTCAAAATGTTATACTGACATTAGTGTTTTATGCAATAGGAAGGTGAACAAACTATGAAAATGTTATTTGATTTCAAGAGAAAATCGCTTACAGATAAAAAGAAAAAAGAATTTATTGTTCATGATTTGGAAGATATGGAGGATGATTTTTGGGAAGATTATGACCAAATTGAAGAGTACATAGAAGAAGTTTGTGAAGAGGATGAAGAGGCAGAAGTATATGAGGAGGCCGGCTACAAAGAAGACTATGAGGATGTGTATTATGGTGAAGATGTAGAAGAGGAGTATTATGAAGAGGATAGTGAATACTACGAAGAAGAATCCTATGAAGAGGAATACTACGAAGAGAGTGACGATGGGTATTATGAAGAATTCGAGGAAGAGTCCTACGAAGGTGACGACAGGGAAGAGGATAGTGAATACTATGAAGAAGAATCCTATGGAGAAGGTAACTGCGAAGAGTACTCAGAGGAAGCATATGAGGAACAGTACTATAGTGAAGAGGATAGTTCGCAGCCGGATGATAAATTATACACAGAGGCAGATGAAAAGTACTACGAAGAAGATTATGAAGAATATGTTGGAGAAGATGCTGAGGAATATTATCAGCGGGATGGTTATACAGAAGAAAATTATTTAGAGGATGAAGAGAGTGGAGCCCCCCAAAAACCTTTAGCTAAGTGGATGGATTATATGATAATATTTGCAGCAGCAGCCATGCTACTGATTGCCATTATTCTGGGAGGCGGCTTTTTGCTTAAGGATAAGGGTGATGGTAATGAGCAGATCCAACAGGTTGGAAACCAGCTGTTGGATATTGAAGTAATTGGTGAAGAAGGCTTATTGGCCATATCGGATGCTCAAAAAGCAATGCAGGCATTGGCACAGTTACCGCAGAATACAGAACCACCACAGGAGGAAATCCAAGAACCGGAATATGAAGAAGAGGATTATCATATTAATGTTAATGTTAAACTTAGTTTGACCTCCATAGAAAAGGATTTGAAAATTAAATTCTTGAATCAGGATACAGGGAAACTGGTGGGAAATGTACCTTTTGGAATAGAGATAACCGATGCAGACGGAAAAACCTCATTTTGGTCAGATGATGATATGGATGGTATCATTTATAAAAAGAATCTGACACCGGGTAAATATGGCGTAAAAATAAGATTGCCTGAGGATGATAAATATAAGTCTTATGGGATTCCGTCAGAAGAATCTAAGGTAGAAGTAAAATCAAAGTTAGTATATGAAAAGGTAGATGTAACAGCTGAGATAAAAACAGAGTCTCAGGTAGATGTTAATAAGGAGGATACCAAGCATAATAATAATATAACAGAAGAGTATATGCAGGATACTGTTACATGGGTAGAAAGTACAACATTAGCTGAAAGTTTTGAAGAAATTACTATGGATAGTATTCCCAATCCTTTAACATTGATAATGAGTGGAACGTTTGCACGTTTATCAGTTGATAATGGTGTAATAGAACAACCATCTGTAGAGCCCCCTGCGGAGGTACCCACACCGACACCTACAGAGGTACCCACACCGGCACCTACGGAGGTACTCACACCGGCACCTACGGAGGTACCCACACCGGCGCCTACGGAGGTACCCACACCGGCACCTACGGAGGTACCCACACCGGTACCTACAGAGGTACCCACACCGACGCCTACGGAGGTACCCACACCGGTACCTACAGAAGTACCCACACCGGTACCTACAGAAGTGCCCACACCGGTACCTACAGAAGTGCCCACACCTGAGCCGACAGAGTCGCCAACCCCAACTCCGGAACCTACAGTTGTTCCGCAAATTGAGCTGGTAGAATTAGAGAAAAAGAGTGTTGCAGTTTATGTTGGAGAGGGAAATATGGTGGAGATTGCGGTAAGAGTATTACCGGAAAATCAGGAACAGATAGTTTTGAGCGCAATATCCTCTGATGAAAGTGTTGCTACAGCACAAATTAAAGATGGTAAATTAGTGATTACCGGTCTAAAAGAAGGAGAAAATATTTCCATTACCGTAACGGCTAATTGGGGAGAAATTACTAAGCAGGATGTTTGTACTGTTCGTGTAAGAACAAGCCCCAAAGATGATATGCAGACCTTGTTAAAAGATAACCAGGGACGTGAGGTTTTTGTCATTGAAAATAATCAGTATAGAAATGCATATTATGCAGATTATTTTACTTTTACTCAGTTTTACATTAAAAATGAACCCAAGTATACAGGCTGGCAGACCCTAAATGGTAAAGTGATGTATTTTGATGCTACAGGAAAATTTGTTACCGGAGCACAGGTCATTCAAGGTGTGAAATATCAATTTGCCAGTGATGGTTCTCTTGTGACAGGCACAGGTACTATGGGTATTGATGTATCTAAATGGAATGGTAATATTGATTGGAATGCAGTGAAGAATTCGGGAGTTTCTTATGTGATTATCCGTTGCGGATACAGAGGGTCTTCACAAGGAGCTTTAATTGTAGATTCCAAGTTTAAAGAAAACATCAAAGGTGCCAATGCGGCAGGATTAAAGGTTGGTGTATACTTCTTTACTCAGGCAATTGATAAGAATGAAGCTTTGGAAGAAGCATCTATGGTGTTGGAATTGATTAAAGATTATAAGATTTCTTATCCTGTATTTTTAGATGTGGAACCGAGTGGCGGCAGGGCAGATGCATTAGATAAGTCTACCAGAACAGAGATTTGCAAGACCTTTTGTGAAACCATTAAACAGTATGGTTATACACCCGGTATATATGCTAACAAAAACTGGTTAGAGGGGAAACTGGATATGAACATATTGGGTGTTTATAAGGTATGGTTGGCTCAATATGCTTCAGAACCTACTTATCAGGGCAGATATGATTTATGGCAGTATAAGGATACAGGTAAAGTAAATGGTATTAGTGGAATGGTTGATTTAAATAGTAGCTATTTAGGGTATTAATAGAATAGTACTAGCCAGATGAAGAAAAAAGTGATATAATGTTCGCGAAGCAAAAACAAGCGATATTGCAGGTGATATTTGTTTTTTGCTTCGCAAAAAGGAAACTTAAAGGAGCTTAAGATGAGAACATATTTAGTAACAGGCGGTGCCGGATTTATCGGCTCCAACTATATTCATTACATGTTTAAGAAGTATGATAATGACATCCGTATTATTAATGTGGATGCATTAACATATGCAGGCAATCTGGAGAATTTGAAG
>JAFXCD010000055.1 GCA_017521605.1 Lachnospiraceae bacterium | reverse complement strand
TTACCTGCAGGTACCGAAATGTGTATGCCTGGTGACAACGTAGAAATGACCATCGAACTGATCCATCCTATCGCTATGGAGCAGGGTCTTACTTTCGCTATCCGTGAAGGTGGACGTACTGTAGGTTCTGGTAGAGTAGCAACTATCATCGAGTAATCTTTGATAGTGTCTCTAAAAAGCTAGATTTTATGGGGCTTTCCGAGTAATCGGGAAGCCCTTTTTATGTACTGAAATAGATGGAAAGAATAGTGAAAAATAGAGTCAGCGGTGCCAAAACGGTGCCAAAAACAAAACTCCAGCAAATTTGGATATTCGTTGGAGTAATTTTTATAATGATTTCTTCTTTAAATGTTTTAAATAGTTCTTTTTAAAATCTCTGATATTATCAAAGAATTCCATTTCAGAACGGCTAAATGAATTGGTTTCAGCCTTTTCTGCAAGAAGTTCCATAGTACAAATAAGGTCAGCAATTTGGAATAACTTATAATCTACAGGTTTCACTTTGCGGAATTCAACATGGGTATATAGTGTGCTGAATACCGATGTGAGAATTTTGGTTAGTTCAATTTGTCCGTTGTCATAGTAGATAATAACTTTGTCAAAGCTATTCCAAAAGTCTTCATTGCTTCGCAGTACGTCAGCCAGAGCTTTTGATACTTTTGAAGTCATTGTTATGACATCCGGGCATTCACTTTTCTTTACTTTGATGCACGAATACTGAAAATCAAGTCTACGTGCAAAGTTGAACAGGGCATTGAATAAGCGCTTTCTTTCCTCAACCAAATCATTAGAATATACGGATTCACGTCTTATCAGTGGTCCTGTATGGATAGCGTGATGCTGGTATCCTAGATTGGATAAATGAGCATCGAAGACCTTTATATTCTCAGTTATATCAATATTCTGATTATGTAGTATCATAGAAACCAAGTAGTAGGGAGCGTGGATTTCGTAAGGACCAAAGTCCCCAGACTCGTCTATGAATACGCTAAGTATCTTTTCTGACATACAATCACCCTTTTGCAGCAATTTTGAATATGAAAATGGCGGGGAAATTCCCCGCCGCTCGGTGGACCAGGGTCTTTCGACCAGCCCAAAATCAACCACCGTTGATTTATATTCTATGTTAATTATAAGGGAAATATGCAGAAATGTCAATTACCATCCCTTAATCTGTTTTACCTGTTCTGCTCTCTCCGCATCCTTATGATACTGCAGCTTAAATTGTATCGTTTCCACAACCTCTTTCCGGGCTTCATCATCCAACTGATAAAAGGATGTAAGTAGATTATCCACATCCGGCATACTGTTTTTGCCGAATAGGTGCATAAGAGGATAGAGGGAATATTTTAAGTATGTTTTTATTCTGCTGGAATCCAAGGCACCATTCAAACCATCCGGAAGGGTAGGGTAGATTTCTTCTTCTGTAATGGCTCCGGAGAAAGGACTTGCGGAGCATATCTCATTCACATCAATATCCAAGGCGTTTGCCAGACGGAGAGCAAAGTCAAATCTGATGTTGGTATCCTTTTGAATAATAGTATAAAGTGTAGTGGCACTGATACCGGTTTCTTTAGCAATCTTACGCACATTGGTACCTTTGTTATCAATGTGTTCTTTTAATTTCTTTCCATCGCCCATGAGCAACCTCCTATATTCATACATAGAAAAAATACGAAAAACATAATTGCAAATCCATAATAGCACATTTACGAAAAACATAAAAGAGGAAATTACAAAAAATATTATTTACGAAATCCGTAAAAGTAATTTTACGAAGTGTTGACAAAGAAAAGATATGGTGCCAATATAAGTTTACGAAATTCGTACACGAACAAAATACAAGAGATGTAACGAAATTAGAAATGAAGAAGGGAGGACGAATATATGGCGAATTATCGATATATGATGAGTGCGGAAGATGTTGAAAAAGAACTGAATTGTTCCAAATCACACGCATACAAGCTTATTAAGTCGATGAACAAGGAATTGGATAGTCAGGGTTACGTGACAATGCCTGGGCGAATTCCAAGAGCGTTCTGGGCAACTAAGATGTTTGGCTATGAATTGGTGGCAAATTAAGGAAAGGAAGGAAATTATGGCGTATAAGGAGAAAGACACAAAGAAATGGACAGCCCAATGGTTTGAAACAAATGCCAAGGGCGAAAAGATAAAGCGAAGAAAAAGAGGTTTTGAGACAAAGCGTGAAGCTCTTGAGTATGAGCGACAAAAGAAATTAAATAACAGCAGAAGTATGGATATGAAGCTAAGTGAATTTATGGAAGTTTATTTTGATGATAAGCAGAATGAGTTGAAGGAACGCACCATGAAGAACAAGCGGTATATGATGGAGCAACACATCATTCCATACTTCGGTAATCAGATGATGAGTGAGATAACTGCCGGGCAGATTATCCAGTGGCAGAATGAAATGCAGACAAAGGGATTTTCAGAAGCCTACTTAAGAATGATACAAAATCAGCTAACCAGTCTTTTCACTCACGCTTCACGAATTTACGATTTACACACAAATCCTTGTAAAAAAGTGAAGCGTATGGGAAGTTCGGATAACAGAAGTTTGGACTTCTGGACAGTAGATGAATATCAAAAGTTCATACAAACAGTGGAGCCGGGAAGCAGATACTATCTAATCTTTGAAATTCTCTTTTGGACGGGATGTAGAATTGGAGAGTTGCTGGCACTTACAGCAAAGGACATTGATTTTGAGAGAAATCAAATCAGCATTACCAAGACTTACTACCGGACAGAAAGGCAGGATGTGATTACAGAACCTAAGACGAAGCAATCTGTAAGACTGATAGAAATACCGGAGTTTCTTAAACAGGAGATTAAGGATTTTATAGATGGTCATTATGGGATGCCGGAGAATGAAAGACTCTTCCCCATTGTGCAGGAAGCGGTACAACACAAAATGAAGCATCAAATGGAGAAAGCAGGAGTAAAGAAAATCCGAGTTCACGATTTGAGACATTCTCATGTGGCGTACTTAATCAATAAAGGAATTGAGCCTATTCTGATAAAGGAGAGGGTAGGACACAAGGATATCCGTATCACATTAAATACTTACGGACACTTATATCCGAACCAACAAAGAAAAGTGGCGGATATGCTGGATTTTGAAAAAGAAAAAAGCCCTAACAGCGGCAACTGCTAGGACTTGTGATAACAGGAAAACCTCTGTCATCTATGTAATCACAGCATAAGTATAACAGAGGTTCTTCCGTGTGACAACGAGATTTTAGGAAACGGAGGACTTTATGGAAGAAAAGAAAACAGAACTTAAAATGATTAAAATGTCAGAAGTACAGTCGCAGGAGATAGAGTGGCTTTGGTATCCATTCATCCCTTATGGAAAGCTGACAATTGTACAAGGTGATCCGGGAGACGGAAAGACAACCTTGATATTAAATATTGCAGCCAAGTTATCCAAAGGAGAGGGGCTGGATAATGATATGAAGCTGACGGAACCAATGAACATTATTTATCAGACTGCCGAGGATGGTCTTGCGGATACTGTAAAACCAAGGCTTGAAAAAGCAGGTGCAGATTGTGAGAGGATAGTGGTAATTGATGAAAGCGACAAGTCTCTTTCTATGGCAGATGAAAGGCTGGAAGAAGCCATTATACAGACCGGAGCGAGGATGTTGATTTTAGACCCGATACAAGCCTATTTGGGCGGTGGCATGGATATGAACAGAGCAAATGAAGCAAGGGGTATGACGAAGTGTTTAGGAGCTTTGGCAGAGAAATACAAGTGTGCCATTATTCTTATCGGTCATATGAATAAGGCATCCGGTAATAAGGCGGCTTATAGGGGCATGGGTTCCATTGATTTCTTTGCGGTAGCAAGGAGTGTGTTGCTAGTTGGCAGAGTGGAAGGAGAACCAAATATCAGAGCAGTTGTTCAGATAAAAAATAATCTGGCACAGTTCGGGCATCCCTAAGCATTTGAACTGATGGAAAGTGGTTTTAAGTGGCTGGGAGATTATGAGATTACAGCAGATGAAGTGCTTGGTGGTATTGCCCCAAAAGCAAATAAATTGGAGCAGGCAAAGCAGATGCTTCGGGAGCTGGCAGAGACTTCTAATGCGGTGCAGAGTAATGAGATTTTTGATATGGCTGAGGAACAGGGAATTTCTAAAAGAACATTGGAAAATGCCAAAAAGGAGCTGGGCATCAGGGCAAGAAAAATCAATAACTCATGGTATTGGGAACTGGATAAGATAAAGCAGATTTAAGGGAAGAACGCAACAATGCAGACTATATAAAATTTGCGGTGATGAACCTTGCAAGGTTGCAAAATTTATAGACATTGCGTTGTTGCGGTCTTGATGGAAAGGATGGATTGATAGGATTGAAAAATGTGCAGATTTCATAGGAATTATTTATTGCACTCCTTAAATATCACTTGGTGGAAATAGATGATGTTTTACCAGAGATAAAGAAAGGTTTGGAAGAAAAATTGGAAGCTATGGTAAAGCGGGATTTATACACAAAATATAAGACTGCTCCAACTG
>JAFXCD010000054.1 GCA_017521605.1 Lachnospiraceae bacterium | reverse complement strand
GTGCTGGAACTGGCATTAAAAAAAGCAGGAACACAGGTTTTAGAACCCTATCTTTCTTTTACCCTGTTTGCACCGCAGGAATATCTTTCACGGGCTTATCATGATGCTGTGAAATACGATGCGGTAATTGAAACAACTTCGTTAAAAAATAATGAGGCAATTTTAACTGGAGAAATACCGGCTCGGCGGATTGGGGAATACAAAAGTGATTTGAATTTCTATACAAATGGAAGAAGCGTTTGCTTGACAGAATTGAAAGGGTATCAGGAAACTTCAGGGGAACCTGTAGTACAACCTCGCCGCCCAAATAGTCGGTTAGATAAGGTTCGCCATATGTTTCAGAAGATAATGTAACGTCTTGCGCAATGCAAGCGTTCATTGCTGGCTATTGCAAAATATCCTTGATAGAATCAGTATCAGAGAGGAGCTTCCTGTATAATAAAAAGCGTGGATGTTGAAAATTGAAAATACCTCAGAGTACAATAAGACTACTGACTGGCAGGTTAGTAAAAATCTTATTATACAGAGAGGTATCTATAATGAAGTCTAACACACAGAACGCAAAAATTGAAGCTATTACAGAAAAAACTTTGGTACTCGGAATTGATGTCGGAAGTGAAACGCACTATGCCAGAGCTTTTGATTACAGAGGAATCGAGTATTCGAAGAAGCCATTTAAGTTTAGTAACACAGAGGCCGGATTTGCGACATTTAAGGAATGGATCCTGGACCTCAAAGAAAGGCATGAGAAGGATAAGGTGGTTCCGGGTATGGAACCGACCGGGCATTACTGGTTCAATCTTGGAAAGTTTCTACAGGATAATGAAATGAAACCGGTTCTTGTAAATCCTCACCATGTGAAAAAAACAAAAGAACTCGACGACAATAATCCTACTAAAAATGACCGTAAGGATCCGAAAGTTATAGCAGGATTAGTTAGAGAGGGACGTTACATGATCCCATATCTGCCGGAGGGTGTTTATGCTGATCTTAGAACAGCAACAAACATAAGATTCCAGTTACAGGCGGAACTTACAAGAATTCAAAACAGGATCAGTCGTTGGTTCAATATATATTTTCCTGAATATAAGACGGTATACGGAAAGCCGGATGCCAAGAGCGGAATGCTAATCCTTAAAGCAGCACCACTTCCTGAAGATATCCTGACGTTAGGTATCGATGGAGTGAACCAAATCTGGCGTGATGCGAAGTTAAGAGCAGTTGGAAAGGCGAGGGCGAAGACCCTGATAGAAGCTGCAGAGCACAGCGTTGGAAGCAAAGAAGGTGCGGTGTCTGCAAGAATGGAAATCCGAATGCTTTTGGAGGACTATGAATCCAGAAATACACGTCTACAGGAAGTTATGGTTCTAATTGAAGAACTGGTAAGAAAGATTCCGATGGCTGAAAAGCTGTTAGAGATCAAAGGTGTGGGGATCAGGACAGTGTCAGGGTTCCTTGCAGAAGTAGGAGATATCAGCCGCTTCAACAATCCGAAAGAACTGCAGAAGCTTGCAGGATTGGCATTGGTTGAAAATAGTTCGGGAAAGCACAAGGGCGAGACAACAATAAGCAGACGAGGTCGAAAGAGACTCAGATATTTGCTCTTTGAGGTTGCAATGTCACTTGTGTCGAAGAACCAGGAGTTCAGGGAACTCCACAATTATTATACAACCAGAAGGTTGAATCCGTTGAAGAAAATGCAGTCACTTATGGCAATTGCAGCCAAGCTGATACGTGTCTTTTATGCCATGCTGACAAAAGGCGTGAATTATGATCCGAAAAAGATGGTCAGTGACATCAAGAGACCGGCAGTTTATCTACAGGCCGCGTAAGAAAGACAAGTAACTGTAATGGAGGCTGTCAAGTGGACAGCCACTGAATCAAGCAGAATGTAACAGATAACGTCCACTGATCACAGTGCTGGAACAGGAAGCGAGTCAGTAATCAATAATACAAAGAATGAGCCAGTAGTCGGCAGAAATAGTCACCATGGGGCATATGACCCCGTAAAGGAGCATAGCTGACACCCTGGTTATGGGCAGGCAGGACGAAGGAAGTTAGGACCTCTGGAGACAGAGATGATCCTGGTGGATATAGGAGGTTAGCTGCCATAGAGGGAAGGGTATACACAAGGCCAGTAAAGCGGAAATCAATGACGTTTTATTTCGTATACCCTTTAACCACTATTTCAGTACCTGATACATTGAAATGCTCATAGCTGTGGCTTATTCACTGAGATATGAAAGGTTGAAAAACCTTGAATTTTCAATAAAAAACACTTGATTATATGAGGAGGCTATTAGTATATGAAAAAGAATTTAGTTATATTGGTGGGTATAGTAATAGTTTTAAGTATTGCATTTTTGAGTATATGGAATTTGAATTCGGATTATTCTAAGATTATACAGGCAAATTGGGATTTTGAAATACCTAATGAAGCAAAATATTCGCAGTCATACACAAAAGATTCTGGATCAAGTTTTAATGGTGATGGAATTCGTTATCACATATTTAATTATGAGAATGAAGAACATATTGAAAATCTATTTGCTTGGATGAATGAAGAAAAAGCCACTATATTTAGTTCAAGCTTTAGTGAAGCTATAACATCGTGGCTTAAAGAAATTGATGTTTCTGTTGAATATCATCCAGACTACACTAAATGTTTGTACTGGTATCAGGCACAAGAAGATAATAGTGAGTTAATTGTTTGTTGGGATAAAGTAACAAAAAGTTTATATATTATAGAATCATTTATGTAGAAGAAGGAGAAGTAGCAGAATAGGATGAATGAATTATATATAAATAAGATTTCTCTAAAAAGAGATGAAATAGAAAACTTTAATAAGTATCCGTTTGATATAAAGATTATAAAAGAATTAACAGAAATTGAGCTAACATCGCAAGTAACATTCTTTGTAGGAGAAAATGGAACAGGTAAATCAACATTTATCGAAGCTATTGCTATGGCGAGTGGATTAAATCCTGAAGGTGGTACTCAAAATTTTAGCTTTTCTACTTTTGACGATTATTCTAATTTATATAAATATCTGAGAATATCTAAATTTGGAATACCTAAAACAAAATTTTTTTTAAGAGCTGAATCTTTTTATAATGTGGCTACTAATATAGATGAAAACAGACATAATGGCCCATTAAATCTTTCTTATGGTGGAAGTTTGCATGAATGTTCGCACGGAGAGTCATTTATACAATTAATACAAAATCGGTTTACAGATCATGGGTTATATATTTTAGATGAACCAGAGGCTGCTTTAT
>JAFXCD010000038.1 GCA_017521605.1 Lachnospiraceae bacterium | reverse complement strand
GAGTTGGTGGTAGGCGTTAGGAATGAAAGCCGAAAGTTTCCAATACCAATTGAATTTGCAGAAAAAGAGATTGTAGGAGCTAGATTTGAGGATGGATATTTATATATTCAGTTTTAAGATATTTGTCATATGACCCATACCGTTGGTAGAAATTGGAACAACACAAATGTATCATTAGTGTGTTCCAATTTTTGCGTTAAGGTGCTAAACTGGTATTAAGAAGAAAAAGAAGGAGTGCAAATGGATGCAGATAAAAATAGCAGAGAACATTAAAACCTTAAGAAAATCCAGGTCTCTCACTCAAGAGCAACTTGCAGAAGCCTTAGGGGTGACCGTAGGAGCGGTGTATAAATGGGAAGTGGGTTTATCCATGCCGGAGATTAGGATGTTAGTGGAGATTGCGGAATTCTTTGAGATGTCCGTAGATGCATTGCTGGGATATGAACAGCAGCACGACAGCATCCGTGACTGTGTTATCAGAATACAACAATGCACTACAAACAAGGACTTCGAAGGTGCGGAAAAGGAAGTGGAGAAAGCCCTGCAGAGGTATCCTAACTATTTCGAGGTGGTTTACAGCGGAGCCGTAATGTATCAGTTGAAATTCACTGAGGCTAGGGATAAGCAGACCATTGAACGGTCCAATGAATTATTTCGAAGAGCCATACCGCTACTGTATCAGAATCAGGATAGGGGCATTAGTGAAGTCAGTATTTACAATCAGATTGCCAATAACTGTATGATGAAGGGAGATATGACCGGAGCATTGGAGATGTTAAAACGAAATAATGTTTGCCATGTAAATAGTGCCATCATTGGTTTCCTGCATGCTGCAGAGTTGCATCAATCTAAGGAGGCAGAACCCTATTTGTTTCAGGCATTTACGGATTTTTTTCGCCAAGTGCAGTTTACCATGACCGGACTGATTAGCATGTATGGTCAGCAAGGAGATGAAAGGGCAGCAGAAGCGGCGTTGTGGGCATGTAACTTTCTGGATAGTATAAAGAAAAGTAGCGAAATAGCCTATACGGATAAGCTTAAGGCTGTATTTTTAGTTCAGTATGGAGTATGCAAAGCGTCGGTAGGATGTTTGGAAACGGCCAAAGAGGTAATAGAAAAGGCTTACATACAGGCAAAGCAGTTTGATGAGGCACCGGTTTATCGCTTAAAGGGAATCCGTTTTTTGAATGAGGAACAAGAGAACCTAAGTTTCTTTGACAGTTTGGGAAATACGGCTGTGGAAGCGGTGGAAAATCAGGTATTTCAAAAGGAACCTTTATCAGAAGCAGTAGCATTTGTGAAGCAAGTCTGGGAGGAGTTAAAGCATGGAAACGAATAACTTTAGAGAGGATGGAGGAGTAGTGAAAGTGGAATTTATGTATTCTTATGTATTGGATTTGGTATATCATATGCTGGCACACATGCCGGTAAACAATCCTTCCAATTTGTATTCGGAAGAGTATATAGTTAAGATTCGGGAGGCAAAAAGCGGACAGTTTGAGAATATTACAGAGGCCATGGGGCAGTTGGCAGAGTATTACAATGCTCATTTTGACAGGTTGATGATGGTGAACTTCCTGGGCTTTGGTTGCCCGGATTTAAACGTTTTAAAGTATGCGATGGAGCAGCATCCCTATTTTACCGCCGAAGATAAAGAATGTTTTGTGTATCCTTTTTTGGAATTATTGCAGAAGGAAGCACTCTTTTATGAAGCCTATTGGAAGGACATGTATGATAGGAGTGAAAAGGAACGTGCCAGGCTGGAGGCTTATTTGACAAAAGAATGGGGAAAGTATAAAGTATTAGGTAGTTACTTTCAAAAGTCCAGAGCCATAGCAGGCATTTCCTACAGTATAACCGGCAACGGAAGAGGTTTGGGATACTATGATGCTTTCTCAGCTATCGTACCTTTTGTAGAAGAGGAAAAGGAGTACAAAATGACCTTTTTGCAGCTTCTTCATGAGTACACTCATCAGTTTACGGATGGAATGCTTCAGCAGAATATCAACATGGAGGATGGAAGTCATACTTTCTCAGAGTATGTGGTGCTCTTATTTGATTATTATCTGATTAAGGCACTTTGCCCAGAGGATTTGGAGGAGTATTTGTACTTTTTGTCCCCGGAAGCAGAAAGCGGCGGTCCTATTATGACAGAAGAGATACTATTGTCTGTATTTGAGCTTCCGGCTCAGTGGCATGAAAGACTACAGCAGTTGGTGAAGGATATTTGTGCACTTTCTATTTAGCAGTATCACAAGCATTGCTTGTGGTGTGCAGGAGGATATTATGAAAAAGCGAACGGGAGAAATCTTGGCGGCTCTGGATGCCCAGTATGGCACAGAGTATCGTTGTTATTTAAAGCATGAGAATGCCTGGCAGCTATTGATTGCCACCATGCTTAGTGCCCAGTGTACTGACGCACGTGTCAATATTGTGACGAAGGATTTGTTTCAGAAGTACAGAAGTGTGGAGGATTTTGCGAAGGCGGACTTGAAGGAGTTGGAGCAGGACATCCATTCCACAGGTTTTTTTCATAACAAGGCGAAGAATATTATCGCCTGCTGTAATCAGCTGTTAGAGCGCCATGGCGGCGAGGTGCCGAGCTCTATCGAGGAGCTGACGGCGTTAGCCGGTGTGGGCAGAAAGACGGCCAATGTAATCCGTGGTAACATTTTTCATGAGCCCAGCATCGTGGTGGATACCCATGTGAAGCGGATTTCCAAGAAGCTCGGGGTAAGCAAAAGCGATGACCCGGTGAAAGCGGAGATGGAGCTCATGAAGGAGCTGCCTAAGGATCATTGGATTCTTTGGAATATCCATATTATTACCTTCGGACGTACCATTTGTAAGGCTCCTACGCCCAAATGTGAGGAGTGCTTTTTGCAGCATCTGTGTCCGGATTATGAGAAGCGGATGAAAGCAACAAAGGGCAAAGGGAAAGCCAACGGAAAAAAATAAGGAACGGAGACGAAGATGATTAACTCCTATGTGTGTATAGATTTGGAAACCACGGGACTGAATCCCAAGCTGGACAAAATCATAGAAATCGGCGTGGTAAAGGTACGGGATGGCAAGGTTGTGGATACCTTTTCCACCTATGTGAACCCGGGGCGGAAGCTGGAGGAACGTATCGTAGAGCTGACCGGCATTACCCAGGAGCAGGTGAACGAAGCGGAAGAGATTACAACGATTTTACCCGGGCTTCTGGAGTTTTTGGAGGATTTGCCCCTGCTGGGACATCGGGTACTGTTTGACTATTCGTTCCTGAAAAAGGCAGCGGTAAATCAGAAGTTGACCTTGGAGAAGCAAGGCATCGATACCCTTAGGATTGCCAGATGCTTTTTACCCCAGTTGGAAAAGCGTTCTTTGGAATATCTGTGTAAATACTATGAGATTCCCCATGTGGCCCATCGTGCCTATGCAGACGCGGAAGCCACGCACGTTTTGTATCAGAAGCTGGCAGAAGAGTTTTATGAAAAGGATAGTCGCATATTTGAACCACAGACCTTGCACTATGCAGCGAAGAAGGAGACACCGGCCACCAAGGCCCAGAAGGAACGGTTGAACAAGCTGATAGAGCAGCATCAGTTAGCTGTGGATTATGATGTGGAGAAGCTGAGTCGCAGTGAGGCCAGCAGGTACACAGACAAGATTTATGAGAAGTATGGAAGATAAAAGGAACCATTTTATGGAATGGTTCCTTGTTTTATGTTTATACGATATTCACTGGGCGAAAAGCCGGTTTCCTGCTTAAACACTTTGGAAAAAGCCAAGGGGTCATTGTAACCCACTGAGAAGCCTACGTGTCGTATGGGTAAATCCGTTTCCAGAAGTAGTTCCCTGGCACGCTTTATGCGGTGTTCCATAAGATATTTCTGTGGTGTCTGTCCCGTGGCCGTTTTGAATATTTTGCCTAAATAGGAGCGATCCAGACCGCAATAATCGGCAATTTCCTGTATGTGTATGGGCTCTGAGTATTTTTCGTGGATATATTGAATGACGGTGCGTACATAATGTAGTCCCGGCTCTTCTTTTGGGGTATAGGCGTTTGAATACGCGGACAAGGTAATCAGCTGTTGAAAAAATTCATAAAGCTTGCCCATGGTGGCGTATTCGCTAAAAGGCTTATCCAGCATAGTAAATAAGCAGTTTTCAAGCTCTCTGCAGTCGTCCGTTGGAACAAATACGGGAGTCTTGCGGGTTAGTCCGGCCTTTTGCAGGATTTCCACGGCTTTGGGACCGTGGAACTGAAGCCAGATGTATTCCCAAGGCTCAGCAGTATCCGCCTGATAATAGCTTAGAACGTCGGCAGGAATCACAAAGGCCTGTTTGCTTTCCACAGGGAAAACCTGGCCATCCATTTCCAGTCGGCCCTTTCCTTTCACCACATAGTGCAGGATATATTTATCCCGGATAATTGGGCCGAAATCATAGTCCGGCTCACATTTCTGGTGACCGATTTCGTAGAATCTTAAATCTTCATAGGAGCTGTAGTTCAGCCAGTGTATGGCTTCATAATGAGGTGCCATGGTGAGCCTCCCTTCAAAAACTAATGTTATTCTACCATGTGAAAAGTACTCCTGTCAAAGAAACAGGAGTACTTATGGATAATTGTACTATTCTATATCTAATTCCGCAGGTACATCAATCTGGTCTGAAACATACTTTCCGTTTTTCTTTCTTTGGCGGACACACTCTGTCAGCAAATACTCTATCTGCCCGTTGACAGAGCGAAAATCATCTTCCGCCCAGGCAGCAATGGCATTGTACAGACTTTCGGAAAGTCTGAGGGGGATTTGTTTCTTTTCTGCCATATTAGTATAAGCTTCCTGAATTTACGACAGGCTGAGCATCGTGATTGCCACAGAGAACAACCAGCAGATTGGATACCATTGCCGCTTTTCTTTCTTCATCCAATTCCACTATATTATTCTCATTTAAGCGTTCCAGAGCCATTTCCACCATGCCTACCGCACCGTCTACGATCATCTTTCTGGCATCAATAATAGCGGATGCCTGCTGACGCTGTAACATAACAGCGGCAATTTCTGTAGCATATGCCAGATAAGTGATTCGGGCTTCTTCTATCTCGATACCTGCATCGGAAACTCTTTTCTGGATCTCATCTTTAATACGGTTAGCAACTACCTCACTGGAACCACGAAGACTACCCTCATCAGCCACACCATCACCGGTTGTATCTACATTTTGTGCCACATCATAGGGGTATATACGTACAATATCTCTCAAAGCACTGTCACACTGTAAGGACAGATATTCTTTATAATTATCTACCGCAAAAACTGCTTTGGCAGTATCTACCACTCTCCAGGTAACCGCGATAGCGATTTCAATAGGGTTACCTAAGCAGTCGTTGATTTTCTGCTTGCTATTGCTTAAGGTCATTAGCTTCAGAGAGATTTTTTTGTTAATGGCTTCCGTACTTACCTGTACGCCAGTCTGTCCTGTTACTAAGGAAGTGGCAGTTTTAACGTCACCGCTTTGGCTGAGTTTGGTTCTGGCAGCGGGGTTGACTGCGGAACAGAAAGGATTTACCCAGTAAAATCCGTCTTCCTTTAAGGTGCCTATATACTTACCAAAGAGAGTAAGTACCAATGCTTCTTGGGGTCTAATGATTTTCAGACCAAGCCAGAAAATCCAGCCAAATAATACATAAGCAATACTAATAATCATACCCATAACTGAAAGGAAAGAGCCACCATTATCCAAGGCAGTACCGGATATGCCAATTCCTACAATTGCCAGCGGATATAAAAGTATTGTAAAGATTAATACGACCATTCCGTTTTTGTTTCTTTTTAAAATTTTTTCTTCCATAATTATTTCCACCTTTCCTCATAAATGTTGAGATTTAATTGATATCATAATGATATCACAACAATTTCAATATGTCAATAGATTGAATAAAAAATATTATTGTGATGTTGGTACCTTGACCTTTTGACCCAACACATTATTATTGATTTTGTTAGCTTGTTATGTTATATATATATAAATGTAGAGAAGAATTGTTAAAAGTGATAATAGAAATTGTGAGAGAAAATCGCGAATGAATTATTGTCGCAGAAGTAATAAAGGTCATGAAGGGCAATAGATTGAAAAATCAAAGATTACCATTAGTACAATAGATAAGGAGAAAACACATGCAATCCAGATTTGATATTGTAATATTTGCATTTTTAATTACGTTTTTGGTTTTGTTTGGGAACTGTTTTGTTAATTTTGAAAGAGAAATATATGAAGAAGTGAGACCTTTGGGGTCATATAAGGGATATTCTGTTGAAAATGTCAGAGGCGATATTATGATAGTAACAACTTTGGCTGAAATTGAAGAAGCGGTGGGTAACAGTGATTATTTTGCCATCAAAGCAGATAAGAAAAAGATTAAGAAGACCAATTATTTTGCAGAGCATGATGAAGATGCGGGATTTTCCAAAATTCCTCCGTTCTTTGTTCATATGTTTTCCAGTTTAGAACCCAAAAGCTATGACAGACTCTATATTGTAGAACTGGAGGACGGAAATTATGTACCGGTGAAGATGTTTGGAGAAACCATAGATTTTTCAGAAGATACAATCACTTTACCAATAGCAAAGAGAACGCTTTATAAAAATCCTTTGAAATCTTTGACAAAAGTGAATGAGAAGTATGAATTAGCAGGTGAAAAAGCAACTTATTGGTATGTGGATGCTACCGGAATCGGTATTTCCTGTCAAGATGAGTTCTATGATGCACAGGATAGGGTAGTGATGGTAAACTGGATCATTATTATGGGAGGAGTAATATTATACACAATTATTAGTACAGTCCGCTTGGCAAAGAAAAGAGAAAGGGCTGCTTAAACAAAAAACGTTTACAAGAACACAAAAATGGCACGGGAATGGTATTCCGTGCCATTTTTAGATATAAAAGAGTATTTCGCTTCTTCATTATATCTGCCGGATTCGTATTCTATTGACCTGATGGCATGTGGAGACTATGGAACATGCACTACCGAAATAACACGCAGTTGCCGCTTTCCCGGTAATAACGGATACGCTCTTCTAAAGCACGGCGTTCACAATGAAGGGCTTCACTCAAGCAGTCCAGACACATAAATTCCCGGGCACTGCGATTCACCATTTTCATATAGATAGCCTTTTCGTCAGAGGTCAGTACGGTATTACATTTCTTGCAATAGGTTCTAAAGTCCACCATTTATATCACCAGCTTTGCACGTAACACTACGCAGTCGCCGGAGGGTACATGAGCAGCAAAGCGCTCTTTAAATACGCCCAGTTCTTTGTGTTCCCAACAGTCATACATGGATAATGCGGCACCGGAAGCGGCGGGAATACCCATATCCCAGAATTGTACAGTCAGTTCTCTGGTGTTGTCACTGAAATTAAACAGACCGATGGCTAAATCACCATTTTCCAAAGCCTTTACCAGGACGAAAGCATCCTTTTCATTAAACCAGTTGGGTTCAACCTTGATACGATAAGCACCACGAGCTTCAGGATCCTGGTTGATGGCAATAAGGTCTTTATTCTGCAAAATATCCTTGGTAACCTGGTTTGCATTACGGATATCACAGCCTATCATGAGAGGAGATCCCATCATAGCCCAAAGAGAGAAGTGGCTCTTGTACTGTTCGTCAGTACAGCCACCAATTTTATTACCAATCCAGTCGCTATTACTTCCACCATACATACCTACTACCAGCATATCCATATCGTTGTGGCAATAGTTGCCGGTGAAGGCTTTCTTATCTATCTGAGAAAGGGCGATATTACGGATGGAGTCCCAATTGTCCTGAATGTCCACGGTAGAACGGTAGGAGTGACAGCCTGACTCACGAATCCAGTCGTGTACATTGTCCTCGCCCCAGTTACAAGCAGAGAATAAGATATCCCTGCCGCAGTTTTTCAGAGCCAGACTCATGCGCTTGTATAAAAGCTCGCCGTTCATGTAACGAGGTTTGAAGCAATAATCATATTTTAAGTAGTCAACGCCCCATTCTGCAAATTGCTTGGCATCTTGAAATTCATGCTCAAAGCTGCCCGGATGACCGGCACAGGTATGAGTGCCGGCACAAGAATACATACCGAATTTCAGTCCCTTAGAATGGACATAATCGGCAACCGCTTTCATACCATGGGGGAATTTCTTGGGATCCGGAACCAGATTGCCTTGTTCATCACGCTCTTTCAAACTCCAGCAGTCGTCGATAACAAGATATTCATAGCCGGCCTCCAGATAGCCGTTTGCTACCAGAGCATCTGCAGTCTCCATAATCAGTTTTTCGCTGATATCCCAAGTAAAGGTATTCCAGGAATTCCAGCCTAAAGCGGGGGTGTTGCCTAAAGAAATTTGTTTCATAACAATGTCTCCTTTTCTTGTATAATGGTTCAAAGCCCTATTGGTACAATAGTTTTAAAGGGCCATATATTTTATTGAATGGTTTCCTTCAATACACTATTGGTCTGAATTAACAGCACCCCATGGGAAGGAATGCTAAAAGTGTCCATGGGTAAGATGTTTTTTTCAGTCCAAAGATTTGTAGTGCTACTGCCGATAACCTGCATATAGTCGGCAGGACTGATTTCCAAAGTATTTTCTGAAATATTAAAAATAGCCAGGTTGGTTTCGTTTGTTTCCAGTTGAGTACTCTTCCAGAGAATCACCTTTTCATCACGAAAGTATTCTTTTGCATCCTTGGTTTGGGTCATCAAATTCAAAACCTTACGATTGGTGAGAAGTCTCAAAGTCCACTCGTCAAGCTTGGGTAACTCTGCCCCCAGCATTAAGGGAGAGCTTACCATACACCAAAGGGTCATCATGGTGAGCTGCTCATCCTTTGTAAAGCGGGTCAGGCGCTCATTGCCAAAGCCCTTTCCAATGGTACCTACCGGAAGCATGTCGCAGTCCGGATAGCCTCCGGGTTTCGCTTCTCCTTCCCAGGTCCTGCAACGGTTAAACATATCCAGAAGCAGATGCCAGGAATCCCAGAAATCATCAGTAATACGCCACATGGTGGCATTTTCATGATAAAAGTCAGCTTCCTCTGGGATAGCCGGTCCCGGTGAGAGGCTTAGTAAAATTTCGCGACCGCATTTTTCGATGGCCTTATGAAGCATTTGGATCTCTGCCTTGGAAGAAGCTGCATCCATACGGCAGATATCATCACATTTAATAAAGTCCACACCCCACTCAGCATAAAGCTCTATCAGGGAATCGTAGTATAGCTGTGACTCCGGCTTGTGGGGATATACACCATACATGTCCGGATTCCAGTAGCAGATAGAGTAGGGATTGGCAATTTCACTGGCAGCTAAATCAGTGCCCTTAATAGCAGTATGGGTATGTGCAGCAATTCGTGGTACGCCTCGCATAATGTGAATACCGAACTTCAGACCAAGATTATGTACATAATCTGCCAGAGGTTTAAATCCTTTTCCATTTACGCAGGAAGGGAAACGTTCCGGGCAGGGAAGAAGTCTGGAATACTCATCCATTTCTACACCACCGAAAGGTATATACTGATGCTCCTCCCGACGTGTGCCTGCACCATAGGAGTACCACTCGATATCCACAACCACATATTCCCAACCATAGGGTTTTAAATATTTGGCCATATAGTCTGCATTGGCTTTTATATCAGCTTCGGTGACAGCGGTGTCATAATGATCGTAACTGTTCCATCCCATGGGGGGATTCATTTTATTTGCCATGGTATTTACCTCCGTAAGTTTGTTGTCATTTCAATACACTCTCATTATAGGTGTAAATCCACCTATGTGAATATGGTAAAATGTTGTTTGACCATGGAAAAATGCGTGTTTTCAATTAGAAAAAATCATGAAAACACGCATGCTTTATCAAAGATAGTATGGAAAAAACTTACTGCTTGGGGTATGTTTCCTGAAGCTTCCGAAGGATAATTTTACCGGAGGGAGTGGTAAGCCTGCCTGCAGCAGTCATTAATTCGTCTATGCGTTCACGGGAGCCTTGTTTTTTGTAAATTTCTGCCAACAGTAGATAGGTTTGAGTAACATCGCTACCAACAGAAACAGCATATTCCAACACAGTTCTCGCAGAATCTATATCCTCCAAAGCATATAGTTTATCGGCCCACTTCTGTAATGTGGTTACCAGTACTGTGTAGTTTTGGTCATATTCTGTAAGGATGGTTATATTAGCAGTGCCGTAAGTCAGTTTTAAGTCCGTATTGCTGATGCCTGTGAAATTGACAATTTTGCATTCACTTAAGGCGGTAAGTATTTCTACACATTCCCTTATTATGGAGTCTTCTAAATGTGCTGTTGTCGGTAGTTTCTCCAAGAGAATGGATAAATAATTTAAGTTATCTAAAGGTTTCTTTCGGACACTGTTGGAGGAACGTTCCTTCTGCCAAAAAGACTGCTGTTCTTTTTCCATGGATTGTGTGCTTTTCTTTAAGGCTCTGCCAAGTACTAGCAAAAAGATGAATAAGCTTGCCAAAAAGGGAATTTTCATATATAATATCCTTTCAGAATAATTTATTTAGGAGAGCCCGTCAGGGGCAAAAGGGAGGTTTACATGTTTAACTTTCATAACAAAAAAACCAAACGTGTTGTTTCAGCCGTTATCATTGTTATATTAGTATTAGCAATGGTTATACCAACTTTAGCATATTTGATTGTTTAGTTCAAGGGATGTGAGATTAAGTGAGGAGATATATGAAAAAATTATTGATAAAGTGTGGGATGCTGCTTGTAAGTGGTATGCTGATGCTGGGAAGTGGTCTGAATGCAGAAGCGGCAGAGAAAACCATTAGAGACGGTATTTACATAGGCCCGGTGGAAGTGGGTGGTATGACTACTGCAGAAGCAGAACAGGCAGTAGAAGAATATGTACAAAGTTTAAGTCAAAAGTCCATCACTTTGGAAGCTGCAAATGAAGGTCAGGTGCAGGTGACAGCAGCAGATTTGGGAATCACCTGGACCAATAAGGAGATTGTAGAAGAAGCGGCACAGATGGGTCAGCAGGGTAACGTAATCGTCCGTTATAAAATGATGAAGGATTTGCAGCATGACAATGTTCGATATGACTTGGAATTTGCCTATGATGTAAATGCTATCAATACTATATTGACAGAACAATGTGTAGGATTCGATTCTGAGGCAGTAGACGCAGGACTGACGCGTGAAGAAGGCGCCTTTGTGGTTCAAGAGGGGCAGAAGGGGTATCGTTTGGATGTGGAGCATTCCATAGATGCAGTGAACGATTATCTTACTCAGGAATGGGACTATGCAGATACTGCTATTCAATTGGTGGTGAATGAAGAAGAACCTAAGGGTAATGGACAAGACTTGGCACAGGTTAAGGATGTTTTGGGTAGCTTTACCACATCATTTTCTTCCTCCGGAAAGTCAAGAAGTGCCAATGTAACCAACGGTTGTAATTTGATTAATGGTATTACTTTGTATCCGGGAGAAGAGTTTTCCACACTGGAGGCAATAACACCTTTTACGGAGGCAAATGGTTACCATATGGCAGCTTCTTACTTAAATGGTAAGGTTGTAGATAGTCTGGGCGGAGGTATTTGTCAGGTTTCTACCACTTTATATAATGCAGTACTTTTGGCAGAGCTGGAGGTTACGCAGCGTTATAACCATTCAATGATTGTTGCATATGTGGATCCTTCTGCCGATGCGGCTATTGCAGAGTCTGCAGGAAAGGATTTCAAGTTTGTGAATAATACGGATGCCCCTATTTATGTGGAAGGTATTATTGAGAATAAAAAGATAACAGTAAATATTTATGGTAAAGAAACACGTCCGGAAAACCGAGAGGTGATTTACGAAAGCGAAGTTACCAGCAGAACGCCTCCCGGACAGGATGTCATCTACGTTGATGCAGGCAGACCTATTGGATATATTGCTAAGGAAAGTGCTCATGTAGGTTATAAAGCACGCCTTTGGAAGGTAGTAAAGGAAAACGGAGAAGTAGTGGAGCGTACACAGATTAATTCCAGTACCTATAAGATGACACCTCGTTATGCTACGGTAGGTGTGGCTACTTCCGACCCCAATGCATATAATGAAATCATGGCAGCTATTGGTACATCCAGTATCGACCATGTACAGAACGTGATTGCCATTCTCACTGCACCACCGGCTCCTGCAGAGCAATAAAGGTGTAAGAAGTATGTTTAAAAGAATGGATGCATGATTTGGCAAGAAAACAAGGTAGGAATGAAGTATGAGACCAGGGAAGCTTTCAGACAGCATTTTGAAAAGAACTGTCCTCAAACAGATAAAACAGCAAAGAAGCGAAGTATTATGTGGCGCAGGTATAGGGGAAGACTGCGCCATTTTTGCGTGTGAGGACGGGAATCTGGTCAGTTCTGTGGTTAGCTACGTGGTAGCTGACAGACAGGATATGATTCGTTCCATTTACAAAGCAACCAATAATCTGGCCACAGCAGGAGCAGAGCCCTTTGCGGTTATGTTATCCATTATCTTGCCGGAACGGGCCAGTGAAGAAAAGCTGAAAAAGCTTATGGATGGTGCCGCCCAGGCAGCCCGTGAGCTTAATCTACAAATTGCCGGAGGGCATACTACCGTAAGTAGGTATGTTAGTGAAAAGTTGGTTACTGTCACGGCTTATGGTAAAGTACCCACAGATAAGACTTATACTACCAAGGGCGCAAAACCCGGTCAGGATGTTGTGATGACCAAATGGATTGGCCTGGAAGGTACGGCTATACTGGCGAATAAAAAGAGGGAAGAATTACTGACCAGATATCCGGAATATCTGGTGGAGGAGGCGGCATCCTTTGACAAGTATCTTTCCGTTATTCCGGAGGCCGCCACCGCCGTGAAGTCCGGCGTTTGCGTAATGCATGATGCTTCGGAGGGTGGAATATTAGCTACACTTTGGGAGCTGGCAGAGAGCTCAGGCGTTGGACTGCATATTGATATGAAGAAGTTACCTATCCGACAGGAAACCGTAGAGGTTTGTGAGTTTTGTGATGTGAATCCTTATGAGCTCTTAAGCGGAGGTTGTCTGGTGATGACTGCGGAGGATGGTAACAGTCTGGTACTTGCTTTGCAGGAACAGGGAATACCCGCCGTGGTAGTGGGTAAAATCACAGATAGCAAGGACAGAATGATTTTTAACGGAGAAGAGAAGCGGTTTCTGGATAAACCGGCCGCAGATGAAATCTATAAGTATATTTAGGAGGCAAAATATGAGAGAGCAATTATTAAAAATTATTGAAAAGAACAGTCGTATTGATTTGAAAGAATTGGCAGTTCTTTTAGGAGTAGAGGAAATAGAAGTGGTAAATGAGATGGCAGCTATGGAGGCTGATGGTACCATTTGCGGTTACCATACTTTGATTAACTGGGAAAATACCAGTATTGAAACAGTATCCGCTTTAATTGAGGTACGTGTAACCCCCCAGAGAGGTCAGGGCTTTGACCATATCGCTGAGCGTATTTATAATTATCCGGAAGTAAATGCATTGTACCTGATTTCCGGAGGTTATGATTTGTTGATTTCTTTGGAAGGAAAGACTTTGAAGGAGATTTCTATGTTTGTTTCCGAGAAGTTAGCTCCTCTTGACAGTGTATTAAGTACTGCCACACACTTTATTTTGAAGAAATATAAAGATCATGGTACCGTACTGGACAAGAAAAAGAGCGACGAAAGAGAGATGATTATTCTATGAGAAACCCATTAGCAGATAGAGTTGTTGAGATAAAGCCCTCCGGCATTCGTAAGTTTTTTGATATCGTCAGTGAAATGAAGGATGCTATTTCATTGGGTGTGGGCGAGCCGGATTTTGATACCCCCTGGCATATTCGCGAGGAGGGTATTTACTCCCTGGAAAAGGGACGTACCAGCTATACTTCCAATGCAGGTATGAAGGAATTAAAGCAGGAAATTTGTAATTACATAAACAGAAAACAGGGTGTAACCTACAATGCAACCAACGAAGTATTGGTAACCGTAGGGGGGTCCGAAGCTATTGATGTAGCACTGCGTGCTATGCTGAATCCCGGGGAAGAGGTATTGATTCCGCAGCCCTGTTACGTATCTTATGACCCTTGTACGGTTTTGGCAGGTGGTGTACCGGTGCCTATCAATCTGAAGGCAGAGAACGAATTCCGTCTTACTGCACAGGAATTGAGAGAGGCCATTACTGACAAAACAAAAGTATTGATTTTGGCATTTCCCAACAATCCCACCGGTGCCATTATGGAGAAGAAGGATTTGGAGGCCATTGCAGAAGTAATAATAGAAAAGGATATTTTCGTGATTTCTGACGAAATCTATTCTGAGCTGTCTTATGCAGAGAATCATGTATCCATCATTACCCTGCCGGGTATGAGGGAACGTACCATTATGATTAACGGTTTCTCCAAGGCGTATTCCATGACCGGTTGGAGACTGGGCTATGCCTGCGGACCGGAAGCAATTATTACCCAGATGACCAAGATTCATCAGTTTGCCATTATGTGTGCACCTACCACCAGTCAGTATGCAGCGATTGAAGCACTGAAAAATGGTGATTCAGACGTGGCAGAAATGCGTGATATTTATAATCAGAGAAGACGCTATCTGCTTCATGCCTTTAAGGAAATGGGGCTGGAATGCTTCGAGCCCTTTGGAGCATTTTATGTATTTCCCTGTATTAAAGAGTTTGGCATGACCAGTGATGAGTTTGCCATGAGATTTTTAGAGGAAGAAAAGGTGGCTGTAGTGCCCGGTACAGCATTTGGTGATTGCGGAGAAGGGTTCTTACGTATTTCATATGCGTATTCTTTGGATAATCTGAAGCAGGCCATGGAAAGACTGGGCAGATTTGTTGGTAAGCTGCGTGAGGAAAAGAACCAGTAATCGGAGGATGGAAATGAACAAAAATAAGGAGGTTACCGGCTGTCTGAAAAAGATAGCTTTGGTGGCTTGTGCCTATTGGTGTGTATGGTCCTGGAAGCAGATTATAGGTTTACATGGTGATGTAAATGTATTTTACGGCGGCATGTACTTTGGCTATAATTTGTGGTCCGTCATCCTGTTTGCACTGGATATTTATTTGTTAATAAGATGGTATAGACTGCAGAATCTGCGTTTAAAAGTGTTTTCCTTAATAGGCGGATCGTTGATGTCTATACTGATTGTGTATGGTGCATATGCCCATTTGGTAAATAATATTTTCCTGTCGGTTAGAGAAACATTTGCACAGTTTGGATATATGATTGGCTTTGGATTTATGGTGATACCGCTTTGGGCAGAATTGTTCTTGCTGATAGAAAAAGGGGGCGCTTGGTACCGAGCTTCCGTTCAGACAGAGAAGAAGTTGTATCCCAAGCGATTTTTCCTATTGACATGGGCAGGGATTTTCATTTGCTACTTACCAGTGTTTCTAGGCTATTGGCCGGGGAATTTTATTTTTGATGCCCAGTACCAGTTGGCTAATGTAGTGGCAGGTACCCATTCTACCCATCATCCCCTGATTCATACCTTGATGATGGGAGAAGCATATGAATTGGGAATGAAGCTGGGGAATGTATCTGTAGGAATTCAGTTTTATACTTTGGTACAGATGTTGATTCTTTCGGCTGCATTTGCCTATTTTCTGTTGTATTTGTATAAGCAGAGGGGACCAAGGATTATACAGATAGGTTGTTTTCTGTGGTTTGCACTGTTTCCCATGCATACCATATTTTCCATAACAGCTACTAAGGATGTGCTATGTGCGGCATTCTTTTTATTCTTTATGGTTTTTGTGGCAAGATTGTTTGTGCATAATGAAAAGTTTAAATGGTACTCTTATGTGGGAATGATTGCCAGCGGTGTACTCCTTTGCCTGTTTCGAAACAATGCCATGTATGCGGTAATGGTGGCAGGTATTCTTATTGCTGTGATGACTAAAGGAATCCGGAAGAAGGGACTAATCCTGGGTGGACTGGTAGTAATTTATTTACTTACCGGCATTTCCAATGCGGCGTTGATTAGAAGTGTTAATGCAGTAACAAAGGATAAATACCGGGAAAGTTTAAGTCTTCCGTTGCAGGGAATGGCCCGTGTTGCAAGCTATCGGGGTGAGGAGCTGAGTCCGGAGCTTTATGAAGAGCTTATTACCTATATCCGTGAAGGGGATATTGCAAACTATAATCCCTATCTTTCGGATCCTATAAAGAATGAAGCTAACGAAGAGAAACTGGAAGGGAATCTGTTCAATTTCTTTAAGTTGTGGGTCAAAATCGGGATGCAATTTCCGGATGAGTATATAGAAAGCTTGATTACAAATACTTTTGGTTATTGGTATCCATTGAATCAGGGAACTTATGTATCCAATGATTTATCTGTGTACCATACCCTGATTGGAATAGGAGAGGAAATCGAAAAGAAGAATTATTGTAACTGGTTGGTGGAGATTTATAATCCACTGTTCTATGAGAAGAAGTTCTATTCCGTACCCTTACTGGGATTCTTTTTCAGAAATGTAGTTTATGTATGGACGATTGTAGTTTATATGCTTTGGTGCTTCTATAAAAAGGATTGGAACGCATTGAAATTAGGTTTGTTACCATTGTTGTATTTTGCGACCTGTATTTTGGGTCCTTGGGCTGCATTGCGTTATATTTATTGTTTGGTAGTCTGCACACCATTGTTGCTACAGACTATGCTTGCCGGAAAGAAGGAATAATACTATGAATATTATATTACATCAGCCGGAGATACCACAAAACACCGGTAATATCGGACGTACCTGTGTGGCTACGGGTACCTCCCTACATTTAATTGAGCCTCTGGGCTTTCGTCTGGATGAAAAGAGTATCAAACGTGCAGGTATGGATTACTGGCAGCATTTGGATGTACACCGATATGTGAATTTTGAGGAGTTTTTACAAAAGAACCCCGGTGCTAAAATCTGGATGGCTACCACCAAGGCCAAGCATACCTACAGTGATGTGGAGTTTGGCGAGAACGATTTTATCATGTTTGGCAAGGAAAGTGCCGGTATACCGGAAGAAATTCTGGTGGACTACGAGGATACCTGTATCCGTATTCCCATGTTACCGGAGATTCGCTCCCTGAATCTGTCCAATTCTGTAGCAATTGTGCTTTATGAGGCGCTTCGCCAGCAGGGATTTGCCAGCATGCAGATGGAAGGCGAGTTACATCGGTTGCAGTGGAAGGAATAAAGAAACGTAATAATTAGCTCCTATATGGGCAATGTTATTTAGTTAAAAGTTTTAGTATTAAGTTAACCCGTCTATTCAATGTAAAATGAAAGGACGGGTTTTTATATATTATTCAGCTGTCACATATCTGCCAAGCTAATTACCTGCTCACAAAAAAGAGCATTTGTACCGCCTGAACGAACGACACAATCTAAGAGTGGAGTATAATGTAGAGAAGCTGATCTACAGTGAGATAAGCTGTTATGCAGACAGTATTATTAGTGAATACGGAAGAGTGTTTAAAGTAGAACAAAGGGTTGGCGGTATTGTAAAATAAAGGTAAAAATGCTAAAATTGTTGTATAATTTGTAGCATGATTTATAAAATTTTAGAGATGGATGGGAGGATTAGTATGGAGGAGTTGATGAAAAGGCTGGGAATAAAGCCTACACAGGATGTACAGGAAATGGTTCATCAGCTAGAAGAAAAAAGAGATGAATATTTGCAACTTTTGGAAACGGCAGAATCAGAGAAGAAGCAACAGATAGAAGATGATCTAAGGGAAATGGAAAAAACGATTTCATATTTGGGATGGATGTTGAAGGGGCAAGAGCAGCCCTCAAATATCCAACAGGAAGAGGCTTTGAATAATGTAGGCTCAGAATCTGATGGTGTAAGTCGGGAAACGATTTTATATGAAGCGATAGATTTACTGAAAGCAACTGATTATGCAGAAGGTGCAGAGCAAGTTCAAAAGCTGGCAGAAGAAGGCTATGATAGAGCACAGAATAATATGGGGATATTGTACTATGGTGGTAAAGGCATGCCCCAGGATTATCAAAAGGCAGCCGAATGGTTTGAAAAGGCAGCAGAACAGGGTTATGCAAAAGCACAGTATGCTATGGGAAAGTTATGCGAAGATGGCACAGGAGTATCACAGGATTATCAAAAGGCAATCGAATGGTTTGAAAAAGCAGCCAATCAGGGTCATGCAGGAGCTCAGAATTCTTTGGGAATAATGTACAAAAATGGCGCAGGAGTACCACAGGATAATCAAAAAGCAGCCGAATGGTATGAGAAAGCAGCCGAGCAGGGGTATGCAGAGGCGCAGAATAATTTGGCTGTAATGTATATAGATGGCACAGGAGTAGCACAGGATTATCAAAAAGCAGCCGAATGGTTTGAAAAAGCAGCCGAGCAGGGTCTTGTATATGCGCAGAATTCTTTGGGAATAATGTACAAAAATGGCGCAGGAGTAGCACAGGATTATCAAAAAGCAGCGGAATGGTATGAGAAAGCAGCCGAGCAGGGGTATGCAGAGGCGCAGTATAATTTGGCTGCAATGTATGAAGAAGGAACAGGAGTTGTCCAGGATAATCAAAAGGCAGCGGAATGGTATGAGAAAGCAGCCGAGCAGGGTCATGCATGGGCGCAGAATTCTTTGGGAATAATGTATATAAATGGCACAGGAGTTGTCCAGGATAATCAAAAGGCAACCGAATGGTTTGAAAAAGCAGCCGTTCAGGGTCATGCAAATGCACAGTATAATTTGGCTATAATGTATAAAGAAGGAAGAGGAGTTGCCCAGGACAATCAAAAAGCAGCGGAATGGTATGAGAAAGCAGCCGAGCAGGGTCATGCAGATGCGCAGAATTCTTTGGGAGTAATGTACAAAAATGGTGCGGGAGTAGCACAGGATTATCAAAAAGCAGCGGAATGGTATGAGAAAGCAGCCGAGCAAGGAAATAAGTATGCACAGCATAATTTGGCTGTAATGTATGAAAAAGGAAAAGGAGTATCACAGGATAATCAAAAGGCAGCGGAATGGTATGAGAAAGCAGCCAAGCAGGGTGATGTAGATGCGCAGTATAATTTGGCTGTAATGTATAAAGAAGGAAGAGGAGTTGCCCAGGACAATCAAAAAGTAGCGGAATGGTATGAGAAAGCAGCCAAGCAGGGTCATGCAAGCGCGCAGAATTCTTTGGGAATAATGTATAAAAATGGAACAGGAGTTGTTCAGGATAATCAAAAAGCAGCGGAATGGTATGAGAAGTCAGCCGAGCAAGGAAATAAGTATGCACAGCATAATTTGGCTGTAATGTATGAAAAAGGAAAAGGAGTATCGCAGGATTATCAAAAGGCAGCGGAATGGTATGAGAAAGCAGCCGAGCAGGGTCTTGCAGATGCGCAGAATTCTTTAGGAATAATGTATAAAAATGGAACAGGAGTTGTCCAGAATAATCAAAAGGCAGCAAAATGGTTTGAGAAGTCAGCCAAGCAAGGAAATAAGTATGCACAGTATAATTTGGCTGTAATGTATGAAGAAGGAAGAGGAGTGCCTCAGGATAATCAAAAAGCAACGGAATGGTATCAAAAGGCAATAAAGCAGGGGCATGAAACGTCAAAGAAGAGACTGGAGAAGTTGCAGACAAAAGAAAATGCAATTGAATCATATCAAAAACCAAGTGTGCAATATCAGAAACCGGCAGAGCAAGGGGTTTTTAGTACAGAAATAAACAGAGGAGCACTAAAAATCTACTTGAGAAATGTGTTGGCCATGGAGTGTATGATATATAAGCTTACGAAACAAGAGAAAGCACTAAGTGATGAGATTGAAAAATTGGGAACAAATAACTATTATCGAGTATTTGATGATAAAGAGGGATATGGGAAATATGTATTTTATTATAATGGCAAAAAAAATTTTGTTAAAGCGACAAAATGGGGGGCATGTGTTGATGCCTGCTGTCATTACGGCGAGAGTACTTTCTGGTTGAATATTGAGGAAGTAAAAATAAATGATGACAATACATGGTATAGTGGAACTTATTTAATTAATAATAGACCCCGTTTTTCAAGTGATGTCTCTGAAATAATAAGGTTTAATAAAGTTAAAAAGGCTATGAAAAAGGCGTTTTTACGATGTCGCGAAGAGTTTGAAAAAACTGCGCCGGTTGAATATGAAAAGAATTGCAAAAGGATTTCAGAATTAAAGCAAAGACGAACAAAACTTCGCTCTGATATGACGGAAGCTAGGAGACTTTTGGATAAAATGTATCAGGTTAATATTGTGCCGGGATTGTTCAGAAATAATCTGTCGGCAATATATTATCTTCATGATTTGATTACAACATCAAATTTGTCTTTTGAGATGGCTGTGTTGAATGTGAATTTGGAAGAGATAAAGACAAGACTTGATAAAATTATTGAACAACAACATGAAATAATTATAAATCAATCTCGTATAATTGCTCAAAATGATAGCTTATGTCAGCAGAATAGAGAAATGTTGAAAAATTTGGAGTCTATCGAAAGAAATACAGAAATTGCAGCCCAGTATTCAAAAATAACAGCCACGAATACGGATACATTAGTATATCTGGCATGTCACTAATAATATTGAGTAAAAGCGACTAATATCATTTAGTTAAGCCGTCCATTCAAAATGGGCGGCTTACTTAATACATAAAACCTCTTAACAGCATAGTCTGCATATTTGTCAGGATTTAATACACAAGAGGTATGTACGCCGCCTTTTAAGGAAGTGTGGGAGCAAAAAAGTGTGGTTGCCATTTTAATACTCTACTATTGTAAATCGGAAAATGTTATTTCAATACCTTGATTTCTTGGTTGGAAATGGTTACTATTATAGATGTTATAAGTAAATTAATGGGGGTGCGTTATGAGCGTAGTAAGGTATACTTTTTTCTCAGAAAGTTTGAGAGAACAGGTAAATGTAATGGTGGTACTGCCTTCCTTTGAAGGGTGGAGAGACCGTCAGGGCAGTAAGGCATATTATGGAGAGTATGGCAGGAAAAAGACCTTGTATATAATGCATGGCGGTTCTGATGACTGCTCTCTTTATTTGCGTAGAACCAGGCTGGAGGAATATGCCATGGAGCATGATCTGGCAGTAGTAATGCCTGAGGTAAAGAACAGCTTCTACAGCAATATGGTACATGGTAAGAATTATTTTACCTACATAAGTGAGGAGCTTCCCAGAGTTATGGAAAGTGTATTTCCACTGACCCATGACCCGAAGGAACGTTTCGTTATTGGTAATTCTATGGGTTCGCATGGTGCCATTAAATGGGCTTTGAACTGTCCCGGATTTTTTGCGGCTGCTGCAGGTATGTCCGGTGCAGGTGATTTGGAGGAGCTGGGCTTCTATGATGGCAAAAAGGACAGAGTATTGAATTCCTTTGGTACCATCGAGCAGTATCGTGGTAGTATGAATGACTTTAAATATATGGTAAACAAACATTTAGAGGAAGGTACTAAATTGCCCCGCCTTTATTTCTGCTGTGGCAAGCAGGATGGCTTCTATAAGGGTGCCAAGCTTTTTGCAGAATTTGTAAAGGAAAAAGGACTGGAAACTTGTTTCTGTGAAAGCGACGGACAACATAACTGGGAGTACTGGGATCAGTGGCTTCCGGTAATGATTAGATATTGTGTAAAGGGGGAAGCGTAAAATGGGAGTATTGCATTTTGATTTTATGTCGGATAAGTTGGGTTATCAGACCAATATATATGTGACTTTGCCTGAGTGCGTGGAGAAGGGACAGGCGCCTAAGGGTATCCTGTATCTGCTTCATGGTGGTGGAGGCAATGGTTTGGACTGGATGCGTAATACTGCTATTGAAAGATACGCACAGCCCTATGAACTGGCAGTGATTATGCCGGAAGTGGATGGTAGCTGTTTCTATGCAGATATGAAGCATGGTTATCCTTATTTCCAGTATCTGACAGAGGAAGTACCTGCAGCTATGGAGGCTATGTTACCTTTGCTTCAGGGCGTGGAAAAGCGTTATGTGGCAGGACTTTCCATGGGTGGCTATGGTGCTTTTAAATGGGCCTTCAATAAGCCGGATTATTTCACAGCAGCAGCCAATCTTTCAGGCGTATCCTTTGTAGTAGACCTGATGGCAGATACCAGCCATGGTTTAAACGGTAAGGAGACCCTTATCGAATGCAACTGGGGAAGCCTGGAGGAGTTAAAGGGCAGTGACAGTGATTCTAAGGAGTGGATTGACAGAGCGGTAGCTCAGGGTACCAAATTGCCTAAGCTTTTCGCCGGTATGGGTACGGAGGATTTCTCCTATGATTTCAGTAAGGAATATCTGGCTTACTGCAAGGAAAAGGGTGTAGAGATTCACTACGAAGAGATGGCAGGCGGACATGACTGGAATGTATGGGATGCCATGATACAGAAGTTTATGGCTTGGGCTACTAAGTAATACGATAAGAGGATAACTGTGAGTAGGAAAATTTTAATCGTAGAAGATGATAAGGAAATTAATAATATACTACAAACCTTTTTAGAGCAAAAAGGATATGAAGTATGGACAGCCTTTGACGGACATGTGGCTACCGGATTGATGGCAGAAAGAGAATACGATTTGATTCTCATGGATTTGATGCTCCCCTATAAAAGCGGGGAGCGTCTTATTAAGGAATTACGGGAAAATTCCCGGACGCCGGTGATAGTACTATCTGCTAAGACCATGATGGAAACCAGGCTGGAGGTGCTTCGTTTGGGAGCAGATGATTATATTTTAAAGCCCTTTGACCTGGAAGAAGTGCTGGTACGTATGGAGGTAGTACTGCGCCGAAGCGGAGACGGAGTTCAAGCTTCTGACAAGGATGATGTGCTATGTAGCGGAGAACTGAGGCTTTGCATTTCCAATAATAGTGTGAGTTACAAAGGACAGGAGCTTGCTTTAACGTCCAAGGAAATGCATTTGCTTAAACTTTTTTTGGAGAATCCCAAGAAGGTTTACACCAAGGCAAATCTTTATGAAAGCGTGTGGGAGGATATTTATTATTACGAAGATAATACCATTAACGTGCACATCAGCAATCTGCGAAATAAACTAAAAAAGGCCACCGGACAGGATTATATTGAGACGGTGTGGGGAATCGGATATCGTTTGAAGGAGAGTTAGGATGCTTGCTTGGAAGGTGGCAGCGGTAGTGTCGGTAGTGCTGTTTACATTGCTGCTGGTGTATCTATGGAGAATAAAACGGGAGCTTCGAAATATACAAAAGGAGCTGGAGGCTACCAGGGATAAGTCCTATAATCGCCAGATTAGTGTGGATTTGTTGGATAAGGATTTACTGGGGATGACTACCCAATTGAATAAGAATTTGGACTACCAGAAGCAGTTGAAGCTGGAAACAGAGAAGGCGGAGAAGAGTATTCGTAAGAGCGTGTCGGACATTGCCCATGATTTACGTACCCCCTTAACGGTTATGAAAGGGAATCTTCAAATGCTAAATATCGAGGAAGCGCTTTCGGACAAGGGAAAGCAATATGTGGAAGTCTGCATGAATAAGGCAGATGAAATGCGTGAGATGGCGGATGATTTCTTCCAGTTGTCCTTGTTGGAAAGTGATTTGGAGGATGTGGAGCTTAGGCGAGTAGACATAACAGAAAGCCTGTTACAGTTCCTGGTGGCACAGGAGGCGGTTATCCGTACCAAAGGAATGGAGCCGGAGGTGATTTTCCCTCAGAAAAGTGTGTTCGTGCTGGCGGATGGGAATTTGCTGGACAGGATGTTTGGCAATCTATTGAATAACGTGTTACGTCATGCCAAGGGAAATACTTTCCAAATACGTTTGGAAGACTCAAAGGAAGACAAGGAGTGTACCATTACCTTTGCCAATGTGGTGGATGCTCCGCAAACCTTACAGGTAGATGCCTTATTTAATCGTACTTATCGGGGCGAAAAAGCGCGAACCGGCAGTGGTGCAGGCTTGGGGCTTTATATAGTAAAGCTTCTGGCCCAAAAGCAAAAAGCTCGTGCAAATGCCCGGTTAAAAGAGAATAGATTGGAAATAAGTGTGGTTTTCCCGCTTAGTAAATGAAAGTTGCTGATGAAAAAATTGGCAACTTTTTAAATTATTTAAGAAATTCTTTAAGAATTGGTTTTAAGGTAGAATCAGAGCAAACCTGCAAAGAGAATAAAGAGTGCAGGAGCGCAAGTTGCAATGAGGAGGTTTGTTATGTCCAAGACAATTATTGAGACAAAGAATTTGGAAAAGCAATATATGAAGCAAAAGGCTGTGGATGATGTGTCTTTTCAGATTAAGGAAGGTATGATTTGCGGTCTGATAGGACCCAATGGTGCGGGTAAAACCACTATTATGAAAATGCTGGGTGGACTGGTAATTCCTACCGGTGGTACATTGTCCCTCTTTGGCGGAAGCTCGGAGGAGGAACTGGCTAAGGCGCGTAGCCGTATGAGCTTTATGATAGAGGTTCCCTACGCAAAAGAGAAGATGACAGCCAGAGAAAATCTGGAAAAGCAGAGAATCCAGAAGGGTATTCCCAACAAAGAACGAATTGATGAGGTGTTGGAGATTGTAGGACTTACAGATACAGGTAAAAAGCCGGTACACAAATTTTCGCTGGGTATGCGCCAGCGTCTGGGTATTGCCAATGCTTTACTTACCAAGCCGGAGCTGATGGTGTTGGATGAGCCCGTAAACGGTCTGGACCCGGAAGGTATCGTAGAAATCCGCGAGTTACTTCTGAAATTGAATCGGGAAGAGCATATTACCATACTGATTTCCTCTCATATTTTAAGTGAGCTGTCCCTGCTTTGTACGGACTATCTGTTTATTAACAAGGGCAAGATTTTGGAAAATGTATCAGCCAGAGATATGAAGCGTATTTGCAAAGAATATTACCACATCGGTACAGACAATAATCCGCTGGCACTGACGATTTTGCAGGAGAAGCTGGGTGTGACAGAGTTTGAAGTGGAGAGAGACGGCAGCATAAGATTGTTTGAGCGTCTGGAGGAGGTACACACCATTTCCAAAACCCTTTATGAGGGTGGTGTGGTGCCCACAGTGCTACATATGAATGAGGCAAATCTGGAACAGTATTATATGAATATGGTAGGTGGTGAGGAAAATGTGGAACCTGATAAAGGCACAAAATTATCAAATAAAAAGAGATAATGGGATTATATATATCTATTTGATTGGAGCATTATACTTTGTGGCTATTTGGAGTGAATTCCTTACAGGGAACAAAATAGGCGAAATAACCGGAAGTACAGCTGGTGTGCTAAATGGCAAGGTATGCTTTATAGTATGTGGTCTTTTGGTAGCACTTCTCACAGCTCGTATAATGGGTTGGGATTATAATGATAAGACCTTAAATTATGAATTACTGGCGGGACACAGTCGTGCCAAGGTATTTTGGAGTAGGGTGCTGGTTAGCATGCTGTGGTGTCTGGTAACAGTGTTGGTATTATTCTTTGTTCCTATGACAGTGTTTGGAATCCTAAATGGCTGGGGGATTCACGCTGATTTAGGAGGAGTGCTGCTTCATTATACATTAGCCATACTTCCGCTACTTCGTTTTGTTTGTGAGTGTGTATTGCTAACTGTGATTATGCGTAACTGTTACATGGTTATGACTATAGGATTTGTGTTGTATGAGTTTAGCTGGGTGATTGCAGAGATGCAGTCATTACTGACAGAGGTAAAACTGACTACCCATTTTGCTTCTACCAATGTGACCAGATTGCTGGAGTTTAGTAAACAGTATTTTGGTTATATCGACGGAGAGGATGTAATTGTTTATGAAACAGCCTTGGAAACAAGCTTAGTGCTGGGAACGATAGGAGTTTCATTATTAGTAGGCGGAACATGTTTGTTAATAGCATATCGGTATTTTAAGAAATGTGATTTAGGATAGTTTTAAGCAGTAGCATGAATATAATTGTGCTACTCATGGAGGTAAATATGAAAAATATTGTAAAGGCACAATTTTTTCAAATTGTAAGAGATAAAGTAATTAAGTATATGGTAGTAATCACTTTGATTATACAGGTATTGATGGTGATGTTGCCTATCTGGCTGCAGAATCAAAAGCCTACTACAGCAGGAGAATTTTTTGCTACGAATGGTGCTATGTTGATGGAGTTTCCTATTTTCTACATAATTCTTGTAACTGCCCAGATTTGCGGGGCAGATTTTATGGACAAAACACATAACTATGAAGTGTCAGCAGGACACAAAAGGTATGAGGTCTATCTGGGACGTGTGATTGCAGCAGCTATTGTGGGCGGTGTGGGTGCATTGTTTTTTACAATCTTGCCGGTAGGAATCTATACTGCTTTGTATGGTTGGGGCGATAAGATAGCATTGGCACCTATACTACTTCGTGGATTGTTGGCATTACTACCCTATTTACGACTGGTTTGTGAATTTGCTTTCGTAACCTTTATAGTCAAGAATCCTTATGTGGGTATGGGCCTTGGTTATGTGGTGTTTATACTGACTATGGCAATTCTTAGTGGCACAACCATAGAAGTAAATTCTGTATTTTTAGGAGTAACTAATTTATCCCTGCTTAGTATGGTAAGTAAATGGGCTACCTATGGTTTGGGAAACGATATGAATTACATATTTGATGCTTCTCTTGATGCCGGGACTATATGGGGAACTGTTGCAGCTTCAATGGCGTTTGGAGCCGTAGCACTATATTTGGGATATGTATTCTTTAAAAATGATGATATGAACTAATGTTTCAGAGGCGATTTTGCGAATGAGGCACGGAAGATAATAGGAGAAAACAACCATGATTTTATACGATATATTATTGATTGTAGTGGTATTGGTGGGAGCACTACTACTATATATCTTGGCAGGAATAGCGCGAAAATATGTAAGTAGCAAGTGGAGAGCTTTTTATTGCTTGCCGGCGGTACTAGGCATGATTTTCCTGGGGGTGGAAGGGTTTGAGATTTCCCTGTTTGGTGCTTATTTAGGTGCCATTCTTTTAATGACCGGCTTTATAAAGGATGATGTGAAGGTGCGTAGAATTGCCTGCGTGGGCGCCTTTGTGCTGACTCTTATTACCATTCCGGTTTGTATGTTCAATAAGGGATATCGCTCTGTGGACTATGTGCAGGATTTTAAGGACGGCGTGGATATGATGAAGGAGCATTATATACTGACAGAACATAAGGGAGTGGATTTTGATGCTCTTTATGAAAAGTATTTGCCAATGTTTGAAGAAGCTAATAAAAATCATGACCCGGTGGCAAATTACATTGCCTGGTGCTGTTTCTGTGCAGAAACCAATGACGGACATAATTATTTTATGGCCAAGGATCAGGATGACATGGAAGAAGCGTACCGCAGGGCTTGCGGCAATGATTACGGACTTTCCCTTATGAAGCTGGCGGATGGTTCTATTGTGGCGGTAAATGTGGAGGATAATGAGTTCTTCAAGGCGGCAGGCATACAAAACGGTACCGTTATTACTTCCTGGGATGGCAGGGATATTTTGGAAGTGGCAAGAGAATCCTTGATTTTTAAAATGACCACCTATGCAGATAAGGACAATGAGGATTTTGAAGTGGCGATTTATGCTGCCGGTGTGGGTGGCGACAGTGTGAAAATCACCTACTTGGATACTGCCGGTGTGGAAAAGGAGCTGGAGCTTTCTAAGATGGGTGACTATTATGATCGTGTAGAGGAAACCAGAGAAATTCTCCTTCAGGGTGTAGCAACCGGTCACATGATGTGGGAAGAAGTCAGTGAAGAGGCTGTGGCACTTCGTATTAAAATGATGCAATATGATAGTGAGGCTTCTAAGACAGAGAATTACAGTGCCATGCAGCAGCAAATTCGGGAAAAGGCGGCGGAGTACCAGGCGGCCGGCAAGACCCATTTAATACTGGACTTGAGAAGTAACGGTGGCGGTTCCGGCCAGATGGTAAAGGCCATTGCTTCCTTGTTTGCATTACCGGGAGAATATTATTACTGTAGTGATGGTTTATGGGATGATAAGGCAGAAGGCTATGTAAAAGATGCAGATGGAAACTATGTGCCCGGCAAGGAGCACTACTTCCAGGGAGAAAATGTCTGGAACGGACCTATTACTCTGTTGGTAAATCAGAACAGTGCCAGCGCCTCAGATCATTTGACTATGGTAATGCAGGGCATGGAAAATGTGACGGTCATGGGCTTTACGGAGCCCAACGGCTCCGGTCAGGGCCTGAACGGAATTCATTTGGAGAGCGGAGATTTGAGCTTCTCCAGTGCGCTTATGATGCATAAAAATGGAGAGATTTATATTGACTCCGGCATGGATAGGGAAAGCGGCAACCAAATTGATGTGGTGATACCTTTTGATGCAGAGGCAGTACGAGTGCTCTTTGATGAAGATGAGGACTATGTGTTACAGAAGTGTTTGGAGTATTATCAGAAATAAATAAAGGATACAAGAGAACGGCATCATCGTAGGGTGGTGCTGTTTTTTGGTTGAAAAAAGAAAAAAATATGGTATACTTACTATACGCGAGTCCGCGGATATGCAGTATTTTGGGGATTTGCCTTAAAATATTAGTAGGTGAGGAATTACATGAAGATAGAAAGAATTGATGATAAAACCGTAAAATGTTTCATTTCCAATGAAGAATTGGAAGAATTGGAAATTACATATAAGGATTTTATACTTCGCTCGGAGAAGGCCAAGGAAGTGGTAGAGGATATTATTGAACAGGCAGTGGAAGAAGTGGGTTACAAGCCGCCGGAATTTGCTATGGATATGCAGATTATGATGATGCCGGATAAGGGTATGATACTCACCTTGTCAGAGCGTACACCGGAGGATTTGAAGAAGAATCCGATGCTTCAGGAATATCTGAAGGAGGTACAAAAAACTCTGGAAGAGCATTTCCCTAATATTGCAGCCATTGCAGGAAAGGCTGCTAAGGAATCTACCGCAGAAGAGCCCTTACAAGAAAAGTCTGTGCAAGAGAAGCCGGATTATGCCCTTTTTGTATTTGATAGTATTAAGCAATTGAGTGATTATGCATCCGTATTGCCCAAGAATTTGCGTATGATAAGCATCCTTTATAGAATGGATGGCAATTATTACCTGTATCTGCAAAAGGGTGGTGCTTCTTATGAACGTTATAGTCGGGCTTGCATCCATGCATTGGAGTATGGCGTATTATATGGTGCGGCAGAGGATAAGCTACGCTATTTACAGGAGCATGGGGAGTGCATTATTGAGGACAAGGCAATAGTGAAACTGAGACTTTCTTAGCTTTTGAAGGAAGGATATATTATTAATTATGAGTATGGATTTCCGAAAGAATAAGTAGATGTAATTTTAGGGATACCCCGGTTTGACCGGCAGGTAGCCCTTTTTAGTGCAAAATTATACATGAAAACAACAAGATAATCTGTTGACAGAAAAGTTTTTTTTTGACAAAATCAAAAAAAGAAGCCCTCTTTGTGAGAACTTCTTTCTAATCGGCGTGACAGGATTTGAACCTGCGGCCTCTACGTCCCGAACGTAGCGCTCTACCAAACTGAGCCACACGCCGTCTTATGACAACATTGAAATTATATTAAATTTACGTGGATTTGTCAACCTAATTCTTTAGTAGTTGGTCAGGGTAGGAGGAAATAAATGTATCAGACAATTGTAACCTTGAGAAAAGGTGAAGGACGTACCATCAAAGCCGGTGGTATGTGGATATATGATAATGAAGTGGCTTCCATTGTAGGAAGTTTTGAGGATGGAGATATAGTAACAGTACATGATTTTGACGGATATTTTATGGGTTACGGTTTTGCCAACCGCCACTCCAAGATTTTCATTCGTCTCTTATCACGTAAAAAGGATACTGTAATCGATGAAGAGTTTATGGAGGAGAGAGTACGTGCGGCCTGGAATTATCGTAAGGAAACGGTGGATACTTCCAGTTGCCGTGTGATTTTTGGAGAGGCAGATTTCCTGCCCGGTCTGGTAATTGATAAATTCTCTGACGTGCTGGTGGTAGAATCTCTGGCACTGGGGATTGATAAATGGAAACTGACTATCGTGGAGGCGCTGAAAAAGGTACTTTTAGAGGATGGTATTACCATTCGTGGAGTATACGAGAGAAGCGATGCCAAGGTTCGTTTGCAGGAGGGTATGGAACGTTACAAAGGCTTTATAGGAGACCCCTTTGATACCAAGGTGGAAATCATAGAGAATGGTGTACATTATATAGTGGATGTGGAAGATGGCCAGAAAACAGGATTTTTCCTGGATCAGAAGAATAACAGAGCGGCTATTCACCGATTCTGTAAGGATAAAAAGGTATTAGACTGCTTTACCCATACAGGCTCTTTTGCCTTGAATGCAGGTATTGCCGGAGCTAAGGAAGTACTGGGCGTGGATGCGTCCCAGCTGGCAGTGGATCAGGCTACGGAGAATGCAGCCCTAAATGGTTTACAGGATAAAGTGCGCTTCCAATGTGCGGATGTGTTTGAGTTATTGCCGGAATTAGAAGCCAAGGGTGAGAAGTATGATGTGGTAATTTTGGACCCGCCGGCCTTTACCAAATCTCGTAATTCCATTAAGAATGCGGTGAAGGGCTATCGTGAGATTAATGTAAGAGGACTGAAGCTGGTGAAGGATGGAGGCTTTCTGGTGACCTGTTCCTGTTCCCACTTTATGGATCCTGACTTGTTTGCCAAGACCATAAGGGAAGCTGCCAACGGTGCCCACAAACGTTTGCGTCAGGTAGAATTTCGTACCCAGACCTGTGATCACCCCATATTGTGGGCAGCAGACCAATCTTATTATTTGAAATTTTATATCTTCCAGGTAGTAGAGGAGAAATAGGAGGCGCGGTATAGATGATAAGTGAGTTATTTACACTGCCCCAGAGTATGAAGGTGCCGGCCATAGGCTTTGGTACCTACAATGCTAAGGGAGGAGATAATCTGCAGATGATAAAGGACGCTATAGAGGCCGGTTACCGATATTTTGACACAGCCTCCCTCTATGGTACAGAAAGAGCTTTGGGACAGGCCATAAAGGAAAGTGGCTTGCCCAGAGAGTTATTTTTCCTAGCATCTAAGGCCTGGACCGATGAGATGGGCTATGAGGAAACAAAGGCAGCTTGTGAGCGCAGTCTGAACCGTTTACAGACAGACTATCTGGACCTATATCTGATACATTGGCCCAAGGTAAATGAGGAGGATACAGACTGGAAGGAACGTTGTCAGGAAACCTGGAGAGCCATGGAAGAGCTGGTTCGTGAGGGTAAGGTTAGGGCAATCGGTTTAAGTAATTTTCTGCCCCACCATTTGGATGCAATTCTGGAAACTGCAACCATTAAGCCGGCAGTCAATCAGTTGGAGTTGCATATTGGGTATTCCCAAGAGGCAGCAGTTGCTTATACTCAGAGCAAGGGTATTTTAGTGCAGGCATGGAGTCCTTTGGCCAGAGGAGCCATGGACAATCATCCGGTGATTTCAGAACTGGCCCGGAAGTATGGAAAATCGAAAGCACAAATTTGTCTGCGCTTTTTATATCAGAAGGGGATTATGCCTATTGTAAAATCTGCAGATAAAGGCAGAATGCTGGAAAATATGATGATTTTTGATTTTGAACTGGAAAGAGCAGATGTACAGATGCTGGAATGTATGCCTCAGAATACCTGGCAGGGCGAACATCCTGACTTTGCTATTCCTAAGGTAAAAAGCAATTTTAATCAATAGAAGGAGAAAATGTATGCAGAATAATTACGAAGAACAGATAAGTAAGATTATAGCGGACCTGACCATCGAGGAGAAGGCAAATATGCTTCATGGTATAGGTCTTTTCACCAGTGGTGATGTAAAGGAAAAGGGCATTCCCGGTCTGGAGACCTCAGACGGTCCCATGGGTGTGCGCAACCAGTTCCCTATGGACAGCTGGTTCCCTATCAATCTTTCCGACGATTTTGTATCCTATATGCCCAGCAATTCTGCAGTAAGTGCTACCTGGAATCCGGACTGTGCTTATGCAGGAGGTAAAACCCTGGGTGAGGAAGCCAGAGGACGTGGCAAGGATGTGATTCTGGCACCCGGTATCAATATTAAGAGAGACCCTCTGTGTGGTCGTAATTTCGAGTATATGAGCGAGGATCCTTATCTGGTAGAAGAGATGGTAGTACCTATGATAAAGGGTATCCAGGAAGCTGATGTGGCAGCCTGTGTAAAGCATTTTGCTCTGAATAACCAGGAAACCAATCGTCTCTGGGTAGACACCTACGTGGATGAAAGAACCTTGCGCGAAATTTATCTGCCCGGCTTCAAGGCAGCAGTGCAGAAGGCAGGTACCTATTCCCTGATGAATGCCTACAATAAGTTTGAAGGTGTACACTGCAGCGCCAATAAGCGTCTGTTGAATGAAATCTTACGGGAAGAGTGGGGATATGACGGCACTGTCATAAGTGACTGGGGTTCCGTTCACTCTACCAAGGAAACAGCAGAAGCCAGCATGGACCTGGAGATGAGTGTAACAGTTAATTTTGACGAATACTTCTTTGCAAAGCCTCTGGTAGAGGCAGTAAAGAAGGGTGAGGTGAAGATGGAGGATGTGGACGCCAAGGTCCGCAACATCCTGCGTATGATGTATCGTTTGAAGATGCTGGGACCGGAAGCTGCTAACCGTAAGGCAGGCTCCTACAATACTCCCGAGCATCAGCAGGCTATTCGTAAAGCGGCCAGAGAGTCTCTGGTACTTTTAAAGAATGAAGACAATCTCTTGCCCATTACCAAGGAACGCGTGGCTATGGAAGCGGGAGAGAGAGCACCTAAGAAGAAACGTATCGCAGTCATCGGTCGTAATGCAGAGCACCAGCATGCAGGTGGTGGCGGAAGTGCGGAAATTAAGGCATTGTACGAGATTTCCCCTCTTATGGGTATTAAGACCTATCTGGGCGGTAATGCTGAAGTATTATATGCACCGGGTTACTTTATCCCAGGTAAGAAGGAGGATGTAAATGCTGTGAACTGGCAGGAAACCAGCTTGGAGCGCCAGATCAGCCGCAGAGACTTTATGGGCGAAACAGAGGAACAGCAGAAGCAGCGTGAAGAGGTGATGAAGGCCCGTAAGGAGCTTTTAGAGGAAGCGGTAGAGTTGGCAAAATCCGCAGACGAGGTTATTTTTGTAGGCGGTTTAAATCACGATTATGATGTAGAAGGCTGGGACAGAGACAATATGAAGCTTCCTTATGCTCAGGATGAACTGATAGAAGCATTATTAGAAGCTAATCCCAATACCATTGTTACCTTTGTGGCAGGTTCCCCTGTGGAAATGCCTTGGAGGGATAAAGCCAAGGCCATCCTTTGGTGCTACTATGCCGGTATGGAAACGGGCCATGCCTTTACGGAAGTGCTCTTTGGTAAGGTAAATCCCAGTGGTAAATTACCGGAATCCTTCCCGGCAGAGTATACAGATACCATCACCTACAAAAATGGTGAATTCGGTAAGGAAGACAGCGTAACCTATAAGGAAGGTATTTTCTACGGATACCGTTATTATGAGAAGGAAGATATTAAGCCTGCATTTGCCTTTGGTCACGGACTTTCCTATACCACTTTTGCTTTCGACGATTTACAGGTGGAAGTATTGCCTCAGGCAGGTGTGGTAAATGAAGAAGCAGACCTGGAAAAGGCAGCAGTAAAGGTAAGTGTAAAAGTTACTAACACCGGTAGCGTGGCAGGTGCAGAAGTAGTACAGTGCTATGTATCTGATACAGAGTGCAGTGTGCAAAGACCGGTGAAGGAGTTAAAAGCCTTTGGTAAGGTATTCTTAGAGCCCGGTGAAACAAAAGATGTGGAAATGCTTGTAAACAACAGAGGACTGGCCTTCTACGATGTAGAAACCAAAGCCTTTGTAGTAGAAGCAGGAGAATTTGCCTTCCATGTAGGAAACAGCTCAGATATGATTATGGAAAGTACAAAAATTTTCTTGACAAAGTAGTAGATTCTGATTTATATTTCTAGATGCAAATGCAACTCATTTGCATCTAGTTTGCTTTTAGAGAGGAATTTTATGCACAACGTTATTCATTTTATAGAACATGCTACCTTAGATACCTTGAAGCTGGTGCCCTTTTTGTTCCTGACCTATCTGGTGATGGAAGCATTGGAGCACAAGGCAGGGGAGAAAACACATACAATAGTAAAGAAAGCAGGACGCCTGGGACCCATAGTGGGCTCCTTATTAGGAGTTCTGCCTCAGTGTGGCTTTTCAGCAGCGGCTTCCAATTTATTTGCCGGAAGAGTGCTTACACTGGGTACCCTGATTGCCATCTACCTTTCCACTTCAGATGAGATGCTACCCATAATGATCTCTGAAAATGTGGCATTTCCTACTATTTTGGGTATATTGGGTATCAAAGTGTTTATCGGTATGGCAGCAGGCTTGTTGATAGATGTAATTGTCTGTGGCAAGAAGGAAGACCATGACCATATACATGAGATGTGTGAGGAAGAGAACTGCCACTGTGAAAAAGGTATCTGGATGTCGGCATTGATCCATACCCTGCACATTACCCTCTTTATTTTGCTGATTAATTTCTTGTTGGAATTGTTGCTGGAGACCATCGGTGAGGAAGTACTGGCTCAGATGATACTGAATAAGCCCATTGTAGGCCCTTTGCTTGCCGGCTTGGTAGGTATGATTCCCAACTGTGCTTCTTCTGTAATTATTACTCGCCTTTTTCTGGAAGGTGCGTTGGGACTGGGCGCTATGATGGCCGGCCTGCTGGTAAATGCCGGAGTAGGCGTATTGGTACTGTTTAGAGTCAATAAGAACAAGAAGGAAAATATCAAGATTTTAGGACTGATGTATGCTATCGGCGTGATTGCCGGTATGGTATTAGGATTCCTGCCCATACAGTTATAGAATAGTCAAATGAGGAAAGTTATGGAAGAGAAAAAGCAATATCCCCAGGGGATGAAATGGACCAGACAGCGTAAGGATGTATATGATGTGCTGGAAAGCGCTTCAGAGCCCCTTAGCGCGGTTCAAATCTACAATCACATAGAAAGGTGCCATACGGAGGGAAATTACGCTGTATCTACCATATACCGCATTCTCACGGCATTTGAGGAACACGGCATCATCTCCAAGACCAGCTTCATGGGGGATGACTCCTACGTATACGAGCTGAATCGTGGCGAACACACCCACTATGCCGTATGCTTAAACTGCCACAAAAGAATCCCGCTCCATGCCTGCCCCTTTGAACACATGCATGTACACAGCCACGAAGAAGACGATTTACAGGCTGACGGCTTTACTGTCACAGGTCATAAACTGGAGCTTTACGGCTACTGCAAAACCTGCAAACACAACCAATAATGATGAAATGTGAAAGTTGATTAAAATAAATAAAAAATTTCTTCAATTTTTGTTAAAAAAGTACTTGCATTCTCTTAAACCTTATGATAATATAGGTTTTGTCGTTGAGGACAACACAAATGAAGAAATGGACCGCTAGCTCAGTTGGTAGAGCACCTGACTCTTAATCAGGGTGTCCAGGGTTCGAGCCCCTGGCGGTCCACTATGAAGGACTGATTTTGAGGACGTAGGAGCCTTGGGGTTGGTTCTTTTTTTGCGATTCGAGAGAGACGTGCGGATAAAAATAAAAGTAGCGCTGTTGGGAGTTTACTCACAAACAGCGCTATTTTTGTTTT
>JAFXCD010000037.1 GCA_017521605.1 Lachnospiraceae bacterium | reverse complement strand
GTCCTTGACAATAGTTCTGTCTATTGTCAAGGACGGTAAAATCGTTACCGCGGTGCCACCTTGATTTGTGGAATCCACACACTCTACAGAATACTAACATATTCCTCGCAACTTACGTATGCGTACACGTCATAGAATACTAAGAAAGCAAGCTTTCCGTTGACTATGCCCTCCGTGGTCCATTTAATAAATAGCATTCTGTCGGCTCTCAGCCCCCCGACTCTCTGTAAGTGCCCGTTTATTTTTATCTCCACTTCAACGGTTTAGAATTTATATAATTGTCAAAAACTCTTTTAATGTATTATATGCAAGTGATATGAAAATGTCAAGGAGTTTATTTGGTGTATTTTTCTAAGCCTGAAGTTCCGGCTTGAATTTCACGAATGGAATCTCTGGTTTGTTTGGTGTATTTCAGGTTTTCTTCTGTTAACTGACTGGTTTCCTCGGCATTGGCGTTGATCTCTTCGGAAAGAGCAGATAACTGAGTGATACTTTCCGTAATCTGGTTATTGGATTCAGAAAGGTTTTCAATACGGGTATCGATTTCACGGATGTGATTAATCAGGGTATTCATATTATCACTTAAGCCCTCAAAGGCATTGGCAGTGATACCTATCATTTCGTTCTGACTTTCTGCAGCAGCAACAGAGGAACGAATAACTGTTACTACATCTTCAGCGTTGGTATTAAGCTCCTGAATCAGGTTGGTAATACTTTCTGTAGAATTACGAGTTTCTTCTGCAAGCTGACGAATCTGCTCTGCAACAACGGCAAAACCACGGCCGGCTTCTCCGGCACGGGCACTTTCGATGGAAGCATTCAGTGCAAGTAGATTGGTCTGACTGGAAATGCTTAAAATAATGGTAGCAATTTCTGCCATGGCTTGTGTTTTCTCTTGAAGACGTTCCATGGCATCTGTAATCTGTACGTTGGTTTGGGAAAACTGCTGTGCCTGATTTTGAAGCTTTTGCATCAATGTATGGTTGGTTTCAATTTCTTCATTAGAGGTGGTTGCAATGGAAACCATTTCTGCAGAATATGCCAAGGTAATGGTAATGGTATCCTGAATTTCCTGAGTCATACCGGTCTGCTCTGTGATGTTTTCAGTCAGACGTTCCGTGGAAGCAGAAATGGTCTGCATACTTTCTGCAATATCCTGAGAAGCTTCAAACAGACTGGTAACCATTTGCAGACTGATATCAGATTCCCGGGTTACCACATGGGTGGTATCTAAAATCTCCTTCATAATCTTGGTTTGTAGTTCGTCATGTTCTGCCACTGAAGCCAGAGCATGATCACTAAAGAGCTTTGATAAGCGGCTGATAATAAACAACATGACAAAAACAGCAAGGGTCATCAATACATTACTGATACCATTAGGATCGCTGGAAACTACCTTCATGACTATACGTACGATTTGGCCACCAATATACAAAACAGAGTAAGTAATAAAGGTAATCATGTAGGACTTGCTGTCATAATACAAAATAGATACGCCCAAAACACCTATCAGAGCTAAACCCAAGAAATTAGCGGGAGTAGCAAGTAAGTAGAAAATGAATAGCAGGGCGACTTCAAAGGTGATAAAGTACTTCAGGTATTTGGAGGCACGATTACGGAAGTAGGTAATAGTATCTAATATGGCAAATACAATGAGGAGTGCTAAACCACATATGAAGAATGGTTTGGAAAGGTTACCGGCAGAAAGCAATAATCCCTGATATATACCCAGTACAGTAAACAGTATGTACACGGCCAGTAAGAATACACGGTTAATTCTTTTACATCTTTCATTTGCATCGTTATAGCGGAATTTGTTCATATATTCAGACAATAGTCCACAGAAAACGCTATCATTCCGAAAAATAATCAATCATCATTAGACATAACTAAAGAGATTTCGTGTCAAAGTTCACGACGTCTGCCATTTGAGAAAAAGAAAGTCCCTGACAAAAGCGGTACTATTGTCAGGGACGAGAAATTTATGAAACAGTATAAGAATATTCCACAGTACCAAGTAGGGTATCGGTTTCATAATCTACTACAGTAAAAGAAATCTGTAATGTATCACCGGAGGATAAGGTATAGTCAGTTATAACAAAAGACTGCGTTAAGCTACTATTTCCTTCAATCCAGAAAGTGAAAAGAGTATAGTCTGTAATATCTTCGCCATTTAGTAAAATGTTTTCATCATTAAGATAGACTTCTTTGCTGTAGCCATTTTCCAGCTCGCAATAGAGGGCTGAGAGACCTTCTTCAATAACCACTTCAGTGATTTCAAAGGAGAAATCATCAGTAGAGAGAAGAGGTGCAGGAACGTCAATAGCGGGTGTGCCGGTATTGGGTTCAGGGTCGTCCATAATGATACTTGAATTGGTAGTAAAGGTAATGCCTTGCTCCGCCAAAGACATTGTATCTGACATGTTAAAATCAGACATGTCACAATTTGTACGTACAATATAATACCCATTATCTTCGTTACCTGCAAAGAGAGGAACTAATAAATAATTATCATCCTTTTTTATCGCAAGATTCCAATATTCAATGGTAATGCCCTCTTCTGTAAGGATTTCTATATCGCTGGGGTCCTCTTTTGCACCAAACATAAGATAGAAGCTTTCTTCATCAAGAACGATTTCTGTCATGTAGGTCATTCCGGTATCAGAAGGAATCTCCATTAGCGGATATTCATGAGTCATTTCAAAGCGATAAAAGGTATCTTCGGTGCCGTTATCAATATTTTCGTGAGACAGCCATTCCACATCAAGCTCGCACAACTCTAAGAGTTCATCTACAGTGTCTGCATCACTACTGATATAGCCGGTAAACTTATTGACTTCAGCCATTAGGTCCTCAGCATTCTTTTCCTCTGCAACCTGAGCAAGATAATCAAAAAAGTTCGCTTCAGCTTCGGCAGAAGGATCTATGTCATCGGGAATGTCACCGGTAGGTTCTTCTGTAGGTTCGGGAGTGGGCTCCTCTGTGGGTTCAGGAGTAGGTTTTTCCGTAGGTTCGGGAGTGGGCTCCTCTGTGGGTTCAGGAGTAGGCTCTTCTGTAGGTTCAGCGGTTGCTTCTATAGTGGTATCAGGTGTGCGGTCTTTATCTCTACCTTTTGTAGTATCTTTTGTGGAGCTATTGCATCCGGATATTCCCAACATAAAGATGAGGATTAATAGGGTAAATTTAAGTTTATTTGCTTTCATTGTTTTGTTTTCCTTTCGTTTATTCTTCTCTTAAAATAATAAAATTATTAGTCATTTGGTAACTTATCTGGTCAAGAGCATCTTCTAGATTTCTGCGATAAAAAATTTCAACCACTGACTGGTTAAAGTCCTCGGAATCAGGCAATTGACCATCATAGCGAATACAAATCAAATCTTGCTTATGTTCAAGCTCATTATCCAAAATATCCAGATATGCACTTAAGTCTTCAGCGTAAAGTCCGTTGCTATGATAGTATTCATATTCATCATTATAGCTTTCATAGTCAGAAAGCTGGTGGTCCAGGTCATACTTTTTATCTGCAGTAAATCCTGTTTTAGAGGCTGTGTCGGAATCGCTGTTATATAAAAAGTATGGTATGGAAGATACATTGGCATTGTTGGTACTGTCAGTCTGGTACCAGGAGTCATCTATTTTGACGGTATTCCATGCATGAGGAAGATTACCGTTCAGATGGCCTGTTACAACATTACATTCTAAATCACACATGGAACAAAGCAATTTATATGCCAAGGCATAGGATTGACAAACTCCTTTTTTATTTACGATTATTCCATAAGCATTAAAAGCATCTTTTTTTTTTATTTCCGGAGTCATTATAAAATTATTCTTTTCAGCCTCAGCAAGAGCTTCATAATCGTAAGTACAGTTGTTTTCCAAATATTTATAGATTGCTAACCGTTTTTCTTCATCACTCATGGAGTCGGTAACGGTCTGAGCAAGAATACTGTTGGCCTCCTCATAAATTTGTGCACACATTTGTGCAGATTCTTCCCGTGGATATACATATTCAATATTCAGTGCTTTATTATCAAAATCATAGCTATAACGAGCTGCACTCATGATATAAGGATTTTGGTAATACACCTTATTGAAAGTATCAATCAGAGTGTCCGGATTCTGCAAGCTGGGAAAAGCCTTTACCGAAATAGAAGATTCTCCGTTGATCATATTCAAAGCCAGCCATTCTTCTTCAGCGGAATCAGCAAATACCATATAGTCCTCTTCCAATGAGGGAACGGGCTGCTGATTGGCCTCTTCCATATCCTTTTGAACTTCCTTTTCCTGTTCCTCCAGAACAGTTGCCACATCAAGTGATTCGCTTTCTTCCGGCGCATAAGTATCAATATCCGGCTGACTGGAGATATTATTTTCCGGAACTACAGTACCTGTAGGAGATACTTCGCCAATTTGTTCCGGATAACCACCTTCCGGTTCATTGATGACATCAACACAACCGGTCAACAGGGTACCTTCCACCCGGAAAGCATACTGCGGGACCAGCACACCATCAAGATATGTCTTTTCCATTTGGAAAGTATAATTCACATTTCTTTTACTAATGGAACCATCGATGTTAAGCACATCCAAAGTGAGAGGGAGATCCTCAATGGTCTCATAGTCTTCGAACATAATATCACATTCCTGTGTCAGGGCATAAGGAATTTTCAAGTCGGCTGTTTCTACAGCTCGGGCAAAACCACTCTCTTTACCATCTATCACTGCACTGACATAGTAGTCACCTACTACTGACAGGTTCTGACCTATGCAGTATTCGTTGCGGTTAAGCGAACGTTTAAAGATATGAATAGAGTTTTCGCCCCTACCATCGAAATCAGCGAAGGAGGTATCGGTAGTAGATGCCAGATACATAAGGCTGCAATTGAAAAAGGCTGATTGTGCACCATTTACCGGTGGATTGCTGGAACCGGCCCAATGAGTATCATTAACTAAGTTATAAATTCGATATTCCTCTGCACCTTCCACCGGTTCCCAGGTAAGGGAAAAGCAACCATTGGAATCAACCGCACCACGAACTTCCGGCGCCTTAACTTCATGTTGAATGGTGAAAGGAATGATTTGAGGAGAATCTAATTTAGTTTGCTCTGTAGTCTCCATATCATAATGGATGGCCATATAGTAAACTGGTGCATTTCCCCATACAAAGTGTTCGTTTTCCGATTCATCCTTTTCGTTGTAGACTGTTTCTAATATAGCAGATATAGGTGAATAAGATATAGTAAAGCCCTCTTCATGTTCTACTATGTCAAAATAGGTAGGAACTTCACTTTCCGGAGAACAGGAAATATCCGTATGGAAGGTGACCAAATCGCTTTCTGAAACAGTAAGGTCAAATAAATTAGTTTTGAAGGTAAAGTCGAATACCTGATCCTCAGCCATATTATATAGGGTTTGAGCAGTATCATAGGTTGTATTGGCATATTTCATTTTAATATCGCCGGCAGTTAAGGATAAATCTCCGGACAGGTTATTGCTGTCAGTACCTTTTAGGGTTTCGGAGTTCGGAGAATCCATGTCAGTAGCAACGGATTTCGTGTCAGGTGTGTTATTTCGGTTGCTACCGGTTGTAGTGTTATTGGTGCCACATGCTACAAATGTAAATAAAGTTGTTGCTAAAAGAAGTGCTGTGATAAGTTTCTTTTTCATTTTGTTCCCTCATACTTTCGATTCAAAATTTCTCTTTTCAAGCGCTTTACATACATAACACCATGTAGCTTTGGAAAAGGTTGCAAAAAAAATTATTTTTTTTCAGAAAGAAGATAAAAAGTATCGTTTCCTTTGATTTTCAGGTATTTTGCATCATAAATTTCAAACTTAACTATGTTGCCATTTGCAAATACCAGCATATAATATTGGCAATCTCCCTGCACGTTTGCCTCTGTTTTTTCGGCAAAATGAATCGCATCTGTCAGCAATGCAATATCATCTGTAGAAAGAGTATCCTCTTTTTCAAAGGTATTGGTGTCTGCGCAGTAGGCAGTTTGGATTTCCACAGATTGCAGAAGCATTTGCAGATTGTTCAGTAATTCATCAGAGGTTTCAGTTCCCTCGTCCCATTTCTCGTGTTCAAATTCATGGCTGGGTGTAAAGGTTTCCGTAACATCTGCCTTTAGCGAGATATCCTGAGAAGGAAGGGAAGGAGCCGTATTATCCGGACGTAGAAGTATGAAACATATTATGGCAGCAGCAGCGGTAAGAGTGCCGGGGATTGCAAAGGGCATAATGCTTCGCTTCTTGTTTTGCTGTTGTGTGGCTTCCATTTGTGTAGCCAATTGATTTAAGAATTCCTTGTCCGGCTTCCGGTTTTCATTAATCTGTTTATAACTATCCTTAAAATTCATAATTTCCTGCCTCCAGTTTCTTTTTTAGCATATCTCTTGCCCGGGAAAGTCTTGATTTCACATTGCCTTCTGAGGTTTTTAGTATGATACTGATTTCCTTAATAGATAATTCTTCATAGTAAAATAAATGAATAACCACACGATATTTTTCAGGTAATTGTCCTACTGCCAATGCAACCTCATTGTCCTGTTCCATTTCGGGCTCATAGCTTGCCTCACCAACAGAATCATCATATTCTGCACGGTGTCTGAACCAGGCGGATGTCATAAAGGAATTACCGGTGTTGGCAGCAACCGTAAGGAGCCATGCCTTTCGGTGCTCCTCATCATGAAATTCCTTGTTGGCTTTTATGTACTTTAAAAACACTTCCTGCGTAATATCCTGAGCGTCATGTACATTTCCCGCCCTGGCATAGGCCAGACGATATACCATGTCGGAATATTTAGCTAAAAGTTCTTCCGCTGAAATCTTTGATTGAAACATGTTTTTTCCTCAGTCTTTCTATATATAACACTATGCAGATATATAAAAGGTTGCATTTGGTTTATAACTACTGCAAAGATATGATAAAGAAGATAGAATGTCAATAGAAAAATGAGGTAATATTTGTAAGTAATTGCCACAGTGTAAAAAACTGTTATAATGAGCTTAGCAACACCAAACAGAGGATGGATAGAATTTATGACAGAAAAACAATGGGACAAAAAATTGAAAATAGATACCTGTGGACGAAATCGACTGTAGCGATTTGTTTGAGGGGGAGAATCAGAGGGAGAGAATATTAATTTTTGAAGTGGTTTAGAGAGACCGGAAGCCTGTAGCACTAAAAAGCCCTGCTTTTAAGCAGGGTATTTTAGTCATATTTTTAATGGGCAATTATGATAATTGCTTATAGGCGGAACTGGCTGATATGCAACCAAATCGACAGCTCCCCGCATACTTACCACCGTCAGAAATACGCTTCATCGCTGAACACCCCCCAAACCACTTATGGCGAGTGTGACTTCCATTGCTATTAACAATTTCGGTCTACATATAGTTTATGCATTTTTAGTGAAAAAGTCATTAAACGTTTAGTTGAAAATTTTATTATTGACAAATACATTGCACTGCGATATATTTATATCACACCACGATTGTTGCACTGCGATACATAAAGGCGCGATGTATTGAAGTGTGAAGCATATATAGTAACAGGATTGGAAAGGATTACACAGGGGAGGTGTAGAAATGGATGCACATATAAAAAAGGTTTATATTCCTATGACAGAGACAGGGTTCTATATTTTATTATGCTTGCAACAGCCTAATCATGGTTATGGAATTGTACAAAGGGTAGAGCAGATGACGGAGGGTGAGATTCGTCTGACGCCGGGTACCATGTACGGCAGTCTCTCCAAGATGGAGAAGGATGGTCTGATAAGCTTTGTCAGGGAGGAAGAAAAGCGAAAGATATATCAGATTACGGAGCTGGGCAGACAGGTGTTAGAGTTGGAGTTGAAGCGGATTGAGAGATTGTATCGTAATTCCAGACAAGGAATATAGGAGGGGACATAATGAAGCAACAAAAGAAGGAATTTAAGTTTTTTACGGTATCTGAATATGAAAAAGAACAGGACTATTTGAGAGAGATGCATAATCATGGCTGGGAATTCAAGCGAGTAACCGGCTTAGGCATGTATCATTTTGAAGAATGCGAACCTGCGGATGTAATATATCAGTTAGATTACAATAAAGAAGGTATTGCTCACAAGGAAGAATATGTGCAGATGTTTGCAGACTGCGGATGGGAATATATGCAGGATTTTTTTGGATTTAGTTATTTTCGTAAGCCTATAGGGATTATGAATGAGGATGAGGGGATTTTCTGTGATGACGAATCCAGATTGGAGTTTATGAAAAGATTATTTAGGGGAAGATTTGTTCCGTTATTAATTATTTTCTTTATGATTATTATTCCCCAATTAATAATGCAGTATAGGATGGGAGAGTATGGACTGGTACTAATGTTTGCAGCATTGTTAATAGTTTACTTGTCAATTTTTATTTGGTATGGGAAGCGGTACCATGATTTTAAGGCGCGCATTTATAAGGGATAGATTAATTTATGAACAATTTATTAAGATTATCAAAATATATTGTCAATCAGTGTAGTCTACAATATAATTAGTTTGAAAAACTTTATCGTGATAAAGCGATAGGGCGATACAATTTCCTAAAAGGATGGTAAACAATGTGAGGGAAGAAGTAAAAGCAGTAGTTTTTGATATGGATGGCATCATTTTTGATTCTGAGCGCCTGGTTATTGATTGCTGGAAGGTAGTGGCAGAAAAATATGCCATTCCCAATATAGAAGCGGCCTGTAATGAATGTCTGGGTGTGAATGGTGTGGAAACCAAGGAGAAGTTTTTAAAACGCTACGGACAGGACTTTCCCTATGATGCTTATAAGGATGAAATGTCGAAAATTTACCATGACAATTATGATGGTGGCAGACTACCCATGAAAATTGGAGTGGTAGAACTATTACAATATTTAGAGGAATGTGGACTGAAGGTAGCACTGGCTTCATCCACCCGTAGTGAAGTGGTGATACAGCAGTTAAAGGATGCCGGTATTCTGGATTATTTTCAAGTGGTCATCGGTGGTGATATGGTAACACGTAGCAAGCCTCAGCCTGACATCTTCCTAAAAGCCTGTGAGGAGCTTGGCGTAGCCCCTACGGAAAGCTTTGCCATCGAAGATTCCTACAATGGTATCCGGGCAGCGGCAGCAGGACGTTTACGCCCCCTCATGGTTCCCGACCTGATGCCTCCAACCCCTGAAATGCAGGAACTTTCGGAAGGGATTTTTGAGACCCTGCTGGATGTGAAGGGGTATTTGAAAGCGATTCTAAATCCTTAAATTATTAATGTAATAAGATTGTTCATTAACCCAGTGTTTGGGTGTATAGGTAGTATGTAATGCACCGTATAAAAGAACAGGCACCGAAGTTATGTGTGACCGGTGCGGACGATTAGTCCGAACAGGGCATACAGAACTAGGGGCATGTTTTTTATCCGGTGTGTGAATACTACCTATATGCCTAAACACGGAAGCATATACAAGGAGGACCCCCCATGAATAATTTCAGATTACCCTACCATTTAATTGTGCAGGAAGGCATTTTTGAGCGCGTGGATGAGGTTATGGCCGATTGTGTGCCGGACATTAAGAATAAAAAAGTGATTATTGTAACCGACTCCAATTTACAGACACTATTCGGGGATATTATCGAGGCTCTCCGGAATGATTTTGAAAAATCCGAAGTTTATCTGGTGCAGAATAACTATTTTGAGGATGCTGTGGCACTGGCCAAGTATGCCTGCATGAATGATATAAACGTAATCATTGGCTTTGGTGGGGGGACCGTGTTGGATTTGGCTAAGTATGCGGCTTTTGTCAGCAAGGCTATGTATCTTTGTCTGCCCACTACTTTAAGTAACGACAGTCTGGCCTCCCCCGTAGCGGTGCTGGGTACGGAAGGAAAAGCTCGAAAAACCTTTAAGTGTACCATTCCGGACGCAATTATTGTGGATGTAAATGTGATTACCGGAGCACCGGACCGCCAGCTATTGGCGGGAATCGGTGATACTATCAGTAAATATACGGCACTAAATGACTGGAAACTGGCTCATACTGTGGGTAATAGCAAGGTGGATGATTTTGCATATATGATTTCTAAGATGGCTTTTAATACTATCTGCTACAGTGAACCCATGGAACTTAAAAGCAAGGACTTTATTAAGCTCCTTACCCAGGCTCTGGTAATGGGCGGGCTTGCCATGGAGATTGCCGGAGATTCCAGACCAGCCAGTGGCTCTGAGCATCTTTTCTGCCATGCACTGGAGGAGAATTTCAGTGAGCAGGTGAATGTGACACATGGTATAGCAGTGGCTATGGGAAGCTATGGTGCATGCATTTTCCAAAATAGGAACATAGGAAAAATCACCAGACTTTTGAAGCAATATAAATTACCGGTGAAGCCCTCAGCATGGGGCATCACGGAGGATATCTTCGTGGCTGCATGGCAACAGGCGGCTGCCAGCAGACCGGACCGATACACTATATTAAATGAGACAGATTTGTCCTATGAAAGACTGGCCGTTATATATAAAGAGATGGAACAGTTATTTTAATGTTCTGAGCAAGGTGATTAATATGATTATCGATACACATGCACATTATGATGATAAAGCGTTTGAAGAAGATAGAAAGCAGATTTTGGATAGTATAGTCTGTGGAGGAGTAGGAAGAATTGTGAATATTGGCTCCAGTCTGGAGGCCTGCAAGCGGACTATACAGCTGATGGAGAAGTATGATTTTGTCTATGGTGCGCTTGGGATTCATCCTACAGATAGTGGAGAATTAACAGAGTGCGACATAGAATGGATTAAAACACAATGCACATTGGAAAAATGTGTAGCAGTGGGCGAAATCGGTCTGGATTATTACTGGGATGAGCCAGACCGTGAAATACAGAAAAAATGGTTTGTACGTCAGTTAGAACTGGCAAAGGAAGTGAAGCTTCCGGTAGTCATTCATTCCAGAGATGCTGCCCAGGATACAGTGGATATAATGAAAGCCGAACATGCTCAGGACATTGGCGGTGTGGTACATTGCTATTCCTATAGTAGGGAGTTGGCCAAAGCCTTTCTGGATATGGGCTTTTATTTCGGTATTGGTGGAGTGGTTACATTTAACAATGGTCGTAAACTGAAAGAAGTAGTGGAATATCTGCCGCTGGATCGAATCGTGTTGGAAACCGACAGTCCCTATCTGGCACCGGTTCCTTTCCGTGGCAAGCGCAACGATTCCCGCAAACTGACCCATGTTATCGATCAGATTGCAGAAATTAAATGTATTACCATCGAAGAGGTAACAGAGATAACTACCCAAAATGCACACAAACTATACCCAAAACTGAAATAACTACTCAAAGCGATACCCCAAACCGTTCTTGAGTATTTATACATAATTAATATTTCTATGAGGATTAGTCTGGTGTCGGAGGGTATACTTGTCACGTAATACACTGTATAAAACAATAGACGACGAAATATGTATGACACTGACGGACAGATATGTCCGAGCAGAGGCATACATATTGAGGAGAATGTTTTTTATCCAGTGTGTGAGTGACAGGTATATCTTCCGACACGGACCAAAACAAGGAGGAGAAAATGTCATTAGAAGTTAAAAACCTAACTAAAACTTATGGCACCAAGACAGTTGTAGATAACCTGTCTTTTGAATTGAAGGAACCGGGTGTGTATGCACTTTTGGGAACCAACGGAGCCGGTAAAACTACATCCATACGTATGATTTTAGGGATGTTGGCTAAGGATAGCGGAGATGTTTTATGGAACGGTAAACAGATGGAGCCCATGAATATGAACGTGGGTTATCTGGCGGAGGAAAGAGGTCTTTACCCTAAATATACTTTGATGGATCAATTGCTTTATTTTGCGAAATTGAAGGGTGTAGACCGTGAAACAGCGAAAAAGAGAATTAAATACTGGGCAGAGCGCTTGGAGGTGGAGGAATATCTGTATCCGCCTAAAAAGGTAAAGGGTAAAAAGCCGGAGAAGCCCAAAACAGCAGAGCAGCTTTCCAAGGGTAACCAGCAGAAGATTCAGCTTATGGCAGCATTGCTTTCTGAGCCAGAACTACTGATTCTGGATGAGCCTTTAAGCGGTTTGGATCCGGTAAATACCGATCTGTTCAAGGGAATTATACGTGAAGAAATCGAGAAGGGAAAATATTTGATAATGTCATCCCACCAGATGGCTACCATCGAAGAGTTCTGCAAGGATATCACAATTTTGAATCGTGGTAAGGCAGTGCTTCAGGGTGATTTGAATGAAATTAAAAAGGGCTATGGACGTGTGAATATGATGGTAAAATGTGATGAACCCTTTGCAGATATCATTGAGAAGCATGCACTTCCCGTTGTAAATGATACGCCGGATGGAATACAGCTGAAGGTATCAAGCGAAGAGCAGGCTAGTGCTTTTTTGGCTGATTTGTTAAAAGAAAACAAAAGGGTAATCCGCTTCGAATTGCGTGAACCTTCTTTGCACGAAATTTTCGTAGAGAAAGCAGGGGCAGCCAATGAAGAAGAGTGATTATCTGGGGTGGCAGGAGGTTTTTTGTTTTTCCCTGAAGCAGGGTATGAAGGAAAAGGCTTACTATGGCTTCTTAATTATAGCGAGTGTGGTATTAATTCTTTCTCAGCCGGTTATAGCATTTATCAATAATGTGAAGAGTGAAGATGTGTACCATTGCGAAGTAACAGATTTTACCATATATGATGAGGTGGGGTTGCATATAGATTATGCAAGTGCTTTATCAGAAGAAGGATTTGAGGATGTTAATATTATTACTACACCCACAAAGACCTATGAGGAGCATGTAAAGCTTCTGGAGGAACAGAGCAAAGATAAGGAAAGTGAAAAGAGCACAGAAATTATAGTAAAGCTGGTATTCGAGGAAGCAGGATATTTTAATATGACCTTTGTAAAGGCCTCCAATGCAGCGTTAAGCAATGAGGACTGTCAGAAACTGGCGGATACTTTTGTGGCTTTTTTTGATGAAGCCAGAATCGGTGCCATAGAAGTAAGCGAAGAGCAATTAGATTTCTACAACCAACCGGTTAGTACAAAACTGGAGTTTATAACAGAGACTGGTGAAATTATACCGGAAAAGGAAAAAAATGAGGCAATATCCATGGAAGAGTACATGCTGTTACTTTTTCTGATAATGGGAGTTATGATGATAGTCACCTTATGTGGTAGTAGTGTGGCTATGTCAGTGGTAACGGAAAAATCTACAAAGGTAGTAGAATATTTAATGATTAATGTTCGTCCCATGGCATTGCTGACAGGAAAAATACTGTCTTCTCTATTGATGGTAGTAATACAATTTGTAGTACTGGGGATTAGCTATGGTATTTCATCTTTGTTAAAGCTGGTATTGTTTGGAAATGAATACAATAAAGTGCTTGTGGATACCGGTATGGAGGAAGGTACGGTAGAAATATCAGCTATAATAAAATTAATATCAGAGATTTCTCCGGGAGAAGTATTGGTAGCACTGGTAGTTATTTTATGCGGAATATTGTTTTATTGTATTCTGGCCGGTCTGGCCGGTGCTTCTGTAAGCAAGATGGATGAGATTACCGAAGGAATGAAAATATACAATTTATTGATTATTGTAGGTTCGTACATAGGTTTGGGTATGTGTATTGTGATGGTAAATGGGGGAGATAATCAGTTGTTTATATATTTATGTAGTCTGTTCCCTATATCCTCTCCTTTTGTGGTACCGGCAAGTGTATTATTAGGTAAAATCAGTATGAGCATAGCTCTAATCAGTATGGCTATATTGATTGTAGTAACAGGCTTTATGTTCTCTTTTACTGCAAAGGTTTATGAATCCCTGATATTCTATAATGGAAAAGTACTTTCCATAAAGGATATTCTGCAGATTGCAAAGAATCGTAAAAATGTGAAAGTAAAGGAGGAAACGCATCATGAGTAGTAAGTTATTTCGCGGATGGAAGGATGTATTTCGTTTCACCTTTACGCAAGGGGTAAGTGGAAAGAATTTTAAATTAGCAACAATGGGTCTGACAATTTTGTTGTTTATAGTGGGAATGGCTATCAGTATTATTATGGCTTACAGTCAGAAGAAGGATGCAACAGAGCTTTCACCTATAGAAGTAGTACATATTATTGATGAAAGTGAAATACAGGTGCTTTATTTAGATGGTTTCATGGAAGTGTATAAGGAAAATTATCCCACACTTTCTTTTGTACAGGAAAAAAGTACTGTGCAGGAACTTAATGAGAAACTTTTGAAGGATTCTGATGAAGAAGGTTCTAAAGATGTGATTCTGCAGATTGGAAAGGCAGACAAAGGGTATAGAATGACCTTATATTTACCACAGAACTCTGTCATAAAGGAAAGTGAAGCAGAGGAGCTGTTAGAGGACATTACACTTGTAATGGAGCAAAGTAAGTTAATTTCTTCCGGTATTCCCATGGAGAAGCTGGTCCTTATGATGAGCAGTATTTCAACTACCATGCTGGATGCAGGAGAAGAAGAAAAGGGTATAGGAGAAGAACTGGTTATATTACTTCTTCCTACACTCTGTATGCTTTTTATCTATATGATGAATATTGTATACGGACAGGGAATGGGCAATATTGTCAGCATGGAGAAGAATTCCAAGTTGATGGAAATGATGCTGACATTGACACAGCCTTATAGCTTGATTTTTGGCAAAATATTAGCAACTACCTGTATTGCTATTATGCAGATGACACTGTGGGTAGGAGGGCTTGTTGTTGGTTTTCTTTTAGGAGATGTAGTGGCTCAAAATGTAGTATATCCGGAATATACCAATGACTTGCTGGAAATCTTCAGATTACTTGGTAGTAAGGAGGGAAGTACAGCCTTTAGTATTGGTGCATTTATTATTGCATTTTTAACGGTTTGCCTGGCGTTCCTGTTCTATTGTGTATTGGCAGGTCTCATAGCCAGTTTTTCCGCAAAGGCAGAAACTCTGGCTCAGGTTATGTCATATTATACCATAATTATGGTATTAGGTTTCTTTGGTGCATATTTGTTGCCCTTGCAGGAAAAGGAGTGGCTAAATACCTTGTTGAGAATTTGTCCTCTTACCAGCGCATATATGTTGCCCGGAGATATTGTGGTAGGTAATATCACAGTGGCAGAAAGTATATTGTATGTGGCAATCCTTATGGCGTCATCTATAGCACTGGTAATTGCTGCAGGAAAAATATATAAGAATCAGCTGTTTTATAAGGGAACCGGTTTAAAAAGCCGCTTTAAGAAAAAGAATAAGGCAGAAGCATAATAAAACGCGGGTGCAGTTTCACTGTTCCCGCGTTTCATTCTTTTGTACGATTACGTCTTTGTTTTAGATTCAGGTAATTGGATAAATCTCTACAAAGATTGACGGTTTGGAAGCCGTAGATAATCATATCTTCTCTTTCTTCAATACGAACCAGCTTGCCGGTCAGATCAATAATACAGCCTATATCTTCAAAATAGATGGAGAGTAGTGTACCTTTGGAAAGCTCCAGCTCTTTTTTTCGATCAGCCAAAGCGAAACCACTTAAGCTGATGTCTCGAACCATTACATGCTTGGCACCATTTCCTCCTATTTTCATCTGTGCCACAACAGCTACCGCAACGCGGAAGCAACCGCGGCGATTATGTTTTACACCATCTGTAGGAGCCTGCATAATATAGTCTGTTTTATAGTTTACAATTTTAACATTACGCCACATAATGGGAATACTTTCTTCACCAATAGCTTCTATGTCGACATGGACATTTTCAAAGATCAGACGCTGATTATGCAAAATGGTAATTAATGCAATATTTTCTTTTAAGTGTTTCTTAATGATACCATATAGGTCCAGGGAATGTCCTTCGTTGGATATGTGTAATACAAAGCGTTCCCCTTCTGTTATTTCTGATAAAAGATGTCCCACAAAATACCCCCATTGTAATAAAACAGAGGGGATTATCAGATCCCCTCTTCCGTTTTATAGTTAGATTTTTACTTCATCCTTCAACCAAGTTAATACTTCGTCTACAGTAGCAAAATGTCCTTCTAATACGCCGGTTTCGGAACGCTGTGTATTTTTTTGTGCCTGAAGCTTCAACATAACAGAGCTGCCCTCTGCAAATCCGAAAGCCTTACAGCCGGCTTCTACGAACTTCTTTGTCATGATAACCAATTCGCCACCTTCTGCAGGAGTAACAGGACTCATCTTGGAACAATCTGCTATGTAAGCCCAACCGGAAGCTTTCCAAGCAGCTGCGCTTTCCAGTACTGTTTCTGTCAACCATTTTAACTCATCAATATTGGTTTTACCAACACCTGCGGAGAGGACAATTTTTCTACCGGGAATAGTTTCTACTGATTGTGCACCGTTTACTTTTGCCATAATAGTATCTCCTTTTCTGATTTTATGTTGTTTTGCGACACTGTGGTTTGCGAAAGAATATGTGTCGCGCGATTGCCAAAATTAAATTGAATTTTCTGTCTATTTTAATTATATGTCCTAAAGATTCATTTGTCAATGAAAAATAGAAAACGTTTCATGAACAAATTATGAATAGATTTAGTAACCAAAATGGTGGCACCAATAAGGGGTTCCATCCGGTGCAAGATAGTAAGCTATGGCTGTACGTGTAAAGTCAGCCCGCAATATATTTTCTTTATGCCCTTGGGAGTCCATCCATCCATTTACCACATTATTGGCATCGGCATATCCGTAAGCAATATTTTCACCATGAAGTACATTTGAAACTGTAAAACAATCGGTGCCGTCCGGTCTGGTATGTGACCAGACTACAGAAATTTCCTGTGAACGGATTTGGGCAGATTCATATAGCCGGTCATCCCAGGTAAGAGCAGGCAAACTATTTTCAGCTCGTATTGAGTTTACAAGGTTGAAAACATCCTGAGCCTTAGTTAGGTCATGACTGGTTGTAGGCGCCGGAGTAGGTACGGGAGTAGGTTCCGGAGTAGGTGCAGGAGTGGGTACAGGTGTAGGTACCGGAGTGGGTATAGGAGTAGGTTCCGGAGTAGGTACAGGTGTAGGTTCCGGAGTAGGTACAGGTGTAGGTTCCGGAGTAGGTACGGGAGTGGGTTCCGGAGTAGGTACGGGAGTGGGTTCCGGAGTAGGTACAGGTGTAGGTTCTAAAGTAGGTGTCAATGTAGATTCAGGAAAAGGTGTTAATGTTGGTATAGGAGTGGACACAGAGGTGGGAGCTAAAGCAATTTCTGAAGGTGCAGATGTAGCAACAGGGGCAACTTCTGTAGTAGATATGGGCTCTTCATTAACTTCCGGTGCGATGGGTGAAGGAGTTTGAACCACACGATTACTGCAACCGGTTAAAAAAATGAACATGGAAATAACAAGAAATAGTCGAAACACTTTTTTATTCATAAGATTTCCTCCAACTTTCGTATAATATAGAACTTTATAATTATATCGGAGAGATTGAGGTGTGAATTTAGAATAGGCTATATGCGGGAGCAAAAAAGGAATATCACGAAATGCTTTTACGGTGATACAAAAATACCTCGTAACTGTTTTAGCGGTAGAACTAAGGAATTAGAACAAGTTATTTATGATTAGGATATATGAATATATACATTAATAGATGTTGGATGAACAGTAATATGGCTAAAAATGTAGTAATGTAAGGGAAATTATTGAGTACAGTATACTTAAAAGAAGCATCAGTCATCAAACTTCCCAAAAAATTATTGGCGCAAAAAGAGAACCAAGGAAGAAAAATTTTGGCCAATGATATGAATAGGGCAAGGCGGCGGAGAGCATGGTTACTGGTAAACAGTAGCAATATCTCTATAATACCCAGTATTAAAAAAATAGAAGAATCAAAATTACCAATTGGTCTGGTATCATTCATATTCCAACCATAAGAAGAGGAATATTCAATGCTAGGGAATGAAGAAGTAACCATGCAGGCAATTGCCAGAATAATTCCGGTAAAGATGAAAAATTTGTGTGCGATTGAGTGATTTTTCAACATACCAATACCTCCCTGTAGTGTTTGTTGTTGGTACTTTATAGTTATTATAGTGGGCAATATATTTATTAATGTTGTCAGTTGTTTCAATTGATTATAGCAAATATATGATGGTGATACAAGAGATTTCAATATCTTCATATGGTAAGGCCAACAGCCGAGCCCATTGGTCAACAGCTGGTTCTTCGGCTAACAGCTGAGCCATTCGGCTAACAAGCCGAGCCATTCGGCTAACAAGCCGAGCCATTCGGCTAACAAGCCGAGCCATTCGGAATCCGCTACGCTACTTCCTCATGGAGGGCTGTCGCCCAATAAAAGTGCAATAATGAACGCCCTTACAAGTAAACTTGCAGGGCGTTATTATCACACTTTTACTCGGCTTGTAGCTTAACCAAAGTATCTCTTAAGCAGTCCTTCAAACGCTTTTCCATGTCTAGCTTCATCGCGTGCCATCTCATGAACGGTGTCATGGATTGCGTCAAGATTCAGTTCTTTAGCTCTCTTAGCAAGATCGAACTTACCTGCGGTAGCACCGTTTTCAGCATCTACTCTCATTTCCAGATTCTTCTTGGTAGAAGCAGTAACTACTTCTCCAAGTAATTCTGCAAACTTAGCTGCATGCTCAGCTTCTTCCCAAGCAGCCTTTTCCCAGTAGAGACCGATTTCCGGATAGCCTTCTCTGTGAGCAACACGAGCCATAGCCAGGTACATACCAACTTCTGAGCATTCGCCTTCGAAGTTTGCTCTTAAATCCATCATAATATCTTCGGGAGCACCCTGTGCTACACCTACCACATGCTCAGCAGCCCAAACCTTTTCGCCTGCCATCTCGGTGAACTTCTCAGCGGGAACTCCACATACGGGGCACTTCTCAGGTGCAGCATCTCCTTCATGAACATAACCACATACACTACATACATACTTCATAATCTTATCTCCTTTTCTTTTTAAAAATGTTTATTGTTTTTTGCTTTATTAAGTTTTGTTCCGGCTTGCCGGATTAATAATTCTTTTGTTTCATACAACTGCTACATGAACCGTAAAAATGTGTGACATGACCGGCAATATGACCATCAAAGTTTTTTTGCGCCACATCCGTAATAGATGAAATGTTGTCCATTTCTAAGTCAATCACACCTCCGCAATCATTACATATAAAATGATAATGTTTGGAAATATCGGCATCAAAGTGATCTACTCCGTCTCCCAGATGTAAACGCTGGATTTCACCGATTTCGGTCAGAAGAGTCAGGTTTCTATATACAGTTCCTAAACTGATATTGGGTTGTTGTTGTCTTACATTCATATAAACAACGTCAGCTGTGGGATGATCTTTACGACTCATTAGGAAATCTTTAATCATATCCCGCTGTTTGCTATGCTTTAGTGCCATTGTTCCTCCTTTCAAAAATCAATATTAGTAACGATTACTGATTTTATTATACTAAAAACCAGAGAAAAGTCAATAGCTTTTTGAAAAAATATGAAAAAAATTTTTATAGTTTTTTAATGATATTTTTTCCAGGTTTTTTTTGACCTTGGAACAGAATGTGTTATACTTATTTATATTAGAAAACAGTAATTGTATGAGTTATATAAAATTATAGATAGAGGAGCAAACCATGAAATTTAAGACACGGTTGCAGATTACCTTACTAACGATTATTGCTTTGCCATTGTTATTGACAGTATTGGCATATTGCTTTATCGGAGCCATATTGGTGAACTATCGACAAGGTCATTCCATACAGGAGTGGGATTATTCCTTGATGACAGAGAGTTTTGAATCTTTTGCAAATACTGCTGAAATGACCTATGAAGAGATTCTGGAGCAGGCTGAAGCAAATATTACCAGATTGGAAGATACGGAATATCTGCAGGAACTGAATGATAAAATTGCCAAGAAGGCAGCATATTTATTAGTTCGTAAGGATAAAGAGCTTTATTACACAGGAAATACAGAGTTGTCGGATAAGATATTCGACAAGCTTCCGGATTATGATGAGGCACCGGACAAGGATTCGGGTTATTATTTTAAAGCCTATAATAAATATGTAAAGCAATATGATTTTATATTCCGGGACGGGGCAAAAGGAAGTATCTTTGTGGTAACCAAGATGAATACGCTTATATCAAGAGAACTTCTGGTGGATATGTTTATTGCTATTTTGCTGATTCTTATATTTACTGGTATTATGTTGACTCTGTGGTTCCGTAAGAGCGTATTCCTTCCACTGGACAAGTTGGATGTAGCCATGCATAAGATTAAGGAAGGTAATTTTGACTATATGCTGGAAACAGATTTGGAGGGAGAAATCGGAGACCTGTACCGTAATTATGAGGACATGCGTCTGCGTCTGAAGGAAACTACAGAGGAAAATAAACAGCATGTACAGCAGAACAAGGAGCTGGTAAGCAATATTTCCCATGATTTGAAGACTCCCATTACTGCTATTAAAGGTTATGTAGAGGGTATTATGGATGGTGTGGCAGATACACCGGAAAAGATGGATAAGTACATTCGCACTATTTATAATAAGGCTATAGACATGGATAAGCTGATTAATGAGTTGACCATGTACTCCGGTATTGACAATAATCGTATCCCTTACAACTTTCACCGTATCAATGTAGCAGATTATTTTGGCGACTGTGTGGAGGAAGTAGGACTGGATTTGGAGTCCAAGGGTATCGAGTTGAATTATACGGATTTGGTACCGGCAGATACGATTATCATTGCAGATCCGGAACAGATGAAGAAGGTTATCAATAATATCATCAGTAATAGCGTAAAATACATGAATAAGTCTAAAGGGCGTATCGATATCCGTATTTTGGATGAGGCAGATGCTATCAGGGTGGAAATCGAAGATAATGGTAAAGGCATAGACCAGAAGGATTTACCTAAGATATTCGAACGTTTCTATCGGACAGATGCTTCCCGAAACTCTGCCCAAGGTGGTAGTGGTATCGGATTGTCCATAGTGAGAAAAATTATTGAAGACCATGGTGGGTACATTTGGGCTACCAGTAAGGAAGGGGAAGGTACCTGTATCCATTTTGTAATCAGAAAATATAAAGAATTGCAAGTTTAAAGATGTGAGGAGGAAAGACGCATGAGTAAGATATTAATTATTGAAGATGAAGTGGCAATTGCAGATTTGGAAAAGGATTATTTGGAGTTGAGTGATTTTGAGGTAGATATTTGTAATGCAGGAGATGAGGGATTGAAGGTTGCATTGGCAGGGGACTATGATTTGATTATTTTAGATTTGATGCTTCCCGGTATGGATGGGTTTGAGGTATGTAAAAAGATTCGTGAGGAAAAGGACATCCCCATCCTTATGGTATCTGCCAAGAAGGATGATATTGATAAAATCAGAGGATTAGGATTAGGTGCAGATGATTATATGACTAAGCCCTTCAGCCCCAGTGAGTTGGTGGCAAGAGTAAAGGCCCACATGGCCAGATATGAGCGTTTGGTGGGCAGCCAGAAGCCTCAGAACGACATTGTGGAAATCCGTGGTATCCGTATTGACAAAACTGCCCGTCGAGTATATATCAACGGTGAGGAGAAGAATTTCACCACCAAGGAATATGATTTGTTAACCTTCCTGGCGGAAAATCCTAACCATGTATATACTAAAGAGGAACTGTTCCGTGAAATCTGGGATATGGATTCCATTGGTGATATTGCTACCGTAACCGTACACATTAAGAAGATTCGTGAGAAGATTGAAACAGATACTGCTAAGCCACAGTATATTGAGACTATTTGGGGTGTGGGGTACCGCTTTAAGGTGTAAAGGCAAAGAAAAAGACATTATTGCTTATAAACCGGTTGAAAAGTGCATAAGGCGGAAACGGAAAGAAGTTTAATTGAAATAATTAAGCTGGTATTTTTATTGGAGGATAAACGATGAAAAGAAGATATGTCTTTTTTGTAATGATTATGCTTTTGATAATATGCTTATCTGGGTGTGGAGATAGTAAAAATATTCGTTATAACACGAAAGAAGAACTTCAAGATTATATCAAAGAAAATAATTTAGAAGATAATTATACGCAGTTTGATTTTTCAATAGAGGATTTTAAAACAGAAGAGTATGGAGAAGCTCATTATTACATATATGCATTTTCGACGGAATATGATTTAGATGAAGCGGAAGAATTAGTAGAGCAAGCACAAGAAGATGGAATACATATATATGCGGAGATGGGAAGTATCTATACTTGTAAAGTTTGGTACAATTATCATACAGATGGAAAAGCATATTGGAGTGCTCTTGATGCGGAGGGAAGGGTAAACGAAGAATTTGAAGATATTACAAATATTGGCAAAGAAGAATTGAAGAAATATTTAGATGACAATGAAAACAATTTAATCGATGAAGTTGGAATTGCAGGTCTATTAATTCAAGCATATGATTACATAGAAGAAACAGAAATAGGTTCAACAAGTAGTTTTAAGAATGCAAAATTGTTTGTAACGTATTATGAAGAAATAATGAAATTAGGAGTATATGAAGGTGCTGAACCACATATATGGTATGCACCGGTAGATTATATTGTAAATGATGATACGATGACATTTATTTATGAAAATGGAAAAACATTGATAATAAACCTGTCTGATTGGACAACAAGTGTTGGAGTTGTTGATAATACAGTAACGGATGAGATTACTGATAACAATAATAATGCGGAATACTATTTAAATTCTCAAGGAATATTGGTGGATAAGGTGGAAGAATTTGAAACACAAACATTTGGAGAATATGTAGTAAAATATCCTATTCTAAAAGAGGGTGTAGATGAAGTTGTTGTATATGAATTTGATACATATGATAATATTCATATTGTTTTAGATGCTTCAAATGTATATCAACAAACGAACCTTGATGAAATTGGCGATTATGGGGACGTCCAATTAGAGCAGATTGCACCTGGAAGAGACATAGTATATATGTTTGATGGAGAAAGATATTATATTGAAGACTATACAATAAATTTATTAACAATATCAAAGCCAATCAATGACAATTAAGGATAAAGAAGAGATACTATACTTAATGCTCTGTCTGTGTACAGTGTTCGGAGAATTATTATTAAGGAGCGAAAAAGGTTTGAGAAGATGAAAGAGAATATTATAGAGATATTAAAAGAGTGGGATATAGAAAAGCCGGAGGTAAAGCAAATTTATGATTCTGCATGGCAGGTGGGGGAGGAGTATGTGCTGAAAGTATACGATGACCCGGATAATCTGGAGAGAAATATCCGACTGATATCCACTCTCTCTGGTTTGGGAATACCGGTGGCGAAGCTGATTAACACATGTCAGGACAGGAGTTACACCAAGGACACTGCAAATTATTATATTTTAACACAAAGGTTACAGGGCAGTCCCATTGTCAGTAATAATCAGTTGGAGAAATTAAGTTATCAAATGGGTAGAATCCTGGCAGAGCTTCATGGAGCATTTTTAGAGTGCGAGAAACAGGAGGATTTTGGGGAGAATAGTCTGCTTCTGGAGATGAAGGGTTGGATTAAGGATACTTTGGAAGAGAATGAGTGGGAAATAGTAAATAAAAGCTTATTTGAAGATACTCTGCTAAATCTGGAGAAATGGTATGATAATCTGCCTGTGCAGTTGATACATAGGGATGTGCATTTTGGGAATTTTTTGTTTGAGGAAGAGCAATTTTGTGGGTATATTGATTTTGACTTGAGTCAGAGAAATATCAGGATTTTTGATTTGTGCTATTTTTTGCTGGGACTGTTGTGTGAGGAAGAAACATTGGTGGTTACTGAAGAGAAATGGTTTCGGGTGCTGAGAAATGTATTTCAGGGATACATGGAAGTCAATAAACTGTCAACTCAGGAATTGCAGGCAGTTCCTTATGTGATGAAGTCTATAGAGCTTCTGTTTGCGGCTTGGTTTTTGGGACAGAAGGATATGGGATGCTGTAAAGATGCAATGAAAATCTTTAAGTTTGTGGATAATAATACAGAAAAAATACTTGAAAAAATTGTAGACTTGAACTAGCCCTATAAAGGGAGAAGAGGATATGTTTACAGAATAAGAAATAGTATTGGAAGAGATAGTATATAATGAGTTGCAAAGGTGAAGGAATTATGCAGACCAAAATTATATATGAGGATGCCCATATTCTGGTGGCGCATAAGCCGGCGGGGCTGGCTACCCAGAGCTCAAAAGTAGGACAGAAGGATATGGTCAGCGAATTGAAAAATTATTTGGCCGGGCAGCACTCTGTGCTGAAAAACGGGCAAAACAATAAAGGAATAAAAGGTGCACCATATCTGGGTATCATTCATCGTCTGGATCAGCCTGTGGAAGGGCTTTTAGTGTTTGCTAAAACGAAAGAAGCAGCAGGAAAGCTGACGGCACAGCTGACTGGCGGTACAATAAATAAGCAGTACTATGCACTAGTTTGTGGAAAACCTGCAAAGGATACCGGGGAGATTGTGGATTATCTGCGTAAGGAAGCGAATCTTGCAAAAGTGTGTGATTCACAGGATAAAGAAGCCCAAAAGGCAGTGCTACAATATAGAGTATTGTCGCACAAAATTCTGGAAGACACCGGTAGTATTACCTTGCTGGATGTCCACATTGATACAGGACGCTTTCATCAAATCCGTGCCCAACTGGCCAATGCCGGTTGGCCTATATTGGGAGATGGAAAGTATGGTAACACGCAGTCAGATAATATAAGTAAAAATTTAAAGATTCGTAATGTGGCATTGTATGCGTATCGGTTGGAGCTAAAGCATCCTTTTACCGGAAAGCAAATAGAATTTATTATTGAGCCCAATATGATATTGGCATCATAGGAAGGATTATTGCCAATAAATGATAGGTTAAAAAAAACATAAAAATAGAATAATTTATCATACTAATCCTAAAAAAGAAGCTTAAGGTAAGTTTCAAAAGGAGGCAGGTATGATGAGTATTTGGAAGAAGCATCAGGTCATTGCACTACTCGGAATTATTGGAGTAGTGTATTTTTTTCTGCAATATATTGTACCATTGGTGTCGCCTGTGCTGGTGGCTATGCTTTTTGTTACTATATTCGGCCCATTGCTTAAGAAAATACAAAGCAGGCTTCATATACACAGGCAAATAGGTGCAGTACTATTACTTCTGGCATTTGGGGGAATTGTTTTGCTTTTACTATGGCTGTTGATTACATGGGTTGCCGGAAGTCTGCCTCAATGGGTAAGGGGAATAGATGGACTTTGGGACAGCTTACTTACTTCTGTACGTCAGCTTTGTGATTTAGGGAGCAATATTACCGGCATGGATACGGAGTATTTGGAAGAGTTGCTTTTGGAACGAATGGAGGAAGGGGCCGATTATTTGGAGAATCAAGCCATTCCCGGGCTACTTTCCGGTTCCATACGTTATGTAAAGCATGTGATAACCATAGGAGGATTTATTCTCTTATTTATTATTTCTACAGTATTCCTGGCAAAGGATTATGACAGTATTATGAATCAGATGCTAAACCGACAGGAGTGTCATGTGGTATTGGATGTTATTTGTGGCATTATACGCTATACAGCAACTTTTGTAAAAGCACAACTGTTAATTATGTTGTTAATTGGAAGTATCTGCTCATTGGTATTGACAATGATAAAGGTGCCAAGTGGCATGTTTTGGGGAATACTGGCTGGCGTATTGGATGCACTGCCATTATTTGGAACAGGAATTATATTGGTACCTTTGGCAATTATGCAACTTATCAGTGCTGATTATGTAGCCGGTGTACTGGTGTTAGGATTATATGTAGTATGTATTTTTATCAGGGAGTTACTGGAGCCCAAGCTTATCGGCGGAAAGATGGGGATTCCACCATTAGCTGTATTAGCAACCATATATGCAGGAATTCAGCTATTTGGTTTGTTTGGCATTATCAAAGGGCCTCTGGGCTTTATTTTGGTGCAGCAGACCTATCAAAGTCTGCAAAAGCAGGGGGAGTGGGAACAGGATGAAGGGCAGCAGGAGGTAAAAGCGGTTGACTAAATATCCGGAATTTACTATCATAATGGGTGAGAATGGATGTTGTATGAGAGAAGGCAACAACATGTAAATGTACGGAGGATAACATGGCACGTCAAAAGGTGATATCTAATAAAAGAAAACAAAAGACAAAGCCGGATTTGTTAAGGGACATATTACAATTGATTGAGATGGGATTGAATATGGCAGTGACCATCTATCTGTTTTTGATGATAGTAGTCATACCTTTTTACTATACAGATGGATATGCAAAAATTGGTTCAGATAAGTACCAGTTTTTTTATAAAGGAACCTGTGGTGCAGGGATTGTATTTATGATATTTGCATTCTTCTATCCGGTGGTACGGTTATGTATCATGAGAAGAGATAAGGAAATCGGAAGATTGAAGGCAGAAATTTTTAGGATATTTAAGAGTATTTCTGTGACGGACTGGTTTGTGCTGGGATATGGAGTGATAGTAGTATTATCCTATTTGTGTTCTGATTATAAGACAGATACGGATTTTGGTAATGCCTTTGAAGGCGTGGATCGTTGGTTTATGGGGATGCGAACCCAGTTGTTTCTGGTGGCTGTTTATTTTGCAGTGTCACGTTGCTGGAATAAAAGGAAATGGTTGCCTGTACTTTCTATACCGGTAACCTTTGTGGTTTTTGTATTGGGCTATATAAATCGTTTTGGAGTGCGGCCCTTTGAAATGAAAAATACTACAGTAGCCTTTATTTCTACAATTGGAAACATAAACTGGTATTGTGGGTACATAGTAATTCCTTTCTTTGGAATATTGTATTATTTTTGGTCCATGTCAGAGAAAAAGACTTGGCAGAATATTGTGTTAGGAATTTGGATGACGGCAGGGTATGGTACTTTGGTTACACAGGGAAGTCGTTCCGGCCTGGTGACTTTGGTAGTGATGATGCTGGTTTTGTATCTCATTTCTATGAAAAAAGTGGAAAATATGTTGGTGTTTTTTTTCTGCTGTATTTGTTTGGGATTTATATGTACCTTGACCTATGGTTTCAGGTATATTTGGGCGGAACATTTTAACTATTCGGATGGTCTGGTGGATTTATTGACAAATAGTCCTTTGGCGTTTGTAATATTAGGGGGAGCTATTTTTGTTTACCTTTTAATCACTTTCTTGAAAAAGAAGGGTAAGTCTTTGGTGAAAGTGTTTACTTTGTTAGGATATGTGGCTTGTGGAATAGCGTGTGTGTCTCTGGTGACTTTTGTAGTGCTGGGTGTGGTAAATACCAGATATCCCGGTAGTCTGGGGGGATTGTCTGAAGTATCTGCACTAAAGTTTGACTTGCATTGGGGCAGTTATCGAGGTGCCACCTGGGCAGCAGGAGTGCAGTGTTTTGTAGACCAGGATTTTGTGGGGAAGCTGTTGGGAGTAGGACCGGATAGTATGGCAATGTATATACAAAGTGGTGCCAACCCGGCATTACTTACTATGAAGGAGGAATGTTTTGGAGGTAGTTTGCTTACCAATGCGCATTGTGAGTGGCTGACAGTTTTGGTGAATAATGGTTTGTTGGGAATGATTTGTTATGTCGGACTGTTTGTAACAGCTATTGTACGTTGTTTTAGAGCAGGTAAGGACAATGCCATGGCAGGTGCCTGCGGTTTTGCTATACTGGCATATACTATTAATAATCTTTTTAGTTTCCAACAGGCCCTAAGTGCAGTAACTATTTTTATAGTGCTGGGTATGGGAGAGGCTTTTGTGAGGGAGAAGGTACAGAAAAAGAATAATTAACACTGGTAAAAGTCTAATAGTATTGTTATGATAAACAAGGTAAATTAACAGAAAAGAGGAGTAAGTTATGAAAAAGAGTATATTGTTAAGAGTAGTTGTATTAGTATGTACCATGGTCATGCTGCTGGCAGGTTGTGGCGAGAAAACGAGCACCACTTCCGATAAGGAAAAAGACCAATTCACTGCCAAGGAAAGTAGTGTATCCCAAGAAGTTTCTAAAGAAACAGCAGTTGAAACTGTTGGAGAGTATCTTTCAGGTAAGCATCATGTAAACATTGTAATTAAGGATAAGGGTACCATTGTAGTAGAGTTGGATGCAGATGCAGCACCCATTACTGTAACTAATTTTGTGAATCTGGCCAAGGAAGGTTTTTATGATGGAGTGACATTCCATAGAATTATCGATGGATTCATGATGCAGGGTGGTGACCCTACCGGTACCGGAATGGGAGGAGCAGAGAATAATATAAAAGGTGAATTTGCTGCTAATGGAGTGGCTAATTCCCTTAAGCACACACGTGGTGCCATATCCATGGCTCGAGCTACAGAAATGGATAGTGCCAGTTCACAGTTTTTTATTGTACAACAGGATTCAGATTATCTGGACGGTGATTATGCATGCTTTGGCTATGTGACTGAGGGTATGGATATTGTGGATGATATTTGTAAAAACACCAGGGGCGGTGATTACAATGGCATTATCCCTACCGGAAACCGTCCGGTCATTGAAACCATAGAAGTGGTGGACTAAGACTCCAAAACCCGGCACATATCCTCCGGTAAGGGCGCAGTAAAGTCCATGTACTCCCCGGTGATTGGGTGAGTAAATTGCAGGCGGTGAGAGTGCAATGCCTGTCGACTTATATATGCCATATCCGGATTATAAAGATGGTCTCCTATTAAAGGAAAACCGATATGTTTCATATGAACACGTATCTGATGGGTACGGCCTGTTTCCAAGTGAATGGAAAGCAGGCTGTGCCCATTTTTATATGCTTTTAGCGTGTAATGTGTAATGGCCCGTTCTCCGCATGTATAGTCAATTTGCCTTTCGATGATGGAATCACCCTTACGGCCAATGGGAGCATCTATGGTTCCGCTTTCCGGAAGGATAATCCCACGAACAATAGCCACATATTCCCTGTGGATGGTTCTTTCAGCCACCATGGAGGATAGGATACCGCCGCTGAGCATATGCTTGGCAACGATGGTCAGTCCTGAGGTGTCCCTATCCAGACGATTGATACAACGGAATACAAAGGGCTTGTTTTGTTTTTCAAAGTACCAGGCCAAGGCATTGGCCAGAGAGTTCTCGTAATTATTTAATGAAGGGTGAATGGGCATATCAGCAGGTTTGTTTACCACCAACAGGTCCTCATCCTCGTAGATAATATCCAGAGGCAGTTCCACCGGAGGAATCTTTTCTGATGAGATTTCCTCCTGTATATGAACCGTGAGAGTTTCACCTGCCTGTAAAAGATGCTTCATGTATTTTGGAGTGCCATCTATCAGAATGTTCACAGGAAGCTTTTTCAGTTCTTTGATACATTGGGAGGAATAGCTTTTTCCTCTTAAGAATTGTTCTATGGTTTGAGAGGCATATTGTTCAGTTATAGGATAAGTTAGAGTGCGGTTCATAAAAAAACGCTCCTGTCTTTAGGTAATTGCTTCTTATCATTTTAACAGAATGTGAGAAAAGTGGCTATAGTTTTTCAGATTAGAATTCTTGCGGGATAAAAGTAGGTGTGTTATGATAAATGAGTGCGTAAAAGAGAAAAAGGGATGGAGAGTACTATGAAATTTATTATTAAGTATTTGAAGCCATTTGGAAAGAGAATGTCCATTGGATTTACTATTAAAGTTTTGGGAACCGTAGTGGAGCTGTTTTTGCCCTATATACTCAGCCATATTTTGAAGGAAGTAGTAGTAAGTGAAAAAATACAGGATGTAGTGTATTGGGGGCTTTTGATGGTGGCCTGTGCAGGATGTGCCTGTGTGTTTAATGTGGTGGCCAATCGTATGGCTTCCAAGGTGGCAAGGGATTTCTCTGAAAAAGTAAGGAAGGACTTATTTGCCAGAATGCTACAGCTTTCACCGGCTCAGGTGGATAAATTCACCATTCCCTCTTTGGAGTCACGCATTACTACAGATACCTACAATATTCATAACTTTGTTGCTATGATGCAGAGAATGGGCGTGCGTGCACCGATTTTGCTCATTGGCGGTGCAGTGATTACCATGATTATGGACTGGTATTTGTCCATGGTTATGTTGATTACCATGCCTATAATCTTTGGAATTATTTATTTTATTTCCCGAAAGGGTGTGCCTCTTTACACAAAAGTACAGCAGTCCGTGGACAAAATGGTCCGTGTGGTTCGTGAGGATGTACAGGGCATCCGGGTGATTAAGGCTTTGTCTAAGACAGATTATGAGCACAGGCGATATGATGGTGTGAATCAGTCTTTGGTTAAGGACGAAAAGCGGGCAGGAATCATTATGGGTTCCGTGAATCCTGTCATGACCCTGCTGATGAACAGTGGTATTGTGGCGGTAGTAGCTTTGAGTGCTTCCCGTGTGGCAAATCACCAGTCAGACCCCGAGACGGTTATTGCTTTTATGCAGTATTTTACTTTGATTTCCATGGCTATGATGGTTATGTCCCGTATGTTTGTTATGTTCACCAAGAGTGCCGCTTCTGCTAACCGTATTGCAGAGGTTATGGACGCTCCCGAGGATTTGGTGGTACAGGAGGAAAAGGACTACCCTGCATGTGATACCAAGGCTCATATCTTTTTTGATAAAGTAGACTTTTCTTATTTAGGGAAGTTAAACAACTTAGAAGATATTTTTTTGGAGCTGCCTAAAGGCGGTACCTTGGGTATCATCGGTGCTACCGGTAGCGGTAAGTCTACATTGGTAAAACTGTTACTGCGTTTTTATGATGTAAGCAAAGGAGCTATTTACATAAACGGAAGAGATATCCGTACTATCCCCTCTGAGGAATTTTGTGCAATGTTCGGTACTGCCATGCAATATGATTTTCTCTATGCAGACACGATTTATGAAAACATCCGTTTCGGTAGGGATTTAAGTAGGGAGCAGATAGAACAGGCGGCAAAGGTGGCGCAGGCCCATGACTTTATAACCTCCTTTAAGGATGGCTATGAGCATATGCTTTCTTCTAAGGCAACAAATATTTCCGGAGGACAGAAGCAGAGACTTTTGATTGCCCGTGCCATTGCAGGAAATCCGGATATTCTCATACTGGATGACAGCTCTTCGGCGCTGGATTATAAGACAGATGCAAATTTACGTAAGGCATTGAATGAACATATGAAGGATACCACTATTATTACTGTGGCACAGCGTGTCAGCTCGCTTAAAAACTCCGACCTGATACTGGTGCTGGAGGAGGGGAAAATCATCGGTAAGGGTACCCATGAGGAGCTTTTGGAAGCCTGTCCGGAATATAGGGAAATCAGTGATTCACAGATGGGAGGTGCTTTCGTTGAGTAGAGGAAATATGGGAAGAGACCCAAGAACAGAGAATAACCCCAACAAGCACGCCCAGGGAGGGAAACTGGGCAAGAAAAGAACCAAGGACGTATTGTTACGTCTGGGGGAATATGTAATGCAGCAGTGGCCCCTGTTTTTAGTAGCCATTGTATTGACATTATTATCTAATCAGTTGTCCCTTTTGGGTCCTATGTACTCCGGTGAGGCCATTGATGCCATGTCTGCACCCGGTGGTGTGAATTTTGATGCAGTGTGGGTGAACGTAGGAAAGATGCTGATTTGCTATATAGGATCAGCTATTTTGGCTTATGGCATGGCAGTTCTGATGATTCATTTAAGCCAGAGAATTGTTTATACCATGCGTAAGCAGTTGTTTGAAAAGCTGACGTCACTACCGGTAAACTATTTTGATACCCATCCGGTGGGCGATATTATCAGCCGTATCTCCTATGATATTGATACAGTGAACAGCTCCCTGTCCCATGATTTGGTGCAGGTCATGACCAGTATTTATACGGTGCTGGGCTCCCTGATTTTCATGTGGAATATCAGTAAACCCATGATTTTGGTATTTGCAATTACTGTGCCGATTTCTATTATTTTTACAAGATATCGTTCCAAGAAGGTACGCCCGCTGTTTTCTAAGCGTTCCCAGAAGCTGGGAGAGCTGAACGGCTATGCGGAGGAAATGCTTTCCGGTTGTCGTACCATTGCGGCATATGGACGTGAGGAGGTAATCGGAGAGAGGTTTAATAAGCGAAATACAGAAGCTATGGATGCTTACTATTCAGCAGAATATTACAGTGCTACCATGGGACCTTCCGTAAACTTTATTAATAATCTGTCCATTTCCCTGGTTATGATTTTGGGTGGTATTTTATATATGTTTTCCCAGAGTGGAACGGTGGCCGAAACCTCTCTGTTCTTTATTACACTGGGTGGTGTGGCACAGTTTGTACAGTATTCCAGAAAGTTTGCCGGTCCGATAAATGAATTTGCCAATATTATCCATGAGTTCCAATCTGCATTTTCCGCAGCGGAGAGAGTATTCCGTATTATTGATGAAGGACCGGAGCCGGCAGATGTGGAAAATGCTCTGCCATTGAATGATGTAGAGGGAGAAGTGATTTTCCGTCATGTGGATTTCGGCTATGTACCGGAGAAAAAGATACTTCAGGATATTTCTGTGGATGTAAGTCCGGGACAGACCATTGCTATCGTAGGACCTACCGGTGCAGGAAAGACCACAATTATCAATCTGCTTATGCGTTTCTATGATGTGAACAGTGGTACCATCACCGTGGATGGAAAGGAGATTTGCAGTGTGAAGCGAGAAGACCTGCGAAAGGCCTATACCATGGTGCTGCAGGATACCTGGTTGTTCCAGGGTAGTATTTATGAAAACATTCGCTATGGTAAAGAGAATGCCACTATGGAGGAGGTTAAGGCAGCAGCAAAGGCGGCCAGAATCGATTCTTATATCGAGCATTTACCGGAAGGATATGATACCATTTTGTCTGATGAAGGTATCAATATTTCCAAGGGTCAGCGCCAGCTGATTACCATTGCCAGAGCATTATTATCAGATTCACCTATGTTAATTTTGGACGAAGCTACCTCCAATGTAGACTCCCGCACGGAGATGAAGATACAGGAGGCTATGAATGAGCTTATGAAGAATCGTACCTGTTTCGTCATTGCTCATCGACTGTCAACTATTCAAAATGCGGATTGCATCCTGGTGTTGCAGCAGGGTAAGATTACGGAGAAGGGTAACCATGAGGAACTGATAAATTTAGGTGGTTTCTACAGCACCCTGTATAATGCACAGAAGGAGTAAGAAGGGGGATATAACATAGATGGAAAAGAAGACCATTAAGCAACAGTTTCATCTGGAATATGATACATCAGAGGAATTGTTTCCTTTACAGGAATGGTATAATGAATTGCTGGATAAGGAAGTCGGTGAGCTGACAGTTTTTGATGTATTGAGAATGTTGCGCCAGAATGTATTGCCTGAGGTGGCACTTCTGAGTGCAGTTAAATGGGTGTTGGAAGATATCTATGTAGGAGATGCATATGATGGTCAGCTACTGGAGGCATTGACAAGGGTAGAGGATAGATTGCTGAAGCCTTATGTAAAGGTGTTACAGGAACTGCTTCAGGAAGCAGAAGTGTTAATCGAAGATCATGACTGGTCCTATGAAGGGGAGCAGGAAGAGTTTGGTGAAGTGATGAAGCAGCTTAGTCAGAAATTGACAAAGTTACAGGATAACACATAAATTGTAAAGAGAAAGGATAGGGGAACATTATGAAAATGGGGATTATGGCAACCGGCTGGATTGCAGATGTGATGGCAAGAACTATCGCAGAAATGCCGGAGGTGGAAAGCTACGCAGTGGCTTCCAGAAGTGAAGAGAAGGCAAAGGCTTTTGCAGAAAAGTACGGTTTTCAGAAGGCATATGGTTCTTATGAAGAGCTGGTGAGGGATGAAGAGGTGGAGCTGATTTATGTGGCTACCCCACATTCTCATCATTATGAATGTGCCAAGCTGTGCTTAGAGCATGGCAAGCCCGTATTGGTGGAAAAGGCCTTTACAGTTAATGCAAAGCAGGCAAGAGAACTGGTAGATCTGGCTCGTGAAAAGAAGGTGTTTCTGGCAGAGGCTTTTTGGACCAGATATATGCCTTCACGGAAGATGATTATGGATTTGATAGACAGTGGTATTATTGGGGAAGTGACCTCGGTTATGTCCAATTTCGGTGCCTCTTTGGAAAACAGAGAGCGTCTGGTGAAGCCGGAGCTGGCAGGAGGTGCCCTTTTGGATTTGGGTGTGTATCCCATTAACTTTGCCCTTATGTATGTAAAGGGGGATGTGAAAAATGTATCCGCAGTGTCCATACAAACCGAGGCAGGAGTGGATATGACAAATAGTATGACGCTGACCTTTGAGAATAATGTGTTGGCACTTCTTCATAGCGATATGCGTGCCCAGATGATGGGTGGTGGTGTGATTTACGGAAGGGAAGGTTACATAGCCGTAAAGGGTGCCATTAATCCGGAGGAAATATTGGTTTTCAACAGGGACAGACAGGTGATTCGGAATATAGAGATTCCCAAGCAGATTACCGGTTATGAATATGAAGTAAGGGCTTGTATGGAGGCTTTAAAAGCAGGCAGGCTGGAGTGCGAGGAGATGCCTCATAGTGAGACCTTGAAGCTTATGGAGCTTTTGGATGAGATTCGCGGTCAGTGGGGTATGAAGTATCCTTGTGAGGACTGAATGTATAGAAGTATAAATAATAGTTAATATCAGAAAAGTACGTGACTTGAGGTTACGTGCTTTTTTTCTTAGTCTTTCCTAAAGCGAAGAAAATACTAAATATGAGTTTAACTTGTGCATGAAAGGGGAACAATCTTAAGTGATAGTGTTGCATTAATTATGTAACAGCAGAATATGCTATAGAGGATTAGAAATTAGGGAGAAGGGTATGCAATTTTTTATCCGGTTGTTTCAAGGTGTATTCATAGGTTTGGGAGCTGTGCTTCCGGGGATTTCCGGGGGTGTGCTTTGTGTGATTTTTGGCATTTATAAGACCATTATGGAGTTACTGGCAAAGCCTTTTCACAATTTTAGGACCCATGTACCGAAGCTGATACCGGTAGGTCTGGGGGGCATTATTGGTTTTCTGGGGATTGCCAATGTGTTGTCTGTTCTGCTGGAAAGGTATCCGGAACCATCAGTATGCCTGTTTGTGGGATTAATAGGGGGAATGTTACCGACTTTGTATCGGGAGGCAGGAGAACAAGGACGGCAGTATGCCTCCTATGTATCTATGTATGTGTCTATGATACTGGTATTCAGTCTGCTGGTGGCACTACAGGTTTTGAAGGTGGTGATTACACCAAGCTTTGGCTGGTATGTATTTTGTGGTTTCTGTCTGGCACTTAGTGTCATAGCACCAGGGATGAGTTTTTCCACCCTGCTGATGCCGTTAGGGTTGTATGAGCCCTTTGTGGCGGGTATCGGGCATATGGACTTAGGTGTTTTGATACCCGGAGGACTTGGTACCCTGGCAACAGTGATTCTTTTCTCAAAAGCAGTAAGCATCTTGTTTCAAAAGCATTATTCCGTGGCTTTTCATGCCATCGTGGGAGTGGTTATTGCTGCAACTATTATGATTATTCCCTTTAAGAGTTTTGTGGAATCCTCAGTAAGCTTTATTGTGAACATATTGTGCTTGACAGTTGGTATTATGGCGGCTGTTTTGCTGGATAGGTTTAATAAAAAATATGATGTGGAAAAGAGTGTATAATACTCCAAACCTAATGAATATTTTATATGTCATAATCCAGTTCCTTGGAGTTTGCCTGTTCAATATCAAACAGCAGATTGTAAACACCATCTTCGGATAGCACTCCACGCTTTAGATTCTGGGGCAACAGACCTGCTTCATCGGCCTCATAATCATCCATCCACTGACCATTTTCATAGTATTCTGTGAGCTCCTGCAGCATAAGACTTAAGGGAGCTTCTTTTTTTAATAAGTCGGAGTTGATTTCCAGGGCTTTTTGTATGGTGTCAAAATAAAACTCCATCTTAGTGATTCTATCAATGGTTTCCTGTAATTTATCCTGTGTTAACATAAGAGACTCCTTTTGTAGGTTTATATGTAGTAGTGTAGCATGTCCGGCATGTTACAGGCAATAAGATTTCTTGTAAGATAGGGTAAATTATGGTATTCTGAAAAGCAGAAACAGATTATATTGGGATGTGGTACCAATTAGGTGCGGAAAGGAATAGATATGCGTTATATTTTAGAAAATGAATTCATAAAAGTAGAGTTTGAAAGCTTTGGTGCAGAGATAAAGTCCTTAGTGAAAAAGGCTACGGGACAGGAATATATGTGGGGAGCGGATCCGGCGTATTGGGGCAAGACAGCACCCTTCCTTTTTCCTTTTATCGGAAAGCTGGAGCAGGAAGAGTACACCTATGAAGGCAAGGTTTATCCTGCGGACAAGCATGGCTTTGGCCAGAGAGTAGACTATGAGGTAGTGGCTCGGGAAGCGGATAGGATTGTATTTCGAACCACAGACAGCCCGGAGACCTACGTCAAATACCCTTTCCACTTTGTGCTGGATATCGAGTATGTATTGGGCGAGGACAGCGTGCAGGAAAATTGGTATGTAAAGAATACCGGTGAAAATACCATGTACTTTTCCGTCGGTGGGCATGCGGCGTTTGCCTGTCCGTTAACAGGTACTGGCAGAATCGGTCAGAAGGTGAAGCTATATGGTGCTGAACACAAGACTCTGATTTTCTCCCTGCGCATTAATGAAAAGGGTCTGATTACGGATGAGTTGCTGACTCTGGATGTGGAGGAGGGTATGATTACCATTGATGAGCACACCTTTGAGGCAGATGCATTGGTCTTTGATGGAGAAGGTGTAATGGCAGTAGGGCTTTGTGACGAAACCGGCCGTGAGTATGTGCGTGTGGAATGCGACGCACCGGTGTGGGGTGTGTGGTCCGTGCCCAATAATGAGGCAAATTATGTATGTCTGGAGCCTTGGTATGGTATCTGCGATTACGAAGGTTTTGAGGGTGAGATTTCAGAGAGACCTTATACCAATGTAGTGGAAAGTGGAGAGACTTGGACCGGCGGTAATGTGATAAGGGTGATGTAAGAGAAGTTGTAGGGAGAAGTTATGGAATATTATAAGGCACATTATAAAGATGAATATCATGATATGGATATAGTGATTGAGAATACACAGGGGGAATATAAAACAAATCCTCTTTCCTTTACCTTAGATGGAGTGACATTCCGAGGAACGAGTTTGGGAGATTTCGAGCTGGCGAATCCGGAGCAATATGAGGAAGCGAAGGAAACGTTTCGGATTCTGAAGCATGGGGGATACAATGAACTGGCGCAGAATACATTTCCCTATTTTTATGCATTACAGGGTTATGGTTTGGATTTCAAAATGCCCATAAAGTTAATTCGAAAGAGTGATTATCAGGAAGTGCCCGGTGAATTGAAACTGGCTTTTGCGTATGAAAAGCGTGATGATGAAAAAACAAAGCGAGGTATTTGTTATCTATGTGATGGTTCACGAATTTATCCCGACAATTGTGTGGTAGAAGAGTTTTCCTTATTGGTGGGAGATGAACTGTACAGTAGCAATAATAAGACTTTGTATTTCGAATCAGCTTTATTGGATATCAGCCGACAGATACAGGAGAAGTACTATTTGAAATGCTGCTTTACCTGCCAGTATTCGGAGTATTCCCCTTATGGAAATGATGATTTCGGGAATATGCTTTGTTACCGAAGGCACAAAGAAGCTTGCTTAAAGGTAAATAGCAAGGATGATTATTTTGAATATCTGGGAGATAAGGATTTCGACATCTATCAGGAAACCTACCTTTGTGAGGAATATGCGGAACGAAGGCAGAGCAGTGGGTATCGTGGATTTGTGGAGGGTGTGAGATGATACCTGAAAGAAAAGTAGAGCTACCGGAGTGTTGGAAAAGGATACAAAGGGGATAGATAATGAAAAAAATGCAGGTACAGATAAATCCCTATTTAGAGTTTATGAATAGTATTTTGCTAACAAGCAGATACAATGAAATGACAGAAGCATATATAGGGTATGGGTTGATGACCACGGAGGTAAATGACTATACAAGCGGAATTAAACAATTATTTGCGAAATATAGTAATGCCCCGATTTATCCATTTATTGAAGAGTTAATTCCAAATGGTTTTTCTTTTGGGCGACCTGTAGAAATGATGTTGTGTGTAAAAGACAAAGATTTCGCTCTTAAATATGAGCCCTCCCAATTATGTATAGAGTATTGTGGTGGAAGAACAAAAATAAATGAGTTGTTAGGGATATTAAAGGGTTTTGCCCATGAAACGAATTACTTTACTTATTTTGAAAAAGCAAAAGAGTATTATGCACCATTTATTAAGAAAGCAGAAGAGATAGTTAATCAATATCCGTATACGTCCATTTTAGAGGCGGAATATGGTGTGGAGCAGAATGCCTATTACTACATACTTTCCGGTTTAATGAATGGAAATTATGGTATTTCTTTTGCTGTTGAAAATAAAACGGGGAAAGATTTGTATTCCGTTTTTGCAACAGGTGATTTTAGTATTTCACCGGCCATTCTATTTCATGAGTATTCTCATCCATTTATTAATCCTTTGACAGAGAAGTATGAGAAGTTAGTAAGGAAATATGAGTCGGCACATGAGTTGTTGACTAAATATAAATTGCCGGGATTCTTATCAGGTTATGGTGATTGGTTAGAATGTGTGAATGAGCATTTTGTGAGATCCATGGTGATTCATTTGTTGAAGAAATGCAGTTTGCAGGAAACAGCAGAGGAAATGTTGGAGTATGATTTACAAAAAGGTTATAGATATATACCATTAATCCTTGAAAGATATAAATATTACGATGAAAATCGAAATATATTTAAAAATTTTGATATGCTTTATCCGGAATTATTAAAAGTGTTTGAGGATAATTGCGAGTGATTTACAAAGGAACAAGAGGGGAAACGACAATGGATAAAAAGGCAAAGAAGATATTATTTAACACATACTGGTCTTCCAAGGGATGGAAAATGGATGAAGAACGTCAGACTACACCGGAGGATTTTGCATATGCTAAGGAAAAGGGTGTAATGTTTGACCCTATCACCATTACACATGATGAGTGTGTGAAGAGACTTGTGGAGCTGGCAGGGAGTGTTTCTATGGAACAGGTGGCAAAAGGATTTTTGTGTAGCCTGTCCACAAGACGTTTGGACTGGCGAAGTGCAGTTAGTTCCTATGAGACTGCCTGCTCATTGACAGAACATAAGTATACTCCGATGGAATCAGGGCATTTTTATGAGGATGGGGTTGTGGTAGGAACCACTTATACTTGCGGCGTTTGTTCAGCATTGGGGTGTCGTGTATTTGAAGAATATGAGAAGGATGACCTGAATGTTTTGAATTTTGAGAGAATCAAATGGGGTGGAGTGCGCCAAGGAGAGCTACTCTATACTATGTTTGATTTGGAGCAGTTTGCCAAGGAAGAAATACCGGAGCCGGTGGAAGAAGACATAGCAATCTTTCGAGGGATTTTGCAGGCAGTGAAATCCTGTAAGCCGGGGGATTATCCGGGGGTATTACGGGATAAACTGACAGAGGTGGAAGGACTGAAAGCAAACAAGGCGGAACGTTCCGTACTTCTTGAGATCTTGGCCTGTCTGGGAGTGTTGGCGCCTAAGGCTTACAACCGACCTGAGGCCGGTAAGCATGATTGGGATTATGTGGCTCAGTGGCGTGGCGAGGACGGTTATGACGAAGAAGTGGTAGAGAAGTACTTTGGGAAGTATTTGAAGTAAAGAGAAGTAATAAAGGGAACTTTTTTATTTAGGCAGTATCACAAGCATTACTTATGATATGTAGGGAGATTAGTGTGAAGCAAGAGTTCATAGAAAAAATAATGGAACAATTAAATAAGAAAGAAGAACTTGGGGTGTTACATAAGGAACTTCGGCGATTCAGAAATCTGGGAATGAACATGAGGAGCATGCTGGAATGTTTAGAAGGATTAAGAAAAAGTCAGGATAAGGATGTGGAGGATAGAATACTTGAGTTAATGGATTTTGTGGTTGGATTTTGTAATCCACCGGTAGCAATTTTCGCACCAAAACCGAGAATCAACATGCCTCTATATGAAACAGAGGTTGAGGTGTTAGAACATTTTCTGGAATCGGTGGATATAGAAGATGCGGTTTCTGAAAGCTACTTGATATTGTACAACTTTGCCACAGATTGTAAGTATGCGAAAGCAATACAGCCACAGCTGTTGCAATATCTGCTCCCCTTTTATTTGAAGTGTGCCAAAGTAGCGATTTTAGAAAGAAACCGGATAGTATGGACGGTATTTCCGGAGTTTAATACTGCTATGTTTGGGAACCAAGTGAATTTTATCAGGGCTGTAGGAGCAGAGAATTATCAGGATATTATGGACTATTACATTGAGATGGTGTTACTGGGTATGCTGACAGGCAAAGATGAAATATTGTCCTGGGTGTCGTATTTTAATACTACTGTTGCGCTGGCAGAGGAGAATATGGAGAAAATCTTTATTCATGTATTAGGTGGTGTGATAGAGCTTAAATATGCTTTTTTTGCATATCTTTCGGTGTTGCTGTTTAAAGAAGGTGATAATTTACTGGCAACCGGAAAAGAAAGAGATTTCTGGACCAATGATATGTGGAATTTTGAGGGTGGTTCGCATCGAATGGAGTTTTGCTGGAGTGAGGTGGCGATAAGCTTTTATGAAAAACAGATAACCCGTAAACTGCTAGAAAAGCTGTTTGAGGAAGTGAAGCCTTTGTTGTGGGAAAGATTGGGAAAAGAAATAACAGAATTATTTTGGCAGGAAATGAAGCATAGCTTTGAAAGTGGTACTTTTAAGCAGAGAAAGGAAGAATTCCTGCAGAAAATCAGCATAGCAACGGATGACTATGTCTGTTGGGATGCGGCACACTAAATTGACGATAGCACTTGACAAAAGCTTTTCCTTTGCACTATAGTAAGCGTATATAGGATTTGGCTAGGAAGAGGACTAGTACAGATTGGATGCATCCCAGAGAGGAAACGAGAGGTGCGAGTTTCTATGCGGAAGATTTGGAACCTACCTTGGAGCTCTGTATGAAAATACAGCGTAGCACCGGCGTTAACGGTAGGATGAGTGAATTTTAGGGTGGTACCGCCGAGTTTGGCCCCTTTGGAGGGGGACTTGACGTACCACCCTTTTGTGTGTTAACAGGGGAAGAATAGTAGGGAGTATTGTTTAAAAGGAGCATATTTATGGAGAAAACAATAAGTACATGCAGCTATGGTTTATGTGTTTTTTCACTTGATACCATGACAAGGTTTTTAGAAACTAAGAAGATACGTTCCAAGAAAGTGCTTGCCCTATTACAAAAAAAGAAGGATTTGTATCTGGAGACTATAGAACAGGGAGTTTGGATGCCCATACCATCCATTAATTCCGGTAAATATGTAATTGGGCTGGAAGGGTATGATGATGCCTTTGGTGACGAATGGGAGCAGGTTCTATCCTATGAAGGTTTTAATTTGGACGTGAAAAACGGCTTTTGGATTTCAGATATTGGTTCTTTGCAGGAGTTTAATAAAACAGAATATGAAGGCGACGGAAGAGAAGAAACCTCGTCATACGGTACAGTGAGTTACTATTCAAGTAAGGAGCAGTGGTATAAGGATTTAGGAGGTCATGTGTCTCATTTGGCCTATTGGTATGATGTGCCGGAGGGGAAATATTTACTTGCAGTAACGGGATTTGCACGTAAGGAAATTGTAGACGATAGAGCAGCGAACTATGGTTTTCAATTTAAGCTTGCTAAAGTAGGGGAGTTTAAAGAAGCTAAGAATCCCAGAGAGGAAGCATATGAGTTTAACGTTGGTTGGATTCATACCACCAAGCCGGCAGTTGTACATTGGCTTCCCCAAAAGGAAAGCGGTGTAAAGTGGCCGCTTGAAAAAGAGGAACATGGCAAGAGTATTGTGATTCCACTGGAAGATGATAAAAAAGCATATTTGAGAATATCGTTTGATATTGTAAATCAAACGGAAGAAAATACAAATAATTGTAGAGTTGATACATGGTTCAAAACACCAAAGGATTTTGTGTTGGAGAGTGGCAAGGAGTACCCGATTTCGGAAGAAATATATAAAAGAGGGAAAACCAGCTACAAGGAGCTTGGAACGATTAGGATAGAGTAGAGAGCTGTAAGAAAGATTACATTGAATATGTTGGAGGGGTTATTATGTTTTTATTTGGAAAGAAGCAACCAAAGAATGTTATTCCTGTAACAATTGATTTGTGTGATGATTACTTCGTACTTAATGGAAAGCAATTCACAATACCTGCAAAGGTATCAGAGCTTGTTGAGATTCTTGGCGAACCACGTTGTGTGGCCGATCGAAATAAGGACGTAAAAAAATATAAGGAAATGGTTTGTGAGAAATATAATCTTCCTGCCGAGAAATTTTCGGAAATGGATTATTATTGGGATAATCTTGGATTAATGGCTTCCACACATGAGCAAAAAACGGTGCATTGCTTTTGGATAAAGATAGGTAATGCCAGAAAATATCCAATGAAGATGACAAAATACGATTTTTCCGGAACGCTACTTATCAACGGAAAACCATGGCAGGAGGTTGTGGAAGAACGTAAAGGAAGCGGTACATTCTATATGAAATTAGGCAAAATCCATGCCTATGTAATCCGTTACGGAGCCAAGGCAAAGGATGTAAAGCAATTCCAAATTGGACTGAATGACGGAGAGGAATTCCGGTATTTTGACTAAATAATTGAAGACAAAAGGGCACTTATAGGGGCGTTAAACATGGCAAAAAATGATAGCAACTCTTTATGGAGTTGATGTATGTACGATAAGTGATCATAAACTTATAGATAGGTTGAAGGCATGTAAGAATTTTGCGCAGTGTAACCTGCTGCATAAAATATGTGGTGGATGTACATAATATCCATGAGCTATATGCGCATAATCAGATGATTTGCATATTGTTTACTTGCGCATAATCAAAAAACGGAGTATAATGTGCGCATAATCATAGGAAATGCAAATGGACATATGCGTATAATCTCAAAATGAAAGGGTTGTACATGTGCGCATAATTCGGAGGTGCTTATGGTATTGCAAAGAAAAATATATAAAAAACTTTTGGAATGGAAGAATGAAAGCAAAGGGAAAAAAGCACTTATGGTGGAAGGAGCACGTCGAATCGGCAAGTCTACCATCTGTGAGGAGTTCGGAAAAAGAGAATACGAAAGTTATATTCTGATTGACTTCGCCAAAAAAGATAAGGAAATTGAAATGTATTTTGAAACACATTTGAATGACCTTGATACTTTTTTTATGCTGCTACAAACGCATTTTGGGAAAAAACTTACGGAGAGAAAATCACTTATTATTTTTGATGAGGTACAGATATTTCCTCAGGCACGAGCTGCTATAAAATATCTGGTGGCAGATGGAAGATATGATTATATTGAAACAGGGTCTCTCATATCCATCAAAGAGAACGTAAAGGATATTGTAATACCATCCGAGGAACGGCACATCAATATGTATCCATTGGATTTCGAAGAGTTTGCCATTGCACTGGGTGAGGAATTGCTCATAGAGTATATCAAAAAGTGTTACGAAAAGAAAGAACCATTGGAAAGAGGGATGCACAATAAGGCAATGCTGTTGTTTCATCAGTATATGCTTGTGGGTGGTATGCCAAAGCCGGTCGTAGCATTTGTCGAGAATAAAAAGGATTTCGCAGAGGCAGATAAGGAAAAGAGAGACATCCTCAGATTATATCGTGAAGATATTATGAAGATAGATGCTAGATACAGAAGCAAGGTGCTTTCGATTTATGACCAGATTCCGGGATTTCTTTCACGGCATGAAAAACGAATTGTATTTAAACAAGTGCAAGATGGTAGTTATGCAGAGCAATACGAAGAAACCTTCTTTTGGTTAGCAGATTCTATGATATCCAATGAATGCTTCTTGTGTAATGATCCAAATGTAGGATTATCATTAAATGAAACGAGAAGCTATGTTAAGTGTTATTTGGGAGATACCGGACTCCTGGTAAGCCATGCCTTTGATGAAAATGAATTGCTTGAGGATGAGGTGTATAAGCAAATACTAGCAGGAAAGCTGGAAATTAATGAAGGAATGCTTTATGAAAATGCTATAGCACAGATGTTGGTTGCAAATGGGCATAAGTTGTATTTCTATACGCATTACAATGAAGATAAGCACAGAAATGATATGGAAATTGATTTTATAATCTCGAATAACAGCAAGTTGAAATACAAGATGTATCCGATTGAAGTGAAATCAGGAAAGCAGTATAAAACAACATCATTGAATAATTTTAGAGAAAAATATAGGAATCGAATCGGGGAGAGTTACATCATTCATCCTAGAAATCTGATTGTCAAAGATGGAATTATTTGTATTCCACCATATATGACGATGCTGTTATAAAGCACACGAGAATTTGAATTTTCGCTTGCTTTCAAGAGAAAGTCAAGAGAAATAAATTGATATTTTTTGCTATTTAGTATATACTAAGTATATACTAAATGTAAGGAGGTTTTTAGATGCAAGCACAAGTAAAAGAATGGGGAAATAGTCAAGGAATCAGATTGCCAAAAGAAGTGTTGAAAAGTGCAGGGATTGCATTGAATGAGATTTTAGATGTCACAGTATCGAATGGAGTAATTACTTTAGTGAAACCTTTTCGTCATAAAACATTGGAAGAAAGAGCGGCTGAGTTTGATGGAAAGTTAATGCTGGATGGTGAATATGATTGGGGTGAACCTGTCGGAAGAGAGGTATGGTAATGGAATTACTGCATCAAGGAGATATTCTTAAAATTGAAAAAATAAAACATCCCGTATTGGTAGTTAGTAAGGATTTCTTTAATACAAGTGGCGAGATAATCGGATGCCCGATTATTAGGGGTTCTAAGCCCGGACCACTTCATATATGGATGACTACGGAAGAGAACGAAGGTTATATACAATGTGAAAAACTAGCATTGTTGGATTTATCGGCTCGTGGATTCAAGAAAGTGGATAGGTTGCCAATTTCAGAAATGATTAATGTATCTGATGCTATTCAGGGAATTTTTGAATACATTTGATAAAAGGTCTAATAAGAGAAAACTTTGAAGTTTCTTATGAGGTAGATATGAAAAATATAGTGATTGATGGCGATAGGTTTTCGGATTTGGAAGGTTTTTATAAAGAAATAGACAGATTGCTAACAAAGAATCTGACTTGGCAACCGGGACATGGGTTAGATGCCTTTAATGATTTGTTAAGGGGTGGGTTTGGAGTACATGAACCGGGCGAAGAATTACATATAAAGTGGATTCATTTTGCAAAAAGCAGACAGAATCTGGGGTACAATGCAACAACTAATTACTATCAGGAAATATTGAAAAAATGTCATCCAACGGCTAGAGAGATGGTAGAGAAAAAGTTACAGGATTCTAAAAATGGCAAGGGAAAAACAATATTGGATAATATAATTGATATAATTCAAGATACAGATAATACGGGGCATTGGTGTGAATTGGAAATAGAAGAGTAGATAATTGAAGGTGTAATAGAGAAGAAACTTCAGTTTTGTGGAGAGTAGCCATGCCGACAGGTTCGTAAGTTAACGTTTACTCACTGTCGCGGCATTCGGCTGATATTGCACTAACGCCATGCCGACAGACTCGCAAGCAAGCTTGCTCGTTGTCGCGGCATTCGCCGTATCGTCCAATGTCTAAATATGCTCTTACGTGTGCAAGCACCCGACGAGCAGTATTTAGCCATAGTCCGGCATGGCTCATTACTACGTGCATATTAATTTATATAAAGGAGAAAAAAGAAAATGGCAGACAACAAGAAAATGGTGGAAGCGATTACTTCCATGGATGTGGATTTTGCACAATGGTACACAGACGTTGTGAAAAAGGCAGAATTAATTGATTATACCAGTGTAAAGGGCTGTATGGTGATTAAGCCCGCAGGTTATGCAATCTGGGAATTGATTCAGAAACAGCTGGACGCTATGTTTAAGGAAACAGGTGTAGAAAATGTATACTTACCTATGTTTATTCCTGAGTCCCTGCTTCAGAAGGAGAAGGACCATGTAGAAGGTTTTGCTCCTGAAGTAGCATGGGTTACCCATGGAGGATTAAATCCTTTGCAGGAGAGAATGTGTGTAAGACCTACCTCTGAAACCCTGTTCTGTGATTTCTACAAGAATGATATCCAGTCCTACAGGGATTTACCTAAGGTATATAACCAGTGGTGCTCTGTAGTACGTTGGGAGAAGGAAACCAGACCTTTCTTACGTTCCAGAGAGTTCTTGTGGCAGGAAGGACATACTGCACACGCTACCGCTGAGGATGCAGAGGCAAGAACCATTCAGATGTTGAACGTATACGCACAGTTCTGTGAGGAGGTACTGGCTATCCCTGTTGTAAAGGGACAGAAGACCGATAAGGAAAAGTTTGCAGGTGCAGAAGCAACCTACACCATCGAAGCGTTGATGCATGATGGTAAGGCTTTGCAGTCCGGTACCAGCCACAACTTTGGTGATGGCTTTGCGAAGGCATTCGGTATTCAGTTTACCGATAAGGATAATACTTTGAAATATGTACATCAGACCTCTTGGGGTATGACCACCCGTCTAATCGGTGCCATCATCATGGTACATGGTGACAATGAAGGTCTGGTAATGCCTCCTAAGGTAGCACCTGTACAGGTTTGCATCATCCCTATCCAGCAGAAGAAGGAAGGGGTACTGGACAAGGCATACGAGCTGCGTGATAGATTAAAAGCTGATTTCCGTGTAAAGGTGGACGACACCGACAAGACTCCGGGATATAAGTTTGCTGAGGCAGAAATGCGTGGTTATCCTATCCGTGTAGAAATCGGTCCTAAGGATATTGAAGCAAATAAATGTGTAATTTGTCGTCGTGATACCAGAGAAAAGATTGAGGTTTCTTTAGATGAGCTGGAGGCAAAGGTAGCAGAGCTGATGGAAACCATCCAGAAGGAAATGCTGGAAAGAGCACGTGCACATAGAGAAGAGCACACTTATGTGGCAAAGGATTTTGCAGAGCTGGAAAAGGTATTTACCGAGAAGAGCGGCTTTGTAAAAGCTATGTGGTGTGGCGAACAGACCTGTGAAGATGTGATTAAGGAGAAGCTCAGCGTAACCAGCCGTTGCATGCCTTTCGAACAGGAAGAGCTTAGCGACACTTGTGTATGCTGTGGCTCAAAAGCGAAGAAAATGGTATATTGGGGAAAAGCCTATTAAAATCAAGCGCCCACAGAGTGGGCATTTGATTTTAAGGCGCCCCAAACGAGACAGCCGCTGCGTAAGCAGCAATGAGTGCGAAGCATGGGCTGTCGAGTGTTACGGAAGTGGCAATAAGTGCGAAGCACGGGCTGTTGAGTCGAGACTACTAAGACGAGGAAAAACCATGAACTATATTGTATTGGATTTGGAGTGGAATCAGGGCAATGCAGCAAAGGAGTCGGAGAATCCGGAGCTTTCCTTTGAAATCATTGAGATTGGTGCCATAAAACTGAATGAGGATTTGGAGCTGGTGGGGGAATTCAGCAAGCTGATTAAGCCACAGGTGCACCAGGAAATGCACCATATCACCAGTAAGCTGATTCATATGCGCATTGAAGAGCTGAAGCGCGGCGAACCCTTTGTAAAGGTGATGCAGGACTTCCTGGAATGGTGCGGTGAGGAGGAATATACCTTCTGTACCTGGGGACCTTTGGATTTGACAGAGCTACAGCGAAATATGCGCTATTATGAGATGAAACCTTTATCAGAGGGCCCCATAAAATTCCTGGATGTGCAGAAGCTGTTCAGTATAGCTTTCGAGGACAGAAAGGCCAGACGCTCCCTGGAGTGGGCTGTGGATCACCTGGAGATAGAGAAGGATATTCCTTTTCACAGGGCCTTTAGTGATGCCTATTATACCTCCAAGGTGTTAAGCCGGATTGATAAGGAAATATTTGCCAATGTATCATTTGATACCTATGTACCGCCAAAGAGTCGGGACAAGGAAATCAAAATCACCTTTAATACCTATCAGAAGTATATTTCCAGAGAATTCGCAGACAAGGTGGCAGCCTTTAAGGACAGGGAGGTCAGCTCCAGTAAGTGTTACCTTTGTCGCAGAAACTTAAGAAAAAAGGTGAAGTGGTTTACTGCCAATGGTAAGAATTATTATTGTATTGCTTATTGTGAAAAGCATGGTTATTTAAAAGGAAAGGCAAGAGTCCGTAAGACGGATGATGGAGGAGTGTATATTATAAAAACCACTAAGTTCATTTCCGAGCAGGATGTGGAGGATATTCTGCAGAAGAAGGATCATGCCAAGCAGATGCGGAAAAAGAAAAATAAAAAGTGAGTAACGTTTGGGGATAATTCCTTTACAGTATATCAATGTATTCTCCGTTCAAGGCCTTGTTCATACTTCTGACTGCACAGAACTTGCCACACATAGAACAACTGTCGGCATGTTCAGGAGCACGACTGTCACGAATGGATTTGGCAGTTTCAGGATCTATTGAACATTCCCACTGCTTTTCCCAATCAAAGGTTATTCTTGCATCTGCCATGGCATCATCAATGTCCCTTGCGTGAGGTACTTTTTTTGCAATATCTGCAGCGTGGGCAGCTATTCGAGAGGCGATAATGCCTTGCTTTACATCATCTACATTAGGAAGTGCCAGATGCTCGGCGGGTGTTACATAGCACAGAAAAGCGGCTCCGCTTGCTGCGGCAATAGCACCGCCGATGGCAGAGGTAATATGGTCATAACCGGGAGCAATATCTGTAACGATGGGGCCCAGTACATAGAAAGGCGCACCCATACAGATAGTCTGCTGAAGTTTCATATTTGCTTCAATCTGATCCATCGGCATATGGCCGGGACCTTCCACCATTACCTGAACGTCCTTTTCCCATGCACGCTTGGTCAGCTCGCCAAGACGTACCAGTTCTTCAATCTGACATACATCACTTCCGTCAGCAAGGCAACCGGGACGACAGGCATCACCCAGTGAAATGGTAACATCATATTCACGGCAGATTTCCAAAATTTCATCAAAGTATTCATAGAACGGATTTTCCTCACCAGTCATACTCATCCAGGCAAAGACAAGGGAACCACCTCGGGAAACGATGTTCATTTTTCTCTTGTGTTTTTTAATCTGTTCGATAGTCTTACGGGTAATACCGCAATGAAGAGTTACAAAGTCTACACCGTCCTCAGCGTGAAGACGGACTACATCAATAAAATCCTTTGCAGTAAGAGGGGCAAGGTCTCTCTGATAATGTATAACGCTGTCATAAACAGGAACGGTACCAATCATTGCAGGACATTCATTTGTTAGTTTCCTGCGAAACGGTTGTGTATTTCCGTGAGATGATAAATCCATAATGGCTTCAGCGCCCATGTCTACAGCTGCCATAACTTTCTTCATTTCAATATCATAATCTTTGCAGTCACGTGATACACCCAAGTTCACATTGATTTTTGTTCGTAACATAGAACCTACGCCATTGGGGTCGATACAAGTGTGTAGTATAATTTCTCATTCTTTTTTGGTTCCTTTCAAGCATATTTATTTCGTAAACTGACCAGTCAGTTCAAAAGCATGATTCATGGGTCCAGAACCCTGACCAAGATCAAGCTGTGCGGAAAGCGCAGCGGAGATATAGCTTTTTGCTTTCTGAACAGCGGTTTTGATATCATGTCCTTTAGCAAGATTGGAGGCGATGGCACTTGATAGTGTGCAACCGGTTCCATGGGTGTTCGGGTTATCAATCCGTTTGCCGTTGAAGCAAATCATTTCACCACCGGAGTACAAAAGGTCATTGGCATCACTAATGCTGTGTCCACCTTTAATAAGCACAGAACAGCAATAAGTATCACCAATTATTTTTGCTGATTTCTCCATATCCACAACACTTCTGATTTCAATGCCTGAAAGTACCCGGGCTTCGGGAATATTAGGTGTTACAAGGGTTGAAATAGGCAAAAGTTCATCAATCAATGTTTTTACGGCTTCGTTCTTAATTAAGGAAGAACCACTGGTTGCAACCATGACCGGGTCTACAACTATATTTTTTGCATTATAGTATTTTAGCCTGTCTGCGATGACTGAAATCAGTTTGGAAGAGGATACCATACCGATTTTAACCGCATCGGGAAAAATATCCTCGAATACTGCATCAAGCTGCTGTTTTAAAAATTCAGGTGTTGATTCCTGAATCGCTCTTACACCGGTGGTATTTTGTGCTGTCAACGCCGTGATAGCACTCATAGCATAAACACCATTCATCGTCATGGTTTTCAAATCTGCCTGTATACCGGCGCCTCCGCTACAGTCGCTTCCTGCAATGGTTAATGCTGTTTGCATTTTCATAAGTGACTCCTTTCGTTTTCAGCATCGTTTTGAGTGGCAACACTAGAGGAGTTTACCCTGGCATAAACCAAGCTCCTGCGCTCTTGCTTTTAGTTCTGCTGCTGCCTCTTGTGGATTATCGGCTTTCATGATGGCAGATACCACGCAGATGCCTGCAATAGGGATACCGGCGAGAATACCGATGTTGTCTTTATTAAGTCCGCCGATAGCATTTGCCGGAATAGGGACCGCATTGCAAATATCCCGAAGGGTATCGGTAGAAGTCAGAACGGTTTTCACCTTGGTTGTAGTGGGATAAATAGCCCCAACACCAAGGTAATCAGCACCTTGTTCATAAGCCTCTTTTGCCCAAGGGACGGTCTTTGCTGTAGCACCAACGATTTTGTCATTGCCCATTAGTTTTCTGGCGGTTGCAACCGGCATATCGTTTGCGCCTACATGAACGCCTTCCGCGTCAATGGCAAGTGCTACATCTACACGGTCATCAATAATTAGCGGTACATTGTAACGCTTGGTAATGTAGTGCACCTTCTCAGCAAGTTCAATATATTCTTTTGTACTTTTCTCCTTTTCACGGAGCTGGAGAAGTGTTACGCCGCCTTGCAAAGTCTGTTCTATACGGAATAGGAATTCTTCTTCAGTGTAGTTTGTACTGTCTGTTATAAAGTACAAACTGGAGTCAAATTTTTTCATGTTCTTTACCTCACACATACAAATAGTCATTGAGAACCGGTTGAAGTCCTTCTGCTGCAATATCCTTATACATCTTGTCCAAACTACGATTATCATCAATTTCAAACTGCTCATCGCCCTGCACAGCACCGGTTTCTTTTCCTGAGTATTTGCTTTCGTGATCACCAATACCGGTTGAAACACCTGCGGAGACCTTTGTTGCCGCAATCTTTACAATACCATTTCTAAACTCTGCACTCTCACGGGAGGATACCGTAATACCAACATAAGGTAAGAAGATACGGTACGCACATAGCACTTGGCATAGCTGCTTTTCATGAACATCCAAGGGGTTGATTTTCTCGTTGTTAATAATAGGGCGAAGTCTTGGACAAGACAGGGATAGTTCAGCATGAGGATATTTCCTTTGCAGATAGTAAGCGTGCAGAGCACTGGCTAATGCATCTTTGCGGAAATCTGAAAGTCCAAGCAATGCAGAAAAAGCAACGCCACGCATGCCGCCTATGAGGGCTCTTTCCTGGGCATCAAAGCGGTAGGGCCATACACGCTTATGACCGAGCAGATGCAGTTGTTCGTATTTATCTGTATCATAGGTTTCTTGAAATACCGTTACATAATCTGCACCACATTCGTGGAGATACCTGTATTCTTCTGTATTAACAGGATATATTTCAAGCCCTACCATACGGAAATATTTGCGTGCCAATTTGCAGGCTTCGCCAATATACTCTACATTACTCTGCCCCCTGCTTTCGCCGGTCAAAATAAGGATTTCCTCCATTCCACTATTGGCAATCACTTGCATTTCTTTTTCAATCTGCTCCATGGAAAGCTTCATACGCTTAATGTGGTTATAACAGTTGAAACCACAGTACACGCAGTAATTTTCGCAATAGTTTGCTATATAAAGTGGTGTGAACAGATAGACGGTGTTACCAAAGTGTTTGCTTGTTTCAACCCTTGCTCTTTGTGCCATCTGCTCGAGAAAGGGTTCTGCTGCAGGGGAAAGGAGTGCTTTAAAATCTTCAATTGTACAGGTGTTGTGTTCCAATGCCGCCTTTACATCTGCAGCGGTGTATTTTGAATAGTCATAGGAGTTCATCTGTGTCATAACGTTTGCACAAACATCCGACTCAATCACTTCCATTCCCGGCAAATATTCCATATGGTTCTTACGGGAGGATGGGTCGGTTTCAAGAAGGTGCTTTTTGGCAAGTGTTTCCGGTGACAGATACGCTGAATCCACAAAAAACTGATTTTCCATAGCGTTCACCTTAATCTCTCAGAAATCCGGTCAGAGGATCAGATGCAGATGCACCACGGGTCAATACTCTGCCAAGTCCGGAAAGGTATGCTTTTCGACCTGCTTCAATTGCGTTTTTGAATGCAGAAGCCATCATGGGTAAATCCCCTGCAGTAGCCAGTGCGGTGTTTGCCATAATTGCAGCGGCACCCATTTCCATTGCTTCACAAGCCTGTGAGGGTCTGCCGATACCTGCGTCTACGATAACAGGTAGGTCGATTTCATCAATAAGAATCTGAATAAATTCTTTTGTTGCAAGTCCTTTGTTGGAACCGATAGGAGATGCAAGGGGCATGACACTTGCTGCTCCGGCATTCACAAGGTCGCGTGCTACATTCAAGTCAGGATACATATACGGCATAACCACAAAACCTTCGTTGGCTAGAATTTCAGTTGCTTTGACGGTTTCCTGATTATCTGGGAGCAGATACTTAGAATCTCTCATAATTTCAATTTTTACAAAATTACCGCAGCCAAGTTCGCGGGCGAGTCTTGCTATACGGACAGCTTCTTCTGCGTTTCTTGCACCGCTTGTGTTGGGAAGTAATGTAATTCCTTCAGGTATATAATCAAGGATACTTTCCTGTTCCTTAGTGTTTGCACGGCGAACGGCAAGTGTGATAATCTCTGCACCTGCATCTTTTACTGCGGATTCGATGAGCTTCATAGAATATTTTCCTGAGCCGAGAATAAAACGAGAATTAAATTCGTGTCCGCCAATGTTCAGCTTATCGTTGTTCATTTACTTTTCCTTCTTTCTTAAATTTCAAATTGTTTTGTTAAAATTCTGAGCACAGTATGCGCCTGATGTGCTGCACAGAGCATCACGCGGGTAGCAACAAGGCTGCCTTCCTCTGCCACATCACTGGCTCCGTCACCGCAGAGATAAAAATGATTGGATACTTTGCGCGTTTGAATAGTGTTGGTACTTCCCATTCCTGCCATACCGGAGGCTGCAACAAGATACTTATCGGCCATTGTTTCAAGGACAATATTTGTAAGCATTGCCTTGGCTTCTGCGTCGTCAAAAGCTTCACAGATAATATCAGCATCTTGTAAAAGCTCTGCTATATTTTCTTCTGTTATACGTACTGTATGTCTTTTAAGTTCTATGTATGGTGTTATCTCTCTCAGATTCTCACTCAGGGCTTCTGTTTTATATCTTCCAATCTGACAAGCCTTATACTGCTGGCGGTGCAAATTGGTGATATCCACTCGGTCAAAGTCAATGAGGATTAGTTTGCCGATACCGGCTCTTGTAAGAGAAATGGCAATATTAGAACCAAGTCCACCAAGACCGCAGATTGCAACAGTTGCACTTGAAAAGCTCTTTTGTACATCTTGGCTGTGTCGCTCAGATAAAGCCTTGTCCCAGTCACTTTTGGTTATAATCAGATCAACCACCTCCTACAAAACTGACAATTTCTACACAGTCGCCGTCCTGCAGCTTTTTGTCGCCATATTGTGCTTTGGGTATGATATCTCCGTTGCACTCGATTGCTACTCTTTTAGGGTCATAGTTTGTAGTGGTCAGATATTCTGCTACTGTCTGACCTGCAACATTTAGTTCGCTGCCGTTGATTTTTACCATAAAAACACCTCCAAAAACAATAAAAAAGGAAGCTACCGATTTGGTAACTTCCTTAAATAAGCAGTGTTCTTCCTAATATCCTTGTATCAGGCATCCCTACGTTGGCATTATCCAAATCAGGTTCTCGGTCGAAGGTCATACCTTCCTCTCAGCCTGTAACACAAGCTCCCGTTTATTTATCATGATATATTTTACGCCCAATGATATAAAATTGCAAGGGGATTTAGAAAATGCTGTCTTTGAAAACAGAATTAGCGCCGCCTTGTTCTTCTTTGTCTGCGTTTTGCTTCTGCAATTTGTCTTCTTCGCTTTTGTTGTAAATCGGTGGAAATGTTTTGACGCCTGTAACGTCCGTTACGTCCTCGCCGGGTGCTTCGCCACATGTTTCGTGAGCCCCTGGTGGGGTTGATTTGATAGTTACGCAAAAATAACAAAACCAGTGCCAGAACTGCCAGACAACCTACAATAATTCCCAGAAAGATAAATACCTTTTTTAAGTTAATAAAGAAGAAGGAAGGTTCCTTTTCTTGGTCGTTTTTTTCCTTTGAGACATGGTCTGCCTGTTTGTCAGAGGGGGTATTAAACTCTGCACTGTCCGCTGATTCAAAGGTATAGTCGGGATGATTCGTATTAATATCCACAGAGGCTTGCCCCACAAAAGCATCATAATAATGATAGGTAAGACGAGCTGCTTCCTTGCCGGTTAGATTGTCGTAGCTGATGGAAGGGGTTGCCTGGGAAAAAACGGCGTTTTTGGGTAAAATAATATAGTCATCCTGATTAAGGAGCAGCAGTGCTTCAGAGCTTCCGAAAATATCCGTACCGCTACTGAAGGAGTCATTGCTGTTGATATTATATTTAGTCTCGTTGTCAGCAATGTTTCGCTTTTCAAAATTGTTGAAGCCGTACTCAAACAGGGCGATGGTATCCTCATATTGGTGAGGAGCTTCATCCTTAAATACTACACAAATCAGCTTCATTCCATTCTTCTGTGCACAGGAGACCAGACAGCTTCTGGCAGCATTGGTATAGCCGGTTTTGCAGCCCACCAGATAGTCGTAAGCATATTCTTTGCCGGGTATCAGTGCCATTTGGTTATTTTCCCAGATTTCATCAGGCTGGTTGGCACTTGGGTAAAGATGCAATTGTTTGGTCAGGGTCATCTTGCAGAGTAGGTCATTGGCAAAAAAGGCTCTTCCTATCATAGCCATGTCGTAAACAGTGGTTACATGCTCTTCGTTGGGTAAACCGTTAGGATTCACAAAATTACTGTTTAAGCAGCCCAGTTCCTTGGCCCGCTCATTCATAATGGGGGCAAAGGCTTCCCAGGAATCGCCTGCAATATGTTCTGCTACACCAAAGGACACTTCATTGGCCGAACGAATCAAAATAGCATTTAAGCAGTCTTCCATGGGAAGTTGTTGACCGGCATCCAGACCAATGTGATTGCTACCCGGGTCAATATCGTGAGTAGCTTTATAGGAGAAAGTGACCATTTCATCCATGGAACACCTTTCAGCTGCAATCAGCGTTGTCAGAATCTTGGTAGTGCTGGCAGGATAGTGCTTGGTATGGATGTTTTTGGAGTATAAAATTACTCCTGTATCGGCATCCATCAAAATAGCGGATTCCGCGCTGACAATGGGGCCATCAGGCCAGTTTTGCCATTGGTTGGAATCCACAGGCATGGACTGGTTAACCAGAATACGGTCTTCGATTTCCGTAGCGTAAACAGGCATGGTTCCGACCAGTGTAAAAAGACCCAGAGAGAGGGCAAGCCCCCGAAGGGATTTTTTGAGTATTCTATTGAAAATCATATGATAATACCTTTCCTAAATCATTCTTTTCTATCATACACTATTTAGGAGAAAAACAAAACAATTTCCGGAAAATTTAAGAAAGTTTTAGAGATTGTAGCTTTTCAAATTGGGGGAAATAATGTAAGATGTAGCTAGTACAAAAAGAGGAGAGAGAAGATGCGTTTAAGAAATGTGGCAGGTTCCCGTGAGGCAATAGCAGAAAGTGCATATGTGGTACCGGAGACAGAGATGTTTGAAAAGCCCGGGAAATGGGCAGAAATTTTTGGAGACAATAATCCTATACATATTGAAATCGGTATGGGTAAGGGCCAGTTTATTCATGCACTGGCTAAGCTGCACCCGGATATAAATTATGTGGGAGTGGAGAAGTATTCCAGTGTACTGATTCGTGCGATCCAGAAGATGGAACAGGAGGAGTTGCCCAATCTGAAGTTTTTGCGTATGGATGCGGAGGATGTGGACAAGGTGTTTGGTGAGGGCGAGGTGGATAAGATTTACCTGAATTTCTCAGACCCATGGCCTAAGGACAGACATGCCAAGAGAAGACTTCCATCCAGAGAATTTTTAGCACGTTATAATAAAATATTAAAGAAGGATTGTAAGCTGGAGTTTAAGACGGACAATCGTGATTTGTTTGATTTTGCAGTGGAGGAACTGGAGCCGGCAGGCTGGAAGGCAGAGGTGATCACTTACGACTTACATGCAGATGCCAAGCTGGTAGAGGGTAATATTATGACCGAGTATGAGGAAAAGTTTTCCTCCATGGGCAATCCCATTTGTAAGTACATTATATACAGATAACAATTCGTCACTGTTGTGAATAAGCGGCTTTGAATAGCTGTGGAAATATTAAGGAATACTAAGTATAAAAACAGAAAGGATGGATGAGATTATGTTTTTTGATTCAACAAATTTTCAAAGTGAAGTATTGGAGTCAGAGATTCCGGTGTTAGTAGATTTTTTTGCAAGCTGGTGCGGACCCTGCAAAATGATGGCACCATTGGTGGAAAAGATGGCTGAAAAGTATGAGGGTCAGATGAAAATTGGTAAGCTGGATGTGGAAGATTCCATGGATATTGCGCAGAAATATCGTGTGATGAATATCCCTACCTTTATTTTTTTCAAAAACGGTGAAGCAGTTGAAACCCATGTTGGAGGTATGTCTGCAAGTGATTTGGAAGCAAAGATCCAGCAATATTTGTCATAATTTTAGAAATCTTTTAGATATGTGTACAGGATTTCACATTTATTCTATTGATTCTGCTTCAAAAAATAGTTACAATGTAAAGTATCATGCTATAATACGAAGAAGATACTTTTTACAAGGAGTTTATAATGGATAGTCGTAATAACAATAATAGAAGTGGTAATAACCAGAATCAGAATCAAAAGAAACCCAGTCCTATGATGATACTTTTGACTGTGCTAATCACCATTCTGATGCTTTCTGCATGCTGGTCTATGTTTACCGGGGGAGCCGGTACAGAGGAAGAGGTGACTTATAGTCAGTTTGTTACTGATTTGGAGGCCGGGAAGATAGATGCTATTGAGATTACCAATAGCACTGTAAAGTACAAGCTGAAAGAAACAGAGACTGATAAACCTACCAATTTGTTTGCAATATATGGTAGTAGGGCTACAAAGATATATCATACTCTGTTAATAGAAGATCATACAACGGTAACCCAGAGGGCCATTGAAAAGGGCGTGGATATTAACGGTGTATCCTCCAGTGCCATGGACATGATTATGAACGTGTTGCTGACAGTGGTATTACCTCTGATACTGATGTGGATCCTGTTGGGCTTTTTGTTCCGTAGAATGAGCGGTGGCAGTGGTGGTCCCATGGGTGTGGGCAAGAGTAATGCCAAGGTATATGTACAGAAGGAAACAGGAGTGACCTTTAAGGACGTGGCGGGTGAAGACGAAGCTATGGAATCCCTGAAGGAAGTGGTGGATTTCCTGCATAATCCCGGTAAATATACCAAGATTGGTGCGAAGCTGCCCAAGGGTGCGCTTTTGGTAGGCCCTCCCGGTACCGGTAAAACCCTGCTGGCAAAGGCGGTGGCAGGTGAAGCCCATGTACCCTTCTTTTCGCTGACAGGTTCTGATTTTATCGAGCTGTATGTAGGTGTAGGTGCCAGCCGTGTTAGGGATTTGTTTAAGGAAGCTTCTAAGAATGCTCCCTGTATTATATTTATCGATGAAATAGATGCTATCGGTCGTAGCCGTGACTCTAAGTACGGCGGCGGTAACGAAGAACGTGAACAGACCTTAAACCAGCTACTGTCGGAGATGGATGGTTTCGACAGCTCCAAGGGAGTATTGATTCTGGCGGCAACTAACCGTCCGGAGATTCTGGACAAGGCACTTTTAAGACCCGGTCGTTTCGATAGAAGAATCATTGTGGATAAGCCGGACTTAAAGGGCCGTGTGGAAATTTTGAAGGTTCATGCCAAGGATGTAAAGATGGACGAAACCGTGGATTTGGAAGAGATTGCACTGGCAACCAGTGGAGCGGTAGGTTCTGACCTGGCTAATATGATAAATGAAGCTGCTATCAATGCAGTTAAGGAAAAGCGTGAATTTGTAAGCCAGCAGGATTTGTTCGTGGCAGTGGAACAGGTGCTGGTAGGTAAGGAAAAGAAGGACCGTATCATGAGTAAGGAAGAACGTAGAATCGTTTCTTACCATGAGGTGGGTCATGCACTGGTAAGTGCTTTGCAAAAGAATTCTGAGCCCGTACAGAAGATTACCATCGTACCCCGTACCATGGGTGCTTTGGGATATGTAATGCATGTGCCGGAGGAAGAGAAATATCTGAATACGGAAGCAGAGCTGCGTGATATGCTGGTAGGCTTACTGGCAGGCCGTGCAGCAGAGGAAATTGTATTTGATACAGTAACCACCGGTGCTTCCAACGATATCGAAAAGGCAACAAGTATTGCCAAGGCCATGATTACCCAGTATGGTATGAGCAAGAAGTTTGGTCTCATCGGTCTGGCTACCGTGGAAAGCCGTTATCTGGATGGTTCTGCACATCTGAACTGTAGTGATGCTACAGCGGCAGAGATTGATACGGAAGTAGTGAATTTGCTGAAAGAAAGCTATGAAAAAGCGCTGGAGCTTTTGCGTGAAAACAGAGAGCTGATGGATAAGCTGGCAGAGTTCCTGATTGAGAAAGAAACCATCACCGGCAAGGAATTCATGCAGATTTTCCGCAAGGAAAAGGGATTGCCTGAGCCGGAAGAAAAGAATGAGAAGAAGGACGACGAAAAGTCTGAGGCGGAAGGCGAGAAAGAGGCAAAGGAGTCGGAAACTGACGAGAAGGCAGCTGCTGTGGATGTAACGATAACTGATGAATCTCAGACTGTGAAAGAGCAGGAAGAAGCTTCTAAGGAGGAGACTACCGCAGAAAATACAGAGGAAGCTGCGCAGGAGGAAACTCCTGAGGAGAATCCGGAGCCGGAAGATACTCCCAAGGATGGAAGCGTAGGACGTTTCTCTAATGGAAGGATATAAGTAACTTTGAATAGTTACAATATAATAAAAATAAGCACGAGAGGCACATTAACATGTGGGTTCGTGCTTATTTTTGTATTGATACAAAGTGTGAAAGAGAATACAATGGTAGTAGATGGTGGAATTATGCCTACAACAAGGAGGGATCTTATGAGACTATTAATCAAACAGAGAGTATTTGCATGGGGTGACACCTATGATGTCTATGATGAGGCAGGTAATGTGAAGTATGTGGTGAAGGCGGAGATTTTTGCTTTGGGACATCGGCTTCATGTATATGATGCTTCAGGAAAAGAAGTTGGCCAGATCAGTCAAAAGCTACTGACTTTAGTGCCCAGATTTGAAATTAGTGTGGAAGGAAGAGTGTGGGGGACCATAAAGAAGCAGGTTACTTTTTTTGTGCCCAAGTATGATATTGATTATAACGGTTGGCATGCGGAAGGAGATATGCTGGGTTGGAATTATGAGGTGTATTCCGGTAAGAGAACAGTAATGCATGTAAGCAAGCAGTGGCTTTCCTGGGGTGATACCTATACCATCGATATTGTGGACGAGAGAGATGAACTGGAAGGAATCATGCTGGTGATTGCCATTGATGCAGCGAATTGTGATAAGAATGATTAAAGAAGGTTGAACTGAAATGAATAGAATTCTTTTGGAAATTAAGAAAGTAATGCTGGATAGTGTGAAGGAGTATCTGCCTCAGATTCACTTATCTGATTTGGAAGATAATGGTGCTGTGTATTACATGAATGGGAAGAATGGGACAGAGTTTGATTGGTATGTGAATGAGAAAGTTTCCGATTTTATGATGTTTTATAATGATGAGGCAAATATGGGTGCGGTCAAGACCACACTTTACAATGATGGAGGGCTACTTATTTATGTGTATGGTGAGCAGGGAAAGGCAGTTCCTCAGAAGATAGAATCTTACCTAGATGTAACGGAGGAGGAGATTTTATCCCTGGCAGTTCTGCTTAGGAACGAGGCAGATGATAAGAGCATATGGGACGCGGACATTGAACGCATGGATACGGATAAAGAAGCAGATGCTGCCATGGTAAAGGAATTTGTTTCCAATGCACACGACTATGATGACATGAGAGAACGAAAGACACTTCTGGGGCAGGTTGCTTATGTATCCAAGAGAATCATGGACGAGGGTTGGAAAATCGGATATATGTACCGTGACGAAGTGGTACAGGAAAATGATAGTGGTTGGGTATTTATGGCAGGTAATGAAGATGATGAGTATACAGAAGATTATCGTAATATTCAATTGATGAGTATACACTCCGTAATGCAGTACGACGGTGCTATCTGGAAACACATAACCGCTCCTGTGGGAACCAGATTGATAAGGGTTTCAGCAGAAGAGTTTGAGGTGGATGATAACACGAAGGAAATTTATATGGAGAAAATCCGGTAATGGCTTATAACGAATTATGTAAACGGAGGAGCGAATTTTGGTGCTGAAATATGGAGTTAGGGGATTAGTAATATTAATTCTTGTGATATGCATGGGGTGTAGAATAAATTTTAGACTTCATAAGATTTGAAATTATGGGGGGAGTACGTTGAACAAATATGCTACAAAGGAAAAGGCAAAAGCATTAAGTAAAGAAACACAAGTTGGTCTGCTGTTATGCTATAAAGCATTGAAACGCTGTGAGGATGACTATCAACGAGCATATGATTATTTGCTGTCTGATGAATTTAGTAATTCTATTGATATATTAACGAGAGAACCAATGACACTTTTGCAAATAGGGATTGAAGATTCTTTGGTTCTTAAAGAAACTGAGATATGTGCATGTATTGAAAAACAAGAATATGTTTATTCTTTGGAAGCAATAGAAGAAATCGCTTTGTTAACAAAAGGTTTGGGTTATGATGGAATGATATTGGCGATATATGTAGGAGATGATACTGCAATTTCTATCAGCGCTGAACATAGATGTTATCAAAAATTTTTGTTTGATCAAATAGGAAAGGTTCTGCCAATTGACTATCAAAATGTCATTGAGGCAGCAGCATGTAAGGAAGCAAATGGGTTTGAGATATATAGAAGGAATAGTTGAACTTTGCTGATAAGGAGGGAGTAAAATGCCGGCATATTTCTCGGTTGATTTTCAATATAAGAAAGATGATATAAGGAATTTAAGTGAAATCTATAATGCACTACTGGACTGTGGATTAAAGTTCAAGAGTGGATATTACAATTCAGAAAATGATACATGGGATGATATTATTGCCTGGAATCAGAGTAAATTTGATGAAGATTTTGAATTGGGGGATGCGGAACATTATTCACATGATTATAAGCAGATGTTGTTTGACTTTCATGATTTTTCAGAAGTGCGTTTCTTTATATTGAATGTTCGTGGGGAGGATGTAATTAGTTTCTTTCTGATCATTCCGGAAGCTGATTTGCTTCAAGATACTAAGTTGTATGATATTATATCAAAAAAGGATAAAATGAAGTTGATAGAGCAACTCGCTATTGATATTTGGAGTCATGGTAATGTATGTTGTATACAGACAGGATGGGAAGGTTCAGAATGCTCAACATCCATGAAAGAGATCATCGAAGGGAGAGAACCGCTTATTGAACCATTTGCCATTGTTCCAAGGTCTCTATACAGAGAAAAATGGGGTTGTGTAAAAAGGGATATAGAAGGTAATGGTGCTTATATACACAACAAGGAGCATTGGTGTTATTTACAGGATTGAAAGCAAAGGAAATTTCAGGCTTCCGGTGAGTCGGAAGCATAAGACGATTTGAAGTTCTAAGAATGGAGATATACAATAATGAAAAAGGGAACTAAGATTTTAAGGATTGTCAGCGGTGTTTTTATCGCTATTATAGGATTGATTTTGTGTCTGCCGTTTAGCAGATTGTATATTGGGAAATGCCTTAAAGTTGAAATGAGTGTAAAAGTTGATGGTGAGTATGTAATACCTGAAAATATCACTTGTATATACGGAATTGGTGAACCCCAAAAGATTCGCGTGGTTAATAAAGCGAATGAAGTCGTTGTATATATTGAGGCGTTTCGTTATGGCATGAATACCATATCATATGATGTGAATACACCAGAAGGTGTAAAGCATTTTACATATTCTATTTTTAAGACACACCAATGGGGACCCCGGGTAGATTTCTGGTATAGGAATGAAGTGCAACATAATGAGGAAAATGAATGGTATGCAAATGTCTGGCTGGATAAAGAAAATGTTGAAGCAAGAGCTACCACAATATGGTTGGCTGAAGATGAGAATGCCCATGTGCAATATGGACCGTAATTTCAGTCTTGCGAACCTGGCGGCATGGCGAGATAGAGAATAAAACTTGAAGTTGAGGGAGGAAAGGGATGCCGATTTATGAGACGAAGGATTATGAGGAAGTAATAGCTCGTATTAAGAAAAAAGTGGTTGAAAGAAACATCGAGCTGGGGGAGTGCCTTTCAGAAGAAGTTATTATAGCGTTTGAGGAAAACTGTAAAATTCAATTACCGCAAGCATATCGTTTGTTTTTAACGTGTATTGGAAATGGTTGTAGCAGTATGGTTGATGGTTTTCGACTCAAATGCTTACAAGATATAGAAATGCAAGATTTATCTTGTCCTTTTATGATTGAAGAAGCATGGGTATGGGAAAATGATGATAGACCTTCAAGCGTAATTAGTCAAGAAGTAAAAGATAATGTTTATAAAGGTGAAATCGAACTCATAAATATTGGTGATGGTATGAGTTATAATTTGATTGTAACAGGCAAATGCCGAGGCGAAGTATGGCATTTTACTGATGTAGGTGTTCAACCATGTTGTGAACGGCAGGACTTTTTGGGCTGGTTTGAGTTATGGTTGGATTATCAGGACGAAACAGATTATTTCAAGGATTATGTATATGAATAGTTGTTGACTTTCAAACTTATAGATAGGTTGAAAGTATGTACAAAAGTTTATGAATAGCAGGAAAATGGAGAAGGAACATATGAAATTTGATTATATATGTGACAATCTGCCAGACGGACTAGTGTTGATGGATGAAGTTTACTTTGAGGAATTGAACGAGGATATGCTATATTCTTTTGAAATTATGTTAGACCGAGAGGGAAGAACAGAACTGATATATGATTTTCCAGGAGAAGATTGGGTAACTGTCTGGGAGAGAGAAAACAAACTTATAAAAGATTTTTGTAATGAAGGTAAAATGTTTGTACTTTTGGGTGATAAAGATATAGAGAATTGTGAAATCGAATTTGTTGAGTATTGCGATGGTACATGCATTAGTGTGCCGTCTGGGAAAATGGTTTTGGTGAATGCTGGAGAACTGATTCAATGCTTGTTATATCCTGATTTGGAGATGGAGAAAGTGTTAGAATTAAAAGTAGAAGCAGGAAATTATAATGTAGAATGTAAAGGGATTGAGCGAATTAAGTTAAGCAAAAACAGTTAGGAAAAGATGAAAAAACAGTGCAAAAAATGTAATTTTGAATACGAATATGAAGGATTTGCTAATCTTATGGTATTCTGTCCTTGTTGTGATGAGTTTGATTATTTGTCATGCGAGTATGGATTTGGACCGGTTGTTCCTTGCAGAATTTATCATGGGAGTAAGGAGGTTGGGATGGTTTCCTATAAAGACAGTTCTCAACGAGGTTATAGGCTTGAATCAGATGTTTTTGATCTGCATAAGGAGCTGGAACGTTCCTATTTAGAAGCTTTGTATGAAGCGAAGGATATGATTGCTGAATTGATAAATGATGTAAAGCGAAAGGAAATATAGTTATGAAGCCAATATATAAGGTTCAATTTTGCGTTGGGTAGAAACAGGAGGAATCGGGATGGATAATTTGAAGCTTTCAAAAGAAGAAATTAAAGCAATCAAACAAGGATTTGCTTATAAATCATGGAATAGAAAAAGAGGGTTTGTTATACTTGCATCTCTTATATGGTGTTTTGGGGGTATTGCTTTGATACATATCAACAATGTTACGAGTGCTATTTATAGCATTGGTCTGGTGGTTTGTTTGATTGCCCTGTTTCATTCAGTAATAATTGTGTGCTGGAAATGTCCTGCGTGTAAAGAGAAGCTTCCTTCAAAAGATGTATGTGGCGGTACGGCAACGGTTTGTATGCCGATTTTGGTAAAAAACTGCCCCTATTGTAGAGCAGATTTAACACAACAATTTAAGGTGAAAAAGTAGATGCTTTTAGAATTTAGGAAGGGCTTGAATAGGGAAGGAAAATACTTATGAAACGTTTTGTAGATGAAGAATATGGTAAATATTCAGTACATTGGGTTATGCGTACAGGGATTGATGTGAAATGTCCTAATTGCAACAAACGAGGCATTGTAACGAGGCAAGAGGGGATTTATCAATTTGTATGTACAGGCTGTAATAAATCCATGAAGACCGAGCACTTCTGCTATGAGTATGATGTAGAAAATCATTGTGAAAATTGCGGAAGGTATTATAGAGTGGATATCAAAAAGGAAACAGAAAAGAATTATCCTGCCCTTTGGGTGAAATGTTCTTATTGTGGGCATAAAATGCCGGGAAAGGTTCAAAAAAAGAAAAAAGGGTATGGTGGCTATTACGAGCAAGTGCAAAACGGGTATGAATCCATATTTGGTTTAGAACTTTGGTTTTTATCTTCTTTTGACGGCAAACCGGTATGGGCTTTAAACAGAGAGCATCTGGCTTATCTGATAGAGTATCTGAGCGCAGACCTAAGGGAAGACCCTGTTACAGGCAGGCGGACACAAGCAGATGAGCTTCCTACCTTTATGAAGCTTGGAAAGAATAGAGATAAAATAGTGAAATTGTTAAAGTAGATGCAGGAAAAATAATAACAGAAATAGTTGAAAGGTAATTAGAAAAGAAGTACAAATAAAGGAGAGGAAATTAGCAATGTCACGAAAACTGTATAGAATAACTACAACCCTCAATCATCCTGACAATATGGCCGGCTTTTACAAGGATGATAAGGAAGTATTCGTCTTATTTTGTTGTGACAGAGTTGTTCAAAGAACTGTGTGATAACAACAATATTTTAATTAATTTTGAAAAGCCGGAAATTTTTTAAACGTGAAGAAATAGGTAAGGAGGTACATATAAGAAATGTCCAAAGAGATAGAATTTGAATTGGCAGGTAATGAAGAAAATATTATGCGTATTGGTGGTATGAGTTTTTTACCTGAGGGTATGGAATGGCCGATTAATCCAAATGGAGAAAAAATGGTTTTGATACTAAATATTCCCACCAATTTCTTAAATGATAAATTAGCTTACCATTACCCAAAAGATAAGATGATTTCAGTGTTTACGACCTACAATCTAGAGGATTATTTTTTGGACTCCATTGTCTATCATGGAAGTTGATGATTATCAGTTTTGTTTGCAGATATATGGTGGAGACTTTCCGGAAGAATTTCAAGATATATTCTATTTAAATGATTCTATTGGATATTTTTTCTTAAATAGAGAACCTGATGCAAACGATATAGGGATGTTTTTTACACAGTGTAGTTAAAGGTAGTGTAATAGTGGAAGAGAAATATGAAGTTGAACATTTGGAGGAAAGTAGAGCATGGGAGTAAAAATATTAGCATATTCATTGATTGGCGTTTTCATGGCACCATTTTTTGCTATTTTTGCGACACCGATTATGGTGTATTTGAGAATTGCATTTTATGTGCCGTTTATTCGTGAGAAGTTATTGCAGAAAGCAAAAGATAACGGACATGTTATTAATGCAAAACTTCAAAAAACATATGATGACCGGGACAAGGATGGAAATTGGAACGGAGCAAGGGTCGGTATATATACTTATGAGCACAAAGGGAAAAAATGTAAAACCAGATTAGTATCTCATTGGGGATTGTCGGATACGGTAAATCTGTATTATATCAAGAATCCGAAAAAAGCAATGCCGGCAAGTCAGTTAGGTGTTCGTGAGCAACCATGGATTAAGATGTATTTCCTGACATGGGGAGTTTTAGCTATAGTGTTCACGATAATCGGAATGGTGACTGAGTGGCAGTTTTTATATGTCTAGTTTTTATTATCCCGATAAAAAGCGAGAAGTGTAGATTTAGAGAAAGTTGGGATGGTATAGTTAAATACAAATCAGAGACAGTTCTGGAAGTCAGTAAATAGAAAGGTAAAACATGAGTAATTTACAAAGATATACAGTAAACTTTAATGAAGTATCAAAAATCATGAAGAAGACTCATTTCTGGAAATTTGTAGCCTTTGGTACTGTTTGTATAAAGCAAGAATATGAGGTTTATGAGCAGCTGGCAAAGGATAGATTTTTTGATATGTCTAAGTTTTTGAAAAAGACTGTGGAACGTTTTTGGAAGGCTGCGGCTACAGGGTATTCCATGGACGAGCAGTACATTTTGGCAGTGGAGGAAAGTTTTTTTACACCCAGAGATGGCTGGGAGGAGCTGGCTTTGCAGTTTGTGCAGGATATACAGGAGTTCTTTTACGCAGTATCAGAAAAGGATGAAAAGTGCTGTTTAGGAATGCAGGAACGGCAGGTTGCTTTTGTAGAGAAGTACATACAGGTGACAGGTTTACCATCAGAACAGGGGCAGCTGTTATTAGAAAAGTCTTTGACAAATCACATAGAAATGGCAAAAGAACTGGCGGAGATACCTGCAAAGGAGAAAAAGAGTTTTTTAGAGGAGTTTGGTACTAGAAATCGCGAGCCACTTTTAGGGGAAGATTATTTATCCCATAGACCAAAACAGAAAATTGAAAAGCCTGGCAAAAAGAAGCTTCCGGAAATCCGTGTCACATCTATTGATTTTGACAGGGAGAAGAAAGACAGCGATAATGCATGGTTATTACATTCTACGCCGGAGCAGTGGGTACTTGGCCGTGAGTGTGATATGCATAAGAATGGTGCATATGCAAAATATTATCTGGAGAAGAATCTGCTGGATTTGTGCTACGTGATGGATGTGGTGTATCGGCTGAATGCAGAGGCGGATTATATTGAGCATAGAGATGCTAAGCGTGCGAGAGGTTTTTGGTATTTAAGTGCATTGACGTGGCTGCGTGCTTATCAGCTTCGAGAGAAAGGATATCCTGTTAAGTGGGTTCCTTATTTTGAAAGGCATGAAAAGGGCGACTCTCTGCCGGTGTTTTCTTGGATGTTGGGGGCTTATGCTTCCGGAGAGGATTGGATGTTGCCCGAAATCCAAGCTTTTTCCTGTGAGAAGGAGAAGCCGTGGACAGCTCCCTTACTTCAGATTTTGACAGGTGGAAGCAGTCAAGAAATATATCACTTGGTAGAGGCATGGGAGGATTGTGACAGAAAGAAAATAGTCTTAGCAATTTTACAGAATGACAAGAAGGAAATTCGGAAGTTCCTTTTGCAGAGGATTCGGCAAGATAGGCAAATGTATGATTTGAATCGTACGATGGTGGATATGTGGACATATGCTTTTATGAGGCTGACAAAGGAACGTGGAATTGATATGGAGCCGATTATTGCTGCAGAGGTGCTGGATGGTAATCTGGATATGATACCTGTGGATAAAAGTTTCTTTAAACTGCCCTATCAGGAAGAAATCGACGAGTGGTTGGCGACACATTAGGTGGTGTTGTGAGTTTGTTACATCATAATTTCGATTTTTTTGGGGGGATAAAAGGAGTTAACTATGCGAAAGATTATATCGAGGATATCAGGTGTATGTGCCACACTTGGTGCTATAATGATTGTACTATCAAATTTCTTCTCGGAAGAAGGATATATTTTGTTTTGGATTGGAGTTGTGGTTATGGTTTTTAGCGGAATTGCATATTTGGCAACAGGTGAGAAAATCAAGGAATGGTTTTGGGAGCTGTTGGATTTTTTTATATAAATATGAAATGTCCATATTGTGGTGAAGAATTGGAAAGAGGATACATTAAGAGTGGTCGTTCCATATATTGGGGAAAAGATGAAGTGGTGGATGGAATTGATTTTATGGGTTGGTGTTTTCCTTATGATACAGAAGTTTTGGAGGCATTATATGCAACAATTTGAGCGTTATTGCAGGGAAATTAGAGAGATAGATGGGGTAAAGACTTGCATCGTTTCACCGGAATATTTGGATGATATTTTGTCGGATTCAGAAGTACTTTCCATGGTATGCCAAGGCCGTTCAAAGACTATTGAATTCGTAGAATTTATAAAAAGACATATGCAATATCTTGTCAAAGAAGCAAAAAGCAATCCAACCAGAATATTTTTTGCATTTGCAGAACAAAGGAATTCAAAGAGGATTCATTTATGGTGGGAACCCATTAATTGTTATAAAGATGGTGATGTTTATTATCATGTGAATATTCGTGATAACTGGGTGTGTATGGAGTGTAGACAAAATAATACTGATAAGTTTATTATGCCACTGGCTGGAACAAATTCCTATCTTTATGCCGGTACAGATAACAAATTTCCACCTATTTCGCCAGTATTTAAGACGAAAAAATGTGCTTATTGTGAAAAACCATTACAATATTATTTTATATGCATAACGGATGATAAGGTAATATAGAGGAATAAATAAGAATATGGAAAATTATTGTATGAACTGTATAATGTATATGTATGACCAAAAGCTACTTCCTGCAAGCGAATGTCTGAATTGTCATGAGGAAAAAAGTAATATACAATTTTTGGATGGAGTCTTTGGTGCAAAATGCGATGCCTGCGGAATGACCTGTGTGGCAGACTTAAATACAGTTTGTGAACTGGATAATACGGAATACCAAATATACTATGTACCAATGAAATATAGCATATCAGAGATTAAGAAAATCTTACATCATGTAGCAGATAATGCATACAAAATAAAAAAGGACACAGAAGAAGGTGATATAGTGTGGATAAACCAGATATGTTAAAGATGTATCAAGAAGAACAATATGCAAACTATTTATATGATATAGAATTGGCAAATGAAGCATTATCAGAGGTTTTGCTGAATGTATCTGAAAAAGAAATCATATGCGATATATATGCGCTACCATCCCATAACCATCAAACTTTTTATACTAAGTTGTATAAAACAGATAAAGGTTATGTTATCTTGTATGCTAAGCCAATATTACATTCTGTACTGGATGAAGAGGATATATTTATGTATAGATTCCGTGATTCGGTAGAGTCGGGAAAAGCTAATATTTTAAGAGGAAGAATTGTTTGTGGCATCAAATATCTTGATAAGGCGTTTGTAGATGTTTTGCTTGCTAAGTTAGAATATTTGCCCGAGAAGCACATACTTGATGGTAGCAACTTTATTCTTGATGGTGTTTTTCAGGCGGTTCGTGTATTTGAGGGAGGTATTATAAAAAAGGAAGTGGTTTATGAGGATGCTGAGGAAATACCACTTGGCGAAATGGAAAATTTAACTGAGATTAAAAGTTTTTATTCGGAATTGTATTTAAAGATAGAGAAGATAATAGGTTGTGGAGACCAATGATGGAGTATTACTTTATGAGTGAAAGATTAATTTTGCATAATGTAACAGAATATGAAAATGGCACGAATAGCACATTAAGGCATTGATTCGTGCGTATTTGTAGAATGGAAGGTTGTTTTTTTCTCCATTATAATAATAACATAACAAGTTGTTAGTTTTTTATGAGGAGAGAATGAAAATGACAAACAAAACCAGTAGGTATATGAGGGTTTATTCTCAGGCCGATAATGTAGATAGTGACAAAGGTGCAGAGATTTGGCTGGACAAGGAAACCGGTATCAGCTATTTGTTCTATTATGCAGGCTATGAGGAGTGTTTCATGCCGCTTTCGGATGAAAAAAGTAGAACCATACTGAAGCAGCTAAGAAAGAAAAGCCAAGGCTACTTCCCTTGGGATGAAAAGAGAGCCAGTTAAAAGCTAAGGAGGGGACTGCGGAATGCAGTTTCCCCTCCCTTTTTGTGGTAGTTGACAGTCTCTATTGGTACAGATAAAATAATGAGGTAAGAGAAATCTCATCAAACAAGAAGCAAAGAGCGAGAGAATAACAATGGGTTTCAACTTTGAAGAAGAACTGAAAAAGCTCCCTACCAAGCCGGGAGTTTATATTATGCGAGATGCTCACGATACCATATTGTATGTGGGCAAGGCTATAAACCTGCGCAACCGTGTCAGGTCTTATTTTCGTGAGAATATTGGGCGTGGCCCCATGATTGATAAAATGGTGACTTTGATAGCTCGGTTTGAATATATTGTAACGGATTCGGAGCTGGAGGCTTTAGTGCTGGAGAATAACCTTATTAAGGAGCATAGTCCCAAGTACAACACTTTGCTAAAGGATGATAAGACCTACCCTTATATCAAGGTGACTTTGGGGGAGGAGTTCCCACGCATACTGTTTTCCAGAGAGATGAAAAAGGATAAATCCAAATACTTCGGTCCCTATACCAGTGCGGCAGCCGTGAAGGACACCATAGAGCTTCTGAATAAATTGTATCAGCTACGTACCTGTCACAGAAGTCTGCCGAAGGAAATCGGCAAAGAGCGGCCTTGTTTAAATTATCATATTAAGCAGTGTCTGGGACCTTGCCAAGGGTATATAGACAAGGAGCAGTACCGGCAGCAGATTGCAGGCGCCATGGAATTCTTAAACGGTAATTATGGCCTCATACAGAAGGATTTGGAGACCAAAATGCTGGCGGCAGCAGAAAATATGGAGTTTGAAGAGGCTGCCAAGTATCGTGACCTACTTAATAGTGTGAAGCAGGTATCCCAGAAGCAGAAGATTACAGACAGTGATTTGGAGGACAAGGATGTACTGGCACTGTATCAGGATGAGGCAGAGGCTGTGGTGCAGGTGTTCTTTATCCGCGGTGGCAAGCTGATTGGCCGGGAACATTACTATATGACGCATGTGTCAGGTCAAAAGAAGCCCCAGATTCTGGAGGACTTTATAAAGCAGTTTTATGCTGGCACCCCCTTTATACCCAGGGAGTTGATGCTGCAATATGAAATAGAAGATTTAGAGCTGATTGAACAATGGCTGACTACACGCCGGGGCAGTAGGGTGTATGTGAAGGTGCCCAAAATCGGCACTAAGGAAAAGCTGGTAGAGCTGGCGGCCCAGAATGCCAAGTTGATTTTGAGTCAGGATAAGGAACGTTTAAAGCGCGAGGAAGGTCGCACCATCGGAGCTGTGAAAGAGATTGCTGACTTACTTGGATTGCCCGGCATTGAACGTATGGAGGCCTTTGATATTTCCAATATCAGTGGTTTTGAGAATGTAGGTTCCATGGTGGTTTATGAAAAGGGTAAGCCGAAAAAGAGCGATTACCGGAAATTCCGGATTAAAACCGTGTCCGGTCCTGATGATTATGCCTGCATGCGGGAGGTACTGACAAGACGTTTCCTCCACGGCATGGAAGAGGGGAAAGAACTGGTAGAGCAGAATATCGACACTGTCTATGGCAGCTTTACCAAATTCCCGGATTTGCTCCTAATGGATGGCGGTCGAGGACAAGTAAATATTGCGTTGTCCGTACTGGAGGAGCTGCATATCAACATCCCTGTTTGCGGTATGGTAAAGGATGATAATCACCGCACCAGAGGTTTGTATTTTAACAATGTGGAGCTACCCATTGATACCCGTTCGGAAGGCTTTAAGCTGATTACCCGTATCCAGGACGAAGCCCATCGTTTCGCCATAGAGTATCACCGCTCCTTACGTAGCAAAGACCAGGTGAAATCCGTGCTGGACGACATTCCGGGCGTAGGCCCTGCCCGCCGCAAGGCCCTTATGCGCCACTTCAAATCCCTGGAAGAAATCCGAGGCGCAGAAGTTGACCAACTACTGGAAATTCCCGAGATGAACCGCAGCGTAGCTGAAGGGATTTATAGATTTTTTCGAGGAAAGAATAATTAATCCGAATATGCTTATAGGTACTTAATAACAGACTAAAAATACAGGCAATAGGGACATAATTTCCTACAAGCAAGGTCTTGCAAAACGTCAGCCCGTATCCATTTGCTGAGCTGTAAAGTTTGCGAAGCAAACTTGGAGAGAATTGCGAAGCAATTCTCAAAGTGCTTGTTACGTTTTGCACGAAGCGAGAGCATCCTGCGGTAGGATATTATATTCCTCATTGTCTTTTGCGTATAGGTGGTGGGGTATCAATAAGCATATTCGGATGGAAATTATGCGTTTTTTCTAATTGAAGCCACGAAAGGATTGTGTTATAGTTACAGTAATTGAACGCAGAAAGGACTGTAGAAATTATGGCAAGTATTGGTTTAAAGAAATTAATTGAAAAGATGAAACTGGAAAACCTTACTACAGATGTGGATGTCAGTGCAAAGCGCCTTACCCAGACGGATTTAAACCGTCCGGCATTACAGCTGACAGGCTTTTTTGAGCACTTTGATGCGGCTCGTCTGCAGGTAGTCGGCTTTGTGGAGCATACCTATCTGGAGGGGCTGGATGAAGCAAAAAAGCATGAAATGTATGACCAGCTTCTGTCCTATGATATTCCGGCCATTGTATACTGTAGAGATTTACAGCCGGATGCATACTTTTTGGAAGCTGCTACTAAGAGAAATATACCAATCTTGTCTACCAAGCAGACAACCTCTGCATTTATGGCAGAGACCATCCGTTGGTTAAATGTACAGCTGGCCCCCTGTATCTCCGTACATGGTGTACTGGTGGATGTATTTGGTGAAGGCCTGCTGATTACCGGAGAAAGCGGTATCGGTAAGTCTGAGGCGGCACTGGAGTTGGTAAAGCGTGGACACCGTCTGGTAACCGATGATGTGGTAGAAATCCGCCGAGTGAGTGAGGAAACCCTAATCGGTAGTGCACCGGATATTACCAAGCATTTTATAGAGTTGCGTGGCATAGGTATTATTGATATTAAAGCATTGTATGGTGCATCCTCTGTAAAGGATACCCAGTCCATTGATCTGGTAATCCGCCTGGAGGATTGGGACAAGGAAAAAGAATACGACCGTTTAGGCTTGGAAGAAAGCTATACAGAATACCTGGGGAATAAAGTGGTTTGCCACAATATTCCCATCCGTCCGGGACGTAACCTGGCGGTGATCTGTGAGTCTGCAGCTGTTAACCATCGCCAGAAGAAGATGGGTTACAATGCGGCACAGGAGCTGTACGCAAGAGTGCAGAAATCCTTAACCAGAAAAAGAGAAGAAGATTAATCAGGGAGGCTGTTATGAAGAAGTATGCATTTGGAGTAGATATCGGTGGAACCACCGTGAAATTAGGCTTGTTTGATAAAGAAGGCTGTGTGCTGGATAAGTGGGAGATTCCTACTATAAAGGAGAATCACGGAGTGCAGATTTTGCCGGATGTGGCAAATAGTATTAAAGCTGTGATGGCAGAAAAAGGAATTACAGAAGAGGATGTAGTAGGTGTGGGCGTAGGTGTGCCCGGACCTGTTGATGCAGAAGGCAATGTACAAAAGGCTGTTAACCTGGGATGGGATGTATTTAATATTCCAAAAGTGTTGGGAGGCTATTTGGACTTGGAGGTAAAAGCCGGAAATGATGCCAATGTGGCTGCTTACGGTGAAATGTGGCAGGGTGGCGGTAAGGGCTGCTCCAATATGGTGGCAGTAACACTTGGTACCGGTGTTGGTGGTGGTATTATTATAGGCGGACAGATTCTTAGCGGAGCAACAGGTGCAGGCGGTGAAATTGGGCACATTCATATAGAAGATAATGAAACCGAGGTGTGCGGTTGTAAGAACAGGGGCTGTCTGGAGCAATATGCTTCTGCAACCGGTGTGGTACGACTGGCAACACGTAGATTGGCCAAGGATGATGCCCCCAGCGTTTTAAGAGGAGAAAAATTAACAGCTAAGGCAGTATTTGATGCAGTAAAGGAAAAGGATGCAGTGGCTATTGAAATTGCAGAACAGTTTGGTGAATATTTAGGAAAGGGACTGGCTGCAGTGGCAGCAGTAGTAAATCCGGAGATGTTCGTTATCGGTGGCGGCGTTTCCAAGGCGGGGGAGATTTTGTTTGACTATATTCGTCCTGCATATGAAAAGTATGTATTCCATGGCTGTAAGGAAGCGAAGCTGGCATTGGCTACTTTGGGAAATGATGCCGGTATTTTCGGCGCAGCAGCTTTGGTGTTAAAGGAAAGGAACTAAAAACATGATTAGTGCCACAGTTGTAAAAGCATTGGAGAGTTTTTTACCTGCAGAGAATATCATCTTAAATGAACCAATGAGCAAGCATACCACCTTTCGTATCGGTGGAAATGCAGACTGTCTTTTACAAATAGAAAATGCAGAGCAGCTGAGTAAGGTGATGAATTATCTGAGAAAGCTGGAGATGCCTTACTTTGTGCTGGGGAATGGCAGTAATCTGCTGGTAAGCGATGAGGGTTACCGGGGAGTGATAATGGCCGTTGCAGAAAAAATGAGTGAAGTAACTGTGGAAGGCAATACCATCATCGCTCAGGCAGGAGCTCCTATGAGTAAAATAGCCAGAGTGGCTTTAGAAAATGGACTTACCGGTTTTGAGTTTGCTTCCGGAATTCCGGGCACCATCGGTGGTGGTGTGGTAATGAATGCCGGGGCTTATGATGGAGAGCTGAAGCAGGTGGTGACCTTAGTAAAGGTAGTGGATGGAGAAGGCAATCTTTTGGAACTGGATAATGAGGATATGCAATTCGGTTATCGCACCAGTGCCATAAAGAACTCTGATTTCACTGCTGTGGAGGTGGGAATCACCTTGCAACAGGGAGATACAGAAGCCATCAAAGCCAGAATGGATGAGCTGGCGGCTAAGCGTAGAGAGAAACAGCCCTTAGAGTTTCCCAGTGCTGGAAGTACCTTTAAGCGACCGGAGGGACATTTTGCCGGTGCCTTGATCATGAATGCGGGACTCCGTGGTTATCAGATAGGTGGTGCCCAGGTGTCAGAAAAGCATTGTGGCTTTGTAATTAATAAAGGTGGAGCAACCGCAGCAGATGTAGAAGCGCTGATTGCCCATGTACAGAGTGAAGTTAAAGACAAGTACGGCGTGGATTTGGAGCCGGAAGTAATTGTTTTGAAATAGTTTGACAGAGGATACACATGAGATTTGTAATTGTTACCGGAATGAGTGGCAGTGGGAAAAGTACCGCACTAAAAATGCTGGAGGATGCAGGCTATTACTGCGTGGATAATCTGCCCGTGTCATTGATGGAAAAGTTTATGGAGCTTCTGGCACTGCCCAACAACGAGATTGAAAAGGTAGTGCTGGGTTTGGATGTGCGTGCGGAAGCCTTTGAGGATGTGGCGCATATGTTGGAGAATTTGCGTGTAAAGGGATACCGGTTTGAGATCCTTTTTATGAATGCTTCCGACGATACATTGATAAAGCGATATAAGGAAAGTCGGCGTTTGCATCCTGTGGATCCGGATGGCCGTATTGAAGATGGTGTAGCGAAGGAACGCAAGCTTTTAGAGGATATCCGGAAGCAGTCGGATTATGTGATTGATACTTCCAGTCTTTTGACCAGAGAGTTAAAGGCAGAGCTGGAACGTATTTTTGTGGATGGGGAGGAGTATAATAACCTGATGGTGAATGTTATGTCCTTTGGCTTTAAGCATGGGATTCCTTCTGATGTGGATTTGGTATTTGATGTACGTTTCCTGCCCAATCCTTATTATGTAGATGAGTTAAAAATGCTGACCGGTAATGATAAGCCGGTACAGGATTATGTAATGCAGTATCCGGAATCGGATGAGTTTTTAGATAAGCTGACGGATATGTTGCATTTCCTGATTCCTCATTATGTAAATGAAGGTAAATATCGTCTGGTGGTAGCAATTGGTTGTACCGGAGGGAAGCACCGTAGTGTGACTTTGGCCAATGAATTGTATCAGAGGATGAAAAATCAGGGAAATTATGGTATGACCATTTACCATAGAGATATAAATAACCGTAGTAAATAGTTATTTGAGGTGTAAGATGTCTTTTTCTCATGAAGTAAAGGAAGAACTGGTAAAGCACATGGGAACTGCCAGGCATTGTCAATTGGCGGAACTGGCAGCAATTTTGCATTTTTGCGGACAGTACGGCCGGGATAATGAAGGTTGTTTTACCATAGGATTTCAGGTAGAAAATACAACAGTTGTAAAAAAGTGCTTTACATTATTGAAAAAAACATATAGTATAGATACTGATGTGGCTATCGATGAAGAAAAGATGCAGGAGCTGTATGTGCGTTTCGGGGATGTGAATGAACCTGTAGACGAGGTGTTATTGAAGAGCGCCTGCTGTAGGAGAGCTTATATCCGAGGTGCATTTTTAGCCATTGGTTCCATAAGTGCACCGGAAAAAGGATATCATCTGGAGTTTGTTACTACCAATGAAAAGAAGGCAAAGCAGTTGCAGGAGATGATACAAAGCTTTGGTATAGAAGCCAAAACCATTCTTCGTAAAAAGTATCATGTGGTATATATGAAGGAAAGTGAAGCCATTGTGGATTTGCTGAATATCATGGAAGCACATGTAGCATTAATGAAATTAGAAAATCTGCGTATTCTAAAAGAGTTGAGAAACACTGTGAACCGCAGAGTAAATTGTGAGACAGCCAATATTAACAAGACCTTGGATTCTTCAAGAAAGCAGCAGGAGGATATCCTATTACTGAAAGAAAAATATGGTCTGGAGAATTTGCCAAAAGGATTGCAGCAGATTGCGCGGATACGTCTGGAAGAACCAGAAGCATCTTTGAAGGAGTTGGGTGAGATGCTTGAGCCCCCTATCGGTAAATCCGGCGTGAATCACAGATTACGTAAACTGAGTGAAATGGCAGATATGCTTAAGAGTGGTAAAGAGGAGGAGAAAAGATGACTAAGAAAGCAGTAGAGATTAAGTTGCAGAGCGGATTGGAAGCAAGACCCGTAGCAATGTTGGTACAGGTTGCCAGCAGATACGATAGCAGTGTTTATCTGGAGTGCGAAGGCAAGAAGGTAAATGCAAAGAGTATTATGGGTATGATGAGCTTAGGCCTGGTGACCGGCGAGTCTGTAACCGTAATCGCAGATGGTGCGGATGAAAGCGCAGCAATTGATGATATTGAGAAGTATTTGTGTGGGGAAACTGCATAAATTTATGTGAAAATAGTTCGGCATGGTTGTAGAAAGCAACAATGCCGATATTTTTTTAACATTCTTGTTTGCTTTTTAACAAATGTGTGTTATACTATCGGCAAAGGGCTTTTGCCCAAGAAACAAAAAGAAGAAAGGATGACTTTAAAAATGGCATTAGTTACAACAACAGAAATGTTCAAAAAAGCTTATGAAGGCGGCTATGCAGTAGGTGCTTTCAACGTAAATAATATGGAAATCGTTCAGGCTATTACTGAAGCAGCTGATGAATTAAGATCTCCTATTATCCTTCAGTGTTCTGCAGGTGCAAGAAAGTATGCTAAGCATTCTTACCTTGTACACTTAGTACAGGCAGCTATCGAAGAGACTAATATTCCGATCGCTCTTCACTTAGACCACGGCGCAGATTTCGAAATCTGTAAGCAGTGTATCGATGGTGGTTTCACCTCAGTTATGATTGATGGTTCTCATCTTCCTTACGAAGAGAACATCGAATTATCTAAGAGAGTAGCTGACTATGCACATGAAAGAGGATGTGTAGTAGAAGGTGAGCTTGGTACTTTAGCAGGTATCGAAGATGATGTAGTAGTAGAAGCTGGTCATGAGTCTTATACTCAGCCTGAGCAGGTAGAAGATTTCGTTAAGAGAACCGGTGTTGACTCTCTTGCAATCGCTATCGGTACCAGCCATGGTGCATTCAAGTTCAAGCCCGGCCAGAAGCCTCAGTTACGTTTCGATATCCTTGATGAAGTTTCTAAGAGACTTCCCGGATTCCCTATCGTATTACACGGCGCTTCTTCTGTACTTCCTAACTACGTTGACATCATCAACGCTAACGGTGGTGCATTAAAGGATGCTATCGGTATTCCTGAAGATATGCTTCGTCAGGCTGCTAGATCTGCTGTATGTAAGATCAACATCGACTCTGACTTAAGATTAGGTTTAACTGCTGGTATCAGAGAGCATATGTTTGCTCATCCTGATCACTTCGATCCCAGACAGTACTTAACCGATGGTCGTGCATACTGCAAGGAAGTAGTTGCTCACAAGATTAAGACCGTTCTTGGTTCGGAAGGTATGGCTTAAGATACATAGTTGTATAAAGGCTTAATATAGGGCCGGCTAACCCGTATGGGTTAGCCGGTCTTCTTTTTGCGCGTTATCCGCAGAGTCAAGTATTGATTAGCTTGCTGCGGATGCTTGCATACGGCGGCAAGCTAATCGATATTTGACGAGCGACGCGAATGAGGACCACCGAAGGTGGTTCGAGTCTGCGGATAACGTGTGGAAGGAGAAAACAGAGGGAATTAAGCCACATTTGCTGATTAAGAAAATTTGGATGAATTTATGGAAAGCCAAGAAGGAAGACAATTCATATTAACATATATAAAACAAGAAAACCTCAAAGTAACCTAAATTACTTTGAGGTTTTTAATATATCTTCAATAATCATCTGAATATGTGCCAGCTGTGTGTCTGACAAGCCGGTAACTTCTATATATTTGCGATTGTTAAGCTCCAGAAGACAATCTGTACTCACGCAAAAATAATCTGAAATATTCATGAGCATCTCGATAGAAGGAAGTATATTATTGTTTTCCCAATTGGATATGGTCTGTTTGGAAACATTCAGCTGGTCGGCTAGCTGAACCTGACTTAGATTACGGGAAAGACGCAAAGATTTCACTTGATCTCCGAACATGTAAAAAACCTCCATATGTGTTATTTGTACGTATCTATAGGTCCTTTATAGTATAGGGTATGCGAAATAAGGCGTATTTACAAAATACTTTAGTTTTGTTATAATGGACTTATAAAGTGTAGGGTGGTGATACCATTGGAGTATAAAGAAAGAAGATAATTATTAAATCGGAAAATGTGAAAAGGAGTGCTTATGAGAAAAATAAAGGGTATAGGATTTTTAATAATAAGTTTTGTTCTGTGTTTAGGTATGTTTTTGTTAAC